>JACPNK010000007.1 GCA_016185525.1 Candidatus Yanofskyibacteriota bacterium
AGGTTTTTTAATCGGACTTAACGGAATTATTACTTTTACCGAACAGTATGATGACGTGGTAAAAAATATTCCTTTGGATAAACTTCTTCTTGAAACCGATGCGCCTTATCTGGCTCCCGTACCTCACCGTGGCCAGAGAAATGAGTCAATATATTTAAAATTTGTTGCCGAAAAGATTGCTAAAATAAAAGGGGAGACTGTGGAGAAAATCGCCGAGCAGACAAGTAAAAACACGGAGGAACTATTTATCAAGGCGTCGCCTTGATAAGGAGCCTTGATAAGATTGAAAATTTACAAAGATTTACAAAGATGCCCATTGTAGTTTGTAATAAAAAAGCGGCCACCATCAGCGCGTTACTTTGCACGATGGTGGCCGTCTGTGGCCGACGAGGGCTACTTCTTTACAATTATGGTCGGAACATACTTCTGTTCCGACTTCAGGTTGTAATTGAAGTGCCACTCCAACCATTCTTGGGGCGGGTAATTGATCCCCTCGATGGTTACTCCTGGCCGTTTTTGCCGGACTAACTTGACGGTACCGGGTTTCATGTTGGGAATTTCCCAAACAATCTGCCCTCGGCCGTCGGTCAGTGGGGCCGGCTTTGACTTGACGACATTTCTGTCGACAAAGTCAAACATCCGACCGTCAACGACTTTGCTGTCCGGCAGTTGCAGGTTGGCCAAGTATGTCATCGCCAGGGGATAAATTTTCCCCACCTCAACTTTGTCGTTGCTGGGCCACCAGATTATAAGCGCAAGAACTGCACCCAATAAACTGGCAGCGATTGCAGTCATTACCCAACTGTTCTTATTCATTTTTTTTCTTTCCCGTTTTCTTGTTTTTAGGGTACTTCAATACTATTAATTATACCACATTTTTTGTTGATTTGCAAGACTTTAAAAACCTTTGGAAAATGGGCATAATTAGCAAAGCGTAAAACTAAAAGCGAAAAGCGAAAAATAAGAAAAATGATGGCAAAATATAATCCATCTAAAATTGAGAAAAAGTGGCAAAAGAGTTGGATGAAATCTTTTAATACCAAGGATGCTGTTAAGGGCAAGGAAAATTTTATGTTGCTTACCGAATTTCCTTATCCTTCCGGCAATTTGCACATCGGCCATTGGTACGCTTTTGCCGTGCCGGATATTTTGTCGCGCTATCTGCGGATGAAGGGTAAAAATGTAATGTATCCGATTGGCTTTGACGCTTTTGGTTTGCCGGCGGAAAATGCGGCCATAAAAAATAAAGTTAATCCTCGCAAGTGGACGGAGCAGAATATCGCTTACATGACCAAACAGCTCCAATCTATGGGCGCGACTTTTGATTGGTCAAGAAAAGTTTCAACCATAGATCAGGAATACTATAAATGGACGCAATGGTTTTTTATTCAACTTTTCAAAAAAGGTCTGGCTTACCGGGCCAAAACTTTGGTTAATTGGTGTCCGAAAGACAAAACCGTTTTGGCTAACGAGCAAGTTGTTGACGGCAAATGCGATCGGTGCGGCACGGAAGTCGTACAAAAAGAACTGGCCCAATGGATGCTTAAAATCACAGACTATGCCGACAAACTTATTGACGACTTGGAAAAACTGGACTGGCCGGAAGTGACTAAAACCGCCCAGAAAAATTGGGTTGGCCGTTCTCGGGGCGTGGAAATTAATTTTTTAATTCCAAATTCCAAAGAAACGATAAAAGTTTTTACAACTAGAGCTGACACGCTTTTTGGGGCGACATACTTAGTGCTTGCGCCGGAACATCCGTTAGTTACTAGGCTGACCAATGATGATAACTTGGACAAAGTAAACCGATATATCCAAGAGGCAACAAAAAAAACAGAACTCGAGCGCACTTATTTGGAAAAAGAAAAGACAGGTGTATTTACTGGAGCTTATGTTGTAAATCCTGTTAACAAAGAAAAAATTCCTGTTTGGGTGGCGGATTACGTTGTCGGCCATTATGGAACCGGAGCGGTTATGGCCGTGCCGGCTCACGACCAAAGAGATTTTGAATTTGCCAAAAAATATAATCTGCCGGTTAAAATGGTTGTTTGTCCGAACTATCCTGCTCCAACCTGTCCGGTTTTGGAAAAAGCTTTTACCGACGATGCTCATCTGGTTGATTCGAGCGAATTTACCGGCATGACTTCGGAAGAAGGGCGAAATAAAATTTTAGAGAAACTAAGAAAAGAAAAACTGGCTGAATCAAAAGTTAACTACAAACTTCATGATTGGGTTATATCCAGACAGAGATATTGGGGTGCGCCAATACCGATGATTCATTGCGGCAAATGTGCCCTTCGAGGCGCCTCAGGGCAGGGCTATCAGCCGGTTTCGGAAAAAGAATTGCCGGTAAAACTACCCGACCTTGAAGATTTTAAACCATCAGCGGACGGCCGCTCTCCCTTATCCAAGGACGGGGCTTGGATAAGGACAAAATGTCCCAAGTGCGGCAAAGACGCCGAGAGAGAGACCGATACCATGGATACTTTTGTTGATTCTTCTTGGTATTTTTTGCGTTATGCCGATCCGAAGAATAAAAAAAGTTTCGCCGATGCTAAAAAAATAAAACAATGGTTGCCGGTCAAAACCTATATCGGCGGCGCCGAACACAACACCATGCATCTTCTTTATTCCCGCTTTTTCACCAAAGCTCTTTTTGATCTGGGTCTGGTTGACTTTGATGAGCCTTTTTTGACGCGGAGAAACCATGGCGTGATTTTAGGTCCTGATAGCCAGAAAATGTCAAAGTCGCGGGGCAATGTTGTTGACCCTGATGACTTGGTTAAAAAATACGGCGCTGATGCGATTCGCATGTATTTGGCTTTTATGGGGCCTTATGAGCAAGGCGGTCCGTGGAGTCCCGGCAGTATTAACGGCGTTTATCGTTTTTTAAATCGGGTTTGGAATTTGTTTGAAAAACCAAAAAAGAGTAAAGAAAAAGAAATGGGTTATAAATTGCACTCAGCAATTAAAAAAACAGGCGAGGATATTGAAAACCTTAACTTCAACACCGGAGTTAGTGAGCTGATGAAACTTTTGAATGTAATGGAAAAACAGGGCAGTTTCCGAAAAGATAATGTAACCTTCTTAAAACTTCTCGCTCCTTTTGCGCCTCATTTGGCCGAAGAAATATGGCGTGAAGTTTTGAAAAATAAAAAATCAATCCATTTAGAAAAATGGCCTGATTATGACGAAAAATACCTGCGGGACGAAAATTTTGATTTGATTGTGCAGGTAGACGGGAAGTTTAGGGACGTAGTTTCGGCGCCTATGGATATTTCGGAAGAGGAAGCAAAAAAGCTTGCTTTAGTTTCAGAAAAGGTTAAGAAACAAATTGGCGGCGGGGTAAGAAAAACAGTCTTTGTAAAAAACCGTCTGATTAACCTGATAACGGGATGAATAAGAACATTGTAACAATCGGCGGGGGAACCGGAACTTTTGTCGTACTCTCGGCTTTAAAAAATTTTGATTTTAACTTAAGCGCCATTGTTTCAATGTGCGACGACGGGGGCTCAACCGGCAAGCTAAGGGACGACTATGGCGTTTTGCCGCCGGGAGATATACGGCGCTCGCTGGTTGCCCTTTCTTCAGCGACAAAGTCTTTAAGAAGACTTTTTGATTTTAGATTTAAGGGCGGCGAACTCGACGGCCATAGTCTTGGCAATCTTTTTTTGACTGCTTTGGAAAAGACCGAAGGCACATTTCATAAGGCAGTCGCTACTGCCTCCGAAGTTTTAAACGTTAAGGGTCGGGTAATTCCGGTAACCCTAAACAATGTCCGATTGCAAGCGGAACTGGAGAACGGCAAAGTCATAAGCGGAGAAACAAATATAGATATACCTAAACACAACCCCGAACTGAAAATAGCAAAAGTCTTTTTACGGCCAGAAGCCCGGGCCAATCCCGAAGCTCTTGAGGCAATCAAAAAAGCCGACCTGGTAGTTGTCGGGCCGGGCGACCTGTATACCAGTATTGTGCCAAATTTTTTAGTCGGCAACATCGCTAAGGCGGTTCGTTTTTCAAAAGCAAGGAAAATTTTTGTCTGCAATCTGATGACTAAAAATGGCGAGACCAATAATTTTTCGGTTGTGGATTTTGTTTCTGTTTTAGAACGCCATTTGGGCAGGGATGTCTTAAATTACGTTTTAGTTAACTCAAAAAGGCCGGGCAGTATCAGACTGAAAAGATATGCTGAAGAAAAAGCGCAATTGGTTACTCTGTCCAGGGATTACAAAAATCAACTGAATAAAACAGAAGTTTTGAAGGCCAATTTGCTGACTAAAAGCGGTTTGATCAGGCATGATCCGAAAAAGTTAGCGAGTCAGATTTTAAACTTGTTGTAACCAGAGCTTCTCGAATGTTACTTTTTACGGACGTTTGCTTTCCCCAGCGGGAAAGCTGCACTCTTTGAAAGCTGTGGAGTTGCTCGCAGTTGCTTCGCAACATTATACTGCTCGCAACCATGCAATCCACAGCTTTCAGAGCCTCCAAAAGCAACATTCGCTACGCTCCGTATTGTGTGCAAATAGTCAAAGTTGATCTAAACAAAAACTATGACGATGTTATTGCGGAAGCCTGCCGGGTTTTAAGGTTGGGCGGAGTCGTGGTTTATCCGACGGATACAGTCTACGGTTTAGGAACAAACGCTTGTGATAGTTTTGCCGTGAACCAAATTTTCAAAATAAAAAAGAGAGCTTACTCGAAACCCTTGCCGGTAATCGCCAGAAATATTGAATGGGTTGACGCTTTAGCTTTTTTTAATGCCAAGACCAGAAAAGTTGTTGAGTCAATATGGCCGGGAGCGGTAACAGTGGTTTTGCCGAGCAGGAATCAGGTTTCTTCTGTGACTACCGCTGGCAGAAGCTCTCTTGGTGTGCGCATTCCGGATTTTGTTTTTACCGACAAACTTTTGGGCAAATTCGGCTATCCTCTTACGGCTACTTCTGCTAATATTTCCGGGGAAGAGGCGACCAATGATATAAACAAAATTATACAAAGGTTCCAAGATTCAAATTGCCGCCCCAACCTCATTATTGATGCCGGCATTTTGCCAAAATCCAAACCGTCAACGGTGATTGACCTTACTTCCGGCCTACCGAAAGTTTTGAGAGTGGGACCTTCAAGGCCGGAACAACTGTTAAAATTATTAAGCCTAAACAAATGATCAAAGACCTTATCAAAAAAGAAGCCAGAAGGCAGAAAAAAGTTATCAACCTTATTCCTTCAGAAAACTATGTTTCCAAAAATGTCTTGGCGGCTTTGGGTTCTCCGCTGACTAACAAATATGCCGAAGGCAAATCTCATCAGAGATACTATTTCGGCAACGAAGTTGTAGACGAACTGGAAGACGAAGTTAAAAGATTGGTTTTGAAAGTTTTCAAAATTTCCAGCGAGGAGTGGGGCGTTAATGTTCAGCCATATTCGGGCAGTATTGCCAACATGGCGGCATATTTAGCGAGCGTAAATGTCGGTGATAAGATTTTGGCGATGTCCTTGGAGCACGGCGGCCATCTGACGCACGGTCATCACGTAAGCTGGACGGGCAAACTTTTTAAATTTGAGCATTATGGCGTTGGTCATGATGGCTGGTTAGATTACGACGGGATTGCAAAAATTGCCAAAGAATTTAAACCGGCATTGATTGTCTGTGGGGCCACCGCTTATCCTCGCCAGCTTGACTTTAAAAAATTTAAAGAAATTAGCGACAGTGTCGGCGCGCTTTTGATGGCTGACATTTCTCATATTGCTGGTTTAGTTGTCGGCGGAGTACACCCTTCACCTTTCCCTTATGCCGACATTGTAACGACAACGACACAGAAAACTTTGCGTGGACCGAGGGGAGCGATAATAATAAGCGCAAAGCGACCCAGGCCGTACGCCAACGGCGGGTCGGGCAAAACTAAAAACGAAAAAGAAATACTTTCGGATGCAATAGATAAAGCTGTTTTTCCGGGACTGCAGGGCGGGCCTCAAGTGCATACGATTGCGGCCATGGGGGTTGCTTTGGAGGAGGCGATTAAGCCAAGTTTTAAAAAATATGCTAAACAGATAGTCAATAACGCCAAAAAACTTTCTGAAGAGCTTGGTCGCTTGGGTTTTAAAATAGTTTCTGGCGGTACGGACAATCACTTGCTTTTGGTAGATGTAACACCTTTGGGTCTTACTGGTGGTGAAGCTGGCAGTAAGTTAGAGAAAGCGGGGATTATTGTAAACAAAAATATGATACCTTTTGATACCCGCAAACCTTGGGATCCTTCAGGAATCCGCTTGGGCACGCCGGCGGTGACGACGCAAGGAATGAAAGAAAAAGATATGGTTAAGATTGCGGAGGAGATTAGCACAATTTTAAAACAATAAGTTATAAACTTGCCAAATGTTCCTTTTGAAGACGCATCAGGTTGTGGATTGCATAGCTCCTCGCTAAGAACTAAAAAGGGCTAACTGTGTTTACCCCCACTCACAGGTATTCCTGTGATGGTTCTTGTATAATTTGGTAACATCTTTGTTTCTAGCGGCGAGGACGTCCGGAAAAAGCAATGTCTGGCAAGTTCTGTTCACTTTTATGTTGGTTGACGGTAAAAAAATTGCAGGAAGAATTTTAGAAGAAGTGGCCGAGAAGGTTGCTAAGTTGTCAAAGCCTCTGAAGATGGCCGCAATTTTGATTGGCGATGATTCGAGGAGCAAAAAGTTTTTAGAATTAAAGAAGAAAGCCACGGAGAGTGTTGGCATAGTTTTTGATGTGCATGAATTTTCTGCGGATACAAAAACCAGAGACTTGGTTTTTGAAGTTGAAAAAATTGCCCAGAATCCAGATTACGGCGGTGTTTTGATTGAGTTACCTATCCCGGAAAAAATTGATTCTGTTGCTGTTTTGAACGCCGTCCCTTTGAAAAAAGACGTGGATATTTTATCTTTTGAAGCGCAGGAAAAGTTTTATTCGGGCGACTTTTCAATTTTGCCTCCGGCCGTTGAGGCGGTGGAAAGTATTTTTAAGTACTACAAAGTTGAAGTCAAAAATAAAAAATGATATTTTAATTTCCGGAGTCGGTAAAGCCGGTTTGATTACAGAAAATATGGTTAAAGAAGGTGCTGTTGTTATTGACTTTGGGCCGGATGTTGATTTTGAGTCTGTTAACAAAAAAGCCTCTCTTATCACTCCGCCTGTTGGCGGAGTTGGGCCTATTGTTATTGCCGCAGTTTTAAAAAACCTAAAAACGCTACCTGAGGACAGTCCTCAGTAAAACTCAGTAAAATAAAACACCCTGCGCGAGGGCGAGGGTGTGTTCACAAATTTTAAGGCCGTCTTAATTTTGGCTTTGGCTCTTCTTCAACTTTTTCCTGTTTTTCTTTTTCAGCTGCAACTTCAGCTCGGACTTTGTCTTTGAAATCTGACAGCTCGGGCCTGTTGCAAGGGGAGTTTTTTTGTTCCGGCGGTGTTCTTTGGATACCGCATTGTTTATCCGCATCTTCTTCTTTCTTCTGTTGGCCTCTGGTTAAAGAAGGCCTTCTTTGTTTTTCGACTCTTTTTGCCGTGTCCGCTTCTTCAAGTTCTTTGGCGACACAGAGCCTCGCCTGCATTTCTAAAAACTCACTGGAGTTCTGGACATAGTTATCTTTGGGGGTTAGATAACGATATTCCCGCAAAGTGTTGGTGATTCTTTCGGCAAACGCCGGATGGGTCCTAAACCATGATGTTTGGCGGACATATCCTTTGTCACGCCCCATCTTTTCAAAAAAACTCATGAAAGACATCGGATCATAACCGGTTTTTTCCAGATACTGCATTCCCAAAGTATCGGCTTCCATTTCAAAAGCTCGGCTGACACCTAACATTTCCAGGCTTATCCCAAAACCAAGTCCTTGATAAAGCCAGTAGTTCTGTGTTATAAGTATTACCGCCAACAACATGAGTTGACGCATCATGGCTTTTTTCATCATCCGGTGATAGTGCCGGGCTGTTACGTGGCCAATTTCGTGGGCTTTCACTCCTGCCAGTTGGGCTTCGTTGTCCGCATTTAAAAGCAGGCCGCGATTGATGCCCCAGACACCACCTGGTGCGGCAAAAGCGTTTACGTCGTCTTCATCAATGATAAAAATATTTTTTTCGTCTACGGGGATTTTTAGGTCGGAGTTGTCTGCAACCAATTTTATCAAACCAACAACATAATTTTTTACAGCCGTGTCTTTGTATTCTTTCTTTTTTAACTCTTCCAAAAACTGTTTTCCTTCGGAACTTTGCCAGATTTTCAAATCGTCGCTTTGTTCTCCGAACCCCAAATCACGCAATCCAATGTTTTCAGGGTTAGCAAATTTCCTTTCAGCTGCCTTTCCAGACTGTTTGTCTGCTTCAATCTTTTGCAGCGCAACGGGCCATTTTTGCAGTAAGTCCAGCTGTGTTTTTAAAACCTCGTAGTAGGTTTTAACTTTTTCCAGCTTTATCTCGTGAACAACTTTGTCTGACTTTACCTGCCACTCTCTGACTTGACATTCTAAATTTTTTCTTTCCTCCGAAAGAACTTGATATTCCAGGTCGTTTGTCAAGGCATTTTCATCAACTCTTTTGTCTTTTCTGGGTTTGTTGTTCTCAACTACTGTTGCGGTAGTGGTGTATTTGTCCCTCAACTTTTCTATGGCGTCAGAATTTTTTTTGAGTTCTTTCTGACCTTTTTTAAGCTCGGCAAGAGCTTTCTTTTGTTCTGTTTTAATCTCAAGTTTTTCTGCTTTTTCCTTTTCTCTTAGTCTCTCAGACTCTTTTTTGATGTCTTCTTCGGGATACTTGACTAGTTCCGCCAAGTTGGCGGTATCCGAAAAAGAGTAACTTTGGTATATCTCCTCAAATGTTGGCTTTTTGAATTCCTGGTTTTGGGCTACTACCAAGTCGTTTAGCGAGACAGAAGTTACAAAAATAGTCAGAATGACAAGAGACAAAACTTTCTTTATCAAGGGTTTCTCCTAGTTTTAAAAAAACGATTTTCACAACTATATATCTTTGTAAAACATTTGACAAGGACAAAAAAATCCAGCTAAAGCTGGACTAGTCTTTGGGAGCAAAATAACCTTTGCGGTTATGAGCTGTCAGTTTTTCTTCTTTGCCTTTTTTGTTAGTCCAGGTTTTCTTGACTCTAACTTCTATTTTTCTGAACTTGCCGTCTCTTTTGAGATTGCTTGAGATATAACCTAGACTGTATTGGTTTCTTAAATAGACTGAAATATTTTTGAAGATGTCCGGCAGTTCGGAGACAAATCTTGGCTGAAAAAACTCGCCGCCAGTCAGTTCACTGAATGATTTTAAGCGATTGTCAGAGACGAGAAGGTCCATTCGGTCGTCTGTGCTCATGCGGTCTCCGTAAGCCGCTTTTAGTTGTCCGCCGATTCCAATTGCGTAAATCACTACTCCGGAATTTTGAGCTTCTTCCAAAACCTTATCGTATCGGTTTTTACTGAAGGTGTCCAAACCGGTCGAGACTATTACAAGAGAAACTTTGTCGGTCAAACTTTCACGGTTTGCGTTTACCATGTCTATTGTAGATTTTATGGCATCCACCAGACAGCTTTCGTTCCATACGGCCGGGGAACGGAAAATATTGTTTAAAGTTTTTTCCAACTCATTTTTGCTTTGTGTGAAGTTTTGAAATATGCCGTTTTTTTCAGCGTCTTTATCGGTATAAACTTTTCGGTCATACATAATGATTGCGGCCCAGTCTTCGTCTTTAAGACTGCGGACAAACTCTATGGGTCCATACCAGACCTCTTCTTGGGAGTAGAGGCTCATTAGGTACGATTGCCTGGAGTAGTCAATTAGCAGGACGGTGGTAATAGGTCCTTCAATCGCTGAAAAGTTGGTAATCTCTTGTTTCACCTTGTCTTCGTAAACCTCAAAGTCGTCGTTGGTCAAGTCGCCGATTATTGTGTCGCCGCTTTTATTGGTTACTCGGAAGTCAACATTAACCACCTCAACCCTGCTTTTAAAGTCGGGTTTGTCTTGTTGGGCGTAAACCGGACTGGCAAGAAACGCTGATAGAAAAAAACAAAGACAATATTTAAGTTTCATTTCTTCCCCCTTCTTTTTTTAAGGTTCAAAATCTGGATAGATGATTGCATGGAATAGCTACCTGTGTCAATAATCTCAATACGCCACCCGGGTGGCGTATTGAGATTCTGGTGCAGGATACTTGAATTAGTCCGAACCGCTTTCGCCGCCTGCGGCGGCGAGGAAGTCCCCCCGCGAAAATCCGGAAAGGCGGCGGAGCCGCACGAATGACAATTTCAAGTTTTTCTTTGGCGGATTCGGATTTACTGAAATTCTAACGAATTTCAGTCTTTGCGGCAAATTCTTTGTTCTTTCAAATCCAGAAAAAAGAAAGAGGGTTGGTTTCCCAACCCTCCGTGTGAACCCGAAGGTGCTACTTGGTGACGAGCCACGCACGTGACCAGATGCGGTAGACGTGGTGGTAGTCGTTCTCCAACATGAAGCCGAAGGCCAGTTCTTCGCGGGCGAAGTCGCCATCGCCGCCGAACTTGCCACCGAGACCCTTGTCATCCATCCATGATGTGCCCCAGCGTTTCCGCTCCTGTTCGACGAATGACCAGAGAGCTTCGACGATGGTTAGCTCCTGTTCGGGGAACTTCTCATACTCGGCATCGGTGAGTGCGCCGAACATGAAGCGAAGACCGAACTTGGAGACGACTCTCATCTGCACGAGGTAGCCGTCCTTGCCGGGCTGCTTGGATTCGGCGGTGAACACCGCGAAGTCCCTCGAGGACTTGACGACGTAGCCGGGCTGAACTTCCATGACGCGCATCAGTGCTTCGAAGTCCGTCTTGGAAATGCCGTTGCCAAAGTAGATGACTCCGCCACACGCCTCCTGCGAGGGCGCGCTCGTGAATGGGTTGCTTCCCTTACGGTCTTGGTATCCGTAGACACCATTCCCGTAGGGAACGGACTTCGAGAGGTCACCCGGCTGAATGTCGAGCTTGTGGTCAGGCCAGATGGGCGGCGAAACACGAACCTTGTCGCCTAGATCGAAAACAATTCTTGTCGGTGTCGGCATTACTGCCTCCTTTCTGTTTGGTTGTAGTGTGCTACTTGCCTAAGATAAAGATAGCATACCAGACCATAAAAGTCAAGGAGCGGCAAGTGCCGCCCCTTAGAAAGAATCGTATGAAAATTTTTCTTTTCTGCTTCTACAAAATATGGTTCGAGCCGATGTTTTTAACGGGTTCTTTTGCGGTTTTGAGCGGTGCAGCTCCGCTAACAATTTCAAGTTTTTCTTTGGCGGCATTCAATTCAGAATTCGCAAAGCGAATACCAAATTCAAATACATTGTATGATAAATTTTGGAAAAAATCAAAAAGAAAAGAGTTCTGCGTGTTGCTGTCCACGCGGAACTCTTGATGTTCTTTCGTCAAGAAGTCGCTTAGCCCTGCGCTTCGACTTGCTTGTAGGTCTTGGCGAAAGCGTCGGCGTCGATGAGATAGGGTTCGCCGTCCACTTTCCCGCTTGCGTCGCAGGTGTCGGCAATCAGGCATCGCTCGTCGCCAGTTTGCGGCGAACCCCACGAGGCCATAATCTCGATTGGCTTGCCGAAAGGATTCTGAACCGCGCGGCAGTAGCCCTTCGCCGCATACACGCCTTCCTCGTCGGTGGCTTCGTAGCGGCCGAGAAACTTTTTCTCGGAGATGATGTACTGCTCGCCGCCAGGGTTGGTCATTATCCAATCTCCCTCACCGGCTTTGTTCACCGTCTCCTTTGCGCCACCTTCGAGCGTAGTCGTGATTTCTTCGCCGGGTGTTGCTGGACGAGCTTCCACGCGCCCCTGTTTCTTGTAGACGGGGGCTTCGGCAAGCGCGTTCATGATTTCGGGCGACTTGCGCTCCACGAACTGGAACTTACTCTCTTGTGTTTCCATTCTTGGTTCTCCTTTTTTCATATGGTTTTGGGTTGTGTACGAACCGTTTGTTATCCTACCATATATGGTAGCGCAAATCAAGCTCGCGGTTATTTTTATAACTTGGTTAGAAAAGGGACTAACTTTTCTAACTTATGGTATCAAAGGATTAAAAAATTTTCTTCCCCCAAAATTAAAATATGGTTCGAGCCGATGTTTTTCTCCGGGTTCTTTTGCGGTTTTGAGCGGTGCAGCTCCGCAGGGTACAGTCCTGTGCCCTGCTCCGCTGCCTTTCCGAATTTTCGCGGGGGAATCTCCTCGCCGCAGCAGGCGGCGAAATGCGTTCGGACTAATTCAAGAATACTGCACCAGAATATCAATACGCCACCCGGGTGGCGTATTGATATTCTGGTGCCGCTGGTCGGACTTGAACCGACAAGGGATTGCTCCCGCATCATTTTGAGTGATGTGCGTTTGCCATTTCGCCACAGCGGCAATTTTTTTTAGATCTTAACATTTTTGAGGATATTTTCAATGTTTGCGTTTGTAAATACCAAAAAATAAATATACAATTTAGTTACTAACATCGATTCCAATTGATATCTCGCCGGATATTAATCGGCTACGAGCCTTCGGCTCGGCCGATATCCGGCGACCGTAAAATTGCTCCAAAGAAGCAAATCTCTCGGAAGCAGTTAAGAAAAGGACTTCTTTACCGCAATTTTACTGATATCAATCGGAACCTTCGACGACGTGGCTCGTATTATAAACATCTGCAACGAAAAAGGCGGAGTTGGGAAGACTACCACCACTGTCAATCTGGCGAGTTATCTGGCGGCGATTGGCAAGTATGTTTTAGTCGTTGATTTGGATCCGCAGGCTAATGCCACGGCTGGTTTGGGTATAAAAGTGGAGGAAGAACATCTTAATGTTTATCATTCTTTAATTGGCGAAGAATCCCCCGGTTCTTATTTAAGAAAAACGTCTCTCTTTGGTTTTGACTTGTTGCCGGCCGCGGCAAGTTTGGCTGGAGCGACGGTTGAGTTGGTCAGCTTAGATTCTCGTGAATTCAGACTTAAAAAAACGCTTAATTCAATTCGCACTCACTACGACTATATTTTAATTGACTCGCCGCCTTCGCTTGGACTGCTTACAATAAATGGCCTGGTGGCGGCGGAAGAAATAATTATTCCGGTGCAGTGCGAGTATTATGCTTTGGAAGGATTAGGCAATTTGCTCAAAACCATAGACTTGGTCAGAGAGTCGCTTAATCCGCAGTTGAAAGTTGCCGGAGTATTGCTTACAATGTATGATAAGAGAAATCGTTTAGCGCGGGCGGTGGTCAGGGAAGTTCAAAAAAATTTTCCGGGCAAAGTTTTTGAAGCCATAATTCCCCGCTCAATTTCTCTGGCTGAAGCGCCGAGTTTCGGCAAAACGATTTTACAGTTTGATCCGGATTCCAAAGCGGGGAGAGCTTATCGGCAGTTGGCGGAAGAGGTAATTAAATCAACCTAGTTGTATGAGAAAAAACCTAATATTTTCCATAATATCAGTGGCTAGTATAATATATCTTGTTTCACCCCTGCCTCCTCGTGGAAACGCTGTCTTTAACACTACTTTACTTTATACTTCTTTGGGTACTTGTGTTTTAAGCTGGATAACTTGGAGGAAAAATAAGAGTAAACTGGCTCTTGCCTTTGTGTCAATTGCCTCAGTAGTTTTACTTTTTTTAATCTATGCTGTGTGGGTGATCACAAGCCCTTGGAATTAAATTATGAAAAAACTATTTGGCCTCGGCAAGGGCCTGAACTCACTAATTCCATCAGGCAACAAAAATATTAAACCGAGTGAAGCGCGGGAGAGTGTTTTTTATGTTGAGACTCATAAAATTAAACCCAATCCCAAACAGCCGAGAAAAGATTTTGAGAAGTCGGGACTTGAAGAACTGGCCGCTTCAATTAAAAAATACGGCATACTCCAACCGCTTTTGGTTTCCAAAGAAGAAAGAGATACTTCCCGAGGACTGGAGGTGCAATACGAACTGGTTGCCGGGGAAAGGCGCTGGCGGGCGGCAAGGCTTTTGAATCTGCCGCAGGTGCCGGTGATTATCAAAGATTATCTGGGCGAAGACAAGCTAAAGCTTGAACTGGCTTTGGTTGAAAACTTGCAGAGAGAAGACCTGAATCCGATGGAAGAAATGGAAGCCTTTGCCAGGTTGCAAAAAGATTTTAACTTAACACAAAAAGAAATAGGCGAGCGTGTCGGCAAGAGCCGGGAAGCGGTGGCCAACAGTTTGAGACTGCTGGAACTACCAAGCGATATTAAAGAAAGTTTGAGAGCGGGCAAAATTTCACGAACTCATGCCCGGGCACTTCTGGCTTTTAAGGACGAAGTGAAACAGAGAGAGATTTACAAGCAAATTTTATCCGGCAAGCTTGTTACCAAAGAAACAGAACAAGCGGCGGCAGACCACTCCGGCAAAAAAAATAAAAAGACAGACAGCAGGTTTAAAGAATTAGAGAAGAATTTAAGCGGCACTTTGGGGACTTTGGTTTTTGTTAAAAACAGCGACAAAGGCGGCAGGATTGTCATAAAGTTTGCTGACTTGGAAGAGCTTAACAAAATTGTTAAGAACATCTTAGACTAGTTTTCTGGCTGACAAAACCCTCTTATTGCTTATTAGTTTTTGGATTACTTTTTGTTCCAAGCCTTGTTTTTTCAAGGCTAAAGTCATTTTTATTTCAGCTAATCCGCCGATTGGCGGACTGTGTTTTATTTCGGTAATGTTTATTTTAAGGTTTCTCATGATTCTTCCAATTTCTTCCAGCGTGCCGATTTTATCCTTAACGGTAACTGAAATTCTAAACGGCTGACGGTCGTTTTTTTCCAGTTTGGCAACTACGTCCGAATTGTTCTGCCTAAACCAGGACAAAATCCTTTTTTTTGCTTCACTGGATTTCACAATACTTAGCCAGTTTGCTGATGGTTTAGCTGTTTTGGCCTTAACAATTTCAACCATCTGTCCGCTTTTGAGTTTATAGTCCAAAGTGACAAGTTTGCCGTTAACTTTTGCGCCTTTGGTTGCGTGGCCTAAATCGGTGTGGACTGCGTAAGCGAAATCTAAAGGAGTTGACTCGTCGGGCAAATCTTTTATCTCACCGTCAGGCGTAAAGACAAAAACTCGGTCGCTGAAAAAGTTGGTATGCAGTGACTTGTAAAACTCCTGGTCATCGGAGTTTTCCATCCACTTTTTTAGTTGGGCAACCCATTGGGCTTCTTTTAAATCGGCTGCATGGAGTTTGTTTTTGTTTGATTCGCCGTAAGACCAATGGGCGGCGATACCGTTTTCGGCATGTTCATGCATCTCCGGCGTACGCAACTGTATTTCAAGTATTTTATTTTGTTCGCAAAAAATAGTAGTGTGGATTGACTGATAGCCGTTGAGTTTGGGCATGGCTACGTAATCTTTAATCAAACCCGGCAGCGGTTTGTAATTTTTATGAATTATGCCAAGCGCGCCGTAGCATGACGGTATGTCAGGCAGTATGATGCGCAGGGCAACCAGGTCGTATACTCTGCTTAAATCTCGGTCATGCTTTACGAATTTTTTATAAAGGCTGAAATAATGCTTTGCTCTGGAATGCGCGTTAACTATCTTAATGCCTCCGGATTTTAATTTTTCCGTTACGATAGGTTGCGTTTTTTGGAGGTATTTTTGTCGGTCAATATATTTCTCCTTGGCCAGTCTGACGAATTTGTCATATTCTTCGGGATAAGCATGGGGGAAGGCCATATCTTCCAGTTCGCCCTTCATGTGTCCCATGCCCAGCCTTTCGGCGATCGGGCCGTATATGTCTAAGGTTTCCAAACTTATCCTTTTGCGTCTGTCAGGCGGTAGGTCTTTAATCGTCTGCATGTTGTGATATCTGTCGGCCAACTTAATAAGTATGACGCGGATATCTTCAGCCATAGCGAAAAACATTTTTCTAAGTGACTGTGCATGAAGATTTTGCTTGACCTCTGGCTGATCTTTGTATTCTATATTAGCAAGCTTTGTTACCCCCCGTACTAGAAAAGCGACGTCTTTGCCAAAGTTTTTTTCTATATCTTTTTCTGTGACTCCAGTATCTTCCACTGTGTCATGTAAAATTCCGGCGGCTATGGTGGCGCTGTCCAGTTTGAGATTACAGAGTATTTCCGCTACCGATACCGGGTGTGTTATGTAGGGTTCACCGCCCATTCTTAACTGGCCGTCGTGAGCTTTTTTAGCAAATTCAAAAGCCTTTGTAATTAGTTGAAGATTTCTATTTCTATCTTCAAGCTTCGTAAGAACTTTTTGAATCATTTTTTTTGTTCTTGAAACTTTTTACTTTTGGAGGGTTTTCTTGCCAGTGTTTTAGGGCTTCTTGGAGTTCGGATTGGCTTTCGGGTTTTTTGCTCATGATGAAGGTGCAATCAGGAAAACGGCTGCAGGCGTAAAATAACTTTCCCCGGCCGCGTGATTTCTTTTCCACAATGTCACCGGTCAAGCCGCCTTCGCCAAGGCTTTGGCGAGCCGAGCAATTTGGGCATTTGAAGCCTGTTTTGTTTAATATTTTTAGTATGCCTTTGCAGGCGGGATAGCCGCTGCAGCCTAAGAAATAGCCGAAACGGCCGCGCTTTACAACCATCGGTTTGCCGCAAATAGGACATTTTTCGTCTTTTGTTTTTTCCGCCAGTTCTTTTATCTTGGCCTCCTCTTCTGGCAGAGGTTTTGTGGTTTTGCATTCCATGTCCGGACAAGCCATAAATTTGCCCATGCGGCCGAATTTAATGATCATTTTTTTGCCACATTTGGGACAGGGGATTTCCGTCTGTTCTTCCAGTTTTTCCACGCTGACCTCTTTCTCTTTCAGATGTTTTTTGAAGGGGGTGTAAAATTCTTCAATGACCGGCACCCATTTTATTTTGCCTTCGGCGATATCATCCAGTTCTTCTTCAATGTGAGAAGTAAAGTTAATATCAACTATTTCCGGAAAATTCTCAACCAGCATATCGTTAACTAAAAGTCCTATTTCTGAAGGGTGGTATTTTTTTTCAATTTTTTCCACATACTCCCGTTCTTGAATCGTGGCAAGCGTTGGAGCGTAGGTTGAAGGACGGCCGACTCCATGGGCTTCCAGAGCTTTAATTAAGCTGGCATCAGTATAACGAGGCGGCGGTTCGGTAAAGTGTTGCAGGGGCAACAGGCTTACTAGGTCTAAAATTTCCCTTTCCGACAGTTCGGGCAACTGACCCTCTATTTCCTCTTCTGTCTCATCCATTCCTTCGGTGTAGGCTTTGATAAAACCGTCAAATTTTATTATCTGACCACTGGCGCGGAAAGTGTATTTTGGACCAGCAGATATGTCTACATTGGTTTGATCAAAAACAGCCGGCTGCATTTGGCTGGCAATTGTCCTTTTCCAAATCAGGTCGTAAATTTTAAACTGTTTCAAATCCAAATATTGTCTTATGGTCTCCGGTCTTCTGGAAACGTCAGTGGGTCGGATGGCTTCATGGGCTTCTTGGGCGCCTTTGGTTTTGGTGGTGTAGTGTCTTGGTTGGTCTAAGGCGTATTCTTTGCCAAAATGTTCTCTGATTACATCTTGAGATTGGACTAAGGCTGATTCGGCCAGATTCAAACTGTCGGTGCGCATATAAGTTATCAAGCCGGTTTCGCCATGCTCTCCTATATTTATACCTTCATAAAGTTGTTGGGCGAGCACCATGGTTTGTTTGGCGGACATGCCAAGTTTTCTGGAAGCTTCCTGTTGTAAGGTGGAAGTTGTAAAGGGCGCGGCTGGATTGCGAGTCACTTCTTTTTTGTTGATTTCTTTAACGGCATAACTGGCGCCGGACAAGTCGTCAATTATTTTTTTTGCTTCGGCCTCATTTTTTATGGCTAACTTGTCAATTGTTTTGTCCTCAACTTTATTTAATTTGGCTCTAAATGTTTTTTTACTTGCCCCGTGGTCGCTAGGCGGCTTTTCGGGGTCGCCTTTTTTATTTAGGTCGGCCTCGACGCTCCAGTACTCTTCTTTCTTGAAACTTTGTATTTCTCTTTCTCTTTCAACTACCAATCTGACGGCAACACTCTGTACGCGTCCGGCCGAAAGTCCATAGCGTATTTTTCTCCACAAAAAAGGCGAGAGTTCGTACCCAACGAGCCTGTCAAGCACGCGCCGCGCCTGCTGGGCGTCAACTAGATTCATATCAATGCTTCGGGGTTTTTTTAGAGCTTCCTGAATCGCGCTTTTGGTTATTTCGTGAAAAACAATTCTTTCAACAGTTTTGTTTTTCGTGTTAAGGGCTTCGGTTAAATGCCAGGCAATACCTTCACCTTCTCTGTCTTGGTCAGTTGCCAGGATTAATTTGTCAGAGTCTTTCAAGGCTTCTTTAATCTCGGAAATAATCTTTTTGGCTTTGGCTGGTATGACATATTGCGGCTTAAAGTTGTGTTCAACATCCACCCCTAACTTTGATTTGGGCAGGTCTCTGACATGACCGAAAGAAGATTTAACCAAAAACCCCGATCCCAGGAATCGGCTTATTGTACGGGCCTTCATGGGGCTCTCTACTACAATTAAATTCATGCAAAATTACTTAAAAGTTTGAGAATGTTGTTTTTGAAGTCGCTCTGAAGTTGAGGGTTGCTTGGTTGCGAGCAGTATAATTACTTCTTGTAACTGCGAGCAAACTCCAACTTCAGCGCGAGTGAGTCTGCCGCAGGAGCAGACGAACGTACTGAAAAGACAACATTCTCAAACTTTTAAATCAATGACCTCGCCAATTTACACAATGTCAGCTACTTAAAGAAAACCTGTTATTGCCCAAGTTTTTAATTTTATCTTCTAGCTCCATGTCCATAAGACAAGAGACGATTTCTCCAGCTGGTCTTTTGCTGGCTCTTATTATGTCATCCAAACCCATTGTCTTTTCTCCTATTATTTCCAAAATATTTTTCTCCGCCTCGTTCTTGGGTTTAAGCTGAAGTTTGGTCAGACTATGCTGAATATCGTATTCTGTCAAAATGTCATCTGCGCAGGTGACAAGTTTAGCCCCGTTTTGAATGAGATAATTCGGGCCTCTGGATTTTGAAGAAAAAATGGGACCGGGTACGGCAAAAACATCTCGGCCTTGATCCAAAGCGGATTTAGCCGTAATCAAAGAGCCGCTTTTTTCATCGGCTTCTATTACTAAAACTCCTTTAGACAAGCCGCTTATGATTCGGTTTCTTTGGGGGAAGGAGTATTTGTTGCCGTGGGCTGTCAGAGGATATTCACTTATTATCGCCCCGCCCTTTTTTATTATCTCAACTGCAAGTTTTTTGTTTTCGTAAACTATGGATTGTCCGTTGATGCCGCCTCCCAAAACAGCGATTGTCAGGGCGTTTCTCTCCACGGCGGCTCGATGGGCCAGGCCGTCAATGCCCATCGCCAGTCCGGAAACAATCGTCAGTCCGTTTTCGGCAATTTTTCCGGCGATAACCGGTGTAACTCTTTTGCCGTAGTCAGTCAGAGCTCTGGTGCCGACGATGGCAAAACAATTATTGTTTAAGATTTTTCCGTCACCCTTTATATATAGCAGGAAGGGCGGATCAAAGATATTTTTTAAAAGTTTAGGATATATCTTGTCTTTTAGAGTTACAAGATATATTGAGTCTCTTTCTAATTTTTGAAATTCTTTTTCCGGGTCAATTTTGGATTTGTCGGGAGCGTCTTTAGGTAAAAAACTTTTTAAGACAGGTGAGTGCCAGGCGTGTTCAAAATTTCCATGAAAATAGTCAGAGATCTTTTTTAGAGAGCCGGTTTGGGCTGAAACCAGGATATTTAGAGCGTTAATATATTTAAGTTGCATTCTCTTTCAGATTTTGATACTTAGAGATGGTCTCTAAGTTCAAATTGGTTAGTTTTTTGAACTCTGCCGCGAACGCTGACGGTTAGTTTGAATATCCCTCCTAAATTAACCATTTAGCTTCGCGGCGGAGTTCAGAGAGTTAAGATATTACTTGCTTCAGTTTCTCTGCGCCCTCTTTAATTATTTTCTTTATCTGCTCTTTCTCGCCGGGCGTGAACTTTGATAAAACAAAGCCACCGATCATCTCTTTTCTTTTTTGGTCTGATTTTTGATTTCTGGCCAGTTTCAATTTTGAGTTAGCCAGGCCGATTTTTAGACGTTTGATGTTTTCTGTTTTCAGCTGACTGATTATGGACTGCACGCCTTTGTGGCCGCCGGAACCGGAGCCGGGTGTCAATTTTGTGGAGCCAAAAGGCACATCCAGGTCGTCGTGGACGATGACGATGTTTTCTGTGGGTACTTTATAAAACAGCTTTAGCTTCTTAACTGCTTCGCCAGATTTGTTTACGTAGGTCTGCGGTTTGGCCAAGACCACTTTTTGGTTATTGAATTTTCCTGTGGCGGTTTCCGCCAGCAATTTTTTTTCCAAAGCAAAATCAGAAGCTTTGATATTCTTTGCTAGCATATCCAAAAACATAAAGCCTATATTGTGCCTTGTTTCACCGTATTCTTTGTCCGGATTGCCCAAACCTATAATTAAGTACATCATTCCTAAATTATATAGATACAATTTTTTTTGTACAGCGTGAGTTTATTTAATCAATCAAAAAGCCCCGAAATTTCGGAGCTGTTTCTTCTTATTTGCTTAATCTTCCAGCTGTTTGGCGGTCACAAACTTACTGGGACAAAAGTTTTTACCAGATATCCTTTTTATCTCTTTATACCACCAGAAATAGCGCAAGTTGTTCCAAGTAGGCGGTCCGCAACTGTCTGAGGTCGGCATACTTCCGGGACAGAAAAGTAAATATGGCAATGTAATCCAGCCAAATATAGGAATGCATAAAAGAAGTCCAATTTGGAAAAGGCCCAGCATCTTTGATTTTTCGTATATCATCAGAGCCAGTTCCTCCTGTTCATCGGCTTGCAGGCGCTTTATCTGTTGTCCTGAAATGCCCATTTTAAACCAACATAATCTTTCAAAAAGGTGAGTATTTTTTTTGAACAGCGTTTCGTAGTGTTCAAGCTCTCTTGCGGTCAAGTTAGATACCTTAAAGTTGTCTATTTTTTCCATTAAAACCTTGCGTCTGCAGGGCATGACAAGGGCTAAGGAAGTGGTCTGGTTTTTGGCAACAACCAGACTTTCACTTTTTGTTAATGGGCTTTCTGACAGTTCTATTTCAGTCGTAGTTTCCAAAACTCCAGCTTTCATGACTTGTTCTCCTGTTTTTGTGTCTGTGCGCATGATAGACCAAGTTAGTTACTTTGTCAAGTCGTACTGAAGGTTGCAAGGTTGACATAAATCTGTTATCTTTTGTTATCTATGACGGTTCCAGAAGAAATAAAGGCTGATTTTCAAAACAAAGACTTTTCTGAGCGCAAAGAACTTCTTTCTTTTTTTTGGGAGGTTATCAGAATTGTAGTTATATCCGTGGCGATTATTGTGCCGGTGCGCTACTTTCTTGTTCAGCCTTTTTTTGTAAGAGGCGCTTCCATGGAGTCTTTGTTTGAAGATGGCGACTATTTATTGATTGATGAAATTTCTTACAGGTTCAGGCAACCCCAGAGGGGCGAAGTCATAGTTTTCCGGGCGCCGGAAGACAAATCCCAATTTTATATAAAAAGAATTATAGGTTTACCCGGTGAAGAGGTGCAGATAAAAGACGGCGAAATTACGATTTTGAATAAAGAGAATCCCAAGGGTTTAGACCTGGACGAATCTCTATATTTAGATAAGGGTGTAAAAACAATCGGCAATTTAAATATCAGTATCGGACCAGGCGAATATTTTGTTTTAGGCGACAACCGCGAACATAGTTCAGATTCCAGGATTTGGGGACAGGTGAACAAAAAACTTATTACTGGCAGAGCATTCTTTAGAGCTTGGCCTTTTGATAAGGTTACTAAGTTTAAAGAGGTGGTTTATTAAAATATGGCAAAATTAAAATCGGTACAATCGGTAAGGGGCATGCACGATATTCTGCCCGAGGACCAGACCCACTGGAAGTTTGTTTACAAAAAAGCATCTGTGCTATTAGACGACTACGGTTTTGGGAAGATAGATACTCCTATTGTTGAGTCATCCGGTCTTTTTCTGCGTTCTGTCGGCGAGGAGACAGACATCGTCAGTAAAGAGATGTATAGTTTTAAAACTCGCGGTGGAGACGAGCTTTCTTTGAGGCCCGAGAACACGGTTGGTGTAGCCAGAGCTTATATTGAACACGGAATGAGCTCCTGGCCGCATCCGGTCAAGCTTTGGTATTGGGGGCCGATGTTCAGACACGATCAGCCTCAAGCCGGACGGTACCGCCAGTTTTATCAGTTTGGTACGGAAATATTCGGAGACGATAATCCGGCCGCAGACGCCGAAAGCATTTTTGTTGCCTTAACCTTTTTAGAAAGTTTGGGTTTTAAGAACTTGACTTTGAAGATAAACAGTCTCGGGGATTCAAATTGCCGTCCCCGCTACCTGAAAGTTTTAAAAGAGTTTTTAAAATCCAAAACCAAACAACTTTGCGCTCCGTGCAAGATTCGTGTTAAAGAAAATATTCTAAGGGTTTTGGATTGCAAAGAGGAATCTTGTCAAAATGTTATCAAAGAGGCTCCCCAAATGATAGATCATTTGGATGAAAACTGCCGCAGCCACTTCAAAAAAGTAATAGAATTTTTGGACGAGGTTAAAGCTCCTTACATGCTGGATCCTTTTTTGGTCAGAGGCCTTGATTACTACAGCCATACTGTTTTTGAGATTGTCTTAGATGAAACAGCCAAGACTGTTGTTCCGGAAAATGAAAAAACCGCAAGTGGTGAGGCCGTGTTTAAAGGCTTAACTTTGGTTGGCGGAGGCAGATATGACGGACTTGTCAGTCTTTTGGGCGGCGCAAAAACTCCGGCTGTGGGCTGGTCTGCCGGCATAGAAAGAATAATTCTGGCAATGAAAACATTGGGCTTGAAAGTGCCGGATACAAAACAGCAGCCCAGAATATTTTTGGCTCAATTGGGTGATTTTGCCAAAAGAAAAAGCCTTGTTTTATTTGAAGATTTCAGAAAAGCCGGCATCAGCGCCAGTACCTCGCTTGGCAGAGACAGCATCAAGGCCCAGTTAAGGATAGCCAACAGGCTAAGGGTTAAATTTGCGGTAATCATCGGACACAAGGAAGCTTTAGACAAAACCGCAATTTTAAGGGAGATGGACAGCGGTATTCAAGAGATTATTCCGATGGACAGTATCATTGAGTCGGTGAAGAAGAGACTTAAAGGCTAAAGACTAAAGTCTAACGACTAAAGCCGGAAAATTCATGCTTTAGACTTTGGTCCTTAGTCTTTAGACAAAATATGCATGGATATTTTCTGTAAAATTATTAACAGAGAGTTGTCGGCCGAAGTAGTTATTGAGGATAAAGATTTTATTGTGATTAAAGATATTCATCCGGCGGCTCCGGTGCATGTCTTGATTATTCCCAAGAAACACTTAGACATAATACACGAGATCAGCCACGAAGAGTTGGATATTTTGGGAAAAATGTTTGTTGTTGCCGGCCAAGCCGCCAAAAAGCTTGGGGTTGAAAAGACCGGCTATCGTTTAATATTGAATCAGGGTCCCAATGCCGGCCAGTTGGTGCCGCATTTGCATTTGCACTTGTTGGCCGGTAAACCATTGGGGTCCAAGATTGCCAGTTAATAGAAGGAGGTTTTTATGGATGTAAAAAGAAAACCGAATGAGACCATAGGCAGTATGATGAGAAGATTTTCAAAGGTTGTACAACAGAGCCACGTTTTGCCGCAGGTTAAAGAATCCAGATTTTACAAGAAAAAGAAAAGTGAAAGACAAAACAAAAATAGAGCAATTATGCGTGAAGAATTGAAGGCTTTGCGCAAAAGACTGGAACGGCTTGGCAAGTACAGCGAAGAAAGTTTTGAGGAAGAAAAAAGAAAAATTAAGCAGAAGTTAGATCTATAAAGTGTTGCAAGAACGGATTAAAAAAGAACTAACAGAGTCTTTGAAATCAGGCGACCAGCTAAAGCGCTTGGTTTTGGGTACTCTTTTAACCGCCATCAAGAATCGTGAGTTGAGCAAGAGAACTCGGCTTAGTAAGACTGTTACCGACACCGCAGAGTTGGAAAAACAGAGCCGGCTCAACGACGAAGAGGTTTTAGAAGTCATTGCCGGTGAGGTTAAAAAAAGAAAAGATTCAATTGAGCAATTTGCCGCTGGCGGCAGGAAAGACCTTGCTGAAAAAGAGGAAGCTGAAGAAAAGATCTTGAAAGCGTATCTGCCGGAGCAGTTAAGCAACGAGGCGGTTAGGGAGGAAATAAAAAAAGCCATAGAATCATCAGGAGCAAAGGAACCCAAAGAAATGGGCAAGGTTATGGCTTTGGTCATGCCCAAACTCAAAGGGCGCGCTGATGGCAGTATTATAAGCCGCATAACAAAGGAGTTGCTTGGTTAGCAAGATTTAAATCATAATGCTGGACTTTAGTTTCAATAACCTCACGAAAGATAAAAGTTTTTCTAAAAACTTTTTTTATAAAATCGTCGTAAAAACTCTCAAAGAGCTTAACTTAGACAAGAAAAATCTCGGAATTTCCCTGAACCTTGTTGGCGCTGACAAAATCAGGCGTCAAAATAAAAAGTATCTCGGAAAAGACAAGCCAACCGATGTTTTGTCTTTTCCGTTGGATAAAGTTTCCTCTGAAAACAAGAGCCTTGTTTTGCTTGGCGATATTTTTATTTGTCCGCTATTTGCCAAAAGGCGCGCAAAGAGGGAAAATGTTAATATAAAACTAAAGATGGCTTGGCTGACAGTTCATGGCACCCTGCATCTGCTGGGTTACGACCACGTAAGATCTTCAAAAGAATCAGATAAAATGTTTTTGCTGGAAAATAAAATTCTTAAAATTTTGAACCCTGACCGTTGATTTTTAAATTTAAAAAATACTAACTATGTCCAGTTCTCACACCATTGCCGGTATTGATATCGGTAACTCTTTGGTGAAAACAGTTGTGGCGGAGTTGGATCGGGAAACCTTAAATCCTAGGATTTTGGGTGTGGGAATCTCCGAGTCACATGGCCTAAGAAAGGGAGTGATCGTTGATATGGGCGAGGCCATAAGGGACATAGAAGAATCTGTAAGGAAAGCTGAAACAAGTTCGGGTGTCAAAATACGCAGAGCTTATGTTTCTGTGAATGGCCTTCATATCAAGAATCAGCTGTCCCGAGGCGTTATTGCTGTTTCTAAAGCCGATAACGAGATTGCTCCTCATGACTTGGAAAGAGTCATTGATGCCGCCTCAATCGTCAGTTTGCCCGCAAATAGGGAGATTATACACATTCTTCCAAAAAACTACCTGGTTGACGGCCAGGAATACGTAAAGAATCCTTTGGGCATGAAAGGCGTACGTTTAGAAGCGGAGGTTTTGATTATTGACGGCCTCTCACCATATATTAGAAATATTGCCAAATGCCTAAACGCAAACGATATTGAGGTGGTTGAGTTTGTCTTTTCTCCTTTAGCCTCCAGTTATTCCGTGCTTGATAAAAACCAGAAAGAGCATGGAGTGCTTAACCTTGATCTTGGCGGCGGAGTTTCCACTCTCTCATTCTTTCATGAAGGCGAACTGGCTTATGCCGCCACTCTTCCTTTAGGTTCAAGACATATAACCAATGACTTGGCTGTTGCCTTGCGTACTTCAATGGACATTGCTGAAACGGTTAAGTTGCAGCATGGCTATGCCTGTGCAAGTTTGGTTTCACAGAAAAATTTGGTTGGACACGGCAAGAAAGATGAGGTTGACCTGTCTGATGTTATTGGAGAAGAAAACTTTGTCATACCAAAAAAAAATATTGCTAAAGTTGTAGATGCCAGAATAGGCGAAGTTTTTGAGATGGTGCAGTCGGAGATGAAAAAAATTCCTCATTCCGGAATGATTCCTGCCGGTATAGTGATTACTGGCGGCGGCGCCAAATTGCCCGGGCTTAGTTATTTTGTTAAGGAGAAACTAAAGCTTCCAGTGAGAATCGGAATAAGATATCCTTTTGAAGGCATGGCCGATCAAGTTGAGGATCCTTCTTTGTCTGTTGCTGCCGGTTTGGTTTTGTATGGAATGGAAAAAGAATATTCTAAAGCAAGACAGGTTTCGTCTTTAAGTTTGGGAGAATATCTTAATCCTCTAAAAAAGTTTTTTTCCTGGCTTAAGAACTTCTCTCCCTAAGAAAGAACGAAGTTAACAACTTATCCACAGGTTGTTACATCCAAACTTGTGTTGGTTTTTACTTTGTGTTAAATCAGACTCAATTATGGCTCAACTAAAACCCCCCTTTGAAACATTTGCCAGAATTAAGGTCATAGGCGTAGGCGGAGCTGGTGGCAATGCTTTAATGCGCATGATTTCTTCCCGTATTCAGGGGGTGGAGTTTGTTGCTGCCAACTCAGATTTTCAAGACCTTCATAAATCAGGAGCTCCGGTCAAACTTCAAATCGGTAAAAACCTCTCAAGAGGTTTGGGTGCTGGTATGAATCCTGAAATCGGCAAACAAGCCGCCACAGACGCCAAAGAAGAGATTACCGAAGCGCTCAAAGGCGCTGATATGGTTTTCATCACAGCCGGTATGGGTGGGGGTACTGGTACCGGAGCGAGTCCGGTGATTGCCGAAATTGCCCGAGACTTGGGGGCGCTAACCGTTGCTATCGTAACCAAACCTTTTTTGTTTGAAGGTGCGCAGCGTTCAAGGATAGCTGAAGGCGGCTGGAATCTTTTGAGGGACAAGGTTGACTCTATTATTACCATTCCCAACGACAGACTGTTATCCATTATTGACCGCAAGACCCCTATCTTAGAAGCATTTGCTGTTGTTGATGATGTTTTGCGGCAAGGTGTTCAGGGTATATCCGACTTGATTACGATTCCGGGTATAATCAACGTTGATTTTGCCGATGTCAAAGCCGTTATGCAAAATTCCGGTTCAGCTCTGATGGGTATTGGCCGCGCTTCCGGAGAGGACAGAGCAATTTCTGCGGCAAAAATGGCAATCAACTCGCCTTTGCTTGAAGTTGCGATTGATGGCGCGAGAGGGGTTTTGTTCAACGTTTCCGGCGGTTCAGATTTGAGCATGTCGGAGATCAACGAAGCCGCTAAAATTATTACTGAAAATATAGACCCGAATGCGAAAGTAATTTTTGGCGCCGTGGAGGACGATAAGCTTAAAAAAGGCGAGATTAAGATTACCGTGATTGCTACTGGTTTTAGCGGTGATGCTATTCAAGGAAGTTCTAAATCTGCGAACGTTGGTTTACTGACTCAAGGGCCGACGTTGTTTGACGAAATTTCATCTGGCAAAAAAAACAGTGACCCCACTGGTCATTCATTTGTCAATGGACGCAGTGGTCAAGAGGCAAAAAGAGAATTTATTGACAGCTCTCTAGAGGATGAAGCAATGTTTGATATCCCGGCTTTTATCAGGAAAAAAATGAAAGAATAGTCTGTAGAGAGACTTCCTTAGAGTTATCAACATTGCACCGTTGCTTTACTGTTGTAAAATTTAATTGACGTTTTATTTTAAACAGATAACGACCCTCGGGGTCGTTTACTTGTCTCAATATGTCACAATTTTCTATTTTTGAAGAAGAAAAAGGGTCAGACTTTTTCCCGCTAAGCGAGCCGGAAGAAATGGCCAATGGTTTTATTAATGATTCAGAACCCCCCGTTTTGTTAAAAGACAGTGAAGCCAAAACACATCAAGGCGAGGGCCTGGTTTGGCAGAGCCAGTTTTCTGACGGTGATCCTTTCAACGAAATTATTTGGGACAAAAGAACGGCAAAAATAGTTAAGAGCGGAGGCGAAGTGGTTTTTGAACAAAAAGATGTAGAGGTTCCTAATTTTTGGTCTCAAACAGCTACGGACGTAGTAGCTTCAAAATACTTCAGAGGCAAAATTGGTTCGCCGGAAAGAGAAAAAAGCGCTAAAGAAATGGTCAAGCGGGTGGCGGATACCATTGCAACTTGGGGCTGGGAAGATGGCTATTTTGATAGTGAAAAAGACTACTTAAACTTTAAAAATGACCTGCGGTGGATACTCATAAACCAATTTGGGGCCTTTAACAGTCCTGTTTGGTTCAACGTCGGGGTTTACGATAAGCCACAAACTTCAGCTTGTTTTATCCTTGCCGTTGAAGACACGATGCAGTCAATTTTGGACTGGTATAGGGATGAGGGCTGGATTTTTAAATTCGGTTCGGGTTCCGGACTCAATGTTTCCAAACTGCGTTCTTCCAAAGAAGCTCTTTCAAAAGGTGGTTTTTCCTCCGGCCCGGTTTCCTTTATGAAAGGGGCTGATGGTGTGGCTAACAGTATTCGTTCCGGCGGTACCACCAGGAGAGCGGCGAAAATGGTCGTTCTCAATGTTGATCACCCGGATATTAAAGATTTTATCTATTGCAAAAAAGTTGTTGAAGAAATGACTAAGGCTTTGGCGAGAAGCGGTATAAAAGATTCAATTACGGCTGATATTTTTGATCCTTATACTCTTTTGCCTTACCAGAATGCCAACAACTCTGTCAGGGTTACTGACGAGTTTATGAGAGCGGTGGAACAGGACGAGGACTGGGAGCTAAAGGCTGTATCAACGGGCCAAGTTTTAGAAAAAGTTAAGGCCAGACAAATTATGGATTGGGTTGCAGATGCCGCTTGGCATTCTGCCGATCCTGGCATGCAGTATGACACAGCTATAAACTATTGGCACACTTGCCCCAACGCCGGCAGGATAAATGCTTCCAATCCTTGTGCCGAATACATGCATTTGGACAACAGCGCTTGTAACCTAGCCTCAATAAATCTTCTAAAGTTTTTAAGAAAAGACAGTACTTTTGACGTTCAGCTTTACAAAAAAGTTATAGATACTTTCATACTTGCCCAAGATATTGTAATTGACAATTCCTCTTTTCCTACGGAAAAAATCAGAGAAAACGCTAGAAATTACAGAGAACTTGGTCTAGGCTATGCCAATCTGGGAGCGTTATTGATGACTTTAGGTATTCCTTACGATTCTGACGAGGGTCGGGCTTGGGGTGGACTTTTGACTTCTATCTTAACCGGTGAGGGATACAGAATGTCGGCTGAAATTGCCAAGGCCGGCGGACCGTTCAGGGGTTATCAAAAAGACCGTCAGGGTATGCTGGATGTAGTTGGAAAGCATTGTGAAGCGGCAGAGAATTTGTCTCATATGGCGGAAGCCGGCGGAATTATCGGAGACCAGTCTTTAATTTTTGAGTCTGTTAATGTCTGGCGCGAAGCTTTGCGGCTTGGCAGAGAATTTGGCTATCGCAATTCGCAGGCTACCGTCTTGGCTCCCACCGGCACGATTTCTTTTTTGATGGATTGCGCCACTACCGGCATTGAACCGGAGCTGGCTTTAGTTAAATACAAAAAACTTGTCGGCGGCGGCACGCTAAAACTGGTTAATCCGCAAGTTTCAACGGCTTTAAACAATCTTGGTTATCGGGAAGAAGAGGTGGGCAGGATCACGAATTATATTTTAGAAAAAGAAACCATAGAGGGTGCGCCCGATTTGAAAGAAGCCCACCTGCCGGTCTTTGATTGTTCTTTCCGTCCGGTTAACGGCCAGAGGAGTATTCACCATATGGGCCATTTAAAAATGATGTCAGCGGCCCAGCCTTTTGTTTCCGGCGCTATTTCTAAGACAGTTAATCTTCCGGCGGAAGCGACAGTTGAAGAAGTTAAGAATTCTTTTATTGAGGCATGGAGGTTAGGTTTGAAGGCTGTGGCTTTTTACAGGGATGGCAGTAAAACAATTCAACCTCTAAGCACATCGGCAGACGAAAAAAATGATTTGGTGGAAAAGATCAACGGCCACACTCGCTTTAAGATGCCCGACGAAAGGCCGGCTATAACCCATAAATTTTCGGTCAACGGGCATGAAGGCTACTTGACTGTCGGGCTATATCCGGGAACTCAAAAAGTGGGGGAAACATTCATTAGAATTGCCAAAGAGGGTAGTACGGTCTCGGGGTTGCTTGATGTGATTGCGACTCTGACTTCCATCTCTTTGCAGTCGGGCGTGCCTTTGAAAGTGCTTGTCAGGAAGTTCAAAGATATGCGATTTGAACCTTCAGGATTTACCAATAATGAAGATGTGCCGATTGCCAAGTCAATTATTGACTATGTCTTTAGATTTTTAGGAACGAGATTTTTGACTGAAGCCGAAAAAGAAGAAGTTTTTGGTTCCGCTTATCAACCTGCGACTGACAATAGCAACAGTCCAAAAACTGCTACTGCAACTTTGGTTTCTGCTCATACGCAGGCTGGTTATGCTGTTGCAGAAGCCGATACTGAAGCAACGGTCTGCGAATGCGGCGCCATCATGGTCCGCGCCGGCTCCTGCTACTCTTGTCCTAATTGTTTCTCAACAACAGGGGTGTGTAATTAAAACCTTCTCGCTGAAAATCGCGGAGTCTGCGCAGACTTTAGGACTCTACGCGATTTTCAGCCATAAAGGTTTGCTCAATTTCATCGTTAAAACCTCCGCTTGAGATTCGCCGTACTTTTAGTACGTCTCATCTCAATGCTCGGTTTTGCCTCGAACTTGAGCAAACGAGAAAGTTTTAAAGAGCAATACATAAGCCTTGAAAACTTTTTAGTTTATGTTAGTATTTTGTGACCGTTATTTTAAAAGGAAAATGTAAAGATGAAATCTGCACGCAAGACTAAAGTCAGCGGCTCTCCTTTAAGAAGTTGGAAATGTCCCAAGTGCAAGAAATCAGGCAGGCCAAAATTCGACAAAAATGAGTCAGTTATGAACATTGTGTCATGTGTTTTAGATGCACACGAAAAATTGAGTCCAAAATGTGACCCTGACAACGTCGTTTTCAACTGGTCCCGGCTTCAGTAAAAGTTTCCTTTCAGGGAACTTTTTTTATTTTTAGACTTTTGTTAGAGTGCTTTTATGCATAAGTCGCAACTCTTTTTTATTCTTCTTTGCTGTTTTGTCGCCGGAGTTGCGGTTGGCTCTTTTTTGGCTTTTCCACAGCATGTTTTATATCTCTTTTTTATTCCGCCTTTAATTTTGGTCGGCATCTTTTGGCGGAGAAACTGGAAGATGGTTTTTGTTGCTTTTTCAGCGGCCATTTTTTTGTTCGGCATCCTCCGCGTTTTTGACGCCAGAGTCAGCACTACTTTTGTAAAAAAATTTGCTGAGACCAACTTTTCTTCAACTTTAAACGGTTATGTTGCCGGTGAGTTTCAAAACAAGGGCGAGTACGGGCAGTTTGTTTTCAGAGTTAAAGAGCTGAAAGTTCCGGATTTTACTATCCCCGAAGAGCTTAACGAAAATATTTTGGTTATAACCGACTCTTTTCCGCGCTACCGCTATGGCGACAAGCTTTCTTTGGAAGGTAAGATATCTTTGCCAAAAAACTACAACGACTTTGACTATATTTCCTATCTGGCAAAAGACCAGATTTATACAATATCCTACCGGCCGGAAATTAAGGAAACCGGTTTACGTCTTGGATTTTTTGAAAAAATGAAAATCGGCTTTTTTGGTCGTATTTTTAGTTTTAAAAATAAATTTGAAAATGCGATAGGCATGAGCGTTAGAGAACCCCATGCTTCTTTTCTCAACGGCATTCTGCTTGGTTCAAAACAAAATATACCCGAAGATTTAAAAAAAGATTTTAACACTGCCGGGATTTCCCATATTACAGCTATTTCCGGCTATAACATCACGATTGTCGCTTTACTTGTTTCTTGGTTTTTACTTTTCTTTTTCCGGAGAAATGTTGCTTTTTGGTTTTCTGTTGGAGCGATTTTTGTTTTTACAATCCTAACCGGCGCCTCGGCTTCGGTTATTCGTTCGGCTTTAATGGGCGGGCTGGTTTTACTTGCTAATAACTCTGGCCGCTTATATGATTCAAAAAACTCTCTGGCTTTAGTCGCTTTTTTGATGGTTTTGGCAAATCCGATGATTTTACGTTACGACGTCGGTTTCCAGCTCTCGTTTATGGCGACGTTGGGCATTTTATACCTTGCTCCTCTGCTCAAAAACTATTTTAAAAAACTGCCTTCCGTATTGAATTTTGGCGAGACTTTTTTAATGACAGTTTCGGCGCAGATTATGGTTCTGCCTCTTATTTTGTTTTATTTCCACAATCTCTCGCTGGTTGCTCTGCCCGCTAACTTATTAATTCTACCTTTGGTGCCCTTGGGGATGCTGGCCGGATTTGTTACGGGAATTGCCGGAATAATTTTGCCTGTTTTGGGATTAGTCGTCGGGTCAGTAGCTTGGCTGGTTTCTTCTCTCGTAATTTTTTTAGCCAGATTTTTTTCCGGTTTGCCGTTTACTACGCTTAATATTTTCGTTTCTTGGTATGCGGTTGCGCTAATTTACGTTTTAATTTTTTGGTTTTTATATTATCTTTTCCGCAAACAAAAAATCCGTCAAAAGACGGATTCAGATTTTTAATCTAGTACAAGGGATGTCCTTATACCATGTCCTTACATATCATACTCCATGTTTGTGAGAGTGGGTCGTCCACTTAAGAAACTCGGCAATATTTCCAAGACATGTCTCTTCGAAAACACATTCGGGTGCAGGAAAAAATGAATACTTTCGCCACCTACCGAACCATCGGACTTGTCCTAGAAATCCGCCTGCTTTAGCAGTGACCTCCCAGATGTTAGTCTTACCGCTTTTTGGTTGGTCTTCAGAAAGCGAAAATCTGATATATTTACCTTCCCAATCTGATGGGTCGCTTCCAATGGCTGTTAGCATTGTTTATCTCCGCACGTTACTTGCTGAACAGTTGAAATATAATAACATATTTTAAAATTATTGCAAGCAAATGTGATTCCCATCAAGGTTAAACCTTGATGATTTTTTCCCAAGGCAAACTTGGCTTGCTGAAGTGGCCGTAAGTAGCTGTTTGAGTAAAAATGGGTTTGCGCAGACCCAGCCTTTCAATGATTGCCAACGGAGAAAAATCAAATTTTTCTGCGATTACTTTTTTAATTCTCTTCTCGTCGCCTGTTTTATAAGTTTCTACCTCAACCATAAGAGGTTCTTTTTTGCCTATGGCGTAAGCGATGCTGACCAGGCATTTTTTTGCCAGTTTGTTGGCGACTATGTTTTTGGCGGCAAAGCGGGCCATGTAGGCGGCCGAACGGTCAACCTTACTTGCGTCTTTTCCGGAAAAACAGCCGCCGCCGTGAGGAATCAGTCCGCCATAAGTGTCAACCATGATTTTTCTGCCGGTAAGACCGGTATCAGCAGTAAAACCTCCAACGACAAATCTGCCGGTTGGGTTTATCAGTACTTGATAGTTGCCGGAGCCAACTACCGGCTTAATCAATTTTTTTGTGAGCAGTTCCCGTATCTCTGACAACCCCATCTTTTCGTCGTGCTGGCAAGAAACAACAACCGCACTTACTTTTTTTCCCGCCACAGTAACTTGAGATTTGCCGTCCGGTCTTAACCACGAAAATTGAGGGTTTTTTCTTCTCAACTCTTCCAAACCCTTTGTGAGTTTGTGCGCCAAAACTACGGGCAAGGGCAGTAATTCGGGGGTTTCGTCAGTGGCGTAACCATACATAATACCTTGGTCGCCGGCTCCGCCTGTGTCCACCCCCATAGCTATATCGGGTGATTGTTTGTTTACATTTACCACTATTTTCGGTTTATCTTTGTAGCCGATTTCGTAATATATTTTTTTGACCAAGGAGGGCACGTCTACAGTTCCCTTGCTTGTCACTTCTCCGCCGACAACTATTAGTCCGCTGGAACCAAAAGTTTCCACGGCGACTCTGCTTTTGGGATCTTGTTCCAAAAATGCATCCAATATGGTATCTGAAATTTGGTCGCAGATTTTGTCCGGATGGCCGGAGGTAACGCTCTCGGCTGTAAATAATTTAGCCATAAAAAAATGTTATCAGATAAACAGTTGCTGTCAACGTGTATTTTTCTTTTTACCCATGCTTGAAAATTTTAGGTTGGCCATATGCCTTAATTATGGCTTAAAACCTAGGTTATTCCACAACGTGTGCGTGGATAGTACCGAAGACACTTGACAGGCGGAGATGATAAATGGTAATGTACACCAAGAGTTATTTGAAAGGAGCAAATATGGGAGTACTGATAGTGGGAATAACGGGCGCAGTTCTGGGTCTATTGGCTGGAGTAAAGTTCTTGCTCTGGTGGATGGGGAGTGGATATATGCCGGGATATTATTTCTGGGGTGGCGAAGTGTTGTTTTGCCTAACGCTTTTAATACCCTTGGCCGTTTCCATAATGTTGGGATTCGAGCTGGGCATTTTTGCTGGAAAAATGTTCACTCTTGGCCTTTACTCCTATCTGGATAAGCTGGATAAGGTAAAAAATACAAAAACCGACTAACATCGGTTTTTCTTTTTGCCATCTCTGCTTGAAAGTTTTAAGAAAAAAGCTAATATCTTATCTAGCACATTGAGAAAGGGGAAAGTATATGAATTGCGACAATGCCAGAAGTACCTTAAGAAAGATGCATGCACCAGTGACAACCACGATTTTATTGGAGAAAGAGAGGCCGATTACGCCCTTGAGCATGCTTCTGGATGCGATAATTGTAAAGCTTGGTTTAAGGAAGAATTGTGTGAAAGGTTGAGAGAACAAGCCGAAGGCAACAGTTTGGCAGAAGATGTGTTGATGAGCCACGGCATGATGCACGAAATCTTAGATATTGATTGTCCTACTTTTGACGATCTTGGTAATCTTAGAAATTGAGGGTGTAACACATGAACGAAGTCTGTCAGAGGTTGTCTATTCAGGATTCTGTTTTGTTGTCAGCGTCCCGCGCAAATTTACCCAAAACTATCAAAGCTGTTATTGAGGAGGGTGTAGACCCAAATATTAAGAGATTAACTGATGGATATACGCCTCTGTTGTTGGCGGCTTGGGATGGGCTATTGGATAACGTAAGGGTTTTGGTTGAGGCAGGCGCTGATATTAACGCAGTTAGCAACGAAGGCGGTTCGGCGCTTATGCTTGCGGCGCAAAGGGGCTGGAGAGAGATTGTTGAATATCTGCTTTCTCGTGGTGCGGACAAAACGCTTGTTGATCTAGAGGGATACACAGCTTTAGGTGCCGCGCAAACAATGGGCCATTTAGAGATAGTCAAGTTGATTAGCCGATAACATCGGCTTTTCTTTTTGCCAATTTTTGTGTTATGAAATTTGAAATGGGTGAAAATATTTCTAAAAAAGAATGGGCAATTTTGGGAGGCTTGGTTCTTGTCGCTTTTCTCTCTTTTTCTTTTGGTAGCAACGATGGTTTACTTCATATTTACTTTTTGGATGTCGGGCAAGGAGACGCGATATTTGTAGAGACTCCGAGCGGCAAGCAAATTTTGATTGATGGCGGGCCGGACGAAACTATTTTGCAGAGACTAGGCGAGGTGATGCCTTTTTATGACAGGGTTATAGATTTAGTCATCAACACGCACCCGGATGCCGACCATTTGGCTGGTTTGTTGAGTGTTCTGGAAAGATACAAAGTTCTAGCGATTGCTGAAACAGGAATGGCTTGTGAGACTTCTTTGTGCGCCGAGTGGAAAAATTTAAAAACTGACGAGGGTGCTGATTTGATTAATCTTGTTCTTGGGCAGGAAATGGAGGCGGGCGGAGCCCGCTTTTTGGTTTTGCATCCTTTTGAGGATGAAACGGGCAAGACTTTTTCTAAAAGGAACAACGGCGGAATTGTTTTGAAGCTTGTTTTCGGGTCTCAATCGCTTTTACTTACCGGTGATATTGAAAAGCAGGTTGAGAACAAACTGGTTTCGGCGGGGATAAATATAGATTCAGATTTTTTGAAGATTGCGCATCACGGCAGTAAGACTTCAAGCACGGAAGAATTCATAAAAAAAGTCAGCCCCTTGGCGGCTTTTATTGAAGTGGGGCGGAATAACAAATACGGACACCCTACGGAAGAAGTTATAAACAGACTTGCGGATTTTAAGATTCCGTATTATCGTACAGATATAGACGGGACGGTTGAATTAAGGTTGGATAGGGCTGGCGGTTATAAAGTGATCAAGTAAAGTTGGTCATTTGAACATTAGACATTGGGGTTTCTTTAGAATAATTAGGTCAATTAGAATAATTAGAAATTAAAATTTTATGTCTGATCAACTGCAACGAACCTTAGTCTTGCTAAAACCCGACACGATAAATCGGGGGATTGTTGGTGAGATTTTACAGAAATTTGAGAGAGTTGGCGCGAAAATGATCGGTCTCAAGCTTATACAATGCGATGAAAAAACTGCTATGTGTCATTATGGCGAAGATGTTGTCCGCAGGCGCGGAGAGCATATCAGAAAGCTGATGGTTGAGATGCTCACAACGAGCCCGGTTGTTGCTGTCGTTTTTGAAGGCGTAGAGATAGTTGAGGTGGTGCGCAAGCTTGTGGGCGAAACGGAACCTAAAAAAGCCGCGCCCGGCACAATTCGGGGCGACTATGCCCATGTTTCTTATGCTTACTCTGACGCCAAAAAAATCGGCGTATTTAACTTAATACATGCTTCGGCCAATCCGGAAGAAGCGAAAGCAGAAATTGATGTTTGGTTTAAACCGGAAGAACTGGTGAACCACAAGCCTTTATATACAAAGTATGTTTTAAGAGAAGATGACTGACGTTGGACGTCCGGAAAAAGCAACAGTCATCAGATCAACCAACAAGAACTTGCAAAAACTTGATCCAAAACTGCATATCGTGGCGGCGACTGCAATTATTGTAAAAGATAATAAATTTTTGATTGCAAAAAGAGCGTCTTGGGAAAAAGCCTTTCCTGACAAGTGGACAGTCCCGGGCGGAAAGTTGAAGTTTGGCGAATATAAACTGGAAAGAGTCGCTTCCGGTTTTCCACAGCAGTATAATGTCGTGGATTGGCTGGTTCGCAAGGAAGTTAAAGAAGAAGTCGGTTTGGAAATAAAAAAGCCAAGCTATCTTTGCGACTTGGTTTTTATCCGGCCGGACGGCTTTCCGGTGGTTACCCTTTCTTACTGGGCTCATTACAAAAGCGGCAAAGTCAAGCTTTCAAAAGAAATGACTGACCATGCTTGGGTTAATCTTAAAGAGGCCAAAAAATACGATCTGATTGACGGTATTTGGGATGAATTAAAAATGGTTGATAGTATTTTGAAGAAGAGTTAAAATATTATCGGAGGCTGGACTGGTTTGAGGTGAAGATTTAGGACATTTAATTTTTCCAGGGAGTCTTTATAGAATTTCTTTAATGAAATTTCATTGTTTGGAATTTCTGATAGGAAGTTTTGCGGACACCCACTTAATTTTAGCTAAATTCTTAACCTCTGACCGGTTTCAGCCTTCAATTAAAAATCCCCCATTGGGGGATTTTTTTTGTAATCTTTGCTTTAGACTTCGTCAAATAAAAATGGCGGTCTAAAAAAATGGTCAGCAAGCAGTTCTTTGTAGATTCCCGAGTCTTTCAGCCAGAGGACAGCCGCAACTGAAGAAAGTAGGGCGTTGCCGTCTTGAGGGGTGAAACAGCGGCCGACAACTTCGTGGCCTCCGGAGATAACCTCAATTGATGGCAGACAGACCACTGTTTGGTTTAGGATTCTTCCGTAATTTCCACGGTCTCTACCTCCAGAAAAAATTTGGTTGTTGGTGTTTCGGTAGGTGACAGCTGTTAAGGGGTTGTTGCGGAATCTTTTTTCCACTTCTTCTTTCGTAACAAAACTTTTTGTCATGATAGAAAAATATACCGTATGCATATATGAGTTATTGAGAATGTCGGCTGCCGTGTGAATGTCCAAATTTATGTCGCCCAAAGTTCTTAAAACTCGAATGGCATCTACTGCTTGGTGCGAGCCGTAACCCGTGTCTGTCGGTTCTCCCACCTCTACTCCGACGGTGGACTCTGACTGTGAGACATCGCTTGCCCGTCTTCCAAGATAGAATCGCGCTCTGATTAAGTTATCATAGTTAAATTTCCCCATGTTTTCTGGGTCTAGAGCCAAAGTTTTCAGCAAGACTAAGACTTGATGAGTATTACAGCTTACAACCTGCAGAAACCGATCTCTACCCGGTTCTAAAGCCGAGTCATTTATATTCAGAGCGTACGGCTTGCCGAATCCCTTTTCTGATCCTTGGGCGATAAAGCCTAGTTTTCTGGCGGTTTTTTCATAATATTTTCTTTTAAATTCTCTAGCTATGCCTTTGTCGGTGCAGTCAACAATAATGTCGGCTCGGTTAAGGGCTTGAGTGAAAGTGTAGTCCGGTTCCAAACAGTATCCTTCAAGAAGCTTTTTAAAATTATCCAAGCTTTCAGATGGGACTGCTAGCTTGGCTCCTTCGTGGATAAAATCAACTATAAAACCGCGGTCTTTTAGTAACGGTAAGTGTTTGTGAAAAATAATCTCATCAATGCCAAGAGCCTTTTTTACAGTTAAAAAAAGCTTTATTAAAGGCTGTCCAATGGTGCCTGTACCAACCACCAAAATTCTCATTTTAACTCCCTCAAGTTTTTTTAAAGATCTTTATACCGAAAATATTAGACTTTTTGATGTTTAAGTACAAGAGCGCTCACTATTGACTTTTTGTGGGCAAAGTATTATAATTAATAGAATAACTAGCCTTTACTTTTGCTTAGCATTGCGCTAACTTAGTAGATTAGTAAATTAACCTTAAATTATGCAGAAATACCCGATAAGTAATAAAAAGCTTTTATTTTCAAGTCTGATTATCTTATCTCTCATATTTTCTCTTTTGCCTCTCAATGGTGATTTTAGTGTTCAGAGTGTTCGAGCAGATGGCCCGAGATGCTTTTTGAACTGGGCTGCGCCTACCCTAAATGATGGCAGAGGAGTGAGAAGAATTGGTGAACCGTCAAATGTGGCCATTGAATTTCTGGGTTTCAGCCCGAATGAAACAGTGGTGCTTAAGAATACTAATTTAAACAACGGCGACACTCGTTCCGCACCGATAACTGTAGATGACTACGGCAATTTTTATGTTTATGACCAGACTCCCATTCGTGCCGATGAGTACAAGCCGGGAACTTACAAAACAGAAGTTGTTGACGCTTGGCACCGTGTTTTAGCTACTTGCGATAGAAGTTTTGTGATTTTGTCTAACACCACCACCACAACCGTGCCGTCTACTACAACTACGACTGTTCCTCCGACTACCACGACTACCGTTGTACCAACCACGACTACTACCACAACCATTTCTCCGACAACGACAACTGCCGCTCCAACTACCACAACGACTGTCGCTCCTACAACCACTACTACCACCACTGTTGCGCCGAGATCAGTCAATATAATTTTACCGGGAAATAATATTGAAACTTGGGAACAAGGTGAAACTTATCCTATTCTTTGGCAATCTACGGGCGGGATAAGCGGGATTCACATAAGATTTAACCTGTATGGCGGTGCGATTTTTGATGTGTTGTTAAATAATAATCCAGGAACTTATGATTTTACCGTGCCTTATTACTATCCGACAGGTTTAGCTAAAGTTTACGTTATTGACAGAGACAATCCGGACGTTTTCTCGGTAAGGGGAATAAAGATTTCAGATTTTTCTTTTTCAACACCCGTTCCGACGCCTACTCAAAATTACTCATCTTTAGATTTAAGAACGTTTAACGTCAGAAATATTTCAAGAGGACAATCATCTTTCGGCCAAAGTGTTTCGGTTGAAAGAGGCGATGAGCTGGAGTTTTTCATCAACGTTTCCAACTTTTCTTCGGCTTTAGCAAGAGATGCTTGGCTTGAAGTAAATCTGCCGTCTTATCTGACGTTTACGCCCAACTCTCTTATTGTCAGAGGAAATCGTCTTTCAAATTCAAGTTTCGGCGGAGTCTTTTTGGGCAATTTTTACTCCGGAGATCAACAGGATATATTCTTCCGCGCCCGAAGCACTGGCTACCAAAACGGAACAAATCAAATCTATGCCAATCTTTCAGGTTCTAACTTCGGTTCCAACACCAGAAGTGTGACGGCCTACTTAGACGGTGGTTTTACTCCGACACCTACACCCGGCTATTCTAGTTTTGTTTCTATCAGCAAGTTAGGCAAGAACATTTCAAAAGGTGATACTAACTGGTTAAAAACAGTTCAAGCTGAACCGGGCGACATCGTACAGTTCTCAATCATGCTTACATCTAACGGCGGTGTGACTGCTAGAAATATCTATACCCGCGATTTTCTTGACGGTTTGCTTGAATTTATTCCGGGGTCAGTTGCGATTAACAGCATTTCATCTTCGGACTCTCTGATTAACAGCGGCAACGGTCTTTATGTCGGCGATATTTATCCGGGTGATGTGAAATTTGTTAAGTTTCAGGCTCGAGTTGCTCCAGCCGGCAACTTTCCAAGAACCAACACCATTATTTCCAACAGAGCCGAAGTCAGGGGGAGCAATATATCAATGCAAAGCGATAACTCGAGCGTGAATGTCTTTAACCGTTTTACAAGTGCCACACCAGCTCCGACTCCTTCACCAACTAACCCGGTGGTAATACAACAGCTTGTCTATGTAAATTCTAACTTTGTTGACGTTATCAAGCTTGGAAAAAACTTAACGGCTGGCCAAAAAACAGCCACCAAGCAAATTACTGCCGCTCCCGGTGATGAATTAGAGTTTCAAATCAAAATTACCTCAACCAGTTCCAGAAAAGTCAGCAAGGTTTTCGTCAAAGACTCTCTTCCTGAACAAATTGATTACATATTCAACTCTAGCCGTATGGAGAATAGTGTTTTGGATACAGATATTGTCAGGCAGGGTGTAAGCATTGATTCTCTTAAACCTAATGAGAGCAGAGTCATCACCTATCGGGCTAGAGTTCTGCCGGCTGATGAATTTTCCGATAGAAAAGGCGAAGACCTTGAGGTTGAAAACTCTGTAACTGTAACCGGTGAAAATATGCCCCAAGCCAGCGATGAGGTTAAGATTTTGATTAATTTACGGGGAACAAGGAACTTGCTGGGCGGACTTTTGTCTGCCGGCGGTAACTGGCTTCTGCTGATCTTGGCGGTGGCCGTGGCATTGGTTCTGTTTTTCCTCCTTAGAGAAGAAAAGAAGAGATCAAGAAACGGCTTTGCTTCTCAACCTGTGGCCTTAGACAGATATCAAACAAATTAATGTAATCAAAAAGACACCGAACGGTGTCTTTTTGATTACTTGCTTAATAAGAAAATTAGTGTTACGATTTAGCCAGAAGTTTTACAAAGGGGATAGAATGACAAAGATGTGTCTTTTGAGAGTTTTGATTATTTCGTTGGTTTTTATTCTGTTGTTCCTTGTCGGGAGTTCGGTGTCAGCCCAAAAAATGACGATGGACCCGGTCTTGCCCGAAGGTTTCAAAGACTGGCCCCATAAGTTTGAAAAATCAAAGAAAATCAATGACAAAAGCACTCTTACTTTAAACTTCTACGCCAAAAGAAAAGAAGGAGTGTTAAACCTTTTGAGGATATGGAGTGTTAACGGCCAACTTGTGCATTCAGTTTTTATGGAAAGCGGTACTGGCTTGAATGGTAACGAGGGTGGGTGGTCGGATCAGTACTGGCTTGGAGATGCTGGTGGTTACATAAGCTGGAGCTGGGGGGTTAGGTCTGATCCAAAAGACACAATCAAATTTCCGACTAAAGATGAGTTGGATATAATAATGAGTATTGTCGTTGGCAACATTAAAAATAAATTTGACTTTGATTTTAACAAGCAATCTAAAGAGTTTGAGTACGATTCGGACTTAAAACGACTTATATTAGAGACTGTTCAAGAAGAAAAGCCTAAGTAGTTTCACCCGCACTTTAAAGCGGGTTTTGTTTTACTTGGTCGGGCCGGCGGGAGTCGAACCCGCTAAAACCTCACCCACCCCAAGGGTGCGTGCTACCGGTACACCACGGCCCGCTAAAATTAAAGTTATCGAGTGGCGGCAGTTTTGGTAAGAGATTTTATACAGGAAGTGCAAATGCGCAATCTTTTGCCTTGGACTTTTGCCCATTGGAGATTCACGTTTTTGCGGTAGCGATTTACCGGATTATAATTACCGCGCAAAAGCTTGCGTTTATTGGCCATCATTGATTTTTTTCCGCAAGTCGGACAGCGAGTCATAATCTTTACACAATAATCTAAAAGTGATATTTTTTCAAGCGGTTCTTTTATGATAGTATTTAGGGAAAATAAAACCAAATGGAAACATCAATAATTTTTATAGCAGTTCAAATTTTGGTTGTTCTCTTTTCTATCGTCTTACATGAGGTTGCTCATGGGGCTATGGCCAACCATTTGGGTGACCCAACGGCTAAAAATCTTGGCAGACTGACGCTAAACCCTTTCAAACACCTAGACCTTTTTGGTTCGGTGATTCTGCCTTTAATGACTTTTTTCATTGGCGGTTTTATTTTCGGCTATGCCAAGCCGGTGCCGTATAATCCGTTTAATTTGAGAGATCAAAAATACGGTCCGGCCAAAGTTGCCGCCGCCGGTCCGGCTACCAATATTGCGCTAGCGGTTCTGTTTGGCTTGATTCTGCGTTTTCTGCCGGCAGATTCAGTCTTGCCCCAGTTTTTGCATCTGCTTAGCTTTATAGTTTTCATGAATCTGATTTTGGCCATCTTTAACTTGGTGCCAATTCCGCCGCTTGACGGCCATTGGTTTGTCCTGACCTTTGTTCCCGATCGCTACTATCAGTTCAAGCAAGCTTATATCCGCTCCGGCTTTTTCATTTTCCTTATCTTCATTCTCTACGGTTTCAGATTAATCATACCGTTAACAACTTGGCTTTTTAGACTAATTACCGGCAGTTAGGATTTTTCAAAATTAAAATGACCCACGGGGGTCATTTTTACTTGTTTTCGGGGTTGGTGTTCAGAATTAACGAGATAAGCAAAGCATCCTCAACCTCAACTTGGTTTTCAAGTATATTCAGTTCCCGAGCCTCTTCAAGAAAACTTTCAAGATCACAAATAATTCTTATTTCTTCCGGTGTAGGATCTCGATAAGGAATTGCCTCAAAACCGTAACTTTCAACTAGATCCTTTTCTTTCTCACTTTGGTAAAACATCTTAAACCTTGGCATACTCTTTTCTCCTTTTTTCTAAAATAAAGAACCAATTTGGAATCTAGCATAAAGCCAAAAGCACGTCAACTTTTATCAAGTATCAAGATTTAACCTTGATGTCCTCACTGAGGACAGTCCTCAGGAGCGGGTAGAATTGACTTTAAGACTTACTTTTGCTAATCTTTTCAAATCAATATGCCTACTTTCAACCAGCTTTTGAAAAAACCCAGAAAGAAAGTTAAAGCGAAAACAAAATCGCCTGCTTTGGCTTACAGCTTTAATAATATTTTGAATTCTCCCGTTTTTCACAACTCGCCTTTTAAAAGGGGTGTAGCTTTGAGCGTTAAGACCATAACTCCGAAAAAGCCAAACTCGGCTTTGAGAAAAATTGCCAGAGTCAGACTCACCAATGGTATGGAAGTGACAGCCTATATACCGGGCATGGGACACAATCTTCAGGAGCACTCTGTGGTTGTTATCCGGGGCGGCAGAGTCAAAGATTTGCCGGGAGTCCGCTATCACATTGTCCGCGGGCGTTTGGACGCCTCGGGAGTTGAAGGAAGAAAACAGGAGAGAAGTAAGTATGGAGCCAAGAGGCCTAAATAGAATTAATCTAATTCACCTAATTATTCTAATTAATCTAAAATTTGAAAATTGGAACTTGGGACTTGTTTAGACTAATTAGAGCAATTAGAACAATTAGAAATTTAGCGAAGCGCTTATGCGAAGACCAGTAAAAAAGAAAATCAGGCTTGAACCGGACACAAAGTATTCAAGTACTCTTATTGGCCGTTTGATTAATCAAGTCATGAGCGATGGTAAAAAACTTATGGCCAGAAAGATAGTTTACACCGCTTTGGCTGAAGCTGAATCAAAACTAAAAAAACCGGCGCTTGAGGTTATAGAGCAGGCGGTGGAAAATGCCGCTCCGCAGTTGGAACTTAGATCAAAGAGGGTTGGTGGCGCCAACTATCAAGTTCCTTACGAAGTTAGAGCTGACAGAAGATTGACTTTGGCTTTAAGATGGATTGTCGGTTCAGCCCAAAAGGGCAAGGGGAAGCCGATGAGCAAGAAGTTGGCTGAAGAAATTATAAACTCATTCAATAATACCGGTACCGCAGTTAAGAAGAAAGAAGATATGCACAGAATGGCTGATGCCAATAAGGCTTTCGCCCATTTCGCCTGGTAAAAATTTAAATTATTCTAATTATTCTAATTGACCTAATTATTCTAAAGAAACCCCAATGTCTAATGTTTAAATGACCAAAGAAAGCTTTGGACATTGGTTATTAATCATTGGGATTTCATTAGGTCAATTAGAGCAATTAGTATAATTAGGTCAATTTTTTGAGAGATTATCCGATAGAAAAAACTAGAAACATTGGCATCATCGCCCACATAGACGCCGGGAAAACAACCGTTTCCGAGCGTGTTTTGTTTTACACGGGAGTTTCCCACAAAATTGGCGAAGTCCATGAAGGCGATACGGTTATGGACTGGATGGAACAGGAGAGAGAAAGGGGAATCACGATTACCTCGGCGGCGACGACTGCCTACTGGACACCGACCGGTCTATCTAAGTCAAAAGAAAATGAATATAAAATAAACTTAATTGATACGCCCGGTCATATTGATTTTACAGTTGAGGTCAAAAGATCCCTAAGAGTTTTAGATGGGGCGGTGGTTGTTTTTGACGGCGTTGCCGGCGTTGAGCCGCAGTCGGAAACCAACTGGCGTTATGCCGATGATTACAAGGTGCCCAGAATTTGCTTTATCAATAAGCTTGACCGTTTGGGCGCTTCGTTTGAACGATCTTTTCAGTCAATTTTGGAGCGTCTGTCTCCTTTTGCCGTTAGGATGCAGATTCCGGATGGAGAGGAAGACCAGTTTAAAGGAGTGGTGGATTTGCTGAAGATGAAGTATTACATTTTTGAGGGCGCTCACGGCGAACAAGTTGTTGAACAGCCGATCCCCGAACACATAGGAGAAAGAGCTAAAGAATTGCATGGCATTCTTATTGAAAAGATAGTGGAACAGGATGAAGCGGCGATGGCTGAATATTTGGAAGGTAAAGAAATAACATCGGAGAAATTAATGGCTGTTATAAGAAAGGCCACAATTGAAAATAAAATTATTCCTGTTTTTACGGGTTCAGCTCTAAAGAACAAAGGTGTCCAGTTTATGCTTGACGCTGTGGTGAACTATCTGCCGTCTCCGGTTGACTTGCCGTCCGTGTCGGGAATTGACCCCAAAACTTCTCAAGAGATTAAACGCGAAGCTAAAGATGAAGCGCCTTTTGCATCTCTGGCTTTTAAAGTGGCGACAGATCCTTATGTCGGCCAGCTTACATTTTTCCGCGTTTATTCCGGAACTTTAAGCAGTGGTTCTTATGTTTTAAATTCCTCAACCGGACAAACCGAAAGAATCAGCCGTCTTTTGCGTATGCATGCCAACGAAAGGGCTGAAATAAAAGAGGCTTTGGCTGGCGATATTGTCGCTACTGTCGGTTTAAAAGCCACTAAGACCGGGGATACGATGTGCGAAGAAGCCCATCCCATAGTTTTAGAAAAAATCGTTTTTCCGGAGCCGGTTATATCTTTGCGCATTGAACCCAAGACAAAAGCTGACCAGGAAAAAATGAGTCTGTCTTTAAAGAAACTTTCCGATGAAGATCCAACCTTTAGGATAAAAACCGATGAGGAAACTTTGGAGACAATTATCTCCGGAATGGGCGAACTCCACCTTGATATTTTGGTTGACCGTTTAAAGAGAGAGTTTGGCGTTAATGTTAATGTCGGCCGACCCCAAGTTGCCTATAAAGAAACTGTTACTTCCAAGTCTGAAGCCGAGGGCAAATATATCAGGCAGTCTGGGGGCAGAGGTCAGTACGGACATGTTTGGTTAAGAGTCGAGTCTAAAGACAGGGGTTCCGGTTTTGAGTTTGTTGATGAGATTAAGGGGGGAGTTATTCCTTCGGAATTTGTTCCGGCTATCCAAAAAGGCATTAAAGAAGTTTTGGATAAAGGCGTGATTGCCGGCTTTCCCCTGGTTGACTTGCAAGTTACAGTTTACGATGGTTCCTATCATGAGGTTGATTCTTCTGAAATTGCTTTTAAAATTGCCGGATCCATGGCTTTGCAGGAAGGCGTGAAAAGAGCAAAACCGGTTTTGTTGGAGCCGATCATGAAGGTTGAAGTTATAATCCCCGATAAATTTATGGGTGAAACAACCGGAGATTTGAGTTCCAGAAGAGGCAGAATTGAACAAATGAACGACCGCCCGCTTTTGAGTCTGAAAGTTATTGACGCTAAAGTGCCTTTGTCTGAAATGTTCGGCTATGCCACCTCAATCAGATCTTTAACCGAGGGACGCGGCACTTTTACGATGGAATTCAGTCACTATGAAGAGGTGCCCAATAACATTGCCCAGTTGATTATAGAAGGAAAAAAGTAAAAAACAATCTGTGGGACGTTGAACGTCCCACAATAGGAGGTTGCAACTAATCATTTTTTTGCTAAAATTTATTCAATGAATTTGGAGGAAATAAAAAAAGTGGTTAATAACTTGGGTGGGGCTGTGATTTTTGACAAAGACGGATCAAGAATGGTTGTTTTGTCTTACGAAAAGTATTTGGAACTATTTGGTCAAAATCAGGACGAACGGGATGACCCCGAACAGAAAATTAAGCTTAATCTCTATGCTGAAAACTTTAAAAATGGGGCGGCTGATCAGGAGGTTATAGAAAAGCTAAACCAAGATATTGCTATTTTGAAGGAAGAGATTAGGAAGAAAGAATTACAGGAGATTGACCAAGATTTGGATTCGGCTTGATGTTGTTGACTAAAATTGAATATTTGCTACAATGTTTAGACGTTTTAGAATATACTAAAAAGGGAGCAATAAATATCGGGCAATGCGCTTTGGCTAGTTGCTCGGTGTCTATTATCCGCAATCTATAAATGGCAGGGAAATTTGACAGGACAAAACCACATTTGAACGTTGGTACTATTGGTCATGTTGATCATGGCAAGACTTCGCTGACAGCGGCTATTTTGCATACTCTTAATTTGCTGGGCAACGGTTATAGCGCCAGAGCGGAAGGTGTTAATGAAATTGATAATGCTCCCGAAGAAAGGGCCAGAGGCATTACAATTGCTTTGCACCACTCGGAATACGAAACTCCAAAGAGGCACTATGCTCATGTGGATGCTCCGGGTCATGCCGATTATATAAAAAATATGATTACCGGCGCGGCTCAAATGGACGCCGCTGTTTTGGTTGTTGCCGCTTCAGATGGTCCCATGCCTCAAACCAGAGAACACATACTTTTGGCCAGACAGGTTGGTGTGCCGAATATAATTGTTTTTCTAAATAAGGTTGATCAGGTTGATGATCCGGAACTTTTGGATCTTGTTGAAGCTGAAATCAGAGAGTTGCTGAATAAATACCAATATCCGGGAAATACCACTCCTATCATCCGCGGCTCTGCGACAAAAGCCCTTGAAGCTAAAAACAAAGATGATGCTTCAGCGCAGCCCATAATAGAACTTGTGAAACAGCTTGACGAGTATGTTTCTGATCCTGTTCGTGAAACTGACAAACCTTTTCTAATGCCCATTGAAGATATTTTCAGTATTGAGGGCCGTGGAACGGTTGTTACCGGAAGAGTTGAAAGGGGCAAAGTCAAACTGAACGAAGAAGTTGAAATTGTCGGTTTGACTCCCACACAGAAGACAGTTGTTACCGGCATTGAGATGTTTAACAAGCAACTGGACGAAGGAATGGCAGGCGACAATGCTGGAGTTTTGTTGCGCGGTGTTAAAAAAGAAGACATATCCAGGGGTCAAGTTTTAGCTAAGCCCGCAAGCATCACGCCTCATACCGAATTTGAGACAGAAATTTATGTCTTAAATAAAGAAGAAGGCGGCAGGCATACTCCGTTTTTCAAGGGTTATAAACCGCAGTTTTATTTTAGAACAACCGACGTTACCGGTGAAGTAACTTTGCCCGAAGGCTCTGAAATGGTTATGCCCGGCGATACTGTTTCTGTTAAAGTTAAATTGATTGCTCCGATTGCCATGGAAGAAAAACAAAGGTTTGCTATCCGTGAAGGTGGAAAAACCGTTGGCGCAGGGGTTGTTACGAAAATCATTGCATAAATTCAAAGCCCCGCTATTATAGCGGGGCTTGAGTTTGTACCTTGTAATAATGAGATTGTCTAATTTAGAAAATAATAAAAATGTCGGCAGAGCAATTTCGGCAGATAAGGAGATCTGTAGACTTTTTCAGCTTTCTAAATGACTACCGAAAAGAAAAAAAACAAAGAAGTCTCCCAGAGAATAAGAATCAAACTGAAAGCTTATGACAATAAGATCATTGATAAGTCGGCGAAGCAAATAGTTGAAACCATAGAGAGATCCGGCGGTAAGGTGGTGGGTCCTGTGCCTTTGCCGACAGCTACTCACAAATATACTGTTAACAGATCTCCTTTTGTGTATAAAGATTCTCGGGAACAGTTTGAGATGAGAGTTCACAAAAGGTTGATTGACGTCTCTAGTCCAACACCTAAGATTATTGACGCTCTTATGAACCTAAATTTGCCAGCCGGAGTGGATATAGAAATAAAAATGTAGACCAGAATAATCAAGGAGATTATTTTGGTGTGCATTTTTATGTACAAATCAAATCCAATAGTTTTAAATTTTGATTTTTAGTTTTAATTTTACGGTTTAGTCGTATCTTGCCGGCTACAACCGGCCTTTTGTTTAAAATTATGAAGTTTATTTTGGGGAAAAAATTAGGCATGTCGCAGGTTTTTAATGAAAATGGAAAAGTAACGCCGGTTACGGTTGTTTTTGCTGAACCAATGAGTGTAAGACAGATAAGAACCCGGGAAAAGGATGGCTATGCGGCTGTACAGTTTGGTAACAGCAAGAAAAAAAGGGAGCATCGAGGCCAGGCGGAGGAAACAAAATTAGGCGATATCATTGATGTTTCAGTTTTCAGCGCGGGCGACTCGGTTAAAGTAAGCGGCCTCTCAAAGGGTAAAGGATTTCAAGGCGCCATGAAGAGACATGGTTTTCACGGTATGCCAGCCAGCCACGGACACAAACATGTTAAGAGGCACGTCGGTTCAATTGGCCAAAGATTCCCGCAGCACACTCTTAAGGGTATGCGCATGGCCGGAAGAATGGGCGGGGACAGGGTCAGCGTCAGAGGTCTTAGTATCGTAAGCGTTGATAAAGAAAATAACTTGCTTGCTATTAAGGGCGCAGTACCGGGCAGAAAAGGGGCGCTATTGGAAATAAGAGAGATGACCAAAGTCTAAAGTCTAGAGACTAAGGCCAGAAAAAGCTTTAGTCTTTAGTCTTTAGTCTTTAGTCTTTAGTCTTTAGTCTTTAGTCTTTAGACAATGAAAACTGACTTATACAATCAATCGGGTGAAATTATCGGCAAAACTGACTTACCAGAGGAAGTTTTTGGTTTAAAAATAAATCCGGATTTGTTGCGTCAGGTTATTGACATCCAAACATCAAACGCAAGGTCTGTCCTGGCTCACACTAAAGATCGGAGCGAGGTTAGAGGCGGCGGCAAAAAACCTTGGAAGCAAAAAGGCACCGGGCGGGCAAGGCACGGTTCTATAAGATCCCCTTTGTGGAAAGGCGGAGGCGTGACTTTTGGTCCCACTAAAAACAAAAATTTCAGCAAGAAGATAAATAAAAAGATGAAAAGAAAAGCCTTGTTCATGTCTTTGTCCAACAAAGTTTCAGATAACCAGTTCATGGTTTTGGACAGCATCAAGATTGACCAGCCCAAGACAAAAAAAGCTCAGGGAATTTTTGATGTTTTGGCTTCAAAAACATCGGGTTACGTAAAGAGTAACAAAAAAAGAGACAGCATTCTTCTGATCTTGGGCAGTAAGAATAAAAACATAGAGCGTTCTGCCGGCAACCTTTCGTTTGTGAAAATACTGGAGGCTAAGAGCTTGGATGTTTTCAACGTGCTGTCTAATAAATTTATTTTTTTAGATAAAAGCGCAATTCCAGTCATTCAGGAAACATACAAGTTAAAATAAAAAAGATGCTGTTAAAAAACTTTTTTAAAAAATCAAAAAAAGAGAAAGCTGTCGTTGAAAAAAAAGCCGTCCAAGAAACCGGAGACGCTGTTAAAAATTTGCCAAGCGTCAGCTTAAAAGGCGACGATTTTTCTTTTCAGGTTTTGGTGGGGCCGCATATTACCGAAAAAGCTTCAATTGTAAATAATCTGAATCAATATATCTTTAAAGTTTTTAAAAATGTTAACAAGTTGCAGATAAAAAGAGCGGTAGAAAAACTTTATGAAGTTAATGTTGATGATATAAAAATTTTAAATATGCCTGCTAAAAAGAGAAAACTGGGGAGGACAGAAGGAGAAAGATCAGGTTTCAAAAAGGCCATGGTTAAATTGAAAAAAGGTCATAAAATTGACTTAATTCCTAAATAGTTATGCCTAAGATTTATAAACCAACAACTGCTTCAAGAAGACACATGATGGGTTATGACTTTTCTGGCCTGTCTAAGATTAAGCCTCTAAAATCAAAAACGGCGTCTTTTAAGCGTTCTGTGGGCAGAAATAGTGGAGGATTGATAACGGTTAGGCACAAAGGCGGCGGTGTAAAAAGGCTATATAGAGAGATTGATTTTAGTCAAAACAGGTTTAATGTTTCAGGCAAGGTGTTTTCGGTTGAATATGATCCGAACCGAACGGCTAGAATAGCCAGGATACACTATACCGACGGGCACAAAGCTTACGTTTTGGCTCCCGAGGGACTTGAGGTTGGGGATGAAATTGTGACTTCAGATAAGGTTGCGCTTAAACCGGGCAATCGGGCCAAATTGAAGAATATTCCGCAAGGCACTGAAGTTCACAACATTGAGATATTCCCGGGTTCTAAAACTGGTTTGGTTCGTTCCGCGGGTTCAAAAGCTATGGTTATGTCCAAAGATGCCGGCCGGGTGCAAGTCCAGCTTCCTTCTTCAGAGTTAAGGATATTTGATGAGAATTCCTTGGCTACAATTGGCAGGCTTTCCAACCAGGAACATAGCTCAATCGTGATTGGCAAGGCCGGACGTTCCAGATATTTGGGCATCAGGCCTTCGGTCAGGGGCAGTGTCATGAATCCCGTTGACCACCCGCATGGCGGAGGAGAAGGCAAGCAGCCAATCGGTTTAACCGGACCAAAGACGCCTTGGGGCAAGCCGGCGCGTGGAGTCAAAACGAGAAACAGGAAAAAAAGAAGCTGGAAGTTTATAGTCAGGCGTAGAAGTAAATAAATTAAATATGTCTAGAAGTATCAAAAAGGGAGTATTTGTTCATCCGAAGCTGCTTAAGAAATTAAGCAAGCTTAGGGTCGGAGACAAAACCGTGATAAAAACATGGTCGCGCGCTTCTACAATTACTCCGGAAATGATCGGTTTTACATTTGGCGTGCATAATGGCAAAATCCACATTCCTGTTTTTGTTACCGAGGATATGGTGGGTCACAAGCTGGGAGAGTTTTCACTTACCAGAAAGTTTGTCAGGCATGGCGGAAGAATGCAGAAAGAACTGGAAGCGGCGGCTAAACAAAAAGAGATAGATGCCGCCAAAGCAGCGAAAGTGGAAACGGCAGCTCCGGAGAAGAAATAATATTAATAGTATGCAAGTTAATGCACAGTTAAACAATTTAAGAATAGCGCCAAGAAAAGTCAGGCTGGTTGCCGGTTTGATTAAGGGCATGGATGTTGCTGTGGCAGAGCGCCAACTTTTATTTCTTGTGAAAAGGTCATCCGTCCCGTTGGCGAAACTGCTTAAATCGGCGGTTGCTAATGCTGAAAATAACTTTGGATTGCTCAAAGACAACTTGTTTATTAAAGATTTGATTGTAAATGAGGGCATGAAGATCAAAAGATATATGCCGAGAGCTATGGGACAAGCCAGTATGATTCAGAAAAAATCATCTCACATTAAGATTACTTTGGAGGAAAAAGTACCCGGTCTTAAACATGCTAATATAAAAACCGGATCTGTTAGTGAAGATAAGGTTTTAAAATCAAAAGAAAGCGAGTCTGTTGAATCCAAAGATTTAGGATTGGAGAAAAAGCCCGACTTCGGCACCGGTGTAAAGAAAGAGATATCAAAAAAGGGAGTTTTCGGCGGGGTTCAAGATATCAGTAGGAAATTGTTCAGAAGAAAAAGCGTTTAAGTATATGCCCGCACGCAGTCGAGCGTAGCGAGATGAGTACGGTAGCAGATACTTACCCCGCCCTATCTGGAGTCAAAATCATAGTTACTACTCCAGCTAGAGACGAAGTCGCCTTACGGCTCTGGTTATGCTTAAAGCATGACTTTGAACCCAGATAGGGCGGGGTGCAGGTTTTCTAGCAACTCAGCGGCGCAATCAGAATTGCTTGCTTCGTTGAGAAAATCTAGCATGGGACAAAAAATATCACCAACATCTTTCAGGATAGGTTTAAATAAGGACTGGCTTTCCCGGTGGTTTGGTCTTGGCAGAAAGTATGTGGAATATTTTAGAGAAGATTTTGTCATCAGACAATTTTTGTCTAAGAAGATCAAAAATATGAGTGTAGACAGAGTGGAAATTGAAAAAAGTCCGGATGTTTTAACAATTATTATCCATACCGCCAGACCCGGTTTGTTGATAGGACGGGGCGGAACCGGTGCGGAGGATTTAAAAAAAGAAATTTTAAGACTGGTTAAGAGAAAGACCGCTATCAGAATAGATATCCAAGAATATAAAAATCCGGAAACTTCAGCGGCAATTATGGCGGAGTCTATAGTTGAGCAAATAGAAAAAAGGATGCCTTTCAGAAGGATATTAAAACAGACATTGGCAAAAATTATTGCTAACAAAAAAGATGTAAAAGGAGCAAAAATTGAAGTTGCCGGCAGGCTTAATGGCGCAGAAATTGCCAGAACCGAACATTTGGAAGAAGGAAATCTACCGTTACAAACATTGCGCGCTGAAATAGATTATGCCAAAAGGACTGCTCATACGACTTATGGCACAATCGGTGTTAAAGTCTGGATATATAAAGGAGAACGATTTGGTTATTAATAAGTTATTTTTTAATTATGCTTCAGCCAAAAAGAATAAAACATCGCAAAGTGCATCCAGGCAGACTTCCAAAAAAGGCAACAAGAGGCTTTACTTTAAGCTTTGGCGGTTTTGGTCTGAAAGCGCTGGAATCTGCTTGGATAAATTCCCGTCAGATAGAGTCGGCAAGGCGTACTATGACTCGGTTTATACAAAGAGGCGGTAAAATATGGATAAGAGTTTTTCCTGATAAGCCGGTTACCGCAAAACCGCCGGAAGTCGGAATGGGCGGAGGAGCCGGAGCTTTGAAAGAGTTTGTTGCTCCCATAGGAGCCGGCAAGATATTGTTTGAAATGGATGGTGTCAGTGAGGCTGTTGCCAGAGAAGCTTTCCGGCTTGCGGCTTTCAAGTTGCCGATAAAAACACAGTTTATTAAAAGATAATATGAAATTTAAAGAAGTCAAAGAAAAAAAACAGGAAGAGTTGCGGGAGATGCTTAAAAACTTGCGCATTAAGCTGGGCAAACTGCTTTTTGACTTGAACAGCAACAGTTTAAAGGACTTTAGCCAGGTTCAGAAAACAAAGAAAGATATTGCCAGAATTTTGACTGCTTTGAAATTAACCGTTAGTAATTAATTACTTATGAATCAAAAAGACAAAACACCGCGTATTTTGAAAGGAGTTGTGGTTTCCGATAAGATGCGGAAAACCGTCGTAGTTGAAGTCGTTCACCTTAGAAAACATCCGAAATACAAAAAATATTTTAAGGTTTCCAAAAGGTATAAGGTGCACGATGAACAGAATGAATACCACACAGGAGACAAAGTCTTGATTCGGGAAACCAGGCCTTTGTCTAAAGACAAGAGGTTTAAGGTTTATTCAAGGGTTAGTAAGTAATTTTTTCTACCATGTTGCAGATGCGTTCAATAATTGATGTTGCCGATAATAGTGGAGCCAAAAAGGTTGGCCTTATTAAGGTTTTGGGCGGGACGCGCAAAAGATACGCCCAGATTGGAGACATAATTGTTGTTTCCGTAAAATCGGCAGAACCGCGCAAGCAGGTAAAGAAAAAAGATGTTGTCCGGGCTTTGGTAGTCAGACAGAGACAGCCTTTCCGCCGGCCGGACGGCAGTTATATCAGGTTTGATGATAACGCGGTTGTTATCTTAGATGGTAAAGAACCGAAAGGCGGCCGTGTTTTTGGACCGATACCAAGAGAGATCAAGGAACGAGGTTATGATACGATTGCAAGTTTGGCGCAAGAAGTTGTCTAGTTGTTAACAAGTTTTGAAAATATCAATCTTTCAGTACGTTCGTCTGCTCCTGCGGCAGACTCACTCGCGCTGAAGTTGCAAAGGAGAAGTTTCTGGTGGGCGGTGCTTTAGCCCGCCCATAGAATCTCCTAGGGTTTGCTCGCAGTTATAAGAATAATTATACTGCTCGCAACCAAGCAACCCTCAACTTCAGAGCGACTTCAAGAGTGATATTCTCAAAACTTGTTAAAAGAGTAGTCATATGAAAATCAAGAAAAATGACAAAGTAAAAATGCTTTCGGGAAAAGACCGGGGTAAAACCGGCAAGGTGATTTTTGTTTTGAATAAGGAGGACGAAGGCGCGAGAGTGGTGGTGGAGGGTTTAAATAAAATTAAGAAGCACCAGAGACCGAAGAAGCAGGGTCAAAAAGGACAGATTGTTTCTGTGGAAAGAGCGGTAGCTATTTCCACAGTGCAGTTAGTTTGTCCAAGTTGCGGCAAACCGACCAGAGTAGGCCAAAAAATTGACGGCAAAAACAAGACGAGAGTTTGTAAAAAATGTGGAGCAGTAGTTTTGTAAATCGTTATCAAAATATGCCAGTATCACGTTTACTAACAAAATATAGAAAAGAAGTGATTCCTGCTATGCAGGCTAAGTTTGGCTACAAGAATATCATGCAAGTACCCAAGGTAATCAAGGTGGTTTTGAATATTGGTGTGGGCAAGCATCTCAAAGACGACAAAATGCTGGCGAATATTGAGAAGGACTTGGCTTTGATTGCCGGACAAAAACCGGTGCCGACATTTGCCAAGAAGTCTATTTCCGGTTTTAAAGTAAGAGCCGGCATGAAAGTCGGCTACAAACTTACCTTGCGCGGAAGCAGAATGTATGGTTTTATAGATAGATTAATTTCTATTGCTTTACCCAGAACAAAAGACTTCAGGGGTATTGATGCCAAGTCTTTTGACGCTAAAAGTGTTTTGAATATGGGTATTTTGGAGCATAGCGTTTTTCCGGAGATCCATTACGAATCTCTTAAGGACGTGTTTAGCTTTGAAACAGCCGTGGTGACTAACTCAAGAAAAAGAGAAGAAACTGTGGAACTGTTGAAATTAATGGGGTTTCCAATAAGAGTTAGTTCAAAAAGTTCGTAAAGTTAGAAAGTTCATAAAGTAAGAAATTAAAACTTGATGAACTTGATAAACTTTTAACTTGATAAACTAGTTTGTGAAACAAATATGGCAAAAGAATCAACAAAAGCAAGAGCTAAGAAAAAACCAAAATTTTCCAGCAGAATTGTCAGGCGCTGTTTTGTTTGCGGCAGGAAATATGGTTACATGCGCAAGTTTGATATTTGCCGCATTCATTTCAGAGAATTGGCAAGCGAGGGTCTTTTGCCTGGGATTAAAAAAAGTAGTTGGTAGTAAATTATTTTAAAAAATATGGTTAATTCAGTTGCCGACATGTTAATAAGAATAAAGAATGCTCAAATGGCAGGCAAGGAGCGTGTTTTGGTTCCTTTTTCCAGGGCAAAGTTTGATGTGGCTAAAATACTGAAAGAAAACGGTCTGGTTCAGGAGATTGAAAGAAAAAAGAAAAAAGTTAGCAAAACAGAACAAGTGTTTTTGGAAGTAAAACTGGACTTAAGCCGCGGGATAATGCCGATTGCCGGAATTAAGATTTTTAGCAAGCCGTCCAGACGGGTTTATCTTGGCAAGAAAGATATTAAGCCGGTTGTTTCCGGGTATGGCATATCTATAATTTCAACTTCACGCGGAATTATGAGCGGACAAGATGCTAGAAAAAATAATTTGGGCGGGGAGTTGATTGCGGAAGTCTGGTAAAAATCAAACAAACCACATGAGCAGAACAGGAAAAAAACCAATATTGTTGCCAAGCGAGGTTGAATTAAAAGTTCAAGATGGTTTTGTTGTGGCCAAGGGGCCAAATGGCGAGTTGAAAAAGAAGCTTGATCCGAGGATACTTGTTGAAGTCCGAGATGGCAAGGTTTTTGTCAAACCGAAAGACATAAACGAAGAAACCGCTCCCCTTTGGGGATTATACCGGTCTTTGATATTCAACATGGTGAAAGGTTCTTCGTCGCAATTTGAAAAGATTTTGACTTTTCAGGGGGTGGGCTTTAGGGCGTCTGTTAAGGGAAGTGATTTAGAGTTGCATCTTGGATTTACCAATCCCGTAACTATCAAAGGTCCCGATGGAATTTCTTTCAAAGTGGAGAAAAACAAAATCATAGTTTCCGGCAGTGACAAGGAGACGGTTGGGCAGGTGGCGGCAGAAATAAGAAAGCAAAGAAAGCCGGAACCCTATCAAGGCAGCGGCATTAAATATGAAAAAGAAGTTATTGTCAGAAAAGCCGGCAAGAAAGCTGCGGTAGCTGCGGCCTAGTATGTTTAATTAAGTTTTAAAATGGCTGAAAAAACAAACAAAATAATACAACGCCGTAAAAGACATATTCGTGTCAGGGCTAAAATCAGCGGTACAGAAAAAGTACCCAGAATTTCTGTTTTTCGCAGTGCGAAGCATGTTTATGTCCAAGCCGTCAATGACACTATAGGTAAGACCGTTTTTTCCGCGAGCGATAGTGACCTGAAAGAAAAAAATAAAATTAAAAAATCTTTTGCGGTTGGTGAGATGCTTGGCCAAGCGATAAAAAAAGAGGGTATTTCTAAAATATTGTTTGATCGGGGAGGCTTCAAATACCATGGCCGTATAAAAGCTTTGGCAGATGGGCTTAGAAGCGCGGGTCTTAAGTTCTAATTTGTCCGTTGTTTATGAACAAAAATTTCAGCAGTTTCAATAACAAGGAAAAAGGAGGAAGAGAGCGTTCTGCTAACTGGCGCAAAAAAGACGGCCTTTCACCCGACAAGAGGTCTGATTTTGATCAGAAGGTTTTAGATATTGCTCGAGTAACCAGGGTTACCAAGGGAGGCAAGCGTTTCAGTTTTAGGGCAACCGTTGTTATCGGCGACAAAAAAGGCTCAGTCGGTCTTGGTGTTGCTCAAGGCAAGGATGTTTCACAAGCTATTCAAAAAGCTGTTCATCAAGCTAAAAAAGAAATAATAAAAATTCAGGTTAAAAACGGAACAATTTTGCATCAGGTTACCGCCAAGTACAATAGTGCGGTGGTTATAATAAAGCCGGCCGGTTTGGGCAATGGCGTCAAAGCCGGCGGACCGGTTAGGGCAGTCGCCAAACTTAGCGGTATAGAAAATATTACCGCCAAACTTTTGTCCAGAACGGGCAATAAAATAAATATAGCCAAGGCTGCGTTAGAAGCCTTGAAAAAACTTAGAGTGGAAACCGTTGTTGAAAGCAAAGCGGAAGCAGATAATTTGGTCAATAATACGACACAAAATGCAAATACATGAACTGAAAAAATTAAATAAAACCAAGACTAAAAAACGGGTTGGCCGCGGAGGCAAAAGAGGCACTTTTTCCGGGCGGGGCAGTAAGGGCCAGATGGCCAGAGGCGCCAGACTGGGCGCAGATTTCAGGGGCGGTAATGCTCCCCTCTGGAAGCTTTTTCCCAAGAAAAGAGGATCAAACAAAAAGGTTGAAATCAAACACCGCAGTTTTAATGTGAAACAGTTAAAACCAGAGATTATTAATTTGGGGCGGATTAATGATATGTTTTCCGAAGGAGATTTGGTAAATCCAAGGACTTTGAATGAGAAAAAAGTTACTCGGTCTAAAATCGCGAAGATTAAGTTGCTTGGCGATGGTGAGCTTGTCAAAAAACTTATTTTTTCAGGAATTACATTTTCTGGTCAGGCCAGAGAAAAAGTTCTAAAGTCGGGGTCTGAAATAAAATAAATTTTTTATGGATAAACTTTTGAGGATTTTTAAAATCAAGGACTTGAGGAATAAAGTTTTTTTCATTCTTGGGATTTTGGTTGTTTTCAGAATTGCTTCCGCTATCCCTATTCCAAGCGTTGATGCGGTTAGATTGAAGGCGTTTTTTGAAGATAATCAGCTTTTCAGTCTGATTAGTGTTTTCACCGGAGGAGGGTTATCCAGCCTTTCAATTGTAATGTTGGGTTTGGGGCCGTATATTACCGGATCTATTATAATGCAGCTTTTGACCATGATTTTTCCATCACTGGAGGAAATATATAAATACGGAGGCGAGGCCGGCAAAGCCAAATTCAACCAATACTCTAGGATGCTGACAGTTCCCTTGGCCTTGCTACAGGGGTATGGTTTTATGCTTTTGCTTTCTCGGCAGGGAGTTTTACAGCCTTTGAATTTAATGCAGTGGGCTTCATCTTTGATTGTCGTTACCGCCGGCGCTGTGCTTTTGATGTGGCTGGGCGAACTGATAACGGAGAAAAATATAGGCAACGGCATATCTATTTTAATTTTTGCCGGAATTATGGCCGGCTTTCCTACCGCTCTTCAGCGAACTAAAGAGACTTTTGATTATACACAACTCTTTACTTATCTGGGTTTTGCTATAGTTGCGCTTATCGTGATTGTTGGCGTAGTTTATTTAACCGAAGCCCAAAGGAATATTCCCATCAATTATGCCAAGCGAGTCAGGGGAATGAAAATGTACGGCGGAGTTTCCACCTACTTGCCCATGAGGGTTAATAATGCCGGAGTTATGCCTATTATTTTTGCTTTGTCCATTTTATTGTTTCCGGGCATGATTGCTAATTTTTTTGCCGCTTCCAACATCAGTTTTGTCGCTAATGTGGCTAACTTTTTGAACGGCTTTATTCAAAACAGTTATTTCTACAGCGCGTCTTATTTTATTTTGGTTGTCGTCTTTACTTATTTTTATACGGCTATCACTTTTGACCCTAAATCAATTTCTGAAAATATCCAGAAACAGGGCGGCTATATTCCGGGCATACGTCCGGGCTTGGCGACGACCCAGTTTTTGTATCACCTGCTCAATCGTATTACTTTGGTTGGCGCTGTGTTTTTGGGCGTGATTGCCGTCATGCCGAATATCGTTCAGGGTTTTACCGGAATAACCTCTTTCAGTGTTGGCGGCACCTCTATTTTGATTGTAGTTTCGGTTGTGCTGGAAGTTATGAAGCAGATGGATGCACAGATATCAATGTATGAGTACTAGAGCTTTAGCGAGGAGCTATGCAATCCACAGTTCGCAACGCCTTCAAAAGCATTATCTCTAAAGCCCCTTAAACCATTGGTCACAATTAGCGTTTAGGATTATAATTGTACTTATGAAAAAGGCTGTGATATTAATAGGCCCTATTGGTTCAGGCAAAGGAACGCAGGCCGATATTTTGGCGGAAAAATTTGGACTGATTCATCTTGAAACCTCCAAGCTTCTTGAGTATGAATTTAAAAATGGAGATCAGGCAGATTCTAAACTGATTGAACAGAAAAAGCTTTGGGAATCCGGTATATTATGCGATCCGGAATGGGTAACCGGTCTGATTTTAAAGGAAGTTGCCAAGTTGGTCCAACAAGGCAGAGGAATTGTTTTCAGCGCGTCTCCGCGCACTCTTTTTGAAGCCGAAAAACAAATACCAGAGCTAGAAAAAGTTTTTGGCAAAGAAAACATTTATGTTTTTCACATCGGTCTTAGTGAAGCGGAGTCTATCAAGAGGAACAGTGGCAGGAGAATTTGTGAAGAAAACCGTCATCCTATTCCCGATTTTCCAGAGTTCAAAAACGCAACAACTTGTCCGAAAGACGGCTCGAGACTTATTACTAGAGAATTAGACAAGCCGGAAGTGATTAAAATCAGGTTTCAGGAATATATGAACAGGACTTATCCAATTTTAGGTTATCTTCAAGAGCGTGACTACAAAATTATTAGAATTAACGGCGAACAGCCGATAGAAAAGGTGTCAGAAGATATTTTAAAGAATTTCAATGATTAAAATCAAAACAAAACAACAAATAGAAACGATGGCTGACGGCGGGAAGATTTTGAAAGAAATTTTACAAAATCTTTCACTGGCCGTTAAGCCGGGAATTAAGACCGAGGAATTAGACAAGCTTGCAGAAGAGCTTGTTTTTTCGTGGGTCAAAAAAAATCCCGAAGCAAGCATCCTCTCTTCTTTTAAAGGTTATCGGGGCTATCCGGCGTTTATCTGTATTTCTGTAAACGACGAGGTTGTTCATGGTTTGCCTTCAGACAGAGTTATAAAAAAAGGCGATGTTATCGGCTTGGACTTTGCTGTTAAGTATAAAGGTTTGCATGTTGATTCGGCTTTAACTGTGGGGGTTGGTGAAATTTCTACCGAAGCTAAAAAGTTAATTAGAGTTACGAAAGAAGCTTTGGATGTTGGTATAAAAGAAGCGACGGTTGGCAATACCACCGGAGATATTGGTTTTGCTATTCAAAAATATGTAGAAAAAAATGGTTTCAGCGTGGTTAGGGAGTTGGTTGGCCATGGCATCGGCGAACATCTCCACGAAGAGCCTTATGTGCCAAATTATGGCAAAAAAAAGGAAGGGGAGACTCTTAAAGAAGGAATGACCATTGCTATTGAACCGATGGTCAATTTTGGTAAACACGAAGTAGTCTTGGCTAAAGACGGAATTACTTACAGAACAAAAGACGGCAGTTTGTCGGCTCACTTTGAGCATACGGTGGTGATAACAAAAGACGGGCCACGGATACTGACAACTTAATTTTTATTTGTTATTTTACCGCTAAGCTTATTTAATAACGTCTGCTTAAGCAAACTTTGCCGCCCAGTATTTCTGGGCTTTTTTTGTGCTAATTTTTATGCTAGCTTGTATGTATGTTTTTGTCTGTCATTATCCCTGCTTACAATGAGGAAAAACGAATAGCCAAAACGCTTTTGGCTGTGGACGAGTATCTAAAAAGGCAGACTTATCAGTACGAAATTTTGGTTGTAAACGACGGTTCAAAAGATAAGACGGCAGAGATGGTGAACGAATTAAAATCTCAAGTTTACAATTTAAGGTTGATTGACAACAAAGAAAATAATGGCAAAGGTTTTGTTGTCAGGCAAGGCATGCTGGCGGCGGGGGGCGATGTAAGATTGTTTATGGACGCCGACAATTCCACAAACATTGACCAGGTTGCCAAGTTCTTGCCGTACTTCAGTGAAGGTTACGATATTGTGGCTGGCTCAAGGCGGGCTGTCGGTTCGTTGACTGTTGTTAAACAATCCGGGTTCAGAGAATTTTTGGGTAAAATGTTCAGGTTGCTTGTGCGCATAGTCGTTCCTTTGGGAGTTGAAGACTCACAGGCTGGGTTTAAAGCTTTTTCAAAAAAGGCCGTTGAAACAGTTTTTCCGAAACAAACTATTTTCCGCTGGGCTTTTGATGTGGAGATTTTGGCTATTGCCGGAAAATTTGGTTTCAGAATCAAGGAGGTGCCTATAATCTGGTCCAATGACGCCGAAAGCCATGTAAAATTGGGCGGGATGATTAAAATGCTTTTTGAAGTTTTAACGGTTAGAAAAAATTTATGGAGCGGAAAATATTAAACGAATTCAGGCAGGATTTGGTTTCAGGCGACTGGGTGCTTTTTGCTACGGGGAGAGCTAAACGCCCCGGTCCCGATATTGAGCAGGTCTTTGGCAAGCAGGGGCGGAAGGGACCGCTGACAATATCGGGCTCGGGAGTTTCAACAAAAAGCAACTTCGGCATTGGGACGGCGAAGTGTCCCTTTGACGACCCCATTGCTTCCGGTCAGGAAATTATAAAACTTTATCCATCGGAGAAGGACTGGCAGATTGCTGTAATTAAAAACAAATATCCGGCTTTGGTCTACGGAGTTTGCGAGGCGCCGAGACAACAGGGCCCTTTTAGAGTTGCAGAAGCTTCCGGTTTTCACGAGGTGGTGATTACCAGAGATCACAATAAAAATCTTCAAGATTTTAGCGAAATAGAAACACTGGAAGTTCTTAAAGTTTTTAAGGACCGCTATCAGACAATAGCTTCTGAATTTTGCGGGCAATATATTTTAATATTTCACAACTTTGGTCTTCAGGCCGGCGGAAGCGTCCAGCACCCTCACTCTCAAATTATGGCTACGCCGATTTTGCCGCCTGATGTTATGAATAGCGTGGTCGGCGCGGAAAAGTTTTACCTTAAAAATAATCGCAAGGTTCACGAAGTTTTGATGAATTGGGAGTTGGAACAAAAAACCAGGATAGTGAATGAAAACGAATCATTTATCGCTCTTTGTCCTTTTGTTTCAAAAAAGCCGTATGAAGTTAGAATTTTTCCAAAAAATATGAGTTCTCAATTCGAGGTAACCAACGGCAACGAATTAGAAAATCTTGCGGCAATACTCAATTCTGTTTTGAGGAAATTAAAAAAAGTTTTAAATAATCCGTCGTACAATTTTTTTATTCATTCGGCTCCAATCAAGGTTCTGGACGCAGTCGGTATGGGCGTTGAACAGTATTATACTTGGCATATGGAAATTTTTCCTCACACTTCTACTGTCGGTGGTTTTGAACTTGGCACTGGTATGGATATTAATATCATAGATCCTGATAAAGCGGCATCAGAATTAAGAAATGCCGACTTGTAGTGAGTTTACCGAACTATGTTTGGATTTTTATCAACTTCCTTGGACAAAGCAGTGGTGTTTCTTGGCGCTTTAGGTTATGCCGGTGTTTTTTGGGCTTCTTTCCTGGACAGGTTAACCGTATTTCTGACTCCGGCGGAAATAGTTCTGCCCGCTTTCGGCATCCTTATAAGTCAGGAAAAACTTTCTTTTTGGCCGGTAATGATATGGCTTACCGCGGGTAATTTTTTGGGCAATCTGGGTCTTTATTTTATTTTTCTCAAGGGGGGCAGACTGTTTCTGGAAAAATACGGCAAATATTTTTTGATAACAAAACACGAACTGAACCACTTAGACAAATGGTTTGCCAAATACGGTGACAAAATAGTTTTTTGGGGGTATTTCATACCATCATCCGGCAGAAGCATTGTTCCAATTCCGGCCGGCATATCAAGGATGAGTTTGTCTAAATTTTCTCTCTATACCTTTTTGGGGTCAATGCCTCTTAACTTTCTGTATGTTTATATCGGAATCAGAGCGGGGGATAATTTGGACAGAATCTTTTCTTTTTTGGATAAGTTTAATTATGTTTTTGTCGTTGTGCTGATTGTTTTGGTAATATGGCATGTATATTGCCATGGGGCCAAAAAGCATTTAACCCATGAATAAGATAGTAATTGCCAACTGGAAAAACCATCCGGAAACTTTGAAAGAAGCCAAAGAGCTTTTTGAATTTGAAGTTGCTGAGGCTTCAAAGTACGAAGGGGTCAAAACAGTTATTTGTCCGCCGGAACAATTTCTGAAGCCGTTACTACGGATAAATGCAGAATTTGTCGGCGCGCAGGATGTTTTCTGGAATTTAGGAGACGATAACTATGTGATAAAATATGCGTTGGTAGGCCATTCTGACCGTCGCCAAGCGGGAGACACGGACGAAAAAATAAACGATAAGTTAAAAGTTGCTTTGGCTTCTGGCGCAGTGCCCTTTCTGCTTGTGGGAGAAAAAGAAAAAGGCGATAACCGACAGGAAATATTGGAGAGGCAACTTTTTGGCGCTACCACCAACCTAATGACCTCGCAGGTCGTTAACATTGTAATTGTTTATGAGCCGGTTTGGGCAATTAGTACCAATCCCGATTCTGAACCAGACAAGCCGGAAAACACATTGGAAGCTTACAAAATTATCAATAACTTTTTGTTTAAAAATTATAGCCTAGAACCTAAAGCAATATTTTATGGCGGGAGTGTTAATCAGAGCAATGTTGCCGATTTTCTTAAACATCCGGAAATCAACGGCGCGGTTATTGGCGGAGCAAGCCTGCGAAAAGAAGAATTTGGAGAAATTTTAAAAATAGTTTCCGGCTTAAAATGAAATTCTTAGAAGATTTAGGTAAAAAAGAGCTTGACGAAAAAAAAGTTTTTTTGAGGGTTGATTTTGATGTACCCGTTGAAGCTGGAAAAATTAAAGAAAACTTCCGCATCAAGGCACAAAAAGAGACCATTGATTATTTGGCAAATAACGGCGCCAAGGTGATGCTGGCTGGCCACATTAGCTCCACTGATAGTTTCTTTTCGATCGCAGAGGAGATAGGAGAAATTATTGGACATACTTTAACTTTAGTGCCTCATTCAGAATTGAACTCTATTGGCAGTCTTTTCACAGAATGCCCAGTTTTACTTTTGGATAATTTAAGACAAGACTCTCGCGAGGAACAAAACAAGGATGAGTTTGCTCGGGGGCTGTCTAAGGGTTTTGACTTTTATGTAAACAACGATTTTGCGGTTTGCCACCGCAGTCACGCTTCAGTTTCAGCAATCACTAAATACTTACCTAGTTATGCCGGTTTCTTGGTTAAAAAAGAAGTAGAAAATTTGTCTAAAGCCATAAAGGCTCCGCTGGAAGGCAAGATATTGGTTGTGGGCGGAGCTAAAATTTCTACAAAACTGCCGGTGATCAAAAACTTTTTAGATAAAGCCGAGAAAGTTTTGATTGGCGGGGCGTTGGCCAATAACTTTTTTAAAGAACAAGGAGTAAGTGTCGGCTCTTCTGTTGTTGACAACTCGGTTACCCCCAACTTTCTGACACCCGGTGTCAGAAAGTTGATTTTACCGGAAGACATCTTGGTTTCATTTGATAAAACCGGAGAAACAACTCCCGAGTCGTATCCCGTTAAAAATTTAGATCCAGCTGGTATCATCGTTGATATTGGTCCGGAAACGGCCAAACATTTTGGGGAGATAATCAGAAATTCATCAATGGTAATTTGGAACGGGCCGATGGGTTTGTCGGAAGTAGAAAAGTTTGCTGGAGGAACAAGGGTAATTGCTGAAGCTGTTACTAAAGCTAAGTATTCCATTATTGGTGGCGGCGATACGGTTGCCGCAGTTGACAAGCTTGGTTTGCTTGGTAAATTCAGCTATGTTTCCACGGGCGGTGGCGCTATGCTGGCTTTTCTGGCAGGAGAAGAGCTGCCGGGGTTGAGGGTGTTGGGCTACTATCCGGACCAATCTAACCAGTAAAATGAAATACCACATTTATTTTCATGATGACTTTGACGGCACGGCTTGTGCCGCTTTAATGTCTAATTTTTTAAGTTCGCGAGGTGACGGTGTGGCTTCCTTTAATCCGATTGATTATGTCCCAGGCCTTAAAAAGCAATGGCTTAATTACAAATTCAAGAGGCCGTTTATTCTTGTTGACTTTATGTATCATCCCAAAGCAGACTGGTGGTTTGACCATCACGTAACCTCGTTCTTAAAACCGGAATGGCAAAAAGGACTTAAAAATGACCCTCGGCACTATTTCGACCCTTCTTACAAGTCTGTTTACGGAATGACTCTTAATTTTTTGAAAAGAAAATATAAATACAAACCACCAAAGCAACTAAACGACTTGGAACACTGGGCGGACATTATAGACTCTGCTTCCTACAAAACAGCCAAAGAGGGAATTACGTTCAGGTCTACTGCTCAAAAGTTAATGCTTCTGCTTGGTAACTATGAAAAAGTTGCAAAAACCGGCTATGGAGAAATGCAGTTAGAGCTCGTAAAAACTTTGGCCGAAGGAAAAATTTACGTTTTTCTGAAAAAATATAAAAAGCATTTGCTGAAGCTCAAAGACAAACTCAAAAAAGGAGTTCTGGTTTTTAAAAAATACGCGATTTTAAAAGGTAAAGTTGTTGTGCTTTCTGAAGAAGGTCTAGAAATAATTTTCAAAGGCTTTCTTGGTTACTACATTTTTCCTAAGGCCGAATATGCGGTTACGGTTTCCAAAGATAGCAGCGGCTTCCATTTGCATGTCGGCAGAAATCCTTGGCTTAAGAAGGAAAGCAATTTAAGCATAGGGGATTTAATGAAAAAATACGGCGGTGGCGGCCATAAAAATGTTGGCGGCGCTGAAACCAAAAATTATAAAGAGGCCCTGAAAATAAGCAATGAGATAGTAGAGCACTTGAATTCCAATGATTAAGCATATTCTTAACAGGCGTCCTAAAAAGTTTGTGGCTGATACCGGTATTAAGCGCCGGCCTTTGATTTTTGTTGACTCGGAATTTTCAGGTTTAAATTTGAATAACGAGGTTATAGAAATAGGCTGTCTAGTGGTTGATCCGAAGACTTTGAAGATTAAAAAAGAATGGTTTGCTAAAATTAAACCAGAAAATATAAAAGCAGCTGAAACCAGCTCTCTTGAAATAATTGGCTACTCCAAAGATGAATGGAAAGATGCTATTTCGCTTAGAGACGGCATGTTAAATTTTAATAAAATCGCCAAAGACGGAGTTTTGGTTGGCTATAACGTAGCTTGGGATTTTATGTTTTTGGAAAAATCTTTTTTTGAGCTGGGAATAAAACCGGCCTTCCACTGGCAGATTCTGGATGTGCTTTCAATGGTGTTCTATAAATTTTATAATAAACTGGGAGTCAAAGGTTTTCGCATGAAAGAAGTGGAAAAGTTTTTAAACATCAAGCATGGAGTTTGGCATAATCCTTTGGATGACGCCCGGGCCACCTACGAAATATTTTTAAAAATACTAAAATAGTGACCTACATGGTCACTAGAGTAAAATGGATAAATATATAATACATACCGATGGAGGAGCAAGGGGTAATCCTGGGCCGGCGGCTATTGGTGTTGTAATCAGTAAGCCTAACGGTGCTTTGAAAAAGCATTATAGCGAATACATTGGCAGTGCGACCAATAATGAGGCCGAATACCAAGCGGCTATTTTTGCTTTAAAAAAACTAAAACAGCTTATCGGGAAAGAAGAGCTTAAAAAAGTTGCAGTTGAAGTCAGCGTTGATAGCGAGTTTCTGGAACGGCAAGTTAATGGAATATATAAAGTTAAGGAGCCGGAAATTCAGAAATTATTTCTTGAGTTGTGGAATTTAAAACTTGATTTTGGAGAAGTTAATTTTAAGTCTGTGCCGCGGGAAGATAATTCTGAAGCCGATGAGTTGGTAAATGTAGCTTTAGACAAAGAACTGAATAAATTATTGTAACCAACGCCTCTTTGTGGTATAATTTATTGTCTTGGTAAGTTGGGTAGCTACCGTGGAGCGGTCCGCCTGTGCTAAGGCTACGGCGAGACGCTTCGCGGAGGAAAGTCCGAACACTTATTTAATGGCAACTTAAGAGCTATTAAAAACAGTAGCGGGTAACGCCCGTCGGCAAACGAGGCGATTCTACAGGCGACTAAATCCGTTTGCAAGAAATTTCGCCTTACAAATGCCAGAGGTGCGAGCAGAGACGTCTCAAAGCGCAAGCCGAGAGACACCCTTATGGGGTGAGCTTTGTTGGTAACAACGAGGGTGAAACGGCTAAATCCTTACTGGAGTGCAAGTACAGCGTTCTTCCACAGACTCAGGATAAGTTTTCCTGTTGACTGTTGTGAGGTTCGAAAAGTTAGTACGCAGAAGTCCTTAAGTAATGAAGGGCTAGATCCAAGCGGTAACGTTTGGACCAGATAAATTGCTACACATTAGCTGCCGTCGCTAAAGCTATGGCGGCCGAGGACAGAATTCGGCTTATAGACTTGCCAAGATATTAAAAACCACCCGCTATTAGCGGGTGGTTTTTAATTGAAAAATTATTTTTTTTGTTATAAGGTTAACCCGTGAAAAAATCTGAATTATTCTTCAATACACTCCTTTTGCCTGTTGATTTCTTGATGATTGTCTTTGCCGGTATTGCTACATACTTGTTACGTACTAAAATTTTCTCTTCTTTTAGGCCGGTATTGTTTGAATTTAATCTGCCTCTGGAAAAATACTTCCTTTTGGTCTTTTTGGTCTCGGTCTTATTTATCGGTATTTTTGCCATCTCCGGTCTCTATAAGTTGAGGACAACCACAGGAAGAATTGAGGAGTTTTTTAGGGTGGCCATAGCTTCCTCGGCAGGTGTGATGGTTTTGATTGTTTATATTTTCTTGAGACAAGAACTTTTCAACTCTAGGTTCTTGATTTTAGGTGGTTGGTTTTTGTCTGTTGTTTTTGTTTCACTGGGCAGATTTCTGGTTCGTTATTTACAAAAAAGATTGGTGGCTATGCACGATTTCGGAGTTCATAGAGTTTTGGTTATTGGCGATGACAAGATTTCAAACAAACTCACTCAAGAAATATCCCAAAATCGGGCAATCGGCTATCGCATTGTTAAACATCTGGAGAATCCCGAAGTGGCGGAAGTAAAACTAGCTATTGGCAGTCCCGGTATAGATGAGGTCATATTGGCTAACCCAAACTATCCGGGAGAAAAAATATTGGAGATAGTAGATTTTTGCAACGAAAACCACCTGACATTTAAATTTGTGCCGAATATTTACCAGACTTTAACAACTAACTTTTCTATTGATGTGCTGGCTGGAGTTCCCATGATTGAGCTTCGTCGCACTAACCTAGATGGTTGGGGCAGAGTCATCAAAAGATTTATAGACATTGTTTTTAGTTCGCTCGCTCTACTTGTTTTTTCGCCACTTTTTTTGATCGCAACTCTTGCTATTAAGTGGGAGACCGAGGGATCAGTCTTTGTAAGGTTGCGCCGAGTAAGTCAGAATAAAGAGTTTAATTTGCTGAAGTTCCGCTCTATGATAAAAAACGCTGAAGATTTAAAACCATTTTTGGCGGACTTAAACGAAAGAAAAGACGGCCCTCTTTTTAAGATTAAAAACGATCCACGTGTTACAAAAGTCGGAAGATTTATCCGGCATTATCGTTTAGATGAACTGCCTCAATTTCTTAATATCATCAGAGGCGACATAAGCTTGGTCGGCCCCCGCCCTCACCAACCAGATGAAATTTCAAAATACCAAAAACATCAAAAGAAAGTTTTATCCATTAAAGCTGGTGCGACAGGTTTGGCGCAGGTTTCCGGCAGTTCTGATTTGCCGTTTGAAGAAGAGGTTACGCTGGACTCTTTTTATATTGAAAACTGGTCTCTTTTTCAGGATCTAAAAATTATTTTAAAGACGATTGGCAAAATGTTTACCGACCGCTCTGCGGTCTAACGACTAATATGAGAGTTGCTCTGGTTCACGACTATCTTAACCAGTATGGAGGAGGAGAAAGAGTCCTCGGGTTTTTGTGTGAGATGTTTCCGCGGGCCCATATTTTTACTTTAATCTACGATGAGCGATTAACCGGTGGCGCTTTTCGGGGTCGGCAAATTCACACCTCTTTTCTTCAAAAAATTCCTTGGGCCAAAAAAAACCACAGATTTTTGCCTATACTCATGCCTTTGGCAGTAGAACAGTTTGATTTATCAAATTTTGACTTGGTTATTTCCAATTCAGCTTCTTTTGCCAAGGGTGTAATAACCAAGCCTTATACAAAGCACATTTCTTATTGCATGACTCCGACCAGATATCTTTGGGACGATAGCCAGCGTCATTTACAGGATTTTTTTGGTGTTAAAATTTTCAACAGAAACAAGCGGCTTAATGCTCGCCTCGCCGAAGCCTTCGGCGGAGCGCGGGCCGATATTGTCTCATGGTTTGCCTTACCTTTGCTTAGCTACTTAAGAATTTGGGACCAGCAGGCGAGTAAAAGACCCGATGATTTTATTGCAATCTCTGAATTTGTAAAGCAAAGAATAAAAAAATATTATGGCCGCGCTTCGTTGGTGGTTTATCCTCCGGTTGATTCCGCAAGATTTAAGATTTCCGCTGAAATAGCCGACTATTTTCTTATGGTCGGCCGGCTAGTTTCCTATAAGAGATTTGATCTGGCAATTAAAGTTTTTAACAACCTCGGCTGGCCTTTGAAAATTATCGGTGACGGGCCGGAGAGAAAACGTTTGCAAAAGTTGGCCGTTCCGAATGCCGACATTGAGTTTCTGGGATTAGTTTCAGACTATAAATTACCGTCTTACTATTCAAGAGCTAGAGCTTTAATTTTTCCCCAGGAAGAAGATTTTGGCATAGTTGTTGTTGAGTCTATGGCTTCAGGCAGGCCGGTTGTGGCTTTTAGGGGCGGTGGCAGTTTGGAAACTATTAAAGAGGGAGAAACCGGAGTTTTTTTTGGCGAACAAACGGAGGAGTCTTTAACGGCTGTGCTTAGAGAATTTAATCCTTTTGATTTTGATTCCCAAAAGATAAAGGCAAGAGCAACACTTTTTGATAAAGGTATTTTTCGGGAAAAGTTTTCAGCAATTTTAAACATTTAGTCTTTTTTAGCGATGATGATAGGAATAGACATAAGAGTTTTAGCGGGAGATTTGCAAAACGGCATTGCTCAGTATCTTTTAAATATTCTGCCGGAACTTATTAAACTGGATCCCCAAATAAAATTTAAACTTTTTTTCAGCTCGCTTAAGAAGCATAAGCTTGATTACGACTGGCTTAAGGAAAAAAATATTGAGCTTTATAGGTTTAAGATTTCTAATCATTTTCTTTTTGCTTCATCAAAGATTTTTAACCGTCCCTGTTTAGACAAGATGGTCAGAGGAGCAGATATTTTTTTTAGTCCCCATTTTTTCCTTGCCCCTCTCTCTGGTGAATGTAAGTCGGCAGTCGTATTTCATGATCTTTCCTTTTTACGCTATCCCGAATTTTTTTCTTGGCGAAAAAATATCTGGCATCGTTTTGAGATGAATCCCAAAAAACAAGCTTTGGCGGCCGACAAAATTATTGCTGTCTCACGTTCAACCAGGAATGATCTGATATACTTTTTTGGCACCAACTCAAATAAAATCAAGGTCATCTACTCCGGTTTGTCTAAAAACTTCTTAGTTAAGCCAAACCAAGAAGAGATGGAAAAAGTGAAGAGTAAATATCTGTTGCCTGAAAAATTTTTCCTGTATCTGGGCAAGATCGAACCCAGAAAAAATATTATAGGCATAATTAAAGCTTTTGAGACATTTTCTGACAAAAGTTTTCACTTGGTTATAGCCGGAGAATTGGGTTGGCTTTGTAAAGATGTTTTAAAGGCTTACGATACAAGTCCTTGCAAAAGGTTAATACACTTTATCGGTTCAGTAGATGAAAAAGACAAATCATCTGTTTATCAATTGTCTAAAACGTTAATATACCCTAGTTTTTTTGAAGGCTTTGGTTTTCCGCCTCTTGAGGCTATGGCCCTAAGAATACCAGTAATCACATCCAGGAACTCATCTATACCAGAGGTGGTGGGCGATTCAGCTCTTTTGGTTGATCCGTATAATGTTGGGGAGATATCTCAAGCCATGGAAAGCCTTATTTCTAATGATTTTTTGAGACAAAGTTTTGTGGAAAAGGGTATCCAAAGAAGTAAACTCTTTTCTTGGCAAAAAACAGCGGAAGAAACACTGGATTTTTTAGTTTCTTAACCCCTCCTAATATTTGGCAAAAATTTGAACCGCCAAAGAGTTGTGAGATTGTGATATAATAGTTTTATAGAAAACAGGGAATCAAATCTAAAACCAATTTTTGATATCAAACCGGTAGACCAGACCGGCAAGGTTGATTTGGTAAAAATTAAAAATGTTGCCAAGGAGATTAATTTAAGAGGAACACCAAGGTCCGACCTTGGGGAGGGAAATTTAACGCCGATATTTTCTTTGCCGACCTGCCCGCCAGTCGCCTTGGCTTCAGGCCATGGCAGGCGGGGTTTGCGTGCTGTTGAAGTTAAAAAAACTCAAAATCGTGACGAACTAGTTAACGAGTTACATAGTGAATTACAAAAAAAGGATGAACTAGAGTTTGTCTTAGCTGAAGTGGGCGGGATGATGCATAAGAATGGTTTAAAAGAGAGCTTTAGAAAAAATATTCCTGTGCCGAGAGTGGAAAATATAGCCTTGGCCGAGTTAACTGTTTCGCCGGCGGCCAGAGAGATGGAAGTGCGGTTAGAGAATTTTCAGAATCTCGCGTCATCCGATGACGCGAGTGCCAATTATTCTAATTTACTTAATCAAGTCCCAACAACCAATGCGGGTATCCAGAAAGAACAGCGGACTCAAAGACGATATTTATCAAGGTTAAAACTTACTGCTTTTGGCGTATTGCTTATTGCTTTTGTTTTTTTCGGGCTTTTTAAACTAAAAAATAACTTACAGACAGAAGTAGCACAGAGCGGAAATGAGGCTGTTGAAAATCTGGAAACGGCCAAGGCGGATATTGAAAAATTTGATTTTGCTTCGGCTGCCAGACATTTTGCTTTGGCTTATGAAAGTTTTTCCAGCGCTTCTTCTGATTTAAATTTACTGGGAAATTCGCTCTCTTCTTTTTTGGGCGAGATTCCCGGATTCGGTAAACTTAAATCGGTCCAGAACTTATCTAAAGCGGGAGCAAATGTGGCAGAGGCGGGCAAGACTCTCTCTCTGGCGGTTGACAGTTTTTATCGCTCCAACCTGGCTTCTGAAAAAAAATCTTTTTTGGACTTCATCACTCCGCTTAAAGCCTCTTTGACTTCCGCTCAAGGGCAGGTCAAATTGGCCAGTCAACTCTTGGCTGATATTGACGAAAGTGCGATACCGGAAGAAAAAAAAGAATCTTTTTTGAATTTTAGTTCCAAGCTGCCTGATTTGCAGAACTTTGTGGACGGAGCATTGAATTATGCCGGATTTCTGTCGGAAGTGGTGGGAGAGTCGGGGCCTAAAAAATACCTGATTCTTTTCCAGAACAATACCGAGTTAAGGCCGACCGGCGGATTTGTCGGCAGTTACGCCTTGGCCGACTTTTCCAGAGGGTTTTTAAGAGACTTGAAAGTTGAAGATGTTTACCATACGGACGGGCAGGCCAAAAAAAATATCATTCCGCCGAAAGAACTTCAGCATATAACCCCGAATTGGGGCATGAGGGATGCTAACTGGTTTGTTAACTTTCCAGATTCAGCGCGCAAAGTGATGGAGATGTATACCGAGAACGACGGCGGACCGTTGGTGGACGGAGTTTTAAGTATTACTCCGGACGTCATCTTGAAAATTTTGGAAATAACCGGCCCGATTGGACTCCCGGAATACGGCCGGACGATTGACAGTAAAAACTTTTTGGCCGAAATTCAGGAGGAGGTGGAATATGGAGAAAACAGGGAAAAACCCAAACAGATTCTGGTTGACTTTATGCCAAAGTTTATGGAGATACTGGGCCGACAAGACAAGGAAAAATGGCTGGAGATTATTAAAATTTTGGCGGCAAGCGTGGAGCAAAAGCATATTCTCGCCTATTTTAAAAATTCTTCTTTAGAGAAAGCGGCAACTGACAATGGTTTTGGCGGCGAAGTCGTAGAGACAGACGGAGACTTCCTTATGGTCGCGCACAGCAATGTAAAAGGCTCAAAGACGGACGCGGTGATTGATAATTCTTATGAACTGGACTCTTGGCTGTCGGAAGATGGTTTTGTTGAACACGAGTTAAAGATTAAGAGAAAACACAACGGCGGAAAAACAAAACTAGGTTTTTATAACAGGACTAATTATGACTTTGTCAGGGTTTTGGTGCCGGAAGGCTCGGTCTTGTCAGAGATAAGAGGCAATTACAAAGCCAACTTTAAACCACTTATAGATTATAAAGAAAGCGCTACTTTTGTGACAGACGCAGACTTGGAAAATTATGAGAGTAGCCCAAAAGAAAGCGGAAAAAGCGTTTTTAGTTTTTGGCTTAAGCTTGAACCGGGACAATCTCAAGAAGTGGTTTTAGAATATCGGACGCCGATTAATGTTGGTGCCGGTAACTACACTCTTTTGGTCCAAAAACAGCCTGGTACAACTGATGACGAATTTAATTTTATCTTCCAGCTGCCTGCGGGAAAGAAGGTAACTTACAAGTATCCTGAACTTGCCACTCAAGATGATGTAGTGTATTTTGACACTTATCTTTTGAAAGACTTGGTTATCGGGCTTAAATTGCAATAAAAACTTTTACGTAAAGTTTAATAGGTGCAGTTGATAGCCGCTGACACATTGACATCTTTACTTGTTTCAGGTATTATTAGTTAGAAGTTGAACATTAAAAAGGAGTCGGCGATGAATGAAGCCAAGGAAGTTAAGCTGAATAAAATTGATGATAGTACCTATGGTTCAAGCAAGCCTGGTAATAATGAAGAACTAGTCTTTTGCCCAAAATGTTCTTCTTTGTTTACTAGTGGCGAGATGAAGAAAGCTTACCAAGAGTATATAAGGCTGAAAGGGGAAGCTCAAAAGGAAAAAGCGTTGAAAGATGCTTTCAGCGCAGAATTTGCTTCGGAAATTAGTATGTTTAATAGGAATCATAAAATTCTTGCAGTTTTTCCTTACTCAATTCTTTTCGGTATTTTTTTGATGCCTTTTGTTTTAGGTTGGGGTAGTTACATTCTTAATTTTTGGCTTCCGATAGCTGTGACTGTGGCTATAGTCGTAGCCACAGGAAATGCATTTTACGCTTTCATGTTTATCAAACGAAAAGATAAGCTTTTTCAAGAGTTTAAGGCAAAGCATCCCAAATTTTAAAAGCGATCGCAAGGTCGTTTTTTGATTTACAAAATTACAATGGGCATCTTTGCAAGGATTGCAAAGATGCCCATTGTAATTGTATGATTGGTTACATATGAACTATAGAGATTATAAACAATTCGGAGTAGGCAAATACTACCATATTTTTAATAGGGGCAATGAAAAGAAAAATATTTTTATTGACGAGAGCGATTTCAGCTTTTTTATAACCAGACTAAAACAAAACTTATTTCCTGATGACAAATTAAAAACACGCATTCGTCTATTGCCACCAAATTCTTTTTCTTTGGTTTGTTATTGTTTAATGCCAAATCATTTTCATTTTCTAATCAGACAAAACAAAGAAATACCCATAAGCAAACTTATGGCAAAATTGTGTACTAGCTATTCGAAATATTTTAACAAAAGATATGATAGAGTAGGTCATGTTTTTCAGGACCAATTTAAACAAGTTTCAGTTAGCGGTAATTCTTATCTGACTTGGCTTTCGTGTTATATTCATCAAAACCCGAAAATTTCAGGTTTGGTAAATAGAGCTACTGACTATAATTGGAGTAGTTACGCCGAGTTTGTTAAGCCTTCCGGTTTTTCAATTTGCGAAAAAGATATTGTCCTCAGTCAATTTAAAAATGTAGCTCATTATGAAAATTTCGTTGAGAGTAGCTATGAGACCATAAAGAAGAGGAAAGATCTTGGCGAATTTCTACTTAACTAAACAATGGGCATCTTTGCAAGGACTGCAAAGATGCCCATTGTAGGCTTATGCAAAATATCCGCAATTTTGCAATTATCGCTCATATTGATCACGGAAAATCAACTTTAGCTGATCGGCTTTTGGAATTGACGGGGACGATAGAGAAAAGAAAAATGCAGGAGCAGTTTTTGGATACGATGGAGCTGGAAAGAGAAAGAGGAATTACCATAAAACTTCAACCGGTAAGGATGATGTATAGGCTGTCTAAAGACCAAAGTCCAAAGTCTAAGGTGGAAGTCCCTGGCTTTAGCCATTCGACTTTAGACTTTAGTCAGGAATATGTTTTGAATTTGATTGATACGCCGGGGCATGTGGACTTTACTTATGAAGTTTCTCGCTCGCTGGCGGCGGTGGAGGGGGTGATTTTATTGGTGGATGCGACGCAGGGTGTGCAGGCGCAGACTTTGGCTAACTTGGTTTTGGCCCAAAAACTGAAACTGGCAATAATTCCCGTGATCAATAAAATTGACTTGCCGAATGCCAGAGTCAAAGAAGTTGAAGAAGAAATTTTCAATTTGCTGGGGGTGGGTCCGGACGAGATTCTCAAGATATCAGCCAAGACCGGCGAGGGAGTCAAGGAAGTTCTTGAGGCAGTGATTGAGCGTGTTCCTCCGGCGCCGACCGGTGACGGCGAATTCAGGGCTCTAATTTTTGACTCGGTTTTTGACACTTACAAAGGGGTTATTGCTTTTGTCAGAGTTTTCGGCGGCTCCTTGAAGGCGGGTGATGAGATCAAGCTTTTTGCGGCAAAAGAAAAGGGCGAAGCGTTGGAAGTCGGGTACTTTTCGCCTAAACTTCAAAAGAACCAGGAGCTTACTAGCGGGGAAATAGGTTATGTGGCGACTGGCATAAAGTTGCCCCAAAAAGTCAGGGTTGGCGATACGATAATGAAAAGTAACTCTAGCGCCATAGCCTTGCCGGGGTATCAGGATCCCTTGCTTGTTGTCTTCGCCAGTTTTTATCCAGAAGATTCTGATCAGTTTGACGACTTAAAAGACGCTTTGGGTAAATTGAAGTTAACTGATGCTTCGCTTTCTTTTGAACCGGAAAGCTCACCGGCCTTAGGGCGGGGTTTCCGTCTTGGATTTTTGGGTTTGCTTCACATAGAGATTATAAGCGAGAGACTGAAGAGAGAGTTCGGTCTTGGTCTGATAATTTCTTCGCCGACAGTTGAGTACGAAATGACTCTGAAAAAAGGGCAAGCAATAAAAATACGCTCGGCCAATCAAGTTCCCGACCCTACTTTTATTGAAAAAATAAGAGAGCCAATCAGTCTGTTGAATATAATTACACCTTTGGCCTACTTGGGTTCAGTTATGAAGCTTATCGGCGAGATCAGGAGCAGTTACAAGGAGACAAATTATTTAAGCAAAGAAATTGTGCGTTTGGTTTACGAGGTGCCGCTTAGCGAAATTATTACCGATTTTTATGATCGTCTTAAGAGTGTCAGTTCCGGTTATGCCTCAATGAGCTATGAACCAACTGGCTACAATGAGGCTGATTTGATAAGATTGGATATATTGATTGCCGGTGACAAAGTTGAACCTTTTTCTAAAATTGTGCCCAGAGACCAAGCCGAAAGAGTCGGTCGGGCGATGGTTGAGAAACTCAAGGACGTGATACCTCAACAGCTTTTTGCAGTTTCTCTGCAGGCAGCGGTTGGCGGTCCTTCGACAGGCTCAGGACATGGCAAAATTATTGCCAGAGAAACGATAAAGGCCAGAAGAAAAGATGTTACCGGTTATCTTTATGGCGGAGACGTTACCAGAAAAAAGAAGCTTTTGGAGAAACAAAAAAGGGGTAAGGAAAGGATGAAGGAAGAAGGCGGGGTAAACATTCCTCAAAAAGTCTTTTTGGAGATGTTAAAAAAATAGCATGTTCAGCAAAAAGTTTATAAAAATAATCTCAATCGTGGTTGCTGTTCTGGTTATAGTGAGTATGACCATCTTTTTAGTTTTACCAGTTTTTTATTACTAAAATGCCAGGCTTTCTTAAGTCCAAATTTTTTACAATCCTGATTTTGGCGGGAGTGTTTTTTTTGTCTATCTCTCTTGTCCGTGTCTATCCGCAGAAAATAGCAGTTGAGAAACATTTAGAAAGCCTTGAGGACAAAATAAAGGAAATTGAGCGTTCCAACTCCTCTTTAGCCAAACTTATGGCTTACTTTAAAAGTCCGGCTTATTTGGAGCGCGAGTCAAAATTAAAACTCAATGTCCGTCGTCCGGATGAAAATGTCGTTTTTATTTTTCAAGATGAAAAAGAGGCGATAGTTAAAGAGGAAAAAAGTATAAGTTTACCGGACTTGGAAGGTCTGACTAATTTTGAAAAGTGGACGAAGTATCTGTTTAAATAAGTCTCGCCTTTGCGAGTTTTTGCGGGCTTCGCTCGCCAAAGCTCGCTTCGGCGAGCGAAGGCGGGCGTCGTATAGTGGCAATACATTAGCTTCCCAAGCTAAGGACGGGAGTCCGATTCTCCTCGCCCGCTCAAAAAGATAATTTTTTCTAAAAATTCTCAAATAAGTCAGTAGTCATCTTAATTTTCAGAGGTTCGAACCTTGTGTTTTTTGATTTATGAGTAAAGTTATAAAAAGTTACGATTTACTATGCAATATCTATGCTTCTAAGAGGTCCGAACCTAAAAACAAAGCCCTTCGTTCTAAGAAGGGCATATACAGCAAACTCTAGCTCATAAATACACAGTCGGGTTCCAGATATGAAACCCCATCTTCATCTACACGGTACTTTAGTCGTGCTCCGCCGCCAGACAGAGTTGCAACGTCTTCAAATGCTATTAAAGCCGTTATCTCAAACTCGGTTTGAGCCGTAGAAAAATCGGTAATGGTAAATATCCCATATCGCCTGCCGTAAGAATATTTTTCAAATATCTTGTCCAGAGGTGCTTCGGTTTCTAAATCTTCAGGAACATATAGACCGCCTGGTCTGTGTTCATGATTAGCTTTTAAATCTCTTAGGATGTTTCTGAAAACATTTTCGTTATCCCTGGCGGCTTGCCTATAATCTTGGACAGGATACATACGGAGTTCCCCCTTCAACATTAAAACATTATATAGTAAAGTTATAAACTAGTCAAGTTTTTAATTGATTTTAGCCACTTCTGCTGTTAAACTAGGTATATGAAATAAGTCAGTTGATGACTGGAAATAGGTTCTAATGTCATCCCCTAAACGGGGTCTGCAAGATTGTGATTGTTTATAATTTCTGCGATCTCTTTGCTGTTCAAAGTTTCTTTCTGAAGAAGTTCCTTGACCAAAAAAATTAAAGTTTCTTTGTTTTCATTAAGAATTTTTTCGGCTTTTTCTTTACCCTCTCTCAAGATTCTGTCTATTTCTTCATCAACCTGCTCGGCTTTCTTCTGGCTGGCGTTAACGCCTGTTTGCGTAGCCATAACTTTTCCTAAAAAAGGATGCTCTGTGTCTTTGCCGAATGTTCTTAAACCAAGAAGGTCGCTCATGCCGTATTTTGTAACCATCTCCCAAGCTTTTTCCGTTGCAACTTTAAGGTCGTTGGAAGCGCCGGTTGTCTCTATCTTGAGGAATATTTTTTCCGCGCATCGGCCGGCCATTAAAACGGCAATCTGGCTTTCAAAGTATTGTTTTGAATAGTTATATTTTTCTTCCGAGGGCAATGTCTGGGTAAGTCCCAGAGACATACCTCGGGGAATAATCGTGACTTTGTGCACCGGGTCGCTTTCAGGAGTAAGGCACGCGACCAAAGCATGTCCGGCTTCGTGGTAAGCGATGACCTCTTTGTCTTTTTCGGTCATGATCAAGCCTTTTCTTTCCTTGCCCATCATGACTTTTTCTTTGGCTTCCTCAAGGTCAGACGGTGTGACGCTTTTTCTGTCATATTTGGTGGCGTTCAGACTGGCTTCGTTTATCAAGTTGGCAAGTTGAGCTCCGGAAAAACCCGGCGTCCCTCTGGCGATGACTGAAAGATTCACATCTTCGGCTAAGGGTACATTTTGGCTGTGGACTTTCAGTATGGCCTCTCTGCCTCTGACGTCCGGCAAGGGGACAACTACTTCTCGGTCAAACCGGCCCGGTCTTAAGAGCGCTGGGTCAAGAACGTCCGGTCGGTTTGTAGCGGCTAAGATAATTACTCCCTTTTCCGATTCAAAGCCATCCATTTTAACCAATAGTTGATTTAAAGTTTGTTCCCGTTCATCGTGGCCTCCGCCCAAGCCGGTGCCGCGGTGTCGTCCGATGGCGTCAAGTTCATCAATGAATACTATGCAAGGAGCGTGCTTTTTGCTTTGTTCAAACAGATCCCTTACTCTGGACGCTCCCACACCAACGAACATTTCCACAAAATCTGAACCGCTGATTGAGAAAAACGGCACGTCAGCTTCACCGGCCACGGCTCTGGCTAAAAGTGTTTTGCCGGTACCCGGCGCGCCTACCAATAGCACCCCTTTGGGTATGTGGCCGCCCAGTCTTTGAAATCTTCCCGGATCTTTGAGGAATTGGATTATTTCAGTCAGCTCCTCTTTCGCCTCATCTACTCCGGCCACATCCTGGAAAGTTACTTTTTTGTCCTGGTTGGGAGCAAAAAGTTTGGCCTTGCTTTGTCCGAAGGAAGAGAGTCCCTTTGAAGAACTGCCTATCCGTTTAGTCATAAAAATAAAGAAGGCCACAAAAAACAAAAGAGAAAGGAGGGGGAGAATCACATTCAAGTTCAAGATACTTTCTTGTTCCGGCAGGATATTAACCTTGACATTTTGCGCGGCTAAGCTATCGGCGATTCTGGAGGTTGAGGCCGAGGGGATATGGGTTTTAAAGTTCCTTACTTCTTTGCTGTCAGAGTTTTTATACTTACCCTTAACTTCATCCTCATTTATAATGATAACTTCTGTAACTTCCCCTTTCTCAATTTTTTGCTGGAGAACTGTATAGTCAATTTCTTCTTCCGGAATACCTCTTTTTCCGGTAAACATAGTTAAGATGAAATAGAACATTCCTATGGCCAAAGTCCAAGCCAAAATATTGCGTAATGTCAGCGGATCTTTTCTTGGATCTTTCATTATTCTGCCTTTTTAAAGAACCTTTGATTTTATTGGCTTACTTTACATTAGTGCATAGTATTAGTCAAACTAGAAAGCTTGTAAAATACCGCTTCTTTAGTACGTTCGTCTGCTCCTGCCTGCCTGCCGGCAGGCAGGCGGCAGACTCACTCGCGCTGAAGTTGGGGTTTGCTCGCAGTTATAAGAATAATTATACTGCTCGCAACCAAGCAACCCTCAACTTCAGAGCGACCGCAGAAGGCAACTGCGTTACAATTTAAAGATGGCCGAAAAAGACACCAAAATAGAAGATTTAAAAACTGAACTCCGCCAGCTTGCGGAGCGTCTTTGAGGTTGCTCAAAAGACAGAAAAAATCAAAGAGATTGAGGTAAAAATGCAGGCTTCGGATTTTTGGAAGGACTACGAATCGGCCCAAAAAATGACCGGTGAGCTAAGTTATTTGAAGAGTGAAGTTGAGGAGGTTGAGAAACTGGAAAAAGACTTTGAAAATCCGGAACTTTGGCAGGAAGCAGAAAAAAGACTTAAGTCTTTGAAGCTTAAAACTCTTTTTTCAGGAAAGTATGACAAAAGCAATGCTTTGCTTGAAGTTTTTTCCGGCGCCGGTGGGATAGATGCCCAGGATTGGGCAGCTATGCTTTTCAAGATGTATCAGCGTTACGCGGAAAAAAATAATTTTAATTTCAGAATTTTACATCAGTCTTTCGGAGAGCAGAAAGGTTTAAAGTCGGCTACAGCCGAGATCAAGGGCAAGTTTGCTTACGGTTATTTGAAAGGCGAGTCGGGTGTGCACCGCTTAGTCAGAATTTCGCCATTTTCAGCCAAAAACTTGAGACATACTTCATTTGCTTTGGTTGATTTTCTGCCTTTGATTGAGGATGTCAGTTTTCAAGTCAGAACCGAAGATTTAAAAATAGACACATTCAAGTCGTCCGGTCCCGGCGGTCAGAATGTAAATAAACTGGAGACGGCCGTAAGGGTTACTCATTTGCCAACCGGTTTGGCGGTGGCGGTGCAATCAGAAAGATCACAGAGTCAAAACAAGGAAAAAGCTTTGCAGGTGCTATACGCTAGGCTGGCGCAGTTAATGGAGAAACAAAAGATAGAAGAGCTTTCAAAGTTAAAGTCGCAAAAGGAACCGGGCGGCGTGGAGTGGGGCAGTCAGATCAGGTCTTATGTTTTGCATCCTTACAAATTAGTGAAAGATCACAGAACAGGTGTGGAATCTTCCCAGCCGGAAAAAGTTTTGGACGGAGAATTGGAGGAATTTATTGAAGCAGAAGTCAGTTTATTATGATTCATTTTAAAAAAGTAACAAAAAAATATAACCATGATTTCTGGGCTCTTCACGGAGTTGATCTTGAAATTAAAGACGGAGAGTTTGTTTCCCTGGTCGGACCTTCCGGAGCGGGTAAGTCTACTTTGATAAAGATGCTTATCAAGGAAGACCGGCCTACTTCCGGCCAGATTCTTTTGGACAATGTTGATTTGGCCGACGTGCCTGATCAGGACATTCCTTTTTTGAGAAGAAAGATCGGAATGATTTTTCAAGATTTTCGTCTGCTTGAGAGCAAAACGGCTTTTGAAAATGTAGCCTTTGCTTTGGAGGTTTCCGGTGTGCCGGAAGAAAGCATAGCCGAAGACGTAAAACAGGTTTTAACGATTGTCGGCCTTTCAGACAAGCAAAAAAACTTTCCGCGGGAGCTTTCCGGCGGAGAAAAACAAAGGCTGGCTTTGGCTAGAGCCTTGGTGCACAGGCCAAAGATAATTTTGGCCGATGAACCGACCGGCAACTTGGATTTAGTCAACAGCTATGATGTGGTAAAATTACTTTGGCGGATCAATGAACTTGGGACTACGGTGATTCTGGCTACGCATGATGTTCAGATTGTAAATACGGTGGGCAAGAGGGTGGTGACTATGGAAAAAGGCAAAGTAGTCAGAGATCAGCTTGAGGGCGGGAAATATATAATTTAAACATGGAGAAACAGAAGGATTATAAAAATTATTCTTTGGGCAGAATTATCAAAACCGGCTGGGTCAGTTTCAGGCGCAACAGTTTTTTGAGTTTCGGCGCGACGGGCGTGATGGCTCTGGCTTTGCTTGTTTTTTCAAGCTTGATTGTTTTTAATTTTTTTACCAACCGCCTGATCAGTTTTTTAGATGAAAAAGTTGATGTCAGCGTTTATTTTCAAGGCGAGGCCAAGGAAGACCAAATTCTTAAAATTAAGTCTGATCTGGAAAGCTTATCAAGCGTAGAAAGGGTTGTTTATGTTTCGCGAGAGCAGGCTCTTGAAGATTTTAAAGTCCGCCATAAAGACGATCAGCTGATCCAGGATTCATTGGCGGAATTGGAGTCCAACCCTCTGCAGGCTTCTTTGAACGTTAAAGCTATAGACACCGGACAGTATGCGTCAATTACAAACTTTTTGGAACAAAACAGTCTGAAGACTGTTATTGATAAGATAAGTTTTTACGAAAACGAGGGGGCGATAGAGAGGGTCAGAGGTTTTTCCAGAGGTTTGTATGGTTGGGGACTTTTGGCCACGATTGCTTTGGGACTGGTGGCGGTGCTGGTAACTTTTAATACAATCCGGCTGACTATATATAACAAAAAAGAGGAGATTGAAATCATGAAGTTGGTGGGAGCGTCCAATTGGCATATCCGCGGACCATTTTTGGTTGAGGGCGGACTCTATGGTCTTTTTGCCGCCGTCTTGGCTCTGGCCATATTTTATCCGGGTATTTATTTTGTTTCAGACAAGCTTGGCGCTTTAGCTTCTTCTTTGAATCTTTTTTCATATTTCGTCGGCTACTCTTTGCAAATGATTTTAGTGATTGTCGGTTCTGGTCTGGCTCTCGGTGTTTTTAGCAGTTTCTCGGCCATCAGAAGGCACCTCAAAATTTAATAGACTATGGACAGATGGTTCAAGTTATGATAGTATCTTGAGAAGCAGAAAAGGAGGTTAAGATGTTGAAAGTAGCGGACCTTAAAAAGCTGTTAGTTTTTGTGCTGGTGGTTGTCCTGGTCATATTTTTGGCAGGATTTTTGAAAATGATTTTTCTGCCAGTAATTATCGGCTTGGTTGTATGGCAGATTATAAGGCTTGTCTTAGGGAAAGAACATTAATGAAAGAAATTGAGAGGAAGTTTTTAGTTAAGAAGTTACCGCCAGGTTACAATTTTTCAAGGTCTAAAATAAGGCAAGGTTACATTGTAATTTCGCCAGATTTAAAAAGCTGCGTTAGGCTTAGGGAAGAAAGACATTTGCCCGAAAAAGGATTTAAGTTCAGAGCTTTCAAAGAATTTACACAGACTGTCAAGCGAGGCAGTGGCAAGGTCAGGGATGAGTTTGAGATAGAGACTTTTCAATGGCAATTTACGGCGCTTTGGCCGACAACTGCCGGAAGAAGGCTGGAAAAAACAAGAAATTATTTCTATGACCCGTCTTTTTACAAAGGGCAACTGTGTCTTCTGGACGTTTTTCATAAAAATCTTAAGGGATTGATTCTGGTTGAGGTGGAGTTTAACTCTGAAAAGGAAGCCGATGCTTTTGTTCCGCTTGATTGGTTCGGAAAAGAAGTTACGGAAGATAAGAGATACAGTAACCAAAGTCTCGCCACGCACGGTCTGCCAGCCGGATAGACAAGTTTGCCATAGAGCGTTAACACGCTCTTTTGTTTTAAATCGCGGCGGCAGATAAGCTGTAACTCTCACCCCAATACAACTTTGTCTCTACTGGTGGTGGGGCAGTGCTAGCATTCCTGGCGGGGGAAGAGTTGCCAGGGTTAAAAGCTTTGGAAACAGTCTAATTTTGACTATTTTTCGGGGGTTTTGGTCGGGTAGTACATACACTTGACAAACCCATAAAAAAAGAGTATAATTAAAGTATTGAAAAGTGGTTATTCCGGGTCACGGGTCAGCCTTTTTTCATTTTTTGCTCTTTTATAAATAAAAATAAATAAAAAAGACTTTTACCCCGACGCGAAGGGGACTGACGGTCGCGAGCAGAGGCAATTACGCTTCTTCGCGGCCAAGGTAGTTGCAGTAAAAAATCAGTCCCGCTATGGAGCGCGGACGGGGGAGAAGAAAATGTTATTAGTAGGGATGTGGGTGGAAGTGAGTGGAGTCGCAATGAATTATGACTCCACTAAAAAAATGTATTTACCCGCCGCGGCAAGAGGCGAACGGGGGGTTGTTAACTCCAACCATCCCAGTGGGATGGTTGGAGTCAGATTTTCAAAGTTTGTAGGATACGGCCATCAGCCGTACTTCTACTACTTTAAGGAAAGCGATCTCATCGAGTTATAATGAGATCGCTTTCCAAGGGTTTGAGGATTTTCCCGCGGTAAATAAAAATCCTAGCTCTTTCAATAAAAGCGCAAAGAAAGGAGAACATTTGCACATAAGATAGCAGGGGATCGTCCTGCTGAAAAAACGACTAGGTCTGGCGAGTACCTGAAACTAAAACTCGCCACCTTAACTCAAGCTATCAATATAGTGTTGACGGCTTGATCCAAGGTTAGGACGTTAAAAAAATAAATAGCCGGGTTTAACTCGGCGAGCAGGGGACTGCTTGAGTGTCCCACCCTTGAAAGGAGGGTTTATGAGATCAGAGGTTTTATTGAACAGATTAGATATGGAGGCAGCACTGGCGAATGCCTCCGAAGAAATTTTGACCCCGTACTGGGGGGTGGTGGGTGGCGTGACCAAAATGGGAGTCGCCGCCGCGATAGCAACAGGGCGGGGGCCAGGAGTGGTCAATAAGTAATGGCCACCTGTCGCCCAAAAGCGATTTGGTAATTTATGTAAATATTGCCCTCGCGGAGTTGGTGGGCGGCAAGGCGGAAGCCCAGGGGCTGACGCCAACTTTATTGAGAAGGAGATTGGAGAGGATGGGGCTACTCACCGAGGCCGGTGAGTGGCGGACAGGTTGGATCGGGAACCGTTATCGGTTCCAGGTGGATCCGGTGGCCTGTCGGTAGAATCGTCGGCAGGATCGACGTTTTTTAGTGAATTGAATCGCAATGCTTCTTCGGAAATGCACAGCGATTCGACCGCATGGGTAATGGCGGTATAGCCGGGCGCAAGCTCGAGGTGCATGGATCGAAGATTTCTTTCGACCCTGGTAAATTAAAAATCCGAGCATGACCTACCTTTTGCCGCGAGGCATCTAGAGGGTCATGGGCTCCTACGAATTGGAGCAAAATGCAATCATAAAGAATTTATATATAGGGAGATCTCGTTTGATCGACATCTCCCTTCCTTACTCAAGTTCGGAAGTGAAAACTTACGAATTTGAATGAAAGTTTTTTTGAGCCAGCCCCAAGCTGGCTCTTGTTTTACCCGTAACACGCTCTTTTGTTTTAAATTATTTTAGTTAAGATGAAATTATTGCGGGATCGTCTAGTGGTATACAAAAATCAAAGTCTATGATAGAATTAATGTGTGGAAAGTTGTAAATTATGCGATAAAAAATTCAAAATAATAAGTAACACGCACCTATTACTGGCACATCAAATTAGAGTTCGAGACTACATTAAAAAATTTGGTCATAAAGGGGTGGGCTTTATTGTTAATGTTTTAAAATTGCCAAAGGACGACCCGCGTTATATTTTTTGGAGGAAAAGTTTGGAAAGAAGAAATACGGGCTGGGCTAAGGGTTTTACCAAAAATACTCATCCTAGCTTAGCAAAAATGGCCCAAACTTTTAAAACAAAGAAGATTGATAATTTTAAAAAATGGAGGGAAGAGTCTAAGCTATCTGGTAAAATTCCTGCAAGTTATCCTGAATTTAAAAAAGATAAGAACTTGGCTTTTTTGATAGGGATGACCTTGGGTGATGGTAATATATATAAATTTCCAAGAACAGAGAACTTAAGGATAGCGTTGGCCTCCAAATATCCTAAGTTGGTTGCATTTACTGCCAATGTCATTAAAAAAGTTTTTAGCAAAACTCCGACCGTTAGGAAAATCAAAAATTCAAGGTGCTTTACGGTTGGCATTTACCAAAACAATATCAGTAGTCGCCTTGGCATTCCAACAGGAGAAAGGAGTCGACTCAATTTTAACATACCAAGTTGGATTTCCGAAAATAAAATTTTTCTTACAAATTTTCTAAGAGGATTATTTGAGGCAGAGGGTTCCCTTTCGGTTCATTTGCCGACATGTACTTATAACTTCTCTTTTGCTAATAGAAACAAAAGTTTATTGAAAATTGTTGAAAAGTCGTTAAAATTACTAGGTTATCATCCAGAAATAAGATCTGTTGCTGTTCGTTTGCGTAGAAAGGTCGAAGTTGAGAATTTTAAGCAGTTAATTAGTTTTAGAGTTTACAAATTGCGGGGTTGAGCAATGGTAGTCTCGTCAGGCTCTGAACCTGAAGATCCTGGTTCAAGTCCAGGCCCCGCAGCCAACAAGGATAAGATTAGATTGAAAGGTTTAAGATTTAGAATAAAAAAACGGGCAAAGTCCGAAAGGGACTACCCTGTGTCTGTATGTTAACATTGGAAATGTTGACATAGGTATATTTAATTTGCTATGATATAAGAGGCTCGGAGGCAAGATGCGGAAGATATGGGATATCATCTTGGCATTGTTTCCTTTAAGGTGACTACCCACAGCAGCTCCTCCGGGCTTTTTATTTTGTCTAAATTTTCAATTCATCCTTAACGCATTACCTATGGAAATTAGAAATATCGCAATTATAGCTCATGTGGATCACGGCAAAACAACTTTGACCGATGCCATCATGCGCCAAACCGGAGTTGGCAAAGAAGGCGTGTCAATGGACTCAAATAATCTTGAACTTGAAAGAGGTATAACTATTTACGCCAAAAACGCCTCGGTCTTTTACCCTTCGGCAGACTCAGGGTCGGGGCGAGCCCCGACAAAAATTAATATCGTGGACACTCCCGGCCACGCTGATTTTGGTTCGGAAGTTGAAAGAGTTTTGCGTTCAATTGATTCAGTTTTGCTGGTTGTGGACGCCCAAGAAGGGCCGATGCCGCAAACCAGGTTTGTTTTGAAAAAATCTCTTGAGCTGGGACTCAAACCGATTGTGGTCATAAATAAAATAGATAAACCGGCGGCAGATCCGGTTCTTTGCGAGGAGCAGGTTTTGGAGTTGTTTTTTGAGCTTGGAGCCAATGAGGAGCAGGCCAATTTTCCGGTGGTCTACGCTGTCGGCAAATTGGGGGTTGCCAAACTTAAACTTGAGGACGAGTCAAGCGATCTCAAGCCTCTTTTGGATACGATTCTGAACTATGTGCCTTGCGCTTCCTCCGATGAGTTGGCTAAAAAACCGCTGATGCTTCAGCCGTTTAATCTCGGCTATGACAATTTTCTTGGACGTTTGGCTGTGGCCAGAATATATGAGGGCGTGGTTCGTTCCGGGCAGAATGTTTTTATCAAGAGAGACGGCAGAGATGTCCGGCAGGGAAAAATAATTAAAATTTTTACATTCAACGGTTTGGAAAAAGTAGAGTCTCAAGAAGCCAGCGCCGGTGACGTGGTTCTGGTTGCCGGACTTCCCGATATTGAGATAGGGGAAACAGTGACTTCTGATTCGGAAGCTCGTATTTTACCGGCAATTGCTGTTGACGAGCCGACTATTGCTTTAACTTTTTTGGTAAATAACTCTCCATTTGGCGGCAGAGAAGGAAAGTTTGTTACCTCCCGTCAGATTCGTGAATACCTGGAACGGGAGTTGGAAGTGAACGTCGGTTTGCATATTGACTTTAGTGGTAGCGAACCCGAAAAGTCGCCTAACGGCGACCATGGGGCAGGCAGTTTTAAAGTTCTCGGGCGAGGGGAATTGCATATCTCGGTTCTGCTTGAAAACATGAGGCGAGCCGGCTATGAACTGCAAGTCTCTCAACCGCAGGTAATTATCAGGGAAATTGACGGTGTAAAAAACGAGCCCTTTGAGGAAGTGATAATAGATGTGCCGGACGAGTACAAGGGAACGATTATTGAGAGATTGGGTTCCAGGGGGTTTGTTATGACGAACATGGGCCAAAAAGGTGAAACTTTGCGGTTGTTTTTTGAGGGTCCGACAAGGGGATTGCTGGGATATCGAAACCAGTTTGTTATTGACACAAAAGGCGAGGGAATTCTTTCCTCTCGGTTTGTCGGTTTCCGTTCTTATGCCGGTGAGATAAAAAAACGTTTGGTGGGCTCAATGGTCTCTATGGCCGACGGCAAGGCTCTTGGTTTTTCTCTTTGGAATTTGCAGGATCGCGGTACTCTATATATAGGGCCGGGCACGGAAGTTTATAGTGGCATGGTTGTCGGCAATACCGCTAAAGGCGAAGAGATGTACGTCAACCCCATAAAAGGCAAACAACTTACCAACATGCGGGCGGCCGGTTCGGATGAGTCTATTTATCTGACTCCGCCTTTTGAGCTGACAATTGAACGCGGTCTGGAAATTATGGCAGAAGACGAATATCTGGAGATAACGCCCCAAAGCGTCCGGCTTAGGAAACAAAATCTTAAGCAGAGGCAATAAAAATAGGGGGCACGTGTGTGCCCCCTTATGTATCTTACTGAGGACTGTCCTCAGTAAGGTGGTCCGGAAGTTGCTGGGTTTAAACAGGCAAGGCCTGTTAAGATTGACCTGTTAAGACTACGAAGTGTTACCGATGCGTCTCATCTTTTGCAGTTTTGTCCCGGAAACGAAAAGCGTTTCAATTTTGTGGATAACTGGCTATTTGTTTTAATAAGTCTTTGCAATTATAATTAAGTCACTAACAAGTTTAATTAATTGCTAGTTTTGTTTCCGCTTACGAATTTTTCGTATCGGAACAAAGTCGGCAAAAACCATGGAAAACAATAAACTCGGTCTGTGGGTTCTCATTGCTCTAGTGGCGGGGCTGGTCGGCGGTTACTACTACGGTAACGACAGAGGCTATAAGCAAGCCGAAGCGGATGTGAAAAAAGTTCAGGATGAAGCGGCCAAGAAAGCGGCAGATGATGCGGCTAAGGCGGCCAATCCTTTCCAGGCGGTCAATCCTTTGGAAGGCGTTGAAGCCAATCCGTTTGAAAAAGCAAAAAGCATTCTTAACCCATTTAAATAAGGAACAATGAAAAAACAACCATGTTGTAACAACTTAATATTGTTCTTGGTTTTAGCAGCCGGACTTTTGTTTGTGTCGGCTGTTTTTGTTTCAACTCAAGCCTATGCCGCCGAAGAAGGCGCAACTCCGCCGCCGGAAGTTGTTAAAGCCGCTCTGGAAGACTTAAGCACAGCCACCGGCCAGAAAATTACAACAAATGAACAAGCCGCTGTCTTGTGCGACGAGGAAAAATATTTCACTACTTGCGCCGATATCGGCAAAAAGCATGATTTATACGAGCCCGAGGAATTAAAGCAGGTTGACGCTTTTGTAAGCGAAATAAAAGGCAATATTGCCAGCCAACTTCAGAGTTGCCAGACGACGGAATGTTTAATTAATGTTGCCAACGAACTGGCCCAAAAAGTTAATGCCAAGAGCCAGTCTATAGCAGCTAGTTTAGACTTAACTCCAAAAATTGTTCAGCAGAAACAAGCGGTAATCACAGCGGCTAGAGAGATCGGGGTAAGTTACGAAGATTGCCGCGCAATGGATCCTGAAACCGCGCCAATAGAATTATTAAGGGGTTGCGCCAAGTTGGCAAAAGATTCAAGAGCAAAAGAACTTATCCCTCTTGAGGCCCGGAAAGCCGCTGAAACTTATGGTGACTATGCTGACAAAATGGTTGAACTGAAAGCTTCGCTGAATAGCGGAGAATTTCAATGCGGCAACGGCACAGTGCAAGACTGCGGTAATTTTTGTTTGAACCCGGGTGCGGAAGCGAGGGCTCGGGGCACTGCCGCTATTCCGTCGGTTTGCCGGCAGATTGCCAAAAAATTCTTCGGCGCTGACGGCGAGAAACAGCTGGAAGCTTCTTGGACTCAAGTCCAGCAAGCCCAGCAAGTTATATTTAAAAAAGCAGAAAGTATAATTTTTACCACTATTGACGGTAAAGTTCTTTCCAGCCCCGAAACTATCGGCAAGTATATGGAAGAACAGGGCAGACGTGGTAATGTGGAAGCAGTTGAGAAGGGTATGGATTTTATGATTGCCAAGGGTTTTGTCAGTCCAAAAGAAAAAGAATATGTTTTGAAATTTGTAAAACAAGCGCGCGACCGCGGAGGCATTCCCGATTTTAATGCCTGCAGAACTAATCCGGAATCATGCCGGGACTTTATTCCGGAAGATCAAAGAGACAAATTTGAAGCTGGCACTCAAGTCGACCAAATTATGAGGCAGGAAATCGGCTTTGATCCGTTTGAATGTGAAAAAGGCAGGTTTGATCCGGCTATCGGCCAAAAATGTTTGGAAGGTTCAAGAAGAGCTTTGCCCAAACTGGAAGCTTTAAAGGGCAAATACAAAGGAATAGAGTTTATTATTGCTGATATCCAAAAACACGTTGCCCAGGGAGAAGAATTTGAAAAAAGAAAAGGCGAGATTCAGCAAGTCTTTCAGGGACAAGGCGGCCCAGGCGGCTGTAAATCGGAACAGGAATGTTTTAGTTATTGTTCCGACCCGACTCACGGTCCGGAGTGTATCGCTTTTGGCGCCAAACAAGGCGTGTTCAGGGGCGATGAGGCGGTCCAAAAATTCCAGCAATTCAACCAAAATGTTCAAGTGTCTCAACAACAGCAGCAACAACAGACTTTTTATCCTAACCAAGGATTTCCAGGACAAGGTTATGGTGTGCAGGGTGGGTTCCCCGGACAAGGATTTGGAGTACAGGGTGGTTTTCCGGGACCGGGACTGGGAGGATTTAGCGGTTGTTCACCATCCTTGATCAATCTTCTGGGCTTCGGTTGCCATCAGATGTCCACGGATTCTTCCGGCAGGCAAGTATTTTGCAACGACAATATGTCCAAGTCAGCCAAAGAGGGAGATAGCGCAAGTACAGCCGGATGTCCGGGCGCTGGCGGGGGGTATCCCGGCGGTCCCGGCCCTGGGTTTGGCGGTCCGGTTGGCCAAAGTCCGGAATGTTTTGCCGCCATTCAGTCGGGTAATTTAGAAAAAGCCAAAGCGGCTTGTTATGTGCCTCCTCCTTCGGGGCAGGTTATTCCTCCGAGAACTCCTTTTTGCCCAACCGTAGCATATGTTGAATGTCCGGCTGGTCAGTTTAAAGAGTCATATAGAAATGGTGAGGGATGCTGGGTGGAAGGACCATGCCGTCCTGTGCCGTCTTACTCTCCGGCTCCGGGAGGTTACTCTTGTCCGGCCGGCCAGTGGTGGGATGGCGCGACCAGCTCCTGCACTTCAAGCAGTTCCTGCGGTTACGGCCAATATTGGGATCCGGGAGCGCAAAGATGCAGATCAAGCACGGAGGCAGTCAGTCCGTATCCATATCCGAGCTATACTCCTTATTCCTACAGCTCTTGTTCGCAATCATTGACTAACCTTCTTGGCAACGGCTGCCATCAGATGTACACAGACTCTACCGGCAAACAAATTTTCTGCAACAGTGAGATGACCAAATCGGCCAAAGAAGGCGATACCGCAACTACGGCTGGATGTGCGGGTGGTTATCAACCCTACCCGAGCTACTCGCCGTATCCGACATATTCGCAACCGGCCGGCGGTCTTAAGGGGTGCTTCTATACGAATGCATCCAAGAATGGACAATCCCCCGGTTATACAGTTTGGTGCGAAAGAGATTATTACAACTGTCATCAGGGCGACCGTTCCGGCGCTACAGTTAGTTTAGACGGTCTTTCTCTCGGCTCGCCAAGCAATTGTGAAAACGGCTGGCCGACAACAAGTTATACACCTTATCCGACCGGCAGTTACACACCACCTCCAAGTTGTCCGTCCGGCCAGTGGTGGGACTACGCAAGAAGTGTTTGTACTTCTTCGTCAACATATTCGCCTTACCCGACAACTTCCAGCGTTTGTCCGTCCGGCTCTCACAACATGGGTTCATATTGTATGTCTGATTCTGATGGCACAAAATGCGGTCCTTTGAATTCAGCCAGCACCAGCGGATTCGGCTCTTGCTCTACTTATACGAATTCTACGAGTTACACACCGTACCCGACTTACTCAACAACGCCAAGCGGAAGTTGTACCGGCACCAGTGAGTCAGCTTGCACGGCCGTAACAAATTGCAGATGGGTGCAGGGCAGCAGCGCAAACAGCAGTTACTGTTACAACTCAGGCGGCAGCGGAACAACTTACACGCCTTACCCGACAACTACCGCCAGCAGTTCTTGTCCCAGCGGCTCTCACAACATGGGTTCATATTGTATGTCTGATTCTGATGGCACAAAATGCGGTCCTTTGAATTCAGCCAGCACCAGCGGATTCGGCTCTTGCTCTACTTATACGAATTCTACGAGTTACACACCGTATCCGACTTACTCAACATCTGGTACTACCTATTCTCCATATCCAACTTATAGTTCAACACCGTATCCGACCACAGAGTATACGCCTCCTCCAACCACTACCTATTCACCTCCACCGACGACGGAATATATCCCGCCAACCACCATTTACACTCCACCACCAGAATCTACAACGACTACTGTTCCGCCATCCAGCTTTGACACAAAAGCTCATCAAATGGCTATGGCTAGAACAATTATGGCTTGCGCCGATTCCGGCGGTTCGTGGAATGCCGGAACGGCAAGTTGCCAGCCGGCAAACAGCGGATTCTTTGCCAATGTCCTCAAGATATTCTCAAGGTTTATAAGGTAACAGGGTAAAGCAAGAAAAACAAAAGCGCCTGAAAGGGCGCTTTTGTAATATTGGCCAACAATGTTAAAATAAAGCAGAACTATGGTTAAAGAAACAACTCGTAAAAATAAGTTGAAATATTCGGTGGAAGCCGTCTATGTGGGGGAATCCATTGACTTGAAAAAAGTCCAGGAGAGTCTTAAGCAGTATGCTTTTCTTAATCGTGACCACCCGTTGGCTTTGCGTATTCTCAAAGACCAATATCTGGTTTTAACAAAATTTGGCGTGGTGGTTTTTTGGAACATACAGGAAAAGTTAAGAAAGCAAATTGCCAAAGAACTTAACCCTTTTGTCAGAAGCAAAAAAGAGTCTTATCCTTATCAGGAAAAAATAAAAGTTGTAGTCGGCACAGCCGTTGACCGGGTTCTTTTTGGCAGGGTTGACTTGGCCGAGCTTTCGGTAGATAAAATTAAAATCATTTCCTATGTTCTGGCTCAATCGTCTGCCTTGGATCGTTACGAAGATGACATAGAAGCAAACTTGGTGAATCTGGAAGGATTTATGGAAAGCCTGAAAACCAAAGGCAGAGTGATGCTTAAAGAAAAAGATTTGTTGAGGCAGATAGGCAGTACCTTTTCCGTGAAACAAACGACAGTCGCCCATCTTTCCTTGTTTGATAAACCGGACGAGGTTTGGGAGTCGCCTGAATTGGAGACTCTTTATCATCGTTTGCATTTAGAGTTCGAGTTGCAGGATAGGTTTGATGTTTTAGATGAGAAGATTGATTTTCTATCTGAAAATACAAAAATGCTGATGGACTTTGTGATTGAAAAAAGAGGTAATTTTTTAGAGCTGGTGATTATTATTCTCATTGCCGTGGAAATTGTTTTGTTTGTGGTAGATATTTTCCCTAAACTTAAATTGTGGTAAAAAATTTTCCTAAGAATTTTTTATGGGGCAGCGCCACATCTTCTTATCAAGTTGAAGGAGGGATTGAGAATAACGACTGGGCGTCCTGTTGTGATCCGAAATTACAATGGGCATCATTGCAAAATTTTGCAATGATGCCCATTGTAGGCGGTGTCCCTTGTGCTGGCAGGGCTACAGACCATTACAATCTCTACGAAAAAGATTTTGATATTGCCAAAAAACTGAATCACAACGCCCACCGTTTTTCTATTGAGTGGTCTCGTATTGAACCGGAAGAAGGAAAGTTTGATGAAAAAGAAATTGAGCATTACCGGAAAGTTTTGCAGGCTTTGCGAGACAGGGGAATAGAGCCTTTTGTTACTCTTTGGCATTTTACTTTACCAACTTGGTTTGCCAAAATTGGCGGTTTTGAAAATCCCAAAGCGCCGGAAATTTTTGCCAGATACTGCGGTTTTGTAGTGGGAAGGCTGGCCGCCTCTGCTAAAGCTATGGCGAGCCAAGAGGGGACAGGAGCAAAATTTTGGATGACTATAAATGAGCCGATGGTTTACGCCAGCAAGAGTTACTTGAAGGGTGTTTGGCCGCCCTTTAAAAGAAACTTTTTTGCTTTTAAAAAAGTTATAAAAACCTTAATATCCTCTCACCTAGCGTCGCACAATATGATTAAAAAAATAAATCCTGAATTGCAAGTTGGGATTGCAAAAAATAATATTTACACCAAGACCAACTGGAATCCTTTAAATCAGATAATTTGCCAAACTTTCAATTGGTTTTGGAATTTAAGATTTTTAAATGCTATTACTGGTTTTCAAGATTTTATTGGACTTAATTATTATCATCACTTTGCTCCGGGAATAAAAGAAGACTTAGAAAAGACAGAGTATATGAATTGGGAAATATATCCTAAAGGTATTTATCATCTTTTGAGAGATCTCAAGCGATACAACTTACCAATCTATATCACTGAAAACGGTTTGGCTGACGCCAAAGACACAAAAAGGGAGAAATTTATAAAAGACCATTTGCGATGGGTTTGGCAAGCCATTCAGGACGGCGTTGATGTTCGGGGATATTTTTACTGGTCGCTTTTGGATAACTTTGAATGGACGGACGGCTTTGGGCCAAGGTTTGGTTTGGTTGAAATTGACTACGAAACTATGGAAAGAAAAATTCGTCCTTCGGCTTGGGAGTACGCGGAAATATGTAAAAACAATCAAATTGTTGAATTTAATGACAAATGACAAAAACCAAATGACAAATCAATGACAAAATCCAAAATCTTAAATTTAGTCATTTGAGCTTTGGATTTGAATTGTCATTAGTCATTTGGATTTAGTCATTAGTTCCCTTATGCTCTACCTTCTTCTTGCTCTATCCGCCCAAGTTCTCAACGCGCTGGTGGTTTTAGCGGATAAATATTTGATTAGTTCAAGGCTGGTTGTGAAACCGGTGGTTTATGCTTTTCTGATTGCTGTTTTGTCCGGAGTTGTCGTTTTAATTTTACCTTTTGGAGTAATTGCAATTCCTACTGTCACAATCATTTTATTGTCGCTGGCTGTTTCATTTGCCTATATTTTTTCAATACTCTTTTTATACAAATCCTTGGCGATTTCGGATGCTTCAGATGTCGCCCCGATTTTAGGTGCAGTATCGGCTCTTTCGGCTTTGCTTTTTGACTACTTATTTTTGGGCGGCCATCCTGTGGGGAATTTTTTGGGCGGTTTTGTCTTTTTGGTTGCCGGCACGGCTTTGATGTCGTATTTCCGTTTCAGCGGCAGGTCGCTGGCTTATGTGATTTTTTCCGGAGTTTTGTTCGGCTTGTCGTCCGTTTTGGTAAAAATGATTTTTTTGGAAACAACTTTTTGGAACGGTTTTTTCTGGTCAAGAATGGGTAACGTTGTCGCGGCTCTGATTTTTCTCATTCCGTCAGTAAACCGCCGGGTAATTTTCGGCAACATTCTTTCTTCGTCTTTCAAAACAAAGTTTTTTGTTTTGGCCAACAAAACTTTAGCCGGCTTTGCTTTTTTGCTGATTTTACTGGCGATTAATCTGGGTGATGTTTCCGTGGTCAATGCTATTGGCGGAGTGCAATTTGTCATTTTAATTATTTTTGCTCTGATTTTCAGCAAAAAATTTCCCGGCTATTTCTACGAGTCGGTCCATCGCCGCATGACGGTTGTGCAGAAAGTTACCGCCACGATATTAATCAGTGTGGGCTATGCCCTGCTGTTCATATGAAAAAAGGAATTTTTAAAACCGCAATTTTAATTTTAGCAATTTTTTTATTCTTTTTTGTTTTTTCTTTTCGGAAGCTGCCTTCTGAAATCAAGTACGGAATTTCCTTCAGCAAGTTCCATAGCGACGAATTAAAACTTGATTGGAAAGAAACTTATTTAGCCTTGCTTGATGATTTGGGCGCGCGTCGTTTGAGGCTGACGGCCCACTGGCCGAATACAGAACCTGTAAATGATAAGTTCAACTTCTCAGAGCTGGATTTCCAGATGGCCGAAGCGGAAAAACGCGGACTGGAAATTATACTGGCTGTCGGCCGGAGACTGCCGGGCTGGCCGGAATGCCATGAACCTGAATGGGCTAAAAAATTGTCAGTTTCTGACAGGCAGTCAGAAATATTAGAATACATTGAAAAAGTTGTAAGCCGCTACAAAGAACTTCAGGCTATAAAGTATTGGCAGGTGGAGAATGAACCTTTTCTAACTTTTTTCAGCCGGGCAAACTGTGGCGAGTTGGACAAAGAGTTTTTGGAAAAAGAAGTTGCTTTGGTGAAACGGCTGGATCCGGCTCATCCAGTTTTGCTGACTGACAGCGGAGAATTTGGAACTTGGTTTGGAGCTTACAAACGCGGGGACATTTTTGGCACCAGTTTGTATCTATATATTTGGAACAAGAAGTTCAATCTGTCGTTTCGCTACCCCATTCTTCCCGCTTTTTTCAGGTTTAAACAAAATTTGGTCAGTCTGATTTATGGCAAAAAGCCGTCTTTAATTATTGAACTTTCAGCGGAGCCTTGGCTGCTTCAGCCGATTGTTGATACTCCGGTTGAGGTTTTGCAGGAAAGAATGGGTCTGGACAAGTTTAACGAGATGATTGATTTCGCCGCCAAAACCGGATTTGACGAGCAATATCTTTGGGGCGCTGAATGGTGGTATTGGATGAAAAAGCAGGGATATCCTGAACACTGGGAAAGAGCCAAGGAGTTATTTAAGATCTAGATTAAAACCTTGAGAACAAGATTTTAATCTAATAAAAAACTCTGCGGGTGCAGAGTTACTGTTCAAGGGCGCTTTTTGAAAAACGCGAAGAAGATTTTACCCCTTCTTTTCTTTGTCTCTCTTTTTCTTCTACGGCCCTTTTTTGTTTTTTTCTAAAATTTTTCGTAGCTTTATCTTCTTTTTTCTTTTTCATGCCTTCTCTCTTATTTAAAAACCTTACCAAAGCCTAGCAGTAAAAAGCCGTTTTGTCAAGAGAAAGACAGGTTGAAAACTTAACCTTTTTTGGTTATAGTATCTCCATAAAATGTTTAAATTTATAAGAGACTTTGATTTTCATTTCAAGAAAGGCGGCCGTTACGACTGGCATGTTTTTATATTTCTCAATGTCGTAATTTCCGCGGTTGTCGGAGCTTTTTTTGGTTATTATGGCGCCAGCCTGATTGAACCGGTTGCTGATTCGGGGGGCACCTTCATAAGACAGATAAGCAATCAGGTTTTCAAAGAGGAAGAAGTTGTCGTTGACGTTGCCAGAAAATCATCTCCGGCAGTGGTGAGCATAATCGCCACAAAAGACCTTATAATTCTGCAACAGCGAAGGGGCAGTATTTTTGAAGACTTTTGCAGTGATCCTTTTTTCAGGCAATTTTTTGGGCCGGCTGAATGTGCGACTCCAGTACCCCAAGCGCCTAAAACCCAAAGAAGGCAAGTCAGCGCCGGTTCGGGATTTGTCGTCAGTTCTGACGGTTTGGTTGTTACTAATAAACACGTTGTCGACATAGATAAAGCTGATTTTACAGTTATAACCAAAGATGGTGAAAAATACCCGGCTGAAATATTGGCAAAAGATTCTTTGCACGATTTGGCTGTTTTGAAGATTTCCGGAAACAAGTTTCCTACTCTAAAATTGGGCGATTCTGACAAGCTACAGATTGGACAAACGGTTATTGCCATAGGCAATGCTCTCGGTGAGTTCAGCAACACGGTTTCTAGGGGGGTGGTTTCCGGACTATCGCGTTCTATCGTAGCTTCTTCCGGAACAGGTTCGGAAAAACTGGAACAGCTGATTCAAACCGATGCGGCAATTAATCCGGGAAATTCCGGCGGGCCTCTTTTAAACTTAAGCGGCGAAGTCATCGGCATTAATACTGCTATTGCCCAAGGCGCCCAGAATATTGGTTTTGCTATTCCGGTTAATCAGGTCAGGAAAATTATAAATGACGCCAGCGCTTTGGGCGGCAAAATATGAAACATTTTATTAAAACTTTTCTTGTCGGCGGTTTGGGGGGAGTTGTTTTTTTGTTGGCAATTGTTCCCCTTGCCTATAAGTATAATCTTTTGGGGTCGGCCAGGGTGATTGACCAAGTTATTCCGTCTAGGACGGAAATCAGAAAAATAGAGAAAGAGGTGGTGACTTTTGTTTCCGAAGGTGGACAGGCCGAAGAAGCTGTCAAAAAATCGCAAGAAAGCATAGTCGTAATTAAGTCTTTTAATAGCGGTGCGGTTTTACGCTTCGGTACGGGCATAGTTTTGACTCGTGACGGCCTCATAGTCACGGTAAGTCAAGTCGTTCCGGTTGAAGCTCAAGATTATCAGGTTTTTAGCGGCGACAAAATCCTTAAAGCTCAAGTTGTCTATAGGAATGCCAAAAAAAATCTTGCCATTCTGAAGGTTGCTGATGAGTCTTTGGTGCCGGCGACTTTTAACGAAGAAGAATTGGCCGTCGGAAACATTGCTTGGATTGTGGGCAGGATAGTTCCTCTTCAGAAGCCGGAACTTTTTTTGAACAGAGCCTTGGTCAGTCTGGTTGACAGCCAGAAAAAGAGAATTGTTCTTGACGGCAGATATGAAAATTATCTTAGCGGCGCTGGTTTGGTCTCTAAGAACGGCCTCTTTAAAGGCATAGTCTATGTTGACGGTGGCAAGATAATTGCGCTACCATCTAGCTTTGTAAAGGAATTCGTTGACGGATACCTAAAATAGGGTAATGCGCAAAAATTTTTTTGTCTCTTTTTTCTGTTTAGTCCGGTTATCATCTGATATCCAGGACAAGTTTCTGCGGATGAAATTGATAAGTAAAATCAACAAATTTTTTGATTTGTTCTTGCTTTTAAATAAAACTGCCGGGGAAGGGGAAGCTCACGTCGCACAATGTAAGGGCGACTTTTTAAATTCTACCGAAGAATTGTTTGAGTTTTTGGATTTATTGTCTTATTTAAAATCTACTTCCGCCTCCCCCACCCTGAAAGCTCAAAAAGCTCTTTTGTCTTTAAAGTCCAAAATTTTAAATGATGCTATGCCGACTAAGCCAGACCAGTCTTTGGCGGAGAACCCGGAATTTCGGAAAGAACCAAAGGAAACGGTTTTCAAAAAACAAAATAACCAAAGCGGAAAAGCGGTGAGGAGCTTAATTGTTGAGTTTATTGAAAAAAATCAAGGCCATACTCCAAAAGCTATTTTTAACTTTCTTAAGGGCAAGATTTCCAAAAGGACTTTTCAAAGGCATTTGGCCGAACTATCCAAATCGGGAGATATCGTAAAAAAACTTGAAAACGGTTCTCCCAAATATTATATCTCCCATTAATCACTTTCTGACACCGGGTGTCAGAAAGTGATTAATGGTAAATTTTATGGAAGTATTTCACGTTTTAAACAGAGGAGTAGATAAAAGGAATATCTTTTTGGACGACAGCGACAGATTTCGTTTTGTTCATAATTTGTTTGAATTTAACGACCAAAATCGAGTTGAGGCTAGAAATATCTTTAATAAATCTGCTAAAACTGGATTTTCTGACACCGGGTGTCAGAAAGATCATCGGTCTAAGTCAAGGGAGTTATTGGTCAACATACATTGTTTTTGTTTAATGCCCAATCATTATCACTTACTGCTCAGTTCTAGAGTCCCGAATGGTGTTTCACTTTTTATGCATAAGTTGAATATGGGGTTTTCTAAATATTTCAATCTGAAATATGAGCGTACAGGCACACTGTTTGAGGGTAGATACAAATCTGTAGCTGTAACATCAGACACACATTTTCTTTACTTGCCGTATTATATACACTTGAATCCCCTGGATTTAGTAGCTCCAACTTGGCGGGAGAGAAAAATAAATGACTCCAGAAAAGCTATTGAATTTTTGGAAAATTATAGATGGAGCAGTTTCTTAGATTATATCGGCGAGAAAAATTTTCCGTCAGTTACAACTAGAAGCTTTATCTTGAAGTTTTTAGACAATCCTGGTAAATATAAAAAAGAAACTATACGCTGGCTAAAAGAGATGGACTACTCTAATATTGGTGAACTGACTTTAGAATGACTTTCTAAAACTTTCTGACACCGGGTGTCAGAAAGTGGGTGGCCTCATATGGAAAGTTGACTAAGATTATTGGTTGATATAAATTGATTTCATGGGAGAGGAAAATAAAAATTTTTTTAAGCGATGGATAGGGGTTTTGGTTTTGGCGGTTGTTGCAGTATTGGTGATTTGGAGTTTGCTTAATTTGCCCCAGATTTTTAACGCTGTTCAGGGCAAATTGGAGGCTTGGAAATATCAGAGATTGGTCAAAAAAATGGAAGCGCCGTACAAAAACGACAAATATGGCGGCAAGACTCCGGAAGAAACTTTTGACCTCTTTTTGGAGGCTTTAAGAAAGGAGGATGTTGATTTGGCAAGTAAGTACTTTGTGATAAAGAAGCAAGATGAATGGAAGAAAACATTGGAGAAATATAAAGAAAGTAATTTATTAGTTGAGTTAATCGGTGAACTTGAAAGTAACCGTTTAGAATGGAAACTGACACTAAATGATGGACAAATTGCTAATTTTCAGTATTCTTTTGTTATAGATAAACCCTCTACAGAAGACTTGCCTCTTGGGAATGGTAAGACACAAAAAGTTACATACCCTGCTGGAGAATATAGCTCTGATATTATTTTTGAAAAATACTTAAGCGGTGTTTGGAAAATAAGCGAATTATGAGTAAAAAACTCTTAGTTTTGGGAGGAGGGATTTTGGCCCTCTTTTTTGTTACAACAAACGGTCTGGCTTACAGTCAGCCAGACACTCATCCGGCTTTGACCAAAGCGGCGGGAGATTTTTATAATTTAAGTTTTCCTAAAAACAAAATTAGTGAAGATGAAATAAAGCTTTTAATGAAAGGCGCTTATGATGAAGACCAGCCGCCGAGATGGCTCAACCATTCTTATGATCCCGTGCATAACAAAGCCTGGGTGGGTTACCGGACTTCAAAGGTCTGGGCGATGAGCTCAAGCGCACAGCAGATAAATAAATATCAGTATGCCCTCAACCCTATCTTCAGCGAAAAAATAAACAACGAGGAAGATTTTTACGATTTTTCTTACGAAAGGGCGCTTTTGGACTATGCAAAAGGCAACAAAAACAGGGCTTTTGAAGCTTTGGGCCATGTTTTTCATTTGCTTGAAGATTCAAACGTGCCGGAACATACCCGTCTGGACATACATTTGTGGTGGCATGGCACGGAAAGCCCCTATGAAAAAACAATGGCCAAGTGGAATCCTCAAAATATTGATGTTGTCCAAAAGCTTGTGAAGCAGAAAGAAAAACCAATTTTATTGAGTAGTTTGGATAAATATTTTGACGAAGTTGCAGGATATTCTAATGGCTATTTTTTTAGTGAAGATACAATCTTTTCTTCTAAATATCCTGGTCCAGATGTGGACTTTTGGAAACTAGAAAAAATAAACGGCAAAAATGTAGCTTTTGGATATAAAAATAATAAATTTGGCAACCTTCGTTTGTTGAAGAGATTAAAGGAACCAATTAAGAGGAATTTGATAGAAGAAAAAGAATTTACTCTCAACGATGACTTAGTTCTTGGCGATTATTGGGAAAAACTTTCCAAAGACTTTGTCCTCCATGGGGCGGGGGTTATAAAAATGTTTTTGGAACAGGCGGAGGAGGCGAAGAAGGAATATGAGAGGCAGACGGCGTTGAAGAAAGAAACCAAGAAAAGTTTTTTGGGGAATATTCTAGGTTTTGGCGGCGGGAAGAAAATTGATGGAATAAAGTTGGTTCAGACGGTTTTGAGGGAAGTTGAGGATGAAGAGAAGAATGTTGCGTCATCGGATGTCCCTGGGACATCCGATGACGGGAAGCAGACGCAGACAAAGTCGGACCTTAGGGGCGGAGAGAATGTTACAACATCGGATGTCCAAAGGGCATCCGATGTCAAAGAGCAAACGACAACAACGACAGTTGTGCCAACTACCATCACTACTACGACTACGACTACGACAACGACAACCACACTGCAAGCAGTGGTTTATTACAGCGGTGGAAGTCAGACGCCGGCAACTACTACAACAACTACGACCGTAACCACGACCACTACTCCGTCGCCGTCGGCAACCCCGACTCCGGAAACGGCGCTGGGAAAAGTGATTATCAATGAAGTTGCCTGGATGGGCACGGCTAGTTCAAGCAGTGATGAGTGGTTGGAGCTTTACAACACAGCCTCGGTTTCAACCGATATTTCCGGCTGGACTCTTAAAGCCCAAGACGGCACACCCGATATCACCCTTGCTTCAAAAAGCATAGACCCGTTTGGTTTTTATCTTTTGGAAAGGACAAATAACGATACCATATCGGATATTTCCGCCGACCAAATTTATACCGGCACTCTGGGCAATTCCGGAGAAATTTTGGAATTGCGGGATAGCGGCGGAAACTTGCAGGACATTGTCTCCAAGTCAAATAGTGGTGGCTGGTACGCCGGAAACGTTACCGGCAAATTTTCAATGGAAAGAATTGACCCTCTTGCCAGCGGAAGCAATTCCGGAAATTGGAGTGATAATAATGGAGTTACCAAAAATGGCGCTGATGCCGGGGGCAATTCAATCAACGGCACGCCTCGCGCCAAGAACAGTGTTTTCATCGGACAAAAGCCGGGCAAGATAAGTAACTTGGCGGTCTCCGGCGCCAGCGGTCAAACAGTTAGTTTCTCTTGGAGCGCACCATCCGACAAAGACACTTTGCCGACAGGACTACAATATGAGTTTAGATACGCCACAAAAAGTTTTGACTTATCAACAGATTGGGAGTTAGCCTCAAAATCTCTGGGATTGCCAGTTGTGGATAACTTTGGCTTGACAGCGACACACTCGTTGGAAATAGACGACTTTGGTAATAAATATTACTTTGCTATAAAAACCAAAGATTTGGATGGAAACTATTCCGATATTTCCAACCAAATTAACTACACTTTGCCGGGTGCTGTTGCCAGCTCCGGTTGGGCCATGTCTGGGTTTGACAGTGTCCACAGCCTTAAAACAAGCTTTTTGGGACCGGCGGCATCCACCTCGACGACAAAATGGGGCATCCAATCTTTGTCCAGTCCGCCAATCAACCATGGCCAGCCTGTTATTGCGTCAAATGGCACTGTTTACTATGGCATCAGCAATGGCGCTACTTTGACAGAGCTTCGCGCCACTGCGCCAAGTGGCGCAGAGAGTTGGCACTATACAGCGCCAAGTGGCGCAGTCATTGGCACACCTGTGGCGCTATCTGATAATTCCGTATTGTTTGGATATACAAGTATCGCAACGGAGTTTACAAAACTTAGCGCCACTGGCAGTGCCAAGTTTGCCAGTGCCATTGGCGCAATCAATTCTGTCACTGTGGATAAGTATGGCATAAGTTACTTTACGACATCCGCTGACAAGCTCTACGCCATAGCGCCAAGTGGCACTCAAAAATGGCAAGTGACAAAAGATGGCATTGGCGGATTTACGCCAATAGTTTATGACAGTAAAATTTACATAGCCGCCAGAGTCAGCGGCGTGCCAACTTTTTACGCTTTTGACGCCAAAGACGGCAGTTTTCTCTGGTCTAAAACAGTGAGCACCAACTCGCCTAGCTGTTGCGGAGTCTCCGACATTTCATACGATTCTGTAAACGACTATCTTTATGCTGCGGCTGACCAGTATATTTTGAAAATTGACCGTAACGGCAACACTTTAGAACAGTTTTTGGCCGACAGGCAGAACGGCTGGGGTTATGCCACAACAATGGTTTCACAAGACAGCGACAATCTTGTTTTCGGCCTTGATTTTTCTCCGTCAAATCCGGCCTCAAAATCGGCGGTTTATGCGGTAAACAAAAGCACAAAAGAGAAATCATGGATATACTCGGTGGACGCTAAAATAAACAAACAAATAGCTTTGGACTCCGCCGGAAACTCTTATTTTTCAACACAAAACGGCTGGGTTTACAGCTTAAACCAAACCGGCGCCTTAAACTGGAAAATTGATTTAAGCGGCACAACTTCAAACTATCCGGTCATTGGAACAGGAGTTTTGTATATAACTTTGGACGGGGCAAGATTAATCAAGATTGAGGAATAAGAATTTGGGGTCATCGGATGTCCTGCAGGACATCCGATGACCAAAAGCGACTTATCCACAATTCTGCTGTTGTTTACTGTAAAAAATGAAATTATAATAAACAGTAAGGCTGAACCTATTCAGTCTGTGTATATTTAGGAATTGACATAGTCCGTCATTTTGTTAAGATTAAAAAGATTGAAAAGCCCTTGATTTTATTGGCTTTTCAGGGTCTTATAAGTCGCTAAATGCACACATTGCAATTGTATGCATTTACTGGCCTTTAAGGCTACAAAGCAGTAAAGGCTCGGACCTTGAAAATTAAATAAAAGGCTGCCAATGATTGATATGAAAATTTGTTAGTTTGGTTTGAGGTCCTTGGCTTTTGGAATCACAGTTTTGAATTTTTCCATGAGCCAATCTAAAAAAGTTATTATGAGTCTTTAGTCAGTCAGTTTCAGATTATTTTACTCGGTCGTATTAAACTCCCTTGTGGAGTTGGAGAGTAAATTCCTCTGTGAGGATATGGGCTGATTGGCGGGACTCAAGTTATGGTCAGTATAATGTCTTTTCAAACTAGACCCGTCGATATGGTCATTGACTGGCGTAACGACAGTTTTGTCGCTTTCCGGTCTGCTGTACTTTGCGCCAGATTACGCAGAGGCAGTTATGCCTTCAGATTACGGTCTGAAAGAAGGCGACACGGTTAGCGCCGCGGGTTCTGACGATCCGGACGTCTACATCGTGAACGATTGGGGTTTCAAGAGATTGTTCTTGAATCCTGAAATTTTCAATCTCTACGGCCACCTCGGAGGATTTGCCGCAGTCAAGAATGTATCCGCGACAACGCGAGACGCATTTGTGACTTCCGGCTTATTCCGAGTTGACGGCGATGAGAAAGTTTACGGAATAGAAACAACCGGAGAAGATGTAGCTTCCTTGCACTGGGTTAACACCTCAGGCGCGCAGGCGGTCGCCGATGACCCAAACTTCTTCAAGAAAGTTTTCATCATCAACGCGGCTGAAAAAGCTCTCTACACCATGGCTTCTGAATACACTTCAGTAAGCCAGGTTCCGGCATATGCCAGAGGCGGTTCAGTCACGCCACCTCCGGCTGGCGCATTGTCTGTAAGTTTGGCCCCCGGCAATCCGGCGGCTGCGACTCTTACCAGAAACGCGGTTGGTGTTGAATACTTGAAAGTACGATTCAGCGGTTCCGGAACCATTAACACTTTGACGATAAAAAGACTTGGTCCCGGTGTGGTTGGCGACTTTAGCAACATATATGTCTATGAGGGAGCTACAAGATTAACTTCCGGCAAGACATTTTCGTCTGCTGATGGCACTCTTACTTTCCTTCTGAACAAAGCCATAAGCGGCACCAAAGACCTCACAATCACTGCCGATATGCTTTCTACCGGAGCGGCAGTTGGCAATGTTAACTATATTGAGTTAACAGGCGTTACCATAACAGGAGGGACTTCAGTTTCGGGAACTCCTTTAAGCGGTAACAACTTCACCGTATCCGGAGCTTCATCCGGTACTGTAACAGTTGCGAAATCAGGCTCGTTGTCTGATCCGACTGTCGGCCAGAAACAAGCGCAGTTGAGTGAATTCAAGTACACAACCGCAACTGAAGGCGGAACCGTCAAGAGAATTACCATGTTAAACGGCGGAACATTGAAACCGGCTGATTTGACTAACGTCAAATTGCAGACCCTAACGGGTGACGAATGGACCGGTTCAGTAACTTCAGATGGTTACTTGGTGTTTGACCTTGGTACAGGCAAGTTTATCGCCAAAGGCGGTAACGCCGTCTTCAAGATTCTTGGAGATGTGGGTGGAAAGAAAGATGAAACCATTGACCTTTACTTTGAGTACGACACCGATACCTATGTTATCGGCGACCAGTTTGGCCAGCCGATGGCAGTAACCGACACTGCTTTGGATTCTGCCAGCGATGCTACTACCTTGACTTCACAGGGAGGCGCGCTGACTTTGACTTTCGTCGGTCCTTCAGCCAAGACAGTCGGCACTACGGTAACTGATGTTACCTTGCTCGAATACACGGTAAGCGCCGCTTCAAACATTGAAGCCAAAAAGCACGAGTTTGTGCTTTGTAAAGACGATACCGGCAATGGAACGTTTGATAATGCCGCTGACGCAACCAATGGTTGGGCTGATGTAACCGATTTCAAAGTTTGGGACAAAGACCTTAATGCAGTTGTGATAGGTCCGCAAGATGGCAGCGCTTTCCTCACTTCCAATTCCGGCGCATGTCCTAATTCAGTAACTGGCGCCGAGAAATCATTTACTGATACTGTTGACTGGGCGGCTGGCAAGACATACAACTACAAAGTTACGGCGGACATTACCGCTGACGATACTGGTAGCGGTGTTGCTCTTACCGGCGGTGATGTCATAAGAGCTGTCCTCGACGACTACTCGGACGATGCAGGCGATGTGACGGTATTGAAATATGCCGGCACCAACACTGCGGTTGCCGCGGCTGATATAGTTCCAAGAGCGAATATTGCCGGCAACAACATTACGCTTGGCGCCGCCTCATTGACTCTAAGTTTGGCCGGCAACCCTGCTGACCAAACAAAGATCCGAGGCACAAAGGCTGTTAACATGGTAGGTATTACCTTTGCTGCGGCTCAGGCTTCCGCGCTTAAAGTAACCACTATCAAGATTACCGGTTACGCGGCTGAAAACCCTGCCGGTTCATCGTTTGACGAAGGCACGGCCGCCAGCAACGATGCTAGTGGAGTTGACACAGGTGTTACAGTTGCCAACGCCGTATCTAAAGTTGAACTGTATGAATCAGGTGGAGCTTTAGTCGCCAGTTCGGCCAAAGTTACCAGCAACCTGCTAGGTTCTGCTGGCACTGGTTCGATGACCTTCTCTAACTTAGATTGGAACATTCCAGCCGGTACTTCAAAGACATTGTTGGTCAGGGCTGACTTGTCCAACAACACCGCATCCGGAACTGCCGGAGACGGTTACGCCTTTGACATTGCCGGAACGGCGGATGTCACAGCTTTAGACATTGACTCCGCTACCGTAAATGCCAGTAACCAGAAGGTTAACGGTACTGTCGCCGCTCCGACACAGGTCTTGACTGTAAAGAACAGCGGTTCAATCACGGTGGCCGCCGCCGCGGACAGTCCACAAAAGAGCGCGGTGTACTGGGGACAAACCAACGCGCCGATTTCCAAATTCAGATTAGCCGCTACGGATGAGGGCCAGTATATTGAAAGATTTACCCTTTACGCGTCTAATACAACCGAGAATACCCACGCCAAGAACAACGTTAGAACTGTCTTTGTGACTTACAAAAACAAAGCTGGAAGCACGTTGACGACAAGCAAATCAATGGGTAACACCGCTTCGGCCAACTTTGTGTGGGCGGCTACAGACGAGAACAGGCCTTACGTTCCGCAAGATTCAAGCATGGATATAGCGGTAAATGCCGACATGAAGACCAAATCTGAAAATGCGACACAGAAAAACTCCGCGCCGGAATCCGTATATTTCTCGCTTGACTTTGTCTTTACCTTTGACGGAAGCTTTGCAAACGGATTCAGAGCAGTTGGTGACGGTTCCGGAACGGTTATTCAAGGTGACGCTTCGGGTCTAGGCAACGATATACCGGGCGCTAATGACATATATGTCTACAGAGTGTATCCGGAACTTGCGCAGGTTGCCTTGGCATCGCCTTACAACTTGATCGGTACCCCGACGGTGTTCAAATTCACGATTACCGCAAAAGGTCTTTCTGACTCTACCTTGAGATTTGACAACGAAGCTGCCGGTTCTGGTTCTATCAAGTTTGAAGTAGAAGCATCGGGTCAATATACCAATGGAGGCACAAGCACATCTTTCTCGGTATACGATGAAAGTAATGTCTTGATTGACTCGGGTAGCATTAAAGCTGACGCTAGAACTTCACCTAATGCGTCTCTAACCTTTGACTTTTCGAGCAAAGATGTAGAGATTGCCGGAGGCGGAACTAAGACCTTTAGAATTGAATTGACCAACCCAAGCACTAATTACGCGAAGACATCGGCCACGGGAAGAGCGGCTGACTACTTCCAGTTAATACTGCTTGACAACGAAACCGGGTTGATAAACTGGGTTGCTGACTACAACAACGGAACCACTGCCGTAGATACCGACTCAATAGTTGGTACGCTAAAGAGCTTGCCGTTGTACGGTCCGACCTTCCAAAGATAAAGTAAGTTATCCGAAGGAAAGTTAGACTTTCTGTAGGGAAGTTAGACTTCCCAGAGGTAATTCGTATAGTTAACTTATCTAACCTGTCTGCGATGAGATTGGTTACGATATCCAAAACCCCCGTTTTCACGGGGGTTTTGGTTTGTATGGAGAAGGGGGTCAGGTACTTTAAAAGAAGAGTACCTGACCCCCTGAATGTCCAGTGGACATCCGATGTCGTTAACCGAGCTGAACTTCAAAAAGGTAGAACCTTTTGGTATTATGTAATTATGTTCAAAATTAAAAAATTACTGATTCTAATTTTATTTGGGATTTTTTTACTGCCCCTTGTTTCTGTTGCCGCCAGCTATTCAAACGGCACCTTATTGAGAGCAAGCGGCGGCATCAAGGTTTATTTGATAAATAACAATGTAAAAAGGTGGGTGAGCAGTCTGGAAGTTTTTGCCTTTAACGGCTTTAAATGGCGAGACGTAAAAATTGTTTCCAAAAAAAAATTATCAGAAATTAAATGGTCCTTCCATTTCGACCAATGTTTCGCCCAGTCCTACGCCTTCAGCTTCAGCTGGCACTGCGGAAGTTTCGGCGGGGCGAGCAATAATCAACGACAAACTGCCGGCGCCGGACTATATCAGAGCCGACTGGCTTGTCTCCGATGCTACATCCAACTACGGCCGTATCGGCCGAAGAATCACTTTCAAATATTCCGACAAAGAAAAAGACAAAATTGAAAATTTCAGATTATATGAAAAGAAACCCGGAGAAAAGTATTTTCATAAAATTGCCGCCTTTGAAGAAATGTCTTCA
>JACPNK010000006.1 GCA_016185525.1 Candidatus Yanofskyibacteriota bacterium
AATCAGAAATGCAAGGAGTGTTTTTTCTTTCGGGGTTGCTGGCGTACTCGCCAGTGCGTGGGGCTTGCTCCGAATCATTTGTTTTGAAAGTAGGTTCGAGCTTGGTACAATAAATACACTAAAATAAAATAGATGGCATATTGCCATCTATGTATGAAACGACTCTCCACAGCCGCAAGTGCCGGTGGCGTTGGGGTTGGTAAACTTAAAGCCGGGACAGCAGAGATCATCAACATAATCAATCTGCGTTCCCATTAAATAAAGCAGGCTTTTTTGGTCAACAAAAACTTTCAGGCCGTCAAACTCAAAAACTTTGTCATCCGGTTTGGGCTCTTTTTCAAAAGCCAAACTGTATTGAAATCCTGAACAACCGCCCCCTTGAACGGCAACTCGCAGACCTTTGATCTCTTCCAACCTTTCCTGTTTTGAGATTATTTCTTTAAATTTAGCGACTGCTTTTGGGGTAAGAGTAATCACTTGTTGTTTTCTCCTTGTTTTAAAAAAGCCAAAAACAGTATAGCACTTTTTAATATTACTTCAATTTTTTGCTTTTTTATTTGACAACTTAACCTTTTGTTGTTAGCATCAAAAATTCACTTGAGGTTCTTTAAAAGAGGAATAGCTTGGAAGCGGAACGTAAGTACAGACAGATTGACGCTTTTTTTGTTGATATCGGCAGAGTGCTTATAGACTTTTTGAATCCCAGATTTTATGAGAAAGTAGCTCTTCTTGCAGAATTGCCCGCCAGTATTGTGGAAGAGGTGGATAGAAAGGTTTTGCGGGCATTGTGGCCGGATTTAGAAAAAGGCAGGCTTTCATTTTACGATTTTTTTCTTCGATTCAAGACCGAGCTGGTTTGGGTTGTGCCGGACGGAAAAATAGAGGAACTTGTAGAAAAGTTTACCTTTACTTTTTTTAGGGATGCAAGCAAAGACCTTTTGAGATTGAAAAAAAGGACTCTTGGATTTATTAAGTTTTTAAAGTCACAGGGATACAGGATAGTTATTGTTTCAAATAACAACTCCGGTCATCTTTATTATCAAGCAATTCTTTTTCCGGAAGTTTTCGCGGTGGCGGACGGCTGTTTTCTTTCTCACGAGATAGGCCATCGCAAACCTGAAAAAGAATTTTGGCTGGTTGTCTTGAATTCTATTGGCGTCGCGCCGGATAAAGTTTTTGTGATTGACGACTTAAAAGAAAATGTTGACTCGGCCAAAGCTCTCGGCATGCACGGAGCAGTTTTTACAAATGTCAAAGAGTTGAAAAAAGAACTAAACAGTTTTGGCTTTCATTTCAAAAACTAACCCGGCACTTTCCTGGGAATCTTAGAAAGTGCCGGGTTTTACTTTTTTGGCCTAGTCTGTGGTAGAATTTTTACAGGGGCTAAACCCCACGAAACAAAGTCTCGTTTTGGGTCGCCCGATCAAATTTGTTGCAAATTTGGTTTAGGGCCGGTAGCTCAGTGGCCAGAGCACTCGGTTTGCATCCGAGGGGTCCGGGGTTCAAATCCCCGCCGGTCCACCGTGTCAAACGCGGTTCGTAAGAACCGAATTTGTAAGCGGTAGGCGCGTCTGACGCGCCTACCGCTTTATATCAAAAAATAAAAATGGTAGCGTGAGACGCTACCTACAACCATGAAAATAGAGTTTTTCTATATTTATATTTTGTTTAGCTCAAAAGACAAAAAGCTATACATTGGCTATACTGAAAACCTAAAAATAAGATTAGGTGAACATTTCAGAGGCAGAGTTGCAGCAACAAAAAACAGGAGACCGCTGATACTAATTCATTACGAAGCATTTATAAACAAGAAAGACGCAAAATCACGGGAGGAGTTTCTTAAAAGCGGATTTGGTCGGTCGCAGATGAAAAAAGCATTACAGAATATTCTGAAAGAGTTGGGATACAAAAATTTATAGGTTTTGGTTTTAGGAAGCTGAGCTTCTCTTTACTTTTGCGAGAAAAAGATTGGTTTGAATACATCGTCTTGACAAATCAAATCGATGTAATATACTCTAATACAAGTTGTCAGTTTGTTAACCAGGGGGGAATAATGAGAAAGATATCAATTGTTTGTCTGTTAATCATCCTTGCTTCGCTATCCTATGGTTTTCATTCGCAAAGCCAAACTTTAGTCCAAAGAATTGAAGCCGGAAGAACGTATTTGAACGAAGTGGTTGAACCACAAACATTGATCTTTACAGAGTCAGACCAATACATAGAGGGAATAACTTACCACAAGAAAGAACATGTTGAGTATATGGAGTTGTCCGTTAAGCAAATCGCGAACTCCAAAATCCCAACCCTCCAGATTACCAACAAAGATTACCTTTGGAAAAGCTATCTTACATTGCTCAATTTTCCGTCAGGAACCCCAGTCAGATTCTATCATCGTGAAATGGTTCTTTCTGAAGTTAATGACAGTATTCCTCTTGCCGACTATTTAATCCCAGTGGTTATCAATCCTTAAACCGAGACACCTCGGTTTTTTCATATCAAGATTCTTTCATACACCTCAAAAATCAACCCCTGATTTTTTAAAAAATTAGGATTTATGCTACTTTTTATGTAGTCAAACATCGTCCTGTTAAGTCCACCAGACAGGAAATTGCAAGTTTTTAAGGTTCGCCTCGCAAAACTTGCAATTTCCTTTGTGGCGGTCTATACTTAAAGTAGTTCGGACGCATTTCGCCCCGCCAGGGCGGGGCGAGAATCTGGCCAAAAATTCCGCCTGCCCGTCCGAAGCTTTGCGAAGGAGGGAACCGAAATCCTGAACTTAAAAACTGCCAAAGAACCTGATAAAAATACCGGCTCGAACTGCATTTTAATTTTGGGAAAAGAAAATTTTTAATCATTTCAGTTATAGAAAGTTTGGTCAACTTTCTGAATAAATAAACTAATCTTAAATATATGAATCAAAAAGGATTTGTGAATATAATTTTGGTCGTAGTAATCGTCGTTCTCTTGGGTGCAGTTGGGTATTTTGCTTTTGTTAAAAAATCGGAACCGGTTGCACAGCAACCAACGCCGACCCCTACTCAAACAAAAACTCCTGTATCCCCGAAACCTACTCCTACGCCTGTAACTTCTACGACTCAAAATTACAAAGGCACTGGGTTCAGCGTGAGCTATCCAAAGAGTTGGGATATTCAAAATCATGGCTGTTCTGATATGGGAGGTACTGATTGCACCAACTTAGCTCCAACTGCTGCCATAGCGTATTACAAACAGAAATACGGTAATGATTCTTTGTCGTTAGCTGGATTTAGCTCACATAAGACAAATCAAACTCCCAGAGAATGGCTCGGCACAGTTACTGGGGGCGGGACATTTGCAGAAGACAAGCAATTAACAATAAATGGGTACTCCGCGGCATTTGTAAAATCAGTTGCCCCGAACGCGTATACTGATTATTACTATGCTGTCGCTAGTAAAGGTACTATGGTTTATTTTGTTTTTAGGAGCTACAGTGAGTCGCATCCCTATGGTCAATCGGTACAGACTGACGATTACTCTCAATACTTGTCCGACTTTCAGTCCATTGTGAACTCTATTAAATTCAATTAATCCAAAAAGGATTAGGAGAATTTGCCGCCAAAGAAAATCCTGAACTTAAAAACTGCCAAAGAGCCTGTAAGAGTATCGGCTCGAACCCTATTTTAATTTTGGGGGAGGAAAAATTTTTAATCATAAAGTCGAAAATTATTAACTAATAAATATATGAATATGAGCAATCAAAAAGGTTTTGTAAACATAATCCTAGTTGTAGTAGTTGTCGCACTCGTGGGCATGGTTGGATATTTGGGTTTTGTCAGAAAAGACTGCAAAGAGATTTCTCCACCTAAGATGGGCCAGCAAGATTCCCGCATTGTACAGGTTGGAGAAAAAGTATACTTTTGTCAGACTTTTTTTGATGGACTGAGGGTTAAAAAATTGGAACCAGCTGTTCAACAAACACCGACACCCGGTGGAGAAACCACAAATTTGAAAACAGAAACTAATACGCAGTACAATTTTGAGTTCAAATATCCCACTGATTGGATTGTTACTGATGCAATAAAACCCACCACGGGATCGCAATTATTAATTCTTCCCCTAAAAAAGAAAGGTGCGGTAGATGCTGAGATTCCCGTGATCTATGTTGAGGTAGCGGCAAAGAATTCTTATCTGGCCGAGAAACATCCAACTTCTAAGACGGTTAGTGTTGCTGGTGAAATAGGGATAGAAACCGCATCGGAAGATCCTCTTGCCGGGCACAAAATTATATCCACGCTTTTGTCTCATAATGATTTACAATACCTCATAGCTACGCGTTGGTCCTCATCTGATCAAAAGTCGCAGAGCGTTATTGATGCCTATAAAGTTGTCCTCTCTACTTTCAAATTCACTAAGTAGTTTCTGAGAGAATTTGTCGCCAAAGAAAAACTTGAACTTAAAAACTGCCAAAGAACCTGATAAAAATATCGGCTCGGACCACATTTTAGGGAAAAGAAAATTTTTAACCACTTTTTCTTGGTCGAGAAAAAGCCAAGTAATTAATGTTTTCATAATTTATGAATCAAAAAACTCTAAACATAATTTACGGAATAGTGATCGTTGTTTTGATTGGGACTGTGGTTTATTTTGTTGTCGGAAAAAAGTCGGAGCAAGTTGTACAACAGCCACCGCCAACTCCCACTCAAACACAGATACCTGTATCCCCAACACCTACCCCAACTCCTAACCCGACAGCAAATTGGAAAACATATACCAACAGCCAGTATGGATTTGAGTTTAAATACCCAAACGAGTGGAACGCTACTTCAGGTATTAATATAAAAGGGCCCCTGAATGGCTACATTTACATCAACCCTCCGGCAGGCGAATCTTTTACCTATAACTCTCAATCGAGTACATGGACCGCTGATTCTCGAACACTGCAGGCGAATGCGCCCATTTCCAAAACAACCGGTAGCGTTAAATGGTTTTTGACAGGCATGGCTGATTCGCTGGCGGGGGTTTCAATTGCCTTAGTACCTGATTCAAACTCAGATGTTATGGTTGAGATAGTTATAAATGACCAAGTAAGTCAGAAACTGATACAAATCCTTTCTACTTTCAAATTTACTAAATAGTTTTAAAAGAATTTGCCGCCAAAGAAAAACTTGAAATTGTCCCCAGTAGCAGAAGCTACGCTTCGCTACGGGGCAGGCGCTGTTCAGGGTTTCGGTTCCCTCCTTCGCAAAGCTTCGGACGGGCAGGCGGAATTTTTGGCCAGATTCTCGCCGCCTGCGGCGGCGAAATGTGTCCGAACTATTTTAAGAATAGACCACCATTCAAAAAATAGCGTTTACTTGCGTTGTATAGATTATTATGGTATTGTAATCACTGTGTTACTTGAGTAGGGTTATTATGACCGATATGCCAGGTAGTATTCGAAATTGGCCGAAAGACGTAACAGAAGAAGAATGTGTATTACTTGAAAGACTTGAGCGGGGAAATTTCGATGATATGTTATATCAAAGAATTGTGGAATTGTTTTTAGGAAACTGTTCTGGTGGTTTTAGGCTGATGGTGGCTCCTCAAATAATATTTGGTGCAGTATTGTGTCGTTATACAGCGCCAAAAGAAAGTTTTGTACTTAGTGAAAGTGTTGCTAGGGGAGTTAAGCCAGAAGAGTTTTTTAAAAGTTCGGGACAACCTTATTTTAACCAAGCGCTTGAAAAGGCATTGGAAATAATGAATACCCAACATACAATTGAAGAATGGAATGAATATCCCATAGATTTTAGTGAGGACAAGATATAAGTCTTACGGTCGACGACGATGTCGACCTTTTTAGTTGTTAAAGTCTAGTGTCATTATCGGATTTCGTATAAGATACTTATAAATACTCCTAACCAAAGTTTTCCATACGTCCCGAAACGGTCCACCAGAAATTTTTTGTAAGAACTGTTATGGATAAAATCGTAATTTTAGATTTTGGCGGCCAATATTGCCATTTGATTGCCCGAAGAATCAGAGATTTTGGAGTATGCGCCGAAGTAATGCCGTCCAATACTTCTGCAAAATTACTACTTGCTGACAAATCTGTAAAAGGTATTATTCTTTCGGGCGGCGCGCGCTCCGTTTACGAAAAAGATGCGCCAAAATTTGATAGAGAAATTTTAAATCTGCATTTACCGATTTTGGGTATTTGCTATGGCCATCAGCTCATAGCGCATTTGATGGGTGGCAAAGTTGTTTCCGGAAAATCAGGTGAATACGGATTGACGAAGTTAAATATCAAAAATGGAGAAGAAATTTTGGTACGCCTCGGGAAATCAAAAAATGTTTGGATGAACCATCGGGATATTGTCGCAAAACTTCCGAAATCGTTCGTATCGGTAGCCAGTACAGAACACTCTAAAACTGCCGCATTTGTAAATAAGAAACAGAAAATCTTTGGCGTTCAATTTCATCCCGAGGTAAGTCACACAGAAAACGGTGACCAAATACTCAAAAACTTTGTTATTGATATTTGCAAATGCAAAAAGTCGTGGACATCAACTCTCGTCGCTCAAGATTTGATACGCGAGACGCAAAAAGTTATTGGCAACGAAAAAGCAATCGTCGGGCTTTCCGGCGGTGTCGACTCTTCTGTTGCTACGGCGCTTGTTGGAAAAGCAATTGGTAAAAAGTTAATTGCGGTTTACGTCGATACTGGCTTAATGCGCGACGGAGAAACAAAATTCATAGAGAGAACTTTCAGAAAGAAAAAACTAAATCTCAAGATTGTCAGAGCGGAAAAACAGTTTTTCCGCGTGCTAAAAGGAGTTATCTCACCGGAGCAAAAAAGAAAAATCATTGGAAAACTTTTTACCGATATTTTCTACAAAGTTGCGAAAAAAGAGCGGGCAATTTTTCTTATTCAAGGCACTATCTACTCGGACAGGATTGAGAGCGGCTTAACTAAACATTCTTCAAAAATAAAATCTCATCATAATGTCGGCGGATTGCCCAAAAATCTGAAAATGAAACTATACGAGCCGCTTAAAGATTTGTACAAAGACGAAGTAAGAAAAATTGCCAGCGAACTCGGTTTGCCGAAAGAAATAACCGTACGGCAGGTTTTTCCCGGCCCCGGCTTGGCAGTTCGGATAATTGGAGAGATAACACCGGAGCGCGTAAAAATCGTGCGGCAAGCCGGCAAAATTGTTGAAGAAGAATTAAGAGAAACGGAATTTTGGAAAAATATTTGGATGAGCTTTGCCATTTTACTACCCATCAAAAGCGTCGGCATTCAAGGCGACGAGCGAAGTTATAAATGTCCGGTGGTTGTGAGGATTGTGGAATCGCGAGATGTGATGACAGCAAACTTCTCCAAAATCCCGTTTTCTATTCTTGAAAAAATCTCAACGCGGATTACAAATGAGGTTCGTGAGGTTAATCGCGTAGTTTACGACATAACGAACAAACCGCCGGCGACAATGGAGTGGGAGTAGCGAATTTGTTAGAAGGTACCACCAAATTTGATTTACCTGTATAAGACGCTCTTTATCTGATGTCAAGGATTTTTACTTATCCACTTGACAAGTTTTCTTTACAGGAATAATATGGCGCTATAAATATACTTGTCGAACTATGGTTAAGAATCTATACCAAAAAATAAAGGAACTGCGTGAACAGAATAAATTTTCTCAAGAATACCTTGCAAAGAAGCTTGAGGTTTCCCGTCCTACTTACATACAAATTGAGAAAGGAGAAAGAGATGTTACTGTGCCGGAGGCAAGAAAACTTGCCTTGATTTTTGGGTTGAGCTTAGAAGATCTTCTTGGAAACAAGGCCTCCGTTCTTTCTGATGTGGTGCTAAAAAAAGAAAAAGCAAGAGAGAAAGAAGGCGATATCCGCATTATTATGCCTAGGGCGGATGTAAAGAAATTCAAAGAAGTGCTTCTATATGTTTTAAGTAAGGTTGGAGCAAAACCGAATATTGGAGAAACGGCTCTCTATAAACTTTTATATTTTATTGATTTTGATTTTTATGAGAAATTTGAGTCTCAACTCACGGGAGCGCGATATATTAAAAATCATTACGGTCCCACCCCGGTTGAGTTTAAGAAAATTGTTGAGGGCATGGAAAAAAAGGGAGAAGTTGAGCGTGTTAAGAGCAGTTATTTTCAATATGATCAAAAAAAATATCTGCCGCACAGAGAACCGGATTTAAGCAATCTTTCTGCGCAGGAAATCAAACACATTGATGAAGTTCTTGCCCGGTTATCAGACAAAAATGCCATTGAGCTGTCTGCTTATTCACACAGTGATGTGCCATGGAGGGTGCATAAGCCGGGAGAGACGATCAGCTACGAAAGTGTTTTTTACCGAGACGAGGATCATTCTGTAAGAAATTACGACGATGAACTTTAGTGAAACCGATGAATTTTCAAAGGACTTCAAGCGATTGTCAAAAAAATATAGGTCCCTGCCGGACGACCTGCTTGAATTTAAAAAAATCGTTTCAGAAATTCCTCGCGGTAGCGGAAAGCACTTTGTAGTTTTGCACGAAAATGAAAAGGTAAAAATTCTAAAGGCGCGCTTATTTTGTAAATATCTTAGGGGTGCATCTTTGCGCATTATCTATGCTTATGTCGAGGCCTCAACAATAATCCACTTTATAGAGCTGTATTTTAAGGGTGAACAAGGGAACGAAGACAAAAACCGTATTAATGAATTTCTGCGTCAACTAAAAACAATATGATCACTCTTTTGGTTATTTTAGGTGTTTTGGTTGTTGCCGCCATTATTTTTAACTGGCTGATTTTACGACGATTGAATTCTAAAAAAAATGAAAATGAATATGGCGTGTTGCATCAAAGGCTGGACTCGGTTACCCAGTTAATTTTAAATCAGCTTCAGCAGAACCGGGAATCAACAGAAAGATCGGCCGTGGAAAGCAGTAAAAATATTCAGAATTTCGTTTCCGGCGTAACTCAACTTCAAGAATCAGTAAAGAATGTTCATGAGTCAATGAAAGGCGTGGTTTCTTTTCAAAATATTTTTAAATCGCCCAAACTGCGCGGCCAGTGGGGCGAGACTTCGCTTGAGTCAGTGCTTGGCCAATATTTTCCCAAAGAACTTTTTTCCATGCAGTACTATTTTAAAAGCGGGGAGGCGGTAGATGCGATTTTAAGATTACCGAATGAACGGCTTTTGCCCATTGACTCTAAATTCAATTGGGAAAATTTTGAGAAGATGATAAACGCTGAAAACGATATCAACAAAGAAATTTTTCGCAAGGCTTTTGTTAGTGACGTAAAAAAGAAAATTGACGAGATTGCGAGCAAATATATTTTACCCTCGGAAGGGACGGTTGATATGGCGCTGATGTATGTGCCGGCTGAAAGCGTTTTTTATGAAGTGGTTCACAACATTAAAGATGTTGATGTTTCGGCCTATGCCCGTTCCAAAAAAATCATTTTAGTTTCACCCAATACTTTGTATCTGACTTTATCGGCGATTCAATATTGGTTCCGAGATATTCAGATTACAAAACAGACCCAGGAAATTATAAAGCGCCTAGCGCGGATAAATCAAGATGCCCAGAAATTGGGCGATGGTTTCCAAAGGTTGGGTAAACATATATCCGATGCCAAAAGTTCTTATGACGATTCTGAAAAAAGGCTTGGTTTAATGAAAGACAGGATTGAGAATGTGGTGGCGATGGAGCGTCCCGATGCCGAAGTTGAGTCTTCGGCCGAGCGTTAAGCATCTTCGCCTTTGGCATTGTCTCGTTTGACATATTGACCCAAACCGCTAGGAAATGGTAGGTTAACACTATTATGTCTATACTTCTTTTTTCTCTTCTCTCTTCGCTTGCGGCCATTTTGTATGGCTTGTTTTTAATGTGGCAGGTTTTGAGGAAACCGACCGGCGACGAAAAAATGCGCTTTATTGCTAAGGCAATTCAGGAAGGGGCTTGGGCGTATCTCAAGCGAGAGTTTGTAATTATTTTGGGAGTGGGTATTGTTTTGGCTTTAGTTTTGTGGAGATTGATTGATGCTTGGACTGCGGTCGGTTTTGTTATTGGCGCCATAGCTTCTCTTTTGGCCGGATATATAGGAATGTTTGTGGCGGTGAAATCAAATGTGCGGGTGGCGGAAGCGGCCAAAAAAGGAATCAAAGAAGCTTTTCAATTGTCTTTCAAGGGCGGTTCAGTAACTGGATTTTTGGTTGCCGGCTTGGCTCTTTTTTCTCTGACGTTTTTTTATTGGTGGACTGGCGAAGTCAAACCTTTGGTTGGTTTGGCTTTCGGTGGCTCTCTAGTTTCAGTTTTTGCCAGATTAGGCGGAGGCATTTTTACAAAAGGCGCGGATGTGGGAGCTGACTTAGTCGGTAAAGTTGAAGCGGGAATTCCTGAAGATGACCCTCGCAATCCTGCCGTGATTGCCGACAACGTCGGTGACAACGTCGGCGATACCAAGGGCATGGCGGCTGACATTTTTGAAACTTATGTTGTCTCGGCTGTGGCTGTGATGCTTTTAGGGTCTCTCTTATTTTCCGGTTTGCAGAGTGTAATAACTTTCCCGTTGCTTATTGGCGGAATTGCAATCTTGGCTTCAATTGTCGGCTCCTGGTTTGTGAGGCTAAACGGTACAAATATCATGAATGCCATGTATAAGGGTTTAGTGGCTACGGTTGTTTTGACTTTAGTTGCCTTGTTTTATTTTGTCGTTAAAAATCCGCAAGTTGATTTTATTTATATTTCTGGTTGGAACATTTTTAATTCTTTGTTGGTTGGTTTTGTTGTTACGGCATTAGTTTTTTGGATTACCGATTATTATACCTCCAAGAAATTTTCTCCGGTTAAAGATATTGCCAAGGCTTCAACAACCGGTCATGGCACGAATATAATTACCGGTTTGGCGGTTTCTATGGAGTCAACCGTCTGGCCGGTTATTATAATTGCCGCCGGCATTGTTTCAGCTTTTTTCTTTGCCGGAATTTATGGTGTGGCTTTGGCGACGATGAGTATGCTCTCTTTGACGGCGATAGTGGTGGCGATTGATGCTTTCGGTCCCATTACCGACAACGCGGGAGGAATAGCCGAGATGGCCGGATTGCCGGATTCAGTCAGAGAAGCAACTGACCCTTTGGACGCTGTCGGTAATACTACCAAAGCTGTTACCAAGGGCTATGCCATTGCTTCGGCTGGTTTGGCGGCTTTGATTCTCTTTACCTCTTATACCCAAGAGCTTGCTGACTTAGGCAAAAATTTTACTTTTGACTTGCAGAACGTAAAAGTTTTAGTCGGTTTGTTTCTTGGTGGTTTGATGCCTTATCTTTTTGCAGCCAAAGCCATGAAGGCGGTTGGCCGAGCTGGTGGGGCAATTGTGGAGGAGGTGCGCCGTCAGTTCAGAGAAATTCCGGGAATCATGGAAGGTACGGGCAAACCCGACTATGGCGCGGCGGTGGATATTGTTACCAAAGCGGCTATTCGCGAGATGGTTTTCCCCGCACTGGTGCCGATTGTCATTCCAATCGTGGTTGGTTTTCTTTTGGGTGCGCAGGCGCTGGGCGGTCTGCTTGTCGGTGTGATTGTTACCGGAATTTTTATCGCTATCTCAATGACTTCCGGCGGAGCGGCTTGGGACAATGCCAAGAAATACATTGAAGAAGGAAATTATGGCGGCAAAAAATCTTTTGCCCATCAAGCGGCAGTTACAGGGGATACTGTCGGTGATCCGTACAAAGATACCGCCGGGCCGGCAATTAATCCGATGATTAAGGTGGCTAATATCGTAGCTTTGTTAATCGCTAGATTCTTGATTTGACTAAAATACTTGGAAGCTCAACTTCTAAGCCAACGTATTTAAGAGATTATCAAACTTCGCTGACTGCCCAACCCCCGCCTGCCAGCGTCTGATGCCGCAGGCTATGGCGGGCAGGTCGGTTTGCAATTTCGGCTAAACAGAGGCCCGCAGACTTCGACGGCTTACTTTGTGGATAACATTTTTTATTGTATTGGAAAGAAATGTTAAAATTATTTGTTAACTCTAAAAATAACTAACACCTAGCCCTTGGAAAACTTTCCCGGGCGAAGTGTAAATAGAAAGAGAGGTGTTTTTATGGAATATGATTCAGTAGCGGCTTCAGATATTGTCAGGTCTTCTTTGTTGACTCTTTGGACGGGTGTGGCTGGTTTTCTGCCAAGACTGGTCGCGGCTATAGTTGTTTTCTTGGTTGGTTGGTTGGTGGCAATTTTGATTGGCAAACTGGCTTATCACATCGTCAAGGCTCTTCAAATTGATCGAGCTTTAGAAGGAGTAGGTTTTAAAAAAGTTTGGGAAAGAAGCGGTTTCAAATTGAACAGCGCCTACTTTTTCTTTGAATTGGTAAAATGGTTTTTCATTATAGTTTTCTTGATGTCAGCGGCCAACATTTTAGGACTTGACGAGGTCAGCACTTTCTTGAGCACAGTCGTTCTCTACATTCCGAATGTAATTGTTGCGGCTGTCGTTTTGTTGATTGGTATTTTGGTGGCCAGATTTTTAGAAGGCTTGGTTTTTGCTTCAGTCAGAGCGGCCAAATTAGTTTCGGCTAACTTTTTGGCAACCATGACCAAATGGTCAGTGGTAGTCTTCTCGCTTTTAATTGCTTTGGTGCAATTAGGAATTGCAGAAGACATTATCAGAATCGTCGTCATTGGAATTGTGGCGGCGGCAGCTTTGGGCCTGGGTCTGTCTTTCGGGCTCGGCGGCCAAAAACATGCGGACGATTTTATCAGCCGTATGAAGAAAAGAATGGAGGAATAATCGGAGCTCCAATTATTCTCGGAACAGACCCGGCAAAAGCCGGGTCTGTTCATTTACCCACATCATATCCACCATGTTTAATTTGGTGGACTTGACTCATTCAGAGTATCTGCTAAAATGCTTTTACAGTAAAAATATATGATTATAAACGACAAAAAGTTCAAACCAAAAAGCGGCTAAGTTTCGTGCAAAGTTTGTTTAGTGCCAAAAGCCGCTGGTAAGCGGTTTTGTTGTTAAAAGTTCGCAGTTGTTTGAGACAAGGACTTGAGTAGCTGTGAGCTGATAACGGAAATTGTTGAAAGGACAGAAATTTGAAAAGTGAATATGTAAGTATCAAATAGCGGGTAACAGTAAAAAGTTAAAATCGTATCCATATATGCGGTGTGGGTACGTGTGATTTAAAGATTAATCCAATCCGCCGGTTGGCGAATTGGAGGCTTAATCTTGCAAGGAATCAAAGGGCGTATGGAGGATGCCTTGACACTAAAAGGCGATGAAGGTCGTGGCGTGACTGCGATAAGCCTCGGGGAGCCGTCTAGCGGGCTTTGATCCGGGGATGACCGAATGGGGAAACCCAATTGGAGTAATGTCCAATTAGTCACCGCATCTCATTACATTCGATGTGGAATTTCTAATTGACCTAATTGCTCTAATTAATCTAAATAATAACCAAAAACTAATTCCCAATTTGGGATTTGGAAATTGGGGTTTGATTAGAAATTAGAAAAATTAGAAATTAGAAATTCCACCCATCGAGCGTAGCGAGATGTGGTGGCTGCGTACCTGGTGAAGTGAAACATCTCAGTAACCAGAGGAAAATAAATAGCATAGATTCCCCAAGTAGCGGCGAGCGAAAGGGGAATAGCCTAAACCCAGCCCTTTTGATCGTGTTATTTATGCGTTTTAGTTTTGTTTCTAGGGAGTAACTAATGAAACTGAATTAAATTGTGTAGATGATAGGATCAAAAGAGCTGGGGGTTGCAGGGGTAGCAGACTTTTAAGCATAACTTGGAACCGTTTACGGTTTCGGGTTATGTTTAAGAAAGAAGTTACAAATTTGATTGCTAGCCGAACAAGCCTGGAAAGGCAGACCAAAGCGGGTGATAGTCCCGTAGGCGAAAGCATTCAAACTTCTCTGTTACTAGGGCTACCACAAAGTCATTTTCGTTACGAAATTAGAAATTTTCTGGCGAGACAAGGAAGATGAGCAAAATGCCGGAAGTGTAGTTTTACTACATTGAGGAAATTTTGCGAAATCTGACGAAGTCGGAGCAGAAAATTTATAATTGCAGTAGAAAGATGATTTTGTGGTGGCCCTGTACCTAAGTACCCATGGAGCAGACTATCCGTGGTGAATCCGGGCCTACTACGGTCCAAGGCTAAATACTTTTAGTGATCGATAGTGAACTAGTACCGTGAGGGAAAGGTGAAAAGCACCCCGGTTAGGGGAGTGAAATAGTAACTGAAACCATATGCCTACAAAGAGGAGGAGCGTGCTTCGCTTACGAAGCACGCGACTAAGGACTAAGGACTAAGGACTAAGGCAAGAATTTATCTGGCTTTAGGCTTTAGACTTTAGACTTTGGTCGCGCGAAGCGTAAGCGGAGTGCGTGACTCTGTGCCTATTGAAGAATGAGCCTGCGAGTTTATGCAAACGGTAGGGTAAGTCCGAATAGGACGCACCCACAGGGAAACCGAGTGTTAAAAGCGCGTACCCGCTCAAATTTTTGGAAATAAAAAAAGCCCTATCTGGGCTTGTTAGGAGGCTTGGGGGCATATTTGAATCCTGATTTCCAGGAAAATGTTAATTTTTGACCATTCAGATCCCCTATAACTGTAAGGATGGCACCAACAACGAGTAACACAAAAACGGCGTTGAAAAGTAGTTGACCGATTACATGCATTGATTTTCTCCTGGTTCTTAAATAACAAGTATCATAAGTTTACTTTAAGTATTTTATTTTGTCAAGTTTCCAAAAATTTGAGCGGGTAAATCGTTTGCATAAGACCCGAAGCCAAGCGAGCTAACCATGGCCAGGATGAAAGTTGTCGAAAGACAGCCGGAGGTCCGAACTCACTGATAGCGCAATATCAGGGGATGAGCTGTGGTTCGAAGTGAAAAGCTTACCGAGCTTGGTAATAGCTGGTTCTCCCCGAAATGCCTTTAGGGGCAGCGCCGGTTAGTAATTGTAGGGGTAGAGCACTGGATGGTTCGTCTTGCCCTTTTAGGGTAGATTTACCAATCAAACTCCGAATACTACAATGCAATGACCGGTAGTGAGACCGTGGGGGCAAAGCTTCATGGTCGCGAGGGAAAGAGCCCAGATCACCGCTTAAGGTCCCTAAATATAAGCTAAGTGCAAGTAAGGAAGTATTTTACCTTAGACAGACAGGAGGTTGGCTTAGAAGCAGCCATCCTTTAAAGAGTGCGTAACAGCTCACTGTTCGAACCGTGGCTCACTTTTGTTCGCCACTTTGTTGTAAGTTATAAGCTATAGGTTATAGGTCTGAATTTTCTGACTTATAACTTAAAACCTAAAACTTATAACTTGTGACGAGCAGTAGCGAGTCACGGAAGGTAAAGTGCGCCGAAAATTTACCGGGGCTAAGCTTATTACCGAAAGCGTGGATTCTACCGTGCCTCACTGCGTTCGGCACGGAATTCTTAATTTAAAATTTAAAATTTTCATTGAATTTAAAATGTTTAAAAATTAAAACATTAAAAATTGATTGAAAATTGAAAAATTAAAAATTGAAAATTCCAACAAGCCGAGCATAGCGAGGCGCGGTGGAGTGGTAGGGGAGCATTCTTAATGCAGTGAAGCATACGGCGCGAGCCGGTGTGGAGCGTTAAGAAGGGAGAATGCAGGCATGAGTAACCGCAAGCAGAGTGAAAACCTCTGCCGCCGAAAGCCTAAGGTTTCCTCCGCGATGGCAATCATCGGAGGGTTAGGCGTTCCTAAGCGTAACCCAGCACCACTTTTACCGGTGTTTATATGTAATTTCGTTTTGTAACGATTAATCCATATTCACACCGACAATTTTAAGCTTAAAATTGTCGGTTTATTACGGGTAAAAGTGGTGCTGGGGATCGCGATGGACAGCCGGTTAATATTCCGGCCCTTCACTTAAATTTGCTATGGGATGACGGAGAAAATAAAATTGAGCATGTTATTGGATTTGTGTCTTCGGTTTTAAGAATCGCTTGTCTGTAAAATGCGGCAGGCTATCTTTAATGATGAGATTCGGATTCTGAAGAAACTTCCTTCCTCGGAAGGAGGGATTCAATTTAAGAGTCTTCCAAGAAAAGTCTCTATGATGTTTAAGTGAAAACGTACTAAAACCGACACAGGTAGGCTGGTGTGAGTACACCAAGGCGAACAGGTGATTATTGGCTAAGGAACTCGGCAAAAAAGCGGCCGTAACTTAGGAATAAGGCCTTCCCGCCCCATTTTTGAACAAAATAAATCCGGCTCTGTAAGTTGAGCCGGCTTATGAAAGTTATCTAAAAAAATGACTTTACTCCGTAAATGTTGACCCACCCTTCTTCTTTTGCTAGTTTATCTATTCTTCTGTATGTTTTTATTGTTTGTCTGTACTGAAACCAATCTTTAAGCTTTTCGTAAAATAAACTATCTACTACGATTTCGTAAATACGAAAAACAAGAAAAGCTGAGATAGAGGAAACCCCAACAAGAATTAACGCAATTATTAATGCAGCAGGAATTTGGTATATTACAGGCAGTATCTCAGTGGTCATTTTAGACTCCTTTTTGTTTTTGTTTTGTAAATGTAGCGCAGTAAATATACTGCATAGTGATGCTATCACATATTAAAAGTATTGTCAATATTTTGTTTAAAAACGGGGCGGGACGCAGCTAACGATCTCAACCGACTGTTTATCAAAAACACAACTCCGTGCTAACTCGTAAGAGGATGTATACGGGGTGACGCTTGTCCAGTGCTGGAACGTTAACGATCTAAGTCGTGGCTCACCGATGCGTCTAAAGACGAAGGACTAATGACTAAAGCTAGAAATTCTTCTCTCTGGCCTTAGCCTTTGGACTTTAGACTTTAGTCGTGACGGTGAGTCACGGCGGTGGTCCGAAGCGCCAGTGAACGACGGCAGTAACTATAAACATGACAGTTGTAGTTATAAAATCTGACTATATGCTGGAAACTCCGCGCATATCAAAGTACTCACTTGGAAGCTAAGCTTCCAAGTAGTAAAAATCTTTGATCGAAGCGGACAATCAGCAGGAAAGACTTTTTGAAAGTTAGAAGATGGGAAACCATTGAAAGGAGAATTTAATGAATGAGTTTGAAGAACGTGGAAAGTTGATCGAGCAGATGCTTGATAAAATTTATCCATTTCATCCAAAGATGCCTGAAAACATACGCGAAGGCGTTGAGACTGACAGACAAATTCTTGTAATGCGAGCTGGATGGAACACAATGCCTATTGAAGAATTGCGGCGTGTAGCCGCTGGGCGTCATTGACGCCCCCATCTTCTAACTTTCAACTAAGAATCCTCAGAGACTATACGTCAGACCAGTCACTTTCTTTGAAATCTTAGAAAGTGCCTGGAAGATATAGTCCGATCTCATGGGCGACTATGAGGATGTTAAGAAGCTACCTTAACTAATAAACTTGGCAGAACTGTCTAAAAGTAGCGAAATACCTAAGTCATGCAAGGGTCTATAAAAAGTGATTTTTATAGCAAATTTGGCTATATGCGGGAAACTCCGGAGGTATCTGGAACTACTCATTTATGGTATAATTAAAGCGATGAGTAACAATGTTCTCAGTGACTTTGCCGCAAGGCAGGGGCCGGACAATCCGCAGGAAATCTAAATATGAATTGAGTGATGGAAAGGGGCGTGTATGAAGATACACTGAGACATCCGTCTTGCTGGCTCGGACTCTTAATCCGAGGTAAGGCATGGCGGTGTGATAGTCCGTTCCCAATCTGTCCCCGAACTGAGCACTCAGTTCGGGTCTATCACTCAGTTCATATATTAGAGCTCCTCAACGACTACACGCCAAACCCCCGTAAAATCGCATTAAGCGATCACGGGGTGATGATATAGTCTGAACTGCATAGCGATGTGCAGAATCTGGTTCGCGCCAGATCGCTCCGATATAACATCGGAGTCATAATCCTCTCGGGTTGATTAAGTAACAGATTGTGTGGGGTAAGTTCCCACGCGCATGAATAGCGTAACGAGTTGAGAACTGTCTCAGCCAATAGCCTGGTGAAAATGCAATGTCAGTAAAGATGCTGACTACCCGCACCAAGACGGAAAGACCCCGGAAGCTTTACTATAGCTTGTCATTGGGTTACGAGTTTTACTGCGTAGCGTAGTGGGTAGGATTTGAAGTCTCGCTCTCGGGCGGGATGGATCCGACAATGAAACACCCATCTGTAGGGCTTGTAATTCTAACTGGCCCCGCCCTTTTGATCTCGTGACTATTATGATTATCTAATAATTTTTTGTTATCTTAATATTCTTAATATTATTAGTTAATTATTTTGGTGAAGTGGTCAAAAGGGCTGGGTCAAGACAGTGGCTGGTGGGTAGTTTTGCTGGGGCTGCAGCCTTAGCGCGGCTTGTTACTTGCCGCATGGGGCCATTTGATTGCAAGATCAAATCGCAAATTTAGCTATATGCTGGAACCACCGTTCCTTTAATGGATGGAGTATTTGTGGATACCCTGAGTATGCCGAAGGGTGAAAATTCCACAATGCGGTTGATCAGCAGGGAAGATTTTGGTTAAAACCAATTTCCCCTCAACGACTAGACGCTAGATCCCTTTATTAAAAAGGGAGTGATATAGTCTGAACTCATAGGCGACTATGAGGGTCCAATTGGACCGCCTAAAAAATATGAGATCAAATAAAATTGAAGAGTATAAGAAAACTTTGAAATTATCAGAATTTCAAAGACAGGTCTTGGTTGGAACTTTGTTGGGAGATGGATGTTTGGAAACTCAAAACAACGGCAGAACTTATAGATTAAAAATAGAACATTCCATAGCCCAGAAAGATTATGTTGTTTGGAAATATCAGGTATTCAAAAATTTTATCTTAAGCGAACCGAGGATTCACAAAAGAATCAGCTACGGTTTATTGAGAAAAAATTACTGTTTTTCAACTGTTAGTCATAGATCATTAAGATTTTATGGCCAACAGTTTTATAAGAACGGCAAAAAAACAATGCCTAAGATAATTTCCAAAATTATATCGCCGCTAGCTTTGGCTGTATGGTTTATGGATGACGGATCAATCAAATCTAAACAGCATAAAGCATTGGTGATTCATTCTCAAAGTTTCAACAAACAAGATTTATTGAAAATCGTAGAAGTATTGGATAAAAAGTATGGAATTAACTCGACGTTAAGAAAAAGAGAAGACGGAAGTGGATATATACTATATTTATTATCCAAAACAGTAGAAAAGTTTATTGATCTGGTAAAAGAAAATATTTTACCGTCAATGAAATATAAATTAGGAAACACAATTGCCTAAAAAGTAACGGAGGCGTTCATTAAGGTTGGCTAGCTCTGGATGGACATCAGAGCGATAGTGTAAAGGCACAAGCCAGCTTAACTGCGAGACGGATATGTCAAGCAGGTGCGAAAGCAGGACTTAGTGAACCTTTGGTACCTCGTAGGAGGGCCAAAGATTAACAGATAAAAGCTACTCCGGGGATAAACTCTGCGTAACATTTATGTTACAATAAGAGTATGTTGTCCCGTTCCGCGGCAACGCGGAACATTAATTACGGCTTATAACGGTAGACACCTAAACTGGTCTTTCCCTGTTTAAAAAACAGTTTTCTAATTTAGGCAATATCGTGGGAAGTCATCCCGTATTTTTACAGGATTGACCCCGTAACGACTTTCTTACAAGTGTAAGAGGATAGCAATTTTTTAGTTGCTATAATACGCCGTTCCCGCTCAAATTTTTGGAAATAAAAAAGTGCGATTTAGTCGCACCCATGAGAAATTGATGGTCTTGAAAAACTTGAAAACCTCAACATTGTCTTGTGGAAATTATAATTGCTAACAGTGAAAAAATTATTGTTGTAATCGTCATAGGATCCCATTCATTTTTCGGTTCTTGTTTCTGTTCGTCCTGTTTATTTTGTGGGTCCATTATTTTCTCCTCAAAATTAGATCTTAAAGACCTTAATACAAGTTACTTTATAATGATAATTTTGTCAAGTTTCCAAAAATTTGGGCGGGTGAAGATATAGTCTAGTACAGTAATGTATTGAACAGGCTGGTACTGTCCGAGCGTCAAATGGGCGCTCATTAAATCAGCTTATAACGGGGAAACCTTCCTTAATTTGTGATATAATTAAGCAGGCAATCCCGTGGGAAGAACGTAAAATCGCTTCGCGATCACATTCCCCGTAACGACTTTGACTGCCACACAAACCAGTGTGACGGTCAGGATAATCAGTGTTAACGGTCACAAGATCGATGACTGATTATAATACGCTGACCAGGCACTTTCTAAATTTTAAAAGTGACTGGGTGATATAGTCTACACTACTTGAAAAAGTAGATGAATGTTTTAGCCATAGCGACGACAGTGTTCGGCACCTTAACACATTGGGGTGCTAGGGCAGAGATGCCCTACCTACAAAAATTTGGCTAATAACGGAGAACATCAACTTTGACAACTCCGTGGGAAGTCGCTTATTTAGCGACCCTCTAGAGACTTCCAGTCACCCGGCACTTTCTAAGATTTTAAGAAAGTGACTGGTGCCTGGGGATGGTTACTTTTTAGTTTCCATAACACGCCAACCCCTAATCCCGCTAAGCGGGAAAGGGTGAAGAAATAGTCCAACACGTTGACAAAAGTTAAAAAACGTGGCGATGTCGGCTCGGGTTATCCTCCCGCTGAAGAAGGTGGGAAGGGTTAGGCTGTTCGCCTATTAAAAACCTACGCGAGCTGGGTTAGTGAAAACTACATGAGCCCAGTAAAAACTGACTCATAACGGGAGAGTCCTGTGGGGGATAATCTCGTGGGAAGTCGCTTTGTGGCGACCCCGTAACGACTTGATCATATCAAATGATCAGGTAATGGTTTTTTAGCCATTACAAAACGTCAGTCAGGCACCAGTCACTTTCTTAAAATCTTAGAAAGTGCCGGGTGGCTGAAAGGTATAGTCTAATACTGCTAGGAATAGCAGGTGATTCACAAATTGTGAATATATGTCAAACCGTTAGCCCATCAGGGCTCGGCGGCTTTTCCGAGTAACCGGAATTGAAAAACCAACTCATATCGGTGGAATCCTAACAGTTAGTTATCAACATTGGATAACAACCTGTCATATGTTAGGATAATACCGAGGGAAGTTGTGTATGAAGAAAAATCTTTCGTCAATCAAAAGAGCATATCTTGCCGGATTTTTAGATGGTGATGGCAGTATTTATGTGCGTGCGAAACTCAATAGCGACTATCGTTATGGTTTTCAAGTTGCGCCGGCCATTATTCTCTTTCAATCGGCAAAAGATCGTTCAAAGTTCGAAGAAGTTTGTTCGCTCATTAACTTGGGTTATATCAGAACAAGAAATGATGGAATTTTAGAGTATACGATTAACAAAATCGATAATATTATAGAATTTCTAAAACTTGTCGAACCGTTTGTAATTCTGAAAAGAAAACAAGTGGTGCTGATGAAACAAATTATCGAACAAAAAAAGAAAGTCAAACAGCAAAAAGATTTTGAAGCTCTTCTGAAACTGATTGACTCATTTCGAGAACTTAATTACTCAAAAAGAAGAAAAATTCGTACATTAACCCTTTAGAGACTCGCTCTTAAAAAGAGCGGATAGTGGTCTTTAGACAACTATAAATGTTGGGTTCCACGGAAGTGGAATAAGGTATAGTCCAAAATTATATTAAATATATTTTGCGTGAGACAGGTTGGTCCTTATCTGGTGCGGGCGTTGATACTTGAGGGGGGTTGTTCCTAGTAAAGTTTTGCTACTTTACAGGGTAACCTGTATTGAAAACCCCGTAAAATCCGCTGAGCGGATCACGGGGCAAATTCGGCTAATAACGGTGAAGGCTCTTGTTTGCTGTGCAATTCGGTCCGAAAAGCATAGATAAAACTGGCGAGAGTTAATACCGTGGGAAGTTTATCCGCTCAAATTTTTGGAAAAAAAATCCGTTCATGAGAACGGAAGGAAGATTGTTAGCAACAGATTTTGATAACTTTTTGGTTGTCATAAACTGTTTGTGTAGAGCTTGTTTTTAAATTGAGTGCTTTGGGGCAGCCATTAACATTTACTTTTTTGTAAAGTGCGGCTTCCTCACGCCCTTGATACAGGGCCTCAAAGAATACAACTACGTCATTGTAGAAAACAAAAGAGTCGCCGTAGTTGAGATTATTAAAGTTCACAGTTTCCTCCTAAACTTAGCGCTCTGTTAATGATAAACACAAAGTTAATATTTGTCAAGTTTCCAAAAATTTGAGCGGGTAACCCCGTAACGACTTGGTCGTTAAAAGCGATCAGATAATTGGTGAAGCGGTTCTGCCAACTGGCGGAGTCAAAGACCAATTATAATATGCCGACCTCCTAGACATTAGGAGTAAGATATAGTCTACACTCGTGGTGACACGAGATAATCGATTCGTTATTCGTAGCATTCGCATGTCATTCGTAGATTGGCATTGCGATACGAGCGAAGCGAGTAAGTGACGAGAGGACCGGAATGAGTGTACCTCTAGTGTGCCAGCTGTCGTGCCAACGGCACTGCTGGGTAGCTATGTACATGACCGATAAGCGCTGAAAGCATATAAGCGCGAAGCGGGCCCCAAGATTAGGTATCGAGCGTGCTTCGCTTACGAAGCACGCGACTAAAGTCGAAGGTCTAAAGTCTAAAGCCAGAAATTGCTTTAGTCATTAGTCTTTAGTCCTTAGTCGCGCGAAGCGTAAGCGGAGCGCGCATAGATCCGTGGGAGATTACCACGTTGATAGGATGCAGGTGTAAGTCCGGTAACGGATTCAGCCGAGCATTACTAATAGATCAATTAATTCCTTGCAAGATTAAGCCTAAATTTAACTTTACCCAACAAAAAAAACGAGCAAGACATTGTGTACAGTGTAAAGGAGTTATACTGCGAGTGCTCCACCTGATCCCATTCCGAACTCAGAAGTGAAATCTCGCAAGGCCGATGATACCCAGCTCTTTTGACCGCAGCACGACATTATTTTTTGTAGACTTAGGGTCTATAGTAATAAAGTTGTTGCAGTGTTGAGATCAAAAGGGCTGGGAAAAGTAGGTAACTCCTCTACACTGTATGCAATACGCTCGTTTTTGTTTGGGGACTCAGAAGCATACCCCCTTGGGGTAAAAGACATCAAGGCCGATGCGTCAGTCCTGTATAAGGCAAAAATTACGCAAAAGCGAAGCGAGGCTATGCCGAGCGGAGTCCCGCCTATATGAAATATGGGCGGGGTAGGTCGTCGCCAGACTAATGGCTTTAATTTTGGATCCGCTTGACAATACGCTGTCTCTGGTGTATTATTTTATTATCCTTTTACAATATGGGGGAAACTAGATGCGCAAATTTGCTTTGACAGTTGTCGTATTCTTTATTCTGTCCAATGGCTATATCTTTGGGGCCACCTACAAAGTAAAAATCGGAGACAATCTGACCCGAATTAGCCGTAAGATTGGTTATAGTGTTGAGCAAATTGTGACTGTAAACAGTATTAAAAATCCAGACATTATCATACCCGGACAAATTATCCGATACGTAGACATAGAAGACATTCAACTTGCCAGATTGTGGTTAGTTACAGCTTTATCTGACCCAACATTAACTCAAGAAAGTTACTTGGTCATGAAACAAACCATTCGCGATCTAGATGGTATATGGTCTAAAAGTAATAAAAACTCTAGCCAAACTCTTGGTGAAATTTTGAGGATAACTCAACTGGTTCGTTCCTCTGAGAAGCAGTTAATTGACCGTCAACTCATCAACCTAAATCTTTGTGTAAATGGAGCACAGTTCGTACTGCGCAATCCTCCTAGAGTTGAAATATGGAGTTACCCAGAAATCAAAAAAGCAGTTATTTATGTATCCGATTTTCCTGGTCTTTATCGCCTTACTCTTAGGAATACGATAGATTTGTCAGATCTTTTTTATGTTATACAGTTGGATCCTTTTTATGTAGATCTAGGAAACATGGTAGCAATCTCAGTAATCAACACAGACACGGAGCTGTGTCCAAAAAATGCTGAGGAAGTTTTGCTCTATCTTTTCCAGAGAAAAGGATACCCTTTTCTTTTAGGAATAGAAGCCCTAGAAAGACTCTCTCGGTTGTCCGGTTTATCTCACTCTTACCGTTTGCCGTGAATTTAAAGCGGCTGCATAGTTAGCCGCTTTTTTTGTACGCATTTTTGTTTATACTTAAAGCGATATGTTGCCACGGATTCAAAAACAGCTGATTTTCGGATTTGTTTTTCTTGTTGCAGTGGGGTTGCTTGTTTTTGGCATAGAACGCTGGACGGAGCCAACGCCGACTTTTTTGACAGAGTCATACAAATATGCTATCCTATTTTAAAGTGTAGCGTCATCTTTGGGGGACACATTCTTTGAGAATTCTATATCATATTCCTGTTCTACATAATTTTGCAGATAACGGACGTAGCCCAGAAGATCCCTTGATGAAATTTGTCGAAAAGTTTTGGGATGCGGTTGATCTAGCCGTTGAGAGTCTTCAGTTGCCATGGACATCAGTCGTTTTATATAACGATTCGTTTATACTTTCTCCAAACAATCAGTCGTGGATGACAGGAGTCATCAATAGTCAGGCCAACAAAGGGAGCAGGCATTGGCAACTTGTTCTTAGGTTGGTTGAGATAGGCGCAAGATTAGAAAAAACAGAACACCATAAGCTGTTGGGTATAAAAAGTTGGAGTGTCCCACGTGAGTTGACAAAAACGGAGTCTTTTCTCAGGGACCCCTCAACACCAAGTTATAAAAAAAACGAGCTAAAGAAAAAGATTTTGCTTCTTCGTGATCGTTATATTGCTCATCGTATTAATATGACGTTGGGAGATAAAGAATCGGGTCTGCTTCTGTTGGGTGCTGCTCACAGAGATTTTATTTGTTTTCTCTCTCACAATATTGAAGTAAAAAATGTCTTAAGCCAGGAAGATTACAGGAAGTTCCTTTTGTATGTATATGAAAAAAATTTTTAGGCAGCTGCTAATTAGCTGCTTTTTTTTACGTTCGATTTGGTCTATACTTGAAATATAGCTATGTCTAGAACTGTCAAACAACTTCTATTTGGCCTTATTTTTCTGACCCTTTTCGGGTTAGTAAGCTTTGGGATTTATAAATCATTTCAGGTTGAGCCGACTTGTTTTGACAAGATTCAAAACCAGCAGGAAGAAGGCGTGGATTGCGGCAAAGTCTGCGGAAATACCTGTCTTCAGTCTTTGGAATCTGTCAGGGTTTTGAGTTCAAACCTTTTTGAGATTAGAGAGTTAAATGGCCAGATAGATTACGATGCTCTTTTCAGGGTCTATAACCCAAATACTCAATTCGGCTCTTCAAATACCGAGTTTGAACTTAAAATTTTAGATTCTGCCAACAATGTTATATTATCTCAAGCGGGCAGTTTCTACATTCTTCCCGGCCAGACAAAATATATTTACATTCCACTGCTCAAGACCAGTGTTGCCGGCAATCGCGCGGAACTGAACATCCGGAAAGCTGACTGGCAAAAACTGGAGGGAATTTTTGGTGAGGAGGTAAAATTAGTCGTCAAATCTAAAGATTATTTTGCCAACGGCAAGCCGGGTGTTTCGGCCAGAGTTACAGGGACTATTTTTAACTCTTCTGATTTTGATTTTGAGAGAGTAGATGTTGTCGTGGTTCTTTTGAAGAACAATGTTCCTGTCGGGGCAAATAGGACAGAGATGAGAACCCTTTTATCTAAAAGCGACAGGTTTTTTGAAGTTGACTGGATCAATCCTATTCCCGAAAACCCCGACCGCATAGATGTTGAAGCCAGTACTAATGTTTTTATGAACTCTAACTTTATCAGGCGCTACGGCACTCAAGAAAAGTTCCAACAGCCATTTTAGAATGAATCCCTCTCTTTTTTTAAGAAAATTTGATTGGCGCCTTTTTTTTATTTTTTTGGCTTTATTGGGAGCGGGCTTGTTTTCCATGGCCGGCATGGGACCCAACATCAGGCCTTTTTTGGAAAAACAAATTTATTTTTTGATTGTCGGTTCCGTTCTTATTTTTCTCGTTTCTTTTTTTGATTACCGTGTTTTTAAAAACAGTTCCCTGCCGTCGCTGTTAATATATCTGATAGCCTTAGTTCTTTTGGTGATTTCTTTGATGTCCAGTTCGGTGCGGGGAATTAACGCATGGATCAATTTTGGCAGTATAAGATTGGAGCCATCGGAGTTTGCCAAACTCGCTGTCGTCATATTGCTGGCCAAGTATTTCTCCCAGAAGCACGCGGAGATTTATAGAATCCACCATATTGTCGCTTCCGGAGTTTATGCTATGGTTCCGGCTCTTTTGGTTTTAAAGCAGCCTGACTTGGGGTCGGCTTTTATTTTTTTTGCGATTTGGCTGTCCATGCTTTTGGCAGTCGGAATTAAGAGAAAGCATCTTATGATAATTTTTTTCTCCGCAATTTTGGTTGCTTCCGTTGCTTGGCTTGTTTTTTTACAACCGTACCAAAAAAACCGCATTACCTCTTTTTTGAATCCGTATCTGGATCCCAAGGGGGAAGGCTATAGCGTGATTCAGGCCAAGACAGCGATTGGTTCAGGAATGACTTGGGGAAACGGTTTCGGCCAGGGTACGCAGTCGCGTTTTGGTTTTTTGCCGGAGGCGCATACTGATTTTGCTTTTGCCTCTTTTGGCGAGCAGTTTGGTTTTGCCGGTATTTTAGTTTTGTTTGCCGCATTTTTTATGTTTCTTTTGCGGGTGGGCGGTATAGGTTTCAGGGCGAAAAACAATTTTGCTAAACTTTTTTCAGTTGGCTTTATTGCTTTTGTTTTTTCTCACGTTGTCATCAATGCCGGAATGAATTTGGGCTTGATGCCGATTACCGGCATACCGTTTCCTTTCTTGAGTTACGGAGGCAGTTTTTTGATTTCGCTAAGTTTAGGCATCGGTCTTTTGGAGAGCATAAAGATGAGGAGTTGACAAAATTTAAGGCAAGGAATACAATGACCATATTGTTTTTGAATAAAGAGCCAGGTAGACTAATCATTCTAAGAGGCTTGAATTTGCTAGATTTTAAGATAAAATAAGTACTTTCTAGAGGTTTGAAACCCGTCCAAAGGACAGGAGTCTGTTTTTGTCTATTTTTTAAATTTAGAACACGTTCTAACCATGGCTACTAGAAAACTATTTTCAAAATACGAGCCGGACGTTTTAGAAGCTCCTAATCTGGCTCAAGTTCAGTTAGATTCCTACGATTGGTTTTTTAAAGAAGGATTAAGAGAACTGCTCAAAGACATATCACCGGTAAAGGACTGGACGGAAAAAGAATTTGAACTTCACTTTGTAGATTATATTTTGGAAAAACCCAAGTTTGACGAGAGGGTTGCCAGAGAAAAAAATATCACCTACGAAGCTCCGTTGCGGATCAAAGTGGAGCTGAAAAACAAAAGAACCGGCAAAACAGTTGACCAAGAGCTCTATCTTGGAGATTTCCCCCTGATGACGCCCAGGGGCACTTTTATTATTAATGGGGTGGAGAGAGTAGTCATTTCTCAACTTATAAGAAGTCCGGGAGCCTTTTTTTACGTTGTCAGATCAACCGGCCTGAGAAATCTTTTTGGCGCCAAGATTGTGCCGTCAAGAGGCGCCTGGCTTGAATTTGAAACCGAAAGCAGCGGAGTCATATCAGTCAGGATTGACCGTAAAAGAAAGTTAGCTGCTACCGGATTGCTTCGGGCTTTTGGCATAGGCAAGGATGAAGATATAAAAAAGCTTTTTACTGACGTTGATACCGATGAAAGCATGAAATATATTTTAGCCACTATCGCTCAAGACCCCTCCTCTTCAGAAGACGAGGGTCTGATCGAAGTCTATAAACGCATTCGTCCCGGCGATCCGGCTACAGCCGAAAATTCCAGACAGATGATTCACAACATGTTTTTTAACTTTTCCCGTTATGATCTTTCCAGGGTGGGACGACACAGAATGAATCAGCGCTTCGGTTTAGATTTTGACTTTTCGGAAAGCAACAGGACCCTGAAGCCGGAAGATATTGTCGCCACCTTAAAAGAGATTATCCGTTTGAACAATAATCCTTCCGCCGCTTCTGACAACATTGATCATCTTGGCAACAGGCGTGTCAAGGTTTTAGGCGAACTCTTGCAAGACAAGTTGAGAGTTGCTTTTGCTCAAATGGAGAGAATCATCAAAGACAGAATGAGTACGATGGATGTTGACACTATCTTGCCTTCTCAACTTATTAATCCACGTCCTTTTGTTGCCAGACTTAAAGAATTTTTTGCTTCCGGACAACTTTCACAGTTCATGGATCAGTACAATCCTCTTTCTGAACTGGAACACAAGCGCCGTCTGTCCGCGATGGGTCCTGGAGGTTTGACTAGAGAAAGAGCCAGTTTTGAAGTTAGAGACGTTCATCCTTCCCACTATGGCAGGATTTGTCCGATTGAAACTCCGGAAGGCCCGAACATTGGTTTGGTTGGCTATCTTTCGTTATATGCCAAAATTTCTCCTCTCGGTTTCATCTTGACCCCTTACAGAAAAGTCAAAAATGGCAAAGTTACAGACGAGGTTTTGTATTTGGACGCCAGTGAAGAAGAAAGACACATCATTGCTCCCGCCGGAGTAAAAATAGGCAAAGACGGCAAGATACTGGAAGAAAAGATACCGGCAAGAATTCACAGCGAAGCCGGTATTGCTTCGGCTAGCGAGATAGATTTTGTGGATGTTTCTCCAAAACAGCCTTTTTCAGCGGCAACCTCGCTTATTCCTTTTTTGGAGCATGATGATGCAAACAGGGCGTTGATGGGATCAAATATGCAAAGACAGGCGGAACCTTTAATCAATCCGCAATCTCCTTATGTCGGCACCGGTTTGGAAGAAAAGGTTGCCAGAGATTCCGGCTTGATGGTTGTCGCTGACGAAAGCGGAGAAATTGAAAGTGTGGACGCTTCTCACATAGTTTTAAAAACAGCTAAAGACGAGAAAATCAGATATGAACTGGTTAAGTTTCTGAAGTCAAACGCTTTCACTGCGATTAATCAGAAGCCTCTTGTTAAAAAAGGAGAAAAAGTTAAGAAGAATCAGGTTTTGGCTGACGGCCAGGCGACTGACGGCGGTGAGCTGGCTTTGGGCACCAATCTCTTGGTGGCCTTTACTTCTTTTGAGGGTTTGAACTTTGAGGATGCCATTGTTATTTCTGAACGCTTGATTAAGGAAGATGTTTTCACGTCGCTTTACATAGAAGATTACTCAACGGATGTCAGAGAGACAAAACTTGGACCTGAAATTACGACTTACGACATACCAAATGTCGGAGAAGAAAGACTTAAAGAGTTGGATTCTGAAGGCGTAATCAGGGTGGGGGCGGAAGTCCGCTCGCAAGATATTCTGGTTGGCAAGATCTCTCCAAAAGGGGAAAGCGATCTCACTGCGGAAGAGCGTTTGCTAAGAGCCATTTTTGGAGAAAAATCCAGAGATGTTAAAGACACTTCGCGCAGATTGGACTATGGCAGACAGGGCAGAGTGGTGGGGATAAGAGTTTTTTCCCGAGATCAAGGTGACAGGTTGCCGGCCGGCGTTATTAAAACCATCAGAGTTTCCATCGCTCAAATGAGAAAAGTCCAGGTTGGCGACAAGCTGGCCGGGCGGCACGGCAACAAAGGCGTTATCTCGGCGATTTTACCGGAAGAGGAAATGCCCTTTTTGGAGGATGGACGGAGAGTGGATATGGTTTTAAGTCCCTTGGGTATCATCTCCAGAATGAACATCGGCCAGGTTTTGGAAACCCATCTCGGCTGGGCGGCTCAACGTTTGGGCTACAAGGCTACTGTTCCGCCAATGGCCGGACCGACCGAGGAGGCAATAAAAGTGGAGCTAAGAAAAGCCGGCTTGCCGGAAGACGGCAAGGTCCAGCTTTACAACGGGCGCACCGGATTGCCTTTTCACCAAAGGTCAACCGTCGGGATTATCTATTTTATGAAACTTTCCCATATGGTTGAAGACAAGATTCACATGAGATCAATCGGGCCCTATTCTTTAATTACCCAACAGCCTCTCGGCGGAAAAGCCCAATTCGGCGGCCAGAGGTTTGGAGAAATGGAAGTTTGGGCGTTGGAAGGCTACGGCGCGGCCCACACTTTACAGGAAATGCTGACCATTAAATCAGACGATGTTTTGGGACGCGCCAAAACTTACGAAAACATAGTTAACGGCGAGGAAATCAGGGCGCCGCATATTCCCGAATCGTTTAAAGTCCTGCTTTCTGAAATTAAAGGATTGGGCTTGAACGCGGAGTTATTAGAAAGGTAAGTAAGTTTAAAGTCTAAAGACTAATGACTAAGGCCAGAAAAATCTTGCTTTAGACTTTAGTCTGTTCAATGAATAACTTTACATCATTAAAACTAAAAATAGCCTCTCCAGAAGAGATTCTCGAGTGGTCTTACGGAGAAGTTACCAAGCCGGAAACGATAAACTACAGGACCCAAAAACCGGAAAGAGACGGCTTGTTTTCCGAAGCTATTTTCGGGCCGGTCAAAGATTTTGAATGCTATTGCGGAAAATACAAGAGAATAAGATATAAAGGCATAATTTGTGACCGTTGTGGAGTAGAAGTAACCAGATCAATCGTTAGGCGTGAAAGGATGGGCCATATCAGGCTTGCCAGTCCCGTTGCCCATATATGGTTTTTGAGAGGTGTGCCATCTAAAGTTGCCGTGGTTTTGGATGTCTCTTTGGTGGAACTTGAAAGAGTTATATATTTTGCCAGCTATATTGTGATGCGGGTGAACGAGGAGCTTAAGGCCGAAGCCATGAAAAAGATTGAAAATGAGTTTCGTTCAAAAATCAAGAATGCCAAAGATGAAAACGAGGCAATTCGTCTGAAAGAGCAGAAAGACTATGAAAAGAACAATCTACGCGCCATCAAGAAATACCAGATTCTTTCGGAGTTGGATTTTAGAGATTTATCTTTAAAATACGGCGAGGTTTTTGAGGCGGGCATCGGCGCCGAGGCCATCAAAAAACTTTTGGGTGAAATTGAACTCAACGACTTGGTGAAAGCTACGGATAACGAGCTTAAGGCAACCGACAACCCTAACATCAGAAAAAAAATGATTCGCAGGCTCAAGCTTCTCAGGGGCATGATCAGAAATAATATCAGACCCGAGTGGATGATTTTGGATATTCTTCCCGTGATTCCGCCGGCTTTGCGTCCGATGGTTCAACTGGACGGCGGCAGGTTTGCTACAGCCGATTTAAACGATCTTTACCGCCGGGTTATCAATAGGAACAACCGTTTGAAACATTTATTGGAACTCCATGCTCCGGAAGTTATAACTAAAAACGAAAAAAGAATGCTGCAGGAAGCAGTGGATGCTTTGATTGATAACTCTATGCGCCGCGGACAAACCATGATTTCCGCTTCAACCGGCCAAAAGAGAGCTCTGAAATCTTTGGCCGATATGTTAAAAGGCAAGACCGGGCGTTTCAGGCAGAATCTTTTGGGCAAGAGGGTAGACTACTCTGGCCGAAGCGTTATTGTCGTCGGACCGAACCTTGATATTGACCAATGCGGTTTGCCTAAGCATATGGCGCTTGAGCTTTTCAAGCCTTTCGTGGTGCATAAATTAATCAGCGCCGGTTTAGCTCACAATATCAAATCCGCTAACCGCTTGATTGACCAGCAAATTCCGGAAGTTTGGCAGGCCTTGGAAGAATCCATTAAAGACAAACTAGTTTTACTTAACAGGGCGCCGACTCTGCATCGTTTGAGCGTTCAGGCTTTCAGGCCAAGCTTGATTGAGGGCAAAGCTATTACAATTCCGGCTTTGCCGACCAGCGCTTTTAACGCTGATTTTGACGGTGACCAGATGGCGGTCCACTTGCCTTTGACAAACGAAGCACAAAAAGAAGCTAAAGACTTGATGCTTGCCAGCCACGGAATTCTCAAGCCCTCAACCGGAGAACCGGTTGCCGCGCCGTCAAAAGACGTGGTTTTCGGCTGTTTCTATCTTACTCATCCTGGTGACAATCTTTTGGGCGAAGGCAAAACGTTTTCTTCAGAAGAGGAAGCATTGCTTTCACACAATAATGGCTTTACCGATTTGAGGGCTAAAATAAAAATTAAAACAGATAAAAAAATAGATGCTAACGAGCTTTTGGAAAATGGATTTATTACGACTACTGTCGGCCGGATAATTTTTAACCGCGGTTTGCCTGAAGATTTTCGCTTTGTTAACAAAACTTTGACCAAGGGCCAGTTGAAGGCTCTTGAAGCCGAGCTTTTGGATGAACGGGGAGAAGAGGAAACGGTAAAGTTTTTGAATACCGCTAAAAATTTAGGTTTTCATTATGCCACTATTTCCGGCGTCTCTTTTGCGGTTGAAGATTTGCGCGCAGTTTCTGACAAGCAGTCGATGCTAGACGAAGCCGATCAGAAAATTGAAGAAGGCCGCGGCTTGTATGATCAGGGTCTGCTCACGGAATATGAAAGAAAGTCTAAGGCTATAGAAGTTTGGACCGATGTTAAATCTCGTTTGGAAAAAATGGTTAAACAAAATTTTAAAAATGACGATTCGGTCTTTATGTTGGTTGAGTCCGGCGCCAGAGGTTCTTGGGCGACGGTTAATCAGCTGGCCGGCATGAGGGGTTTATTTGCTAATCCGGCCGGAGAGTTGATTGAACTGCCGGTAAAAGGCTCTTTCAAAGAAGGCTTGAGTGTTTTGGAATATTTTCTTTCAACTCACGGCGCCAGAAAAGGTCTGGTTGACACCGCGTTAAACACCGCCCAAGCCGGTTATCTGACCAGGCGTTTGGTTGATGTTGCTCAAGACGTTGTGGTTAAAGAAAAAGACTGCAAAGACAAAGATGGCTATGTCATGTTAACTGAAGATGGGAAGCAGATAGGCGAATCTCTGGGCAAGAGGATAAAAGGAAGAGTAATTCTGGAAGACGTTTTAGACAAGGACGGCGAGGTTGTCATAAAGAAAGGAACTCTTATCAGCAAGGACTTGGCGGCAAAGATTGACTCTCTCAACTTGGACAAGATAAGGATAAGGTCCATTATTGCTTGCAGAGCCAAAGACGGCATTTGTCAGTATTGCTACGGTTACGATCTGTCAAAGAATCGGCTGGTTGAAGTTGGCGAGGCTGTGGGTATTGTAACCGCGCAGGCAATTGGTGAGCCGGGCACCCAGCTGACCATGAGAACTTTCCATACCGGAGGCGTGGCTGGCGGAGGCGATATTACCATGGGCTTGCCCAGAGTGGAAGAAATTTTTGAAGCCCGGACGCCTTCTGCCAAAGCTCTTGTTTCTGATGTTGAAGGACGGGTTGTGGAGATTAAAGAAAGTGCCCGCCAGCACTCCATCAATATTGTTACAACTACAGGCGAGGAGAAATCTTTTACCGCTCCTTTGGGTCAGGTTTTATGGATCAAAGAGGGCGATGAAATTGTTCCCGGCCAGCAGTTGACTGAAGGACATGTTGACCCCAAAGAGCTTTACACAATTACCAAAGACATAAATGCTGTTGCCAACTACATTATTCGTGAAGTTCAAAGCATATATTTTGCCACTGGTGAAGGAATTAACAACAAACACGTTGAGCTGATTGTCAGGCAGATGTTTTCCCGAGTCAGGATTATTGATGCCGGAGACACTGATTTGCTTCCGGGAGACATTGTTGAAAGAAGACAGTTCAGAGAGCAAAACGATCTTGTCAAAAAAGAAGGCGGAACAGAGGCAACATTTGAGTCTTTTGTTTTGGGCATCAGTAAAGTCGCTCTCTCTACCGAAAGCTTCTTGTCTGCCGCTTCTTTTCAGGAAACAGCCAGAGTTTTGATTGATTCGGCGATTGTCGGCAAAGAGGACAAACTTCGAGGCCTTAAAGAGAATGTCATTATCGGTCGTCTTATTCCTGCAGGAACCGGTTATAACGTTGACTTTCAAGATGTGCCGCAGGAACCGGTACAGGAATAGAATTCGGGAACTTGGCGAACATCACTTCTTTGGTACGTTCGCTGATTCCAGCCTGCCTGCTGGCAGGCAGGCGGCAGACTCACTCGCTGTTCGCCTGGGTTTTGGCTGGAGTTACAGAATAATTATACTCCAGCCAACAAAGCAAACCGCAGGCTCACAGCGACCCAGAAGTAATTTTCGCCAAGTTCCCTTAGTAAGCCTTGCCTGATTATGTCACTTGCGGGAGTGGGCAGGTTTTATATAATAAAAACAAGGTCGAGCTAATTTCTAAAAGAGTTCTACTTATATGATAAAAAAAATAGCGGTTAGCGTTCTCATTACTTCAGTAGTGCTTTTAACATTTTTAGCGGTACTCTCCATTTGGGATGTTTTACAAAAAGATGTTTTAGGGAAATCTCTTGCTACTCTAGGTGTTATAGCCTTTGCATCGCTGATTGTATTGTTGGCAGCTAAATACATAGAGGATCACCCAAGGACAGGCGGTAAAGAAGATCCTGGTCAGAACAATTTTGTTCAATAAAACAAAATAATTACATCAAGGCGCCGCCTTGATGACGCACATATCCCAGCTTAAAAGCTTGGGAGAAAAACCGCCATATGTGTGTGGACATTACCAAAGCCTCTTGACAGAGGCTTTGTCATTTGGTATCCTGTAGAAGCAGTATCAAGAAGAAAAGGAGAAAAAACATGTTTGAAGTTGTGGTTGCCATGGAAACGGTTGGGAAGTTTCCAAACTTCCAAGAGGCTTTCAGAGTTTTCTTTGACAAAGTAAAAAAGTTGGTTGGGCAAGGGGCGAGTCTCAATGTTTTGGGAACTACTTGTTGGATTGAATATTCAAATATACTGATGTATTTTTATGATGCCAGGGATCTGGCCTACAAAGTCGGTGTTTTGAAAGGTAGAGGGGAACTTGTTGATCCTTTGCCTAAGATTGACCATCAGGTTATTGACGTGGCTTTCGCCGAAAGAGCGCTAGTTGCATTTGAAGAATTCATGATGGTGAAACCTGATGAGCCCTTGGAATATAAGCTCTTGAAATAGCGCGCAGACTGTGAACGGGTTTAAGTATAACCCGTTTTTTGCTTTTTTTGACAGTCTCTAATATGATATAATGTACTTATGTCCAAGAAGAAAGAATGGAAAAAGAGAGAGTCGGCAACGGCAGAGTCCAAGCCTCTTTTTGACTTGTCGCAAGAGACCAAGAACGGTATTTGGGGGGTATTGAGTTTTGGCTTGGCAATCTTAGCGACTCTGGCTTTTTTTGATAAAGCCGGACGGGCGGGGGATATTTTTAATAATTTAGCAAATTCACTTTTTGGCTGGGGAATGTTTTTGGTTCCGCTGGCCTTTTTAATTTTGGGAGCTTCCTTTGTAAAATCGGTTTCCAGGAAAATTTATACCAGCGCTATTTTCGGCACTTTGCTTTTTGTCCTTACTTTTTTAGCCTTGTTTTTCATTATCGGCCAAGGCGATTTTCAGGCCAGAGTTGCTCAAGGCGGATATTTGGGAGTTCTGATCGGCTTTCCGGTTCTCAAAGCTTTGAGCTTTACCTCTTCTTTAATTGTTCTGGTTTTGCTTTTGCTGGTTTCTCTTTTGATTGCTCTTAACATTTCCGTAGCCAACTTGCTTTTCAAGAAGAAAGAAGAAGATGCGCCATTACAGGATAATGTCGTGGTGAAAAGGGGGACGGAAGTGGTGGATATGAAAGAGGAGTCAAGAAAACACGAACCTGCTCCTAAAGTTGTGCCGGTTAAAAAAAGTATTGTTGACGAAGAAAAAGAGTTCGTTCTAAAAATGAGCAAATCTGGCAACTGGACTTTACCGCCGCTGGAACTTTTACATACCGACACAGACCAGCCCCGTTCGGGAGATATCAATGCCCATGTCAATATTATCAAAAGAACTTTATCCAACTTTAACATAGAAGTGGAGATGGGCGAGGTTTCTATCGGGCCGACTGTTACGCAATACACTTTGCGTCCGGCGGTGGGGGTCAAACTTTCAAAAATCACCACTTTACAGCCAGACTTGTCTCTGGCTTTGGCGGCCCATCCGATTAGGGTGGAAGCGCCTATTCCGGGTAAATCACTTGTGGGTATAGAAGTTCCTAACAAAAAGTTTGCCTTGGTGGGGTTAAGGAATCTGATTGATACCGATGAATTTAAAAAAGGCAATTCGGTTCTGCCTATCGGACTGGGGCGAGATGTCGCCGGTTTTCCGGTTTTTGCCAGTATGGAAAAGATGCCTCATCTTTTGGTGGCCGGCGCTACCGGCACGGGTAAATCCGTTTGCATTAACGCGGTAATTTTATCCCTCTTATACAAGCACTCTCCAAATATTCTTAAATTTATATTTATTGACCCCAAGCGCGTTGAACTTACCGCTTACAATGGCATTCCTCACTTGGTTACTCCGACAATTGTAGACCCCAAAAAGGCCGTCAACGCCTTGAAGTGGGCGGTCAGAGAAATGGAAAAAAGATATGAATTGCTTTCGGCGGCTGGGGCTAGAGACGTTTTTTCCTATAACTCTAAAATGTCCGGCAAGAAAGATATTGAGGTTATGCCTTTCGTTGTCATAGTCATAGATGAGCTGGCCGATCTTATGGCTTCTCACGGCCGAGATATAGAGGGAGCGATTATCCGTTTGGCGCAAATGGCGCGAGCGGTTGGCATCCATCTGATTGTTTCCACTCAAAGACCCTCGGTGGAAGTTATCACCGGCCTTATCAAAGCCAATATCACTTCACGAATCGCTTTTCAGGTTGCTTCAGGTATAGACTCGCGGACGATTTTGGACTCTTCCGGTGCGGAAAAACTTTTGGGCAGAGGTGATATGCTTTTCCAGGCAGGCGATACGGCTAAGCCGAGGCGTATTCAAGGCGCTTTTGTTTCCGAAAAAGAAGTCAAAGATGTGGTCAAGTTTATTAAGATGCAAGCCGAACAGGCGGCTGAAGAAGGTGTTGAGGAAAACGGCAATTTGGTGATTGAGCCGGATGCAGTGGTGGCTGATACTCGCGGCGGTTCCGGCGAAGACATGGGCGACGATATGTACTTTGATGCTAAAGATGTGGTGGTGCAGGCCGGCAAAGCTTCCGCCTCTTTACTCCAGCGCAGATTACGGGTAGGCTATGCAAGAGCGGCTAGACTACTAGATCTGCTTGAAGAAAAAGGCGTGATTGGGCCGGGTGAAGGCGCCAAACCGAGAGAAGTATTTATCGCCCGTTCTAATATGGACGCCGGCATAGGAAGAAACATTGAACCGGATGACGGCAGTATGGCTGAAGAAGCGCCGACAGAAGAAACGTAAATTGACCTAATTGCTCTAATTAACCTAATTTCTAAAAAATAACCAATGTCTAATTTTAAAATTGGGATTTAGAAATTATTTAGGTCAATTAGAAATTAGAAAAATTAGAAATTTTAATCGGAGGGATAAATATATTATGGCAAAGGAAAAAAATAAAGACGGCAAAAGTGCGGTCAGTGAGAACAGTAAAAGTGCCAGCACTGAGAATAGTCGAAGTGTTGACTTGGCTGTCAAAGAAATTCAGCAAAAATACGGCGACGGGTCAATAATGAAACTGGGCGATGCTCGGAAGGTTGATGTTGACGTTATTCCGACTGGTTCAATTTCGCTTGACCTGGCTTTGGGTGTCGGCGGTGTGCCCCGGGGAAGAATGATTGAAATTTACGGACCGGAAAGTTCCGGCAAAACCACTTTGGCTTTGCATCTTGTGGCCGAAGTTCAAAAAATGGGCGGAACGGCGGCTTATGTGGACGCTGAACACGCTCTTGATCCGGAATATGCCGGCAGAATTGGCGTAAAAACCAAAGACTTGCTGATTTCCCAGCCAGACCATGGTGAACAGGCGTTGGAAATAGTTGAGACGCTGGTCCGCTCCGGTGGGATAGATTTGGTGGTGATTGATTCGGTTGCGGCTTTGACGCCAAGGGCGGAAATTGAAGGGGAGATGGATCAACAGCACATGGGTTTGCAGGCGCGTCTCATGTCGCATGCCCTACGCAAACTCACCGGAATTGTTTCAAAGACTAACACCACCGTTGTTTTCATAAACCAGATCAGGCACAAAATCGGAATTATGTTTGGTAATCCGGAAACTACAACCGGTGGTTTGGCTTTAAAATTTTATTCTTCGGTTAGAATAGAAATTCGCCGGGCGGCGCAAATCCAATCGGGCGAAAAAATTATCGGTAACCGGACTAAAGCAAAAATTGTAAAAAATAAAGTGGCGGCGCCGTTCAAAGTTGCCGAGTTTGATATTTTGTACAACGAAGGCATCTCGCGTTTGGCAGACTTGGTAAATACTGGAGTTAATCTGGGCGTGGTTGCCAAATCCGGCAGTTGGTATAACTTTGGCGAACAAAAACTGGGGCAAGGGATTGAGGGTTCTCGCCAATTTCTAAAAGAAAATCCTAAGATAGAAAAAGAAATTCTCTCAAGCGTCAAAAAAGCGGCGGCGGTCAAAGAGGCGTAATTTTTACAAGCTTCGCAGATACAGTCTTTTCGGTACTTTCGCTGATTCCAGCGATCAGCTCACTCGCTGTTCGTCTGGGTTTCAGAAGGAGTTAAAGAATAATTATACTCCTTCTGACCAAGCAAACCGCAGGCTCACAGCGACCTCAAAGGCTGTATCTGCTACGCTTTAGACGACATCTTGCCTGCCAAAATCTCCACTATTGGTTTCAAAGTGATCGGCAGTTACTTTTTAGAAAAATCTCTAAAGGCCCGACCTTTTCAGAGGACTGTCCTTAAATCTGAAAAAAGGACAGTCCTCGGATCGGACCTTGGTGTTAAAACCCTTGCAAAACAAGGATTTTAAGGTCTTGCGCAGTCACCAAGTTTTGTGGTATAATATAATTTGGAGGTAAGAACATGAGAAAGTATGTAGTTCTGGGTGGTGCTCTATTGGGTGTCGCCTTGGCGCTCTTTTCCAAGGCAAACCCTGAAATGTTGTTGTTCAGGGGAATACCACTCGCGTTCCATTTTACCATTATTGGGGCGGTCGTGGGCAGTCTCACCCACGACATTGCCACCTCTTTTGGCAAAAAAGAGGAGTAGAGAAGAGTAGTTCAACCAGTTCTCCGGCAGGGGGGGTCCAAAAAGCTCTCTGCCGGAGTTTTGACAACAGGATTTTTTCAAAGAAGAATTTGCAAAGGAGGCGGTGATGGCAAAATACTGTATGTTGGTCAGTGACGAAGAGGAAAGCCATGTCGTTTGTGACTGTGGTGAAGATGTTTTTGTGCGGGGTCTTGAGCCGCTACGAAAAAAAAGTCTGGATTTTGCGTTGGACCAGCTTGAGACTAAAGGCCAAGTAAAAAAGTGCTCGTGTTGCGAGCACCGAGTAGTTGTCTGTCGGGATTGTGTTGATGACGATATTTTCTTATGTATTTGTTGCAGGAAGGAAGCCGACGAGTTGCCCGAGTTTTACAACTCGGATGATGACTTTCGGGAACTTGCCGGGGTCTTTGAGGGTCACGACGGTTATGACGAGTAAACCTTAGTGTATTTACCGAGTGTTTACTGAGGACTGTCCTCAGGAGTGGTCAAAAGAAAAGAGAAAAGAAAAAGGAGACTGAAAAGCCCTGTACCGTATGGTATGGGGCTTCATTTTTAAAACTCTTGCTTAAAAACTAAAACCCCTTGCATTAATGCAAGGGGTTTTAGCGTGGAGCCAAGGGGAATTGAACCCCTCTATCCGAATGACAATTGCGGATTCCTCACCTTGAGGTGGCCCCTTAAACTCCACAAAGTTATCCTATCATTTTAGTATTAAAAATTAAAACTGGAATTAAAAAAAGAAAATCCGAGAATTTTCTCGGATTTTCGAGGCTAAATTGAACCCGCAATTGTCAACTTAAAGTATAGCAAATTCAAAAATCTTGTCAATGACTAATGTGGATAAACCTTATTTTCTTGTCTGCGCGCGAGTATACGGCATCAAAGCCATGAAGCGGGCGTGTTTGATGGCGGCGGCGAGCTGGCGCTGATGTTTGGGGCAGAGGCCGGTGCGTTTGGCGGTGATAATTTTAAATTGACCCGTTGTAAACTTGCGCAATAAACGAGCGTCTTTATAGTCAATCGTATTTATTTTTTCCTGACAGGCGATACACATGTTTGCTTCGCAAACTAGTTATCAAGTTAAAAGTTCATCAAATTCTTAAAGTTTTTACTTTATAACTTTATAACTTTACGAACTAGAAAGGTATATCTTTCAAATCTACTTCCGCTTCTTCAATTTCATTGCTTGAAATTATCGGTTCGTTGATGGGCTCGTTTTCATTGATAACCGGTATTTCTTCGTCTTCAATTTCCTTAGCTGTTATTGCCGGTTTTTGTGAGGTGAATTTCTGGGACATCGGGCTGGAGTTTTGAGAGTAACCATTGCTGTTGCCAAGGCTTCTTGAGCCGGATTCATTTGTTGTGCGCGGACCCAATTGTATGTTTTCAGCAACTACTTCTGTTCTGTAGCGTTTCAAATTATCTTGTCCGGTCCAAGATCGCGTCTGCAATCTGCCCTCTATCATTACAAGTCCGCCCTTTTTTAGGTACTGGGCGGCTATCTGCGCCAATCTGCCCCACAAAGTGATGCTGTGGAATTCGACCTGCTCTTGTTTTTGTCCCGATTGGTTTGTCCAGACTCTGTTTGTCGCGACTCGCATACTGACAACTTCTTGCCCCGTGGCGGTGGTTCGGCTTTCCGGATCAGCCGCCAAACGGCCTACTAAAATGACGCGGTTTAAGTTCATGTTATTTTATAATTTAGTTATTACTTCTTCAATTTGTTTTTCAATTTCTTCCGGTTTGACTTCTTCTTTTGGTCTCTTTTCTAGTGCCGGCGGCGTATGGGTTCTAATCTTTGGTCTGGAAGAAGTTTCTTTGATACTTCTTAAAACTCTCTGATTTTCTTTGATCTTAAGTATCAGAAATCTAAGCAAAGAGTCGTTGAGTTTAAGCTGATTTTCCAAGGGCTTAATCGCTTCCGTTGGCGATTTAAATTCAACAACTCCAAAGAAAGAAAAGCGTTTGTGTTTGAGAGGATAGGAAAGTCTTTGCTTTTTTGGTTCCCTTGAATTCAAAATAGTGCCGCCAAGCCGGGATATTACATCTTCTATTTCCTTGAGTTTGGTTCCAGTTTCGCTCTCTTCCAATTCAGGCAGAAGATGGAAACCGAGCTCGTAGTTGTCTATTTTTTGTTCTAATTCCGCCATTTTGTATGGTGGCATCCTAACAAAGAAAGTTAGTTGAGTCAAATTTTTATTTCCACCACGTCGCCGTCTTGGACTATGTAATCTCGGCCGACAAGTTTCAAGGTGCCGTTTTCGCGTGCTTTGCCCCACGAGCCAGCCTCCACTAACTTTTGCCAATTAATAACTTCTGCTCTAATGAAAAGTTTTTCAAAGTCAGTATGAATAGCCCGGGAAGCTTTGGGGATAGGTGTATTTTTGGGCGCGGTCCAGGCCCGGGTTTCGTCTTCCCCCGTGGTTAAGAAGGTGATTAAATCCAGAAGCTTATAACTTTTGGAAATCAGTTCATCTAAACCGGAGTGTTCCCGGAAGACTTCTGTGAGGTATAAATCTTTTTCTTCCGGAGAGGCTTCAGACAGCAGAAGTTCAAAATTAGCGGACAAGACGACATATTGTGATTCGCCCATGGCTTTGATTAGCTCCGGTTCCGGTTGCCAGCGGTTTTTAACCTGCTCTTCCGAAGCGTTTAAAACATATATCACTTTTTTTGAAGCGAGCAGTTCCAATTCCGGCAATCCTGCCTGACCGGCAGACAGGTCTTCATTCTTGTTTTTTTTGGCCTTTCTTTTTTCTATGGATTGCAAATCGGCCAATGCTAACTCTGTCTTGATTATTTCTATGTCATGAACCGGGTCAACTTTGCTGTGGACGTGAATTATATTCTTGTCTTCAAAAACTCTTACCACATGAGCGACTGCATCCACCTCTCTGATGTTGGCCAAAAACTTATTGCCCAAACCCTCGCCTTCAGCGGCGCCTTTGATTAGTCCGGCAATGTCTATGAACTCAATTGCTGTCGGCACTATTTTTTTTGAATGAGAAAGTCCGGCTAGTATTTTCAGTCTTTCATCCGGCACCTCAACTACGCCTACATTGGGATCAATCGTCGTAAAGGGGTAGTTGGCAATGGCTATTTGTTTTCCTGCCCCGTGGCCGCCGTCAGGCGACTTTACGGGGTTAGTTAAGGCCTTAAAGAGGGTGGATTTACCTACATTAGGCAGGCCTACGATTCCGATTTGCATATGCGGTGAATATTAGCAAAAATCCAGTAGATACGCCAATTTTTTGAGCTTGACTTTTTGCTGAAAAGGTATATGATTAAGGTATAGTTAGGATAGTTCCTTTATTTACTACTTGCCCGCTTCGACAAGTCGAAGACGAGGCGAGCGAGCAGTCATAGCCATAAGTTTCTGATACAAATTGGAAGTTTATTGCTATGACTGCCATTCTGGTGGTCATCGCTGCCGCATAGTGCGGCCAAAACTGCCGGCATAGCGCCGGAAGGAGGAAGTTATGCGTTGGAATCCAGTTGAACAAGTACAGGATGTCGTGAACAAGTTCGGGACCGAGGAGCGCGTCAAGCGTTTCCAGTCCGGCGAGCTCGTGCTCGTGGAACGGACGGACCCTCGTGCAGTCGCGATGGTCCTCAACTTCGAGCGGAAGGTCTCGGTGGCCAGCCGCCGGTTCGTCACCGGCGAGAGCTTCACCAAGAGCAATCCCAAGGTGAAGTTTGGCCACATTGACGAGAAGGTCGTCAAGCTTTTTGGCAAGAGCCAGGACGTGCCGGCCGGCGAGCTGGCCACACACACGCTCTTACTGCCTAAGCACGATCCCGAAATCATGGTCGCTCTTGGACCTCAGTCCAGGCGTTTCATCAAGCTGGGCCAGTTCTACCAGTTGATCGAAGCGCAGGGCCAGGGCCAGGAAGGCTCCCTTCTCGTCAACGGATGCGCGAACATTGCGTACATTCTTGACGAGAACGGCGCGCCTTGGGCGGTCAGCGCGTACTGGGGCCCGATCGATGGCGACTGGCGCATGTGCGTTAACTCGGTTGCCCGCCTGCACGCGTGGCTTGCCGGCAGCCGGGTTCTCTCGCAAGTCGGATAAGAACTGGGTTCCTTGGGAACTTGGTTCTTGGGCCGGCAGTAGCTTCAACGCTGTTGCCGGCTCATTTTTATTTCTATAAAATACAACTTGGATATTAGGCGAATCTGCTGATCTCCAATTGGATATCAGCGGCCGAACTCTAAGCGCGCATTCAGATTGCTATCGGAGCTTAAAAACGAAGATACTTGGTGCGGAACACTATGTGAGTCAGCTCACGAATTCGATGCAGTCCCGAGAGTATTCAACGGACAGTGGTAATGGTGGTGTTTCGCACAGAGCTTGGGCGGTCAACGCGAACTGGAACCCGAACTATGGCGACTGGAACATGAACGTTAACTCGGTTGCCAACCTGAACGAATGGAATGCCGGCAACCAGGTTCTCTCGAAATTCTCTTCGTTCAAAAACTCCTTTGCGGAGTTTTTGTTTGTTTTTGCCAGCCGCCGAGCATTTTGCCTATCTCATTCAGATGATTCGACAATGTTACATATTTCTTTACATCAAGTATTTCTATTTCCCATGCAATCTGTAATATAAATTTCAACATATCAAATGAGTCCGAGGCCTTGGCAAGATAAAATCCTTTTTGTTCACGGTTTTTATGAGCTGCAATAAATAAATGTTCCGTGGTTTCGATAAACAGGTTATCAATTTTTAGACCAATAGTATATCGATTGATTTTCTCTAATCTAATAAAATATTCATGCCAAACTTTGTAAACCACAATCAACTTTTGGATAATCGGCAAAGTAGCGCTGGGGGGGGGGCGTAGAAGGATTGAATTTGGTCATAGTTTTGATGAGGTTATTAGTTTGGAAAATTTACTGGAATCCTGGAAAGAGTTCCTGAAAGGCAAACGCAAGAGAAAGGATGTCCAGGAGTTTGGCCTTTTTCTGATGGATAATATTATAGGCCTGCACAACGATCTTGACAATCATACATATAACCACGGGCCATATCAAGCGTTTCGCATAAATGATCCCAAACCGAGACAGATACACAAGTCATTGGTCCGTGACCGGTTGCTCCACCATGCTATTTATCGTCAACTCTATCCGTTTTTTGATCGAATGTTTACTGCCGACTCCTTCTCATGCCGACTTGGCAAGGGGACACACAAAGCATTAAACAGGTTCAGAAGTTTTGCATTCAAAGTCAGCAAAAACAACACCAGGACGTGTTGGATTTTGAAATGTGATATCAAGAAGTTCTTTGAGAATATTGACCACGAGGTTTTGCTTAGCATCTTAAAAGAATACATCCGTGACCGGAACACTATCTGGCTTTTAGAGAGAGTGATTTACAGCTTCTCATCCGCTCCAGGTAGGGGATTGCCTCTCGGCAATCTCACCTCGCAGTTGTTCGTGAATATCTATATGAACGAATTTGATCAGTTTGTGAAGCACAATTTGAAGGCAAAATACTATATCAGATATGCCGATGACTTTGTGGTCTTGTTTCAAGACAAATCTTGGCTCGAAGAGATGCTTCCTAAAATGGGTGACTTTCTGGAAGAAAGATTAAAACTTGAACTTCATCCAGACAAGGTTTTTATCAAAACGTTTGCTTCGGGAGTTGACTTCCTTGGCTGGGTTCACTTTCCAGATCACAGAGCATTGAGAACGACTACCAAGAAGCGGATGCTTAAAAGGATTAAGGCAAAACAGGATATTAGCACAACCAAATCTTATTTGGGACTTATTAGTCATGGAAATGCTAAAAAACTAGAAAAAGAGATATTAAGGATTTCTGAATAATTTCTGTAGAGGGGGAAGTTTTATTGTAAACTGAAACGGGATGTATTTGAGCCGGTTATCGTCAAATCCATGTCGCATTGCGTTCCGACTATACCAATCTGGAGCATTTTGGTAATTTATCATTTTAAACCCACCTTCTCAAGTTAACTTGCTATCATCAGGATCTTATGATTTAATTCCGATATAATTACTAATGTAAATTTAGTGAGTGTTTGGTAAATTATTATTTATGGAAAACGGCTATTTTTATTCACGAAGAGAAAACGTCAACGATTTGTACTATGATGCTATGGAATTGCTTCATGGAAACATTGAGGAGGCCAGGAAAGCTGAAAAATTATTAGCAAAAGCTCTTGGCCTGGATCCTAATAATATCCAAACGCATATTGGTTTTGCGCATTTGTACGGACGTCTTAAAAATAAAAAGAAAACAGAAGAACATATCAAGAAGGCCTACGAAGAAACAACTAAGAAATTTCCGGTTTGGCCCAAGCGTATGGAGTGGGGCGACATGGATAATCGGGCGTATATGAGAGCGATACAATACCGCGCTGATCTTTACGCTGATGATGGAGAAAAAGAAAAAGCCGTAAGTTTATATCGGCTGCTTCTTAAGTTGAATCCCAACGATAACCAGGGTGCTAGGTACACCATCTCTGGTGTCTATGCCGGAATAAGCGGAAAAGAAATTAATAAAATGTTTGACGAGTGCAACAGGCGACAAAATTGGGCTAGGCTTGAAGACCTGATCAAAAAACAAAATGCCAAACACAAGTTTTGGAAAGAACCAAGATTTTGAGAAGATTGTTGATATCAAATTTCCTACATGGTATATAATAAAAATGAGTACAATTCATGAGTACCTCATTGATACAGAAGATTATAGAGGCAAGCGGGTAATCTTTACTGAAGCTAAGCGTCTAGAAAAGTCAGCCCAGCATGCCGAATTAAACAATAAGCAGTTTCTAAAAAATATTGAGCCGACCATTAAAGATCCCGAAGAGGTCTGGCCAGACTATAGTGACAAAAATAGAAAAGCATGTTATTATAAGAAATACTCAGCCACTACTTATGTTAAGGTGGTAATTTGGATATATGACAGTCCTTGTCGAGTAGTTACTGCTTATGAAACTGATAAAATTAAGGAAATGCTATATCCAGAATTAAATCGTCTTAAATAATTATAAAAACATGACAACTAACATTAAACAAAATAGAGAGTTTATTGACCTAGCCTCAAATCTCCAAGGATTTATTCAGAAAAACGGTTGGATTAGTAGATACGATCTTGAAAGTGATGCCTTTTCAATTACCACCCCGAATTTATCGGAGGACGCTAGAATTCGCTATTTCGATGATGAGATAGCTCTTTATGTTACGAATGACAATAAGATTGAGGGTATCTTTATGGAATACTTCAAGAGTAATTTTGTCCAACACCATAAAGACCTCAAGCCTGTTTTAGAAAATATAGAAAAAGAACAAGGAAAGAAAGAAATCGGTCTTGTCCAATTAGGTAAAGATAAAATACAAAAACTCGCTCCTGACATACAGGAAGCCCTCCAGGTGCTTCTGGCAGAGAAGCTTAATCTAGGATTAAACCAAGCTCGATAGTAGCCTGCTCAAATAATTGCTAAGGATTACCAAATAACTTCTGGACAGGAGGTAATTTTTTTTGAAACTAAAAGGTATCAGTTTTACCGGCATATTACCATAGCTGTATCGCATTGCGTTCATACGATTCCTATTTGCATATGCGGTGAATATTAGCAAAAATCCAGTAGATACACCAGTTTTTGAACTTGACTTTTTGCTGAAAAGGTATATAACTAAAGTATAGTTAGTATAGTTCCTTTATTTACTACTTGCCCGCTTCGACTCCTACTACCGTCTCGTTCGTCCTCGCAGGTAGCAAAAACCTGAGACTCTTGGTTCTTGGACCCCGTTCAGTTTACTGAACGGGGTCGTTTTCTTTGTAGCTTTTCAACTTTAAGCACTTTTACAGGCCTTGCCTGTCAGAATACAATGAAATACCTCGCAAACCTGTGCAATCAGACGACCAATTCAAGAAAGTTCTGGCCCAAAACAATGCTTTACCACAGCAATGACCCTGAAGGCGTTGAAATAACGAGAGCCTTTACGACAAGTTTTGAAAAAGAAACTCTGCCTAAATATAGTGAGTAACTGGGTAGGGTAATCTGCTCTAATCAAAATAAAACCAACCAACAAAAAAAACACCCCTCCGAGCCATATGTTGATATCTAATTTTCTATATGGTATATAATGAAGTTAAGGAAAATTTATAGTATAGAGCGTTGGTTATAGGTAATGTTGACTTTTCTAGTTTACTAATTTATAATATTGCTATGGTAAAAAATGTCAAAAATACTCTTCATATCGGTATTAAACAACTCCTAAAATTAGATGATAAGTTGGCGAAGCTGCGTAAGCCTACATCTATTGAGGAGGAGTCTTTGCATGCCCAACACAGATTTGAAGCGACATATTACTCAAACAAGCTTGAGGGGAATAAACTAACGAAAGAAGAGGCCAGAAAAGCTATTCTATTTAAGTAATTAATGAAACGTCCACTTAATAAACGTGAGTCAGACATATTAGAAGAAGAGGCCACTGGGAAGCCTCTTCTTCTTTACATAGACTTATCAAACGCTTAGTTCGTAAAAGACTTCCTTTAGAGCTGAGGTTTATTAAAACTGCACACAAAACTATTTTTGATATTGCTAAACAACCAGAAATCGGAGGCGTGTATCGAAACGACAACAGTCCAGAGTTAAAAAGAATAGATGGAACTACTCTGCCAATGACAGATTGGCCCTTAATATCTAACGCAATGGCAGAACTTGATTCAGAACTTAGAGAAAAAACTAAAAATCTTGTGCATCCGAAAACTGAGCAAGGATATTCTGAATTGATAATGCTAGCAACTAGACTTTCTCATAAACTGGTCTGTATACACCCCTTTAGAAATGGGAATGGAAGAGCGTCTAGATTATTATTAAATGCTATTCTTTTAAGAGCGGGCTTATCAGAAATTGCCATTAAAAAATCAAAACCAACATATCTCCGTGCCATGAGACAAGCTGATGATGGTGACTTTTCTCTTCTAGAGAACCTTGTTGTCAACGGGTTGGTCGAAACTAAAAAAATAAATTACTCAAGTATCCATTTGTCTTACCCATCAGGTCGCTAGCTAAGGATTACCAAATAACTTTTGAGCAGGAGGAAGTTTTACTGTGAAACGGAATGGCATGAATTTAACTGATGAGCCGCTTGAGCTATGTCGTATTGCGTTCATACAATTCCGATTTTTAACATGTTCAGATTGTAGCAGAAAACTATGGAAAACCAAGAAAATAAAATTTAAAAACCGCCGTTACGGCGGGTCAAAAGCTTAGTCGCTCGAGTCATAATTTTGATTAAGCACCGCTTGTCAGCTTTTTACATTTTAGCGGAACAGGTTTAACATAAGAGAGTGCAAAAGCCATGGTACACGATAGAGGAAAAACACAAAAATAAGAAGCTGATTGTTTTTGATTTAGACGGTACGCTGACCGAGAGCAAAAAGGAGATAGACCAAGAGATGGCCTTGCTTTTGGCTAAACTGCTTGAAAAAAAAGAAGTTGCCGTGGTTGGCGGCGGAAAATATGAGTTGTTTCAGAGTCAACTTTTGGCGAGGCTGAAAGTGCCGGAATCCTCACTGAAAAAACTTTTTATATTTCCAACTTCAGCCTCGTCCTTTTACAGTTATGTTAGGGGTTGGAAAAAAGTATATTCCAAAGAACTTTCAGAGGAAACACGGGCCAGAATTAAGAAGGCTTTTGAAGAAGTTTTCAAGGAAGTAAACTATAAACATCCCGAAAAAACTTATGGAGAGGTTATTGAAGACAGGGGTTCACAGGTTACATTTTCCGTTTTTGGCCAGGACTTAGTTAAGGTTTTGGGCAAAAAAGGAGTTGAAATGAAAAAAGAATGGCGGGACAAAAATACTAGACTCAAATTAAGGCTCGCAAAGATGCTTCAAAAAAAACTGCCCGATTTGGAAGTCCGCGCGGCGGGCTATACTTCGATTGATGTAACTCAAAAGGGGATAGACAAGGCTTATGGTTTAAGGCAAATAAAAAAGCATCTCGGAATTAAATTCAGCGAGATGCTGTTTGTAGGCGATGCTTTGTTTAAGGGCGGCAACGACTACGCTGCTCTTAAAACCGGCGTAGAATGTGTCGCGGTAAAGGGGCCGGAAGAAGCCAAGAAGATTATCAAATTCCTATTTTTTCTTTGATTTCTTTCAAGGTACTGCTTGCAATTACTCTAGCTTTTTCTTCTGACTCTGTCAATACCTTATCAACATAGTCCATGTTGTTCTTGAGTTCACTGTATTTCTTTTGAAAAGGCTTTAGAAAATCTACAACGACTTCAGCTAAGTCATTTTTAAAGTCCGCGTAAGTTTTGCCTTCATAGTCTTTTTCAATTTCTTCTATCGTTCTGCCGGATAGTAACTGGTAAATTGTGAGTAAATTGGAAATAGCCGGTTTTTTGTCCTCGTCATATTTTATTTCTTTGCCCGAATCAGTTACCGCCTTTTTTATTTTTTCTCTGACAACCTCCGGATTATCAGATAAGGCAATGCCCTCGTCGCCGGTTTTGGACATTTTTTTAGCCGGATCCTGCAGGGACATAACTCGGGCGCCTTCAGTAAGGTGTGGCTTGACCGTCTGGAAAGTTTCGCCGAAAAGATGGTTGAACTTTCTGGCAATTTCGTTTGTCAGGTCAATGTGGGGGAGCTGGTCGTCGCCGACTGGCACAAGGTTTGATTTGTAAATTAAAATATCAGCGGCCATGAGCACCGGGTAGTCCAAAATTCCCATATGGGTGTACTTGCCCTGCGTCTGTTCTATTTTTTCCTTGTAAGTGGGTAAGCGGTCCAGCCAGCTTACCGGAGTTATTGTGTTAAAAATCCAAGCAAGCTCGGTATGCTGTGGAACTTTTGATTGGCGGATTAGTATGGATTTTTCCGGATCAACGCCGGCGGCCATATAGTCCAAAACCGCTTCCATAACTTGCTGATGATAGGTTTTGGGGTCAAAAGGCGTGGTGATGCCGTGGTAGTCCACAACAGCAAAAACAGTCCTTTCCGTGTCCGGACTTTTTTGCAGTTCTACCCAATTTTTTATGGCGCCCAGATAGTTGCCTAGATGCAATTTACCGGAAGGCCGTATACCGGAAAAAATTTTATTCATACAACTAAGAATACAGCATTAAAAGTTTTTAGACAATTTTACTGCGACCTGCTATAATTATTATAATGGAATTTAACCAACCAACCAACCAACCAACCAACCAACCAACCAACCAACCAACCAACCAACCAACCAACCAACCAACCAACCAACCAACCAACCAACCAACCTAAATTTTTAGAAGTTTGTTCGGTTCTACTATACAGATATACAGACCGTGATAAACGGTTTTTTTATTTTTCGGTTAACCAAAACCAGAATTGATTTTTTAGTTCTCGTGACAATTTATATGAATTAGCATGACTTAAAACACCGAGATACGTTTGCAACGATTGTTCAAGAGTTTCAGTAGAAATAAGGTCTTGCTTTTGGCGGCTGGATAAAATCAACCCGCGATTGTTAAAGAAATATCCTCCAAGCGGAGGATATTTCTTGTAAGAGAGAAAGAAGTTCCGGGAGGCACCAACGCCCACGTTGTTGTTGCGATTGCCGTTCCAGTTATTGATGTTGAGGCCGTTCTCGTCGAAGTTGCCGACACACGAAACGTTGTCAGCGTTGGCCGAAAAGAACGCATAATGCCCATCTCCATCTATGTCACCGGGGATTTAGGTTTACCACCCAAGCGGGCCTATATCCTATCTCCCCTGAATTTTATTCGGGAGCATCTGCTTTTTACGGCAGAACCTCCACTAAAGACAAGCAAGAAGTTCAATCTCAACTTTTTATCGCGCACTACCGTAATCCGTAAACGACGGTATTCCGGCGATTCCTCAAAAGAAGAGGTGTCCGCGAGGTGAAGCCGTAACCGCATCTGCATTAGCAGACAAAGAAATTGTATCAAGTATTATTATAAAAACAAAACGAGCCTTCGGCGCTGCGAAAAAAAATTCGCGCCGAAGGCTCAAGCAAGGCTTCAAGGTTCAGAACTTCCGGGAGGCACCAACGCCCACGTTGCCGGCGCGACCGCCGTCCCAGCTATCGATGCGGAGGCCGCGCCCGTCGAAGCGGCCGACACACGAAACGTCGCCAGCGAAGGCCGAGTCGGTCTTCACTGTCCGCTCCGCGCAGGCTGCCCATTTGGATCCGTTGGGACGAACACCAGTCTTACGGAAGACGAGGATGTCCTTGGTCGTTTCCATTATCGTCGATGGCACTTCGTACTCGGGCGGAAGCATCGCCACCTGCTCTTCGGGCGTCTTGTTCGTCGAGTTAGGAACGATCTCCGTATGGAGCAGGTAATAGCGAAGCCGCATGGTCGCCACATCGGTGTGGGGCTGGCCTCCGTGCCAGGGGTTGCTGTTGAAGTAGAACTTCGGCTGGCCCGTTGCCGGATGCAACTGAAGCCACTTGGCCACCGTGAGAGGCGAACCGTTGATGGCGGTCAGGCCCAGGAATGCGAAGTGGCAGTCCTTCACCACCTTGCCGCAGAGCGGGCAGGTGGAATTGAGGATGTCCTCACCCCACGGGAACTTTCCGGCGTCGCGGATCTGCTTCTTCGTGAACTTGGCGTCGTAGTAGCTCATCCAGTCGGCAACATCGAAAATGTTGCGACCGAGAACCATACGAGCCATGCGCGATTCGATAGAACCGATGAGGCCTTTTCGCAACATCGCCTGAGCGATGCGGCGAGTGTACTCGCTGTCGGTGCGGAAGAGATCGAAGAGATCGCGGGGATTGCCTCCCTCACTGGCAATCGCTTTCTCAAGCGACGCCACGCTTTCCTCGAACTCACCCTTGGTCATGGTCCAGAGACCGCTTGTCTTGGCTTGTGTCATAACACATCTCCTTTTTTTGTCGGTTTGCTCTCCATGTCCTTTAGGGACTCTTGAGAGCGGATGCCCCATGCCGTGGGGCTGCGGTCCTGCCTACCGGCAGGCAGGCTTGTCTCAGAAGTTGAGACAAGTATGCTGGAAACCATTGTTTAGGCATCCAAAATGCTTGTCTCAAGTAGAACCTTATTGTAAGGAACTACATCATAATTATATCATCTTGTAAGTGTGCCTGTCAATAGGGTATTTTACTCGGGACTAGGGAATGGACTGGGTTTACACTTCTATGACTACCGGCAAGACCATGGGTCTTTTTTCTGTTTTTTGGAAGAGAAACTTGCCGATTTCTTCGCGGAGATTGTCTTTAAGATAAGCGGTGTCAACCCTGCCGACAGCGCTGGTTTTTTCAACAACAAATCTGGCCTTCTTTCTGACTTGAGCAAGGAGTTCTTTGTTGTCTTTCAAATAAATAAAACCACGGGAGATGATATCCGGACTGGTCAGTACTCGGCCGGTTTTTGTATCTATGAGAATGACTATGACAAACATACCGTCTTCGGCTAGAACTTGTCTGTCTCTCAAGACTACGTTGCCGACATCGCCGATGCCTAAACCGTCGACTAGTATCGGATTGCTGGCGACCGTTCTTTTGTCAAACCACCACCTGATCTTATCTGAAATCGGGTTTTCTAAATCGGGGTTGCTTAGATGAATAACAGAGCCGTTGTCGGCAATAATGATGTTTTCTTCGGGAATTCCTTTGGTCTGGCCTATTTCTGAATGGCTGACCATCATTGAATATTGTCCATGGATTGGCATGAGGATTTTTGGGTTCATAACTTCCATCATGTGTCCCAAGTCTTCTCTCTGAGCATGTCCGCCGGCGTGTATGTCCATCATTTGGTAGTGGTAAACTTTCATGCCTGCTCTGTAAAACATATCTTTTAAATTTTGCACGGCTCTTTCATTGCCCGGCACGGTGGAAGAGGAAAAAATCAAAGAGTCTTTTTTAATCAGACGAATAAAACGGTGTTCATGGTTGGCAATACGCATCAAAGCGGCGTTGCTTTGTCCCTGCGCGCCGGTGGCGATGACTGTAATTTTAGACCGAGGATAATCATTTACCTGATTGGATGTAATCTGGGTGTCTTTTTGCATTTTTATATAACCCAGCTCCTTGGCTATTTCAACGTTTGACTTCATGCTGTAGCCTTCAAAAACAACCTTCCGGCCGTATTTTTCCGAAAGCCAGACTATTTGCTGGATACGGTCAACCATGGAAGCAAAAGTTCCAAAGACAATCATCTGCTTTGATTCTCTGAAAATCAGCTCCATGTTGTCCATGATAGTTTTTTCTGAAATTGAGTGGCCTTCTCTTTCTGCGCCGGTTGAGTCGGCCATTAAGACTGATACGCCTCTTCTGCCGAGTTCTCTTAGGTGGTCAAGGTTTATGGGTTGGCCGTTGGTGGGCGAATGGTCAAACTTAAAATCAGCCGTATGAACTATTGTTGCTTTGGGTGTTTTGATGAATAAAGCAAGGTCGTCAGGTATGTTGTGGTTAACATGAAAAAATTCAACTTCAAAATAGTCTCCGAATTTTGCGGTGTCATCGGCTTTTACGATATGGAATTTTAGTTTTGGCAAATGGGGGAATTCTTCATGTCTTTTGGCGACGATGCCTCTGGTCAAAGCGCCTCCGTAAATATCCGGATTGCCAAGTTTTTCCAGCAAGTAGGGCAGAGCGCCGATATGGTCCATGTGGCCGTGAGTTAAAATCAAGCCTCTTATATTCCCTCTTTTTCTTTCCAGATATTCGGTGTTGGGGATAATGTAATCTATCCCCAAGTGGTCTTCGTCGGGAAACTTAAAACCGGCATCAATTACCAATATGTCGTCTTTGTATTCCAGGAGACACATATTTTTTCCTATCTCGCCGAGTCCGCCCAGGGGAATAATTTTAAGAGTTTCTTCCCCGTGGTCGGAGGTCATTTTTGTCGGTCCTAAAGCTGGGGGAGTTCTCCTCGCGGGGCGCGGATTGGGAGATCTTTTCCAAGAAGATCTTCTTGGTTTTTTAGCTGTAGTTGTTTCTATCATAAATTAAAAAATTGAATTAAATTTAGAGATGTTTAAAACTATTTATTTTTTTGGTGCAGTATTCTTGAATTAGTCCGAACGCATTTCGCCGCCACAGGCGGCGAGGAAGTCCCCTCGCGAAAATTCGGAAAGGCGGCGGAGCCACACCGCTGACAATTTCAAGTTTTTCTTTGGCGGCAAGTTCTTTAAAAACTATTTAGTAAATTTGAAAGTTGAAAAAACTTGCGATAGATAATTAAATAATTTTGTTTTATCTAATTCATCTAGCTGTTTCTTTTCGGATGAACTGATTCCTGTATAAAGTTCTAGGGCGATCCAGTAGCATCTTTCGTTGCGATAGGTTCTGTAAGCTTGTTCGCGACGATTACCAAGATCGATATCGTCATAGGCGTAATCAGTTCCGTTAACCGATACTTGGGTTGTGTTTTTTTCCATGTAGACCGTTGCTAAACAATCTTTTTGGGATGTATCCTTTTCTGGCACAACTTGCAAAAGCGCGGCGTCGAGATTTGTGTTTACAAATTCGTCCCCCGTATAGAAAAGGCAAATTGCACTTTTAGGGCTACAATAAGACGTTCCGTCGACCATTGAAAAAGATTTTTGTTGGTTGGGTCTCAGATCTGTCGAAAGGGTGTAAAACTTTTCCGGGAACTTAAATTCAAAACCGTAATCACGATTATCATAAGCTCTCCAGCTTACCAACTGGTCCTGTGACGGTGGTTGCGTATTAAATGCTTCTCTTTTTCGAAAAAGAGTGTTCCCTAAGTCAAGGCTAAATAGGAGTTGAGAGATAAAAAAAACAACTAAAAGTGAGAACAAAATCCAATGCCATTTTTTAGTAAAACCACCTCTAACCGCAACCAATGTTCCCCAGACAATCAGCCCGCCTATTGGTATCAATCGAGCAAGCGATAAATTACCTTTCAGTAAGAAGTATATTGCTAAAGCAGAAGCCACCAGTAAAAGCAAGGCTATAACACCAGCAAATTTTCTATTTTGGTTCATATAATTATTGTACAAACTTAATTTCGACCTTATGATTAAAAAATTTTCTTCCCCCAAAATTAAAACATGGTTCGAGCCGATGTTTTTCTCCGGGCTCTTTTGCGGTTTTGAGCGGTGCAGCTCCGCCGCCTTTCCGAATTTTCGCGAGGGGACTTCCTCGCCGCCTGTGGCGGCGAAATGCGTTCGGACTAATTCAAGAATACTGCACCAGACAGGAAATTGCAAGTTTGAAAGGTTTGCCTCGCTTCGCTCGGCGACTAATTCGTATTGGATTTTCGGGGCAAAAAAGAATTGGCGATTTTGCATTTTGGGGGAAGAAAATTTTTTAATCCTTAATCCAAAAACAATATGAAATATATACTTTACGCTCGTAAATCTACCGAGGAGGATGACCGACAAGTGCTTTCGATTCAAGCGCAACTCGAAGAGTTGCAAGAGTATGCCGCCAAAGAAAAACTTGAAATTGTCGCCTCGTTTTGCGAGGCGAAAACCGCAAAAGAGCCCGGGCGAATTAAATTCGCTGAAATGTTGTCATTGATTGAGAAGGGGAAAGCAGACGGAATTATTTCTTGGCACCCCGATAGATTGGCTCGTAATTCTGTGGACGGAGGGAAGATTATTCATTTCGTAGATCGTGGCTTGATTCATTCCCTAAAATTTCCCACTTTCTGGTTCGAGGCAACACCACAAGGTTTGTTTATGCTTCAGATTGCTTTCGGTCAATCAAAATATTTTGTAGATAATTTGCGAGAGAATGTGAAGCGCGGTTTGCGACAAAAGATACGAAATGGAACATGGCCCGGTTGGGCTCCGGTTGGCTACCTAAATAACCCTAAAACCCGTGGTATAGACATTGATGTGGACAAAGCACCTAAAGTGCTAAAAATGTTTGAACTGTATGCCACCGGAGCGCATACGCTCCACTCTCTCGCAAAATGGTGCGATAACAATAACCTACGCGGCAATCTTGGGAAAAAACTTGTTATCGCAAATATACAGAAAAATCTACAAAATATTTTCTATCTCGGTTTGATGAAGTGGAAAAGGGAAATTTTTGAGGGAAAACACGAGCCGTTAATCTCAAAGAAACTTTTTGATAAATGTCAGGAAGTTATGGCGAAACGCGGTAAAGTGCAGGAGGTTCGCAAACATCATTTTGCTTTTCTTGGCCTTTTAAAATGTGCCTCTTGTGGTTGCTCAATCACCGGAGAGCGACAGAAAGGACATAATTACTATCGTTGCACGAAAAAGAAAGGGCCATGCCAAGAAAAGCATTATCTCCGCGAGGAAGTGTTAACCGAGCAGATCAAAAACTTCTTGCAAAAAGTTTCTTTGTCGAGCCAAGACACCGAGAAAGTTTTGGCGGCGTTGGATAGCGAACAGGATAAAGCACGGCAAGATGCACAAGGCGAGATTAGTATTTTGAAAGAGCAATTAGGAGAGGTTGAAACAAAACTTCAAAAACTATTAGACATCTATCTTGCCGACACTTTATCCACAGAAGAATATGCCGCCAAAAAGAAAAGTTTGCTGTATCAAAAAATGTCTTTGAATGAGAAAATCACCGACTTTGAGACAAAAGGATTGTCTTGGCTCGAACCGGCTCGTGATTTCGTTTTATCTTTGAATCAAGCCACGAATCTGCTTTCCCCTCCCAATCTTTCTGGAATGACAACATTTCTAAAAAACATCGGCTCGAACCATGTTTTGCAAAATCGCCAATTCTTTTTTGCCCCGAAAATCCAATACGAATTAGTCGCCGAGCGAAGCGAGGCAAACCTTTCAAACTTGCAATTTCCTGTCTGGTGCCCAGGGGGAGATTTGAACTCCCACGCTCTTACGAGCACACGGCCCTGAACCGTGAATGTCTGCCAATTTCATCACCTGGGCTTTTGCGATGCGGTTTAGAGTTTTTTAAAACTCTCAATTATTTCCGTGGAGTCGGGGTCAACTCCCAGTTGTTGGGCGAGTTGAGCTGATGTTGTGGAAGCTAAAATGTATTGGCCAAGTACTTTTTCCAGACGGGTTTTGCCCTCAATTTTAATCAATACATTCTCTGTGTTATATTTTTTCAGGAATTTATAAAATTTTTCTAAATTAAGTCGGTCTGTCGTTTCTTCTTCGGAATCTTCTAAAATCAAATAGAAAAACCTTTGATCTTTTTCTTTTACTCCGGCTATTTCGTTGTGTACTGCTTCGGGCAGGAAACTTGCAAAAGCGTGGATTTTAGAGTTCTCATTAAAAAACTTTTTCCAAAATAGTCCGAGAAATCTCCAAGAGTAAGAAGAATATATAATAGGAGTTTTTGCGCCTATGGCTTCAGAGATGCTGGCACCAAAGCCAAAATTATCCTTTTCTTGGGAGAATAGCGGAGAGTTAAAAGTACTTTCAATTATATCAGAGTGGGAAAATAAAGTCAACGTGGAGGCCAGCATTGAACCAAAGGCGTTTCTGGGGTTGAGGTTTTGGTTGGGGAGCAGGATTAAGATTACGCCGTCTTTTCGGGCCAGTTCGGCAAGTCTGCCGCCGCTGGTTATAACTACTGTTTTAATATTTTTTTCCATAGCCGATTCATACGAGGCGATGGTTTCTTCGGTGTTGCCGGACCAGGAAGTGCATATGACCAGATGTTCTTTTGATGCCCAGTGGGGGAGATGGCGCGCGCGGTTTATATAGACTGCGATATCTTCCAACCAAAGCATTGAGATGGCTTCGGCAGGCATAATTGAACCGCCCATTCCGCAGAAAATTATACGGGAATAATCCGAAGGATTAATCGGAGTTATTCTTTTGGCAACATTTAAGCCGTCTATTAGTTGTTGTCTAACTTGGACCATTTGTTTTTTAGAGTTATGAGTTAGAATTTCTAATTAATCTAATTATTTTAATCAAGCTCCAAACCCCAATAACTAATAATTGAAATCTTTTTTTGGGATTTGGTAATTGGGAATTGTTTAGATCAATTAGATTAACTAGAAATTAGAAATTTTATTTTCATCTTCTTACCCTCTTTGTTTCTATGTACCATTGGCTTATATTATCAAATCTGGCCGACGGGATTGAGAGTATTTCTGTCTGGTTGCCTTTGATTTTTTTGCTGGGCAGATATAGGTAGTAAGGCGAGTAAAGGAATATGGCAGGTGCGTCTTCCAACAAGATTTTTTCAAAATCTTCGTACTTTTTAATCCTTTCCGAGGTGTTGAAAATTTGTCTGCCCTCTTCAAGAATTTTATCAGCGGTCTTGTTGTCATACAAGGCCAGGTTTAAACCCGGATCTTTTTTCTGCGATGAATGCCAGAAGCTGTATGGGTCAAAGTCAAGACCCAGAACTTCTCCAAAAAGCAGGACTTCATAATCACGGTCTCTGATGGATTGCTGTATTTCTGTTAAAGTCTCAACTTTTACGCTGACTTTAAACCCGACTTCTTCCCACTGTTTTTTCAAGATTTCCGCCGCCTTGCTAAGATCAGAAGAATGAGAAGTTTTTATCTCAATCACCGCTTCATCTTTTGGCTCTGTTTGGCTTTTTTTTGCCGGTTCTTTTTCCCTGAATCCGTCGCCGTCAGAGTCTTTCCAGCCGCTGTTTTCAAGGATTTGCTTGGCAAATTCTTTGTCATAAGCGTATTTTTGAGCAGTTTCTTGCTGTTGGGTTAGTTCCTTTAGTATCGGTGAATTTATAATTAGGCCTTTTTGGTCCAGCACTTTGTCCAGCAATTCTTGTTTGTCGGTAGCGTAGTTAATGGCCAGACGGATGTTTTTATCGGTTAGGACCTTGCTTTGGTTTTGATTAAAAAAGGCGGCGAAATATCTGGGCAACCGAATTTTTTGCGGAGAGAGTTTCTGGCTGAACTTAAGGTTTTTAATTTTTTCCGTGGATAAAAATCCTATACCCTCAACCATGTTGCTGTTATAAGCCCGCACGAGTTCGTCTTCGGAGTTAAAAAATTTAAATGTAAGGTTTTTAATGAACGGTTTCTGTCCGTGGTAATTTTCATAAGCCGTTAATTCGTAGCTTGTGGTTGAGCCGTTGGAATCTTTTTTTAATTTTTTAAATTTGTATGGGCCGGAACCTATGGGTTTAAGATTGAGCTCGGAGAAAGAAAACAGGCTGGGCTTTACGTTTTCCCATAGATGCTTAGGCAGGATGCCTAAAGTTGTGTTATTTAGAAACTGGGCATATTTATTTTTTAGTTTCAACTTGATTGTGTAGTCGTTTATTTTTTCAATCTCCACTCCTTGCCAGTTTATTCTTTGGATACTGCCATAGTCGTTATTCTGTAAAATCCCGAGAGTGAAAATCACGTCATCGGCGTTAAGAGGCAAGCCGTCGTGCCACTTGATATTTTTTTTAAGTACAAAGGTATACTCCAGCTGGTTATCCGATATTTCATAAGATTCAGCCATATCGGGTACAATATTGCCCGATTGGTCGTATTTCATAAGCGAGGAATAAATGACTTCAGATATGTCTCTATCTGCGTCGTTGGCCTGAATTAAAAGAGGGTTTATATATTGAGGCGTTCCCAACAAGCCCTCTGAATAAGAACCGCCGAAATCCGGCACGGGCTGTGTTATGTGGTAAAAAAATCCCAGGGGAATATAAAGCAGTGAGAAAAGACCGGCTGACAGAAAAAGCAAAATTAAATAACGCTCTTTTTTGGAAAGAACCTGCGGAAGCAGACGAAGTTGATTTTTTGACGGCAGGCTGTTTTTAAAACGTTGCCAAAAACCGGGCCTTTCGGTCTTTCTTTTATTTGAGGAATCGTTTTTATTTGGAGACGAGCTGGTATAAAACTCGTCAATCTGGTTGTCTAAGTTTGGCATGAGAAAAAACGAGCTTTCAAAACTAAAGCCTGATTCTGACGACCGACAGGATTATAAAGACTGCCGCCAAGAAAATAGTGGCGTAAAAAAGAACTTTTTCCATACCCCGTCGGGTGCTGTAGACATTGCCGCCGTCCGAGCCGAAAGCCGATCCCAGTCCGGAACCTTTTTGTTGGAGAAGAATAGTGATTATTAAAAGAAAAGAAACAGCAATTTGTATTATCGTAAGAGTTTTAGTCATTTTGGCTGGTTAGGGCTTTTGAAGCGGTTGTGATGATTACATTTACAAAAGAAATAATTATTGTGGACCAAATCAAGGCGCCGGAAGTCTGAATAACGACAAAGTCTAAAAAGTAAGACACGAGCCACAACAAAAAGCCGTTGATAATTAAACTGAAAATACCCAGAGTGAGAATTATGATCGGAGCCGAAACAAATTTTAGAATAGGCTTAACAGTCAGATTAAGCAAGCCCAAAACCAAACCGGCTAATACAAATCCAGCTATGCCTCTGTTGATAACAAGTCCCGGCACCAAGAGGTAAGCCACCCAAAGGGCAATTGAATTTGAAAAAAGCCTTATAATAAAAGAAGCCATAGGCTAAATATATGGTAGCAAATATGACCTGTTTTAGCAACTACAACTGTGGGACGTTCAACGTCCCACAGTTGTAGTTGCCGGGTATGCTGGGTAAGGGAAGCAATAAAAAAGAGGCTTTGTGCCTCTGTTGTTTACTCAACAATATGACCGTCAATTTTATGGATATCAATAGTAACCTCAATTGGACCCTTTTTTGCGGACAAAAAGTTAAGTAAGCTTTTTTTATTCTGATGTATTTCTTCAGCTCTTTTTCTTTGTTCTGGTTTGTAAGTTGAAAGAAATTCATTCCAAATAATTTCAACTTCCTCAGTTTTTAACAAGAAAGCTTTTGAAGGCTTTGTTGTAGACTCGATTATGAGTTTCTTAAAAGTTGGAGAGTCTTCAATAAGCCAGGCTAAACTTCCAGTGATAAATTCACATCCTGGTTGCAGTGATGTGCTATCATATTGATATGGCCAAGGAAAGTTGATGTCCTTAATCTTGCCAGAAAAAGTGTGAATTTTTTCTTTTTCTAGCAAACCTCTTAAAACAAAAACTGTATCTAGACTTACAGGCTGAGAAACCCTAATCTCAAAAGGCTGTTCAATGAAAAGGTTTAATTTGTATTTTTCCAATCCTACCGCTATAAGTTCATTTTGTCGTGAGATTGTCATAAAAAAACTTCCGCTTCTTTCGATACTCTCTCTGGTGACTTTTTTTTCTTCTCTTATCTTAAATTCTTTTACTTTGCCTTTGAAAGTTATAAAACTGCCATTTTTTGGTTCACGCTCCTCTTTTACTACCAAGTTGAATCCGCTTGATTCGTCATAACCCAGTGCGGTTGATACAAAGTTAGACATAGATTCATACATTTTTTCGGGGCTGGTTTCTTTGTAAGTGGCCATTATGTTTGGGTTGTAGTCGCAGGCAGATACCAAAAGTAAGCTTAAAAACAAAGAAGATACTAGAGATATTTTTTTCAAGGTTCGTCTCCTTTCTAAGACTGTTGGTAAGCGTAGCAATTTTTACCCACTTTTGTCAAGGGCGGTTTTGCGGTGGGTTTTGCGATAATAGCTTATTGCGAAACGATGAGCTTCACTGTCAGCCCAAAGAATCAACTTTCTGACATCGGGTGTCAGAAAGTCTAGGTGGAACGGTTTTGGGCTTGCCGGAGTAAAGACGTGGTCGGCTTGATGTTTTTTGTTTTTGGTTAGGGCGATAATTTGGATTTGTTTGGGGATGATTGAAGATGCGGTATTCAGTTGCGCTTTTCCACCGTCAACCAAAATCAAATCAGGCATGGGCCATTCTTTGTGTCTTAATCTCCTTGATAATACTTCTTTAAGCATGGCGATGTCATCAGGAGAAGACTTTGATTGAATTTTAAATTTACGGTACTGGCTTTTGTCCGGCTGGCCGTCAGTAAAAACTGCCATAGCTCCGACGGCATCAGTTCCTTGAATATTAGATACATCGTAAGCTTCAATTCGTCTTGGCAAGTCATTAAATACTCCCTGAGGACAGTCCTCAGGGGATTTGTTTATTATTCTGGCGTTTTCAAAAACCTTTTTTAAATTATCGAGCTGTTTGCGTATCTTTATCGCTTCTTTAAATTTTTCTTTCTTGGCTAGCGCCATCATTTCTTTCTCTAATTGTTTTGCCAACACCACTCTTTTTCCACTTAAAATATTTCTTATCGCTCCGATATTTTTCTGATAAATCCTTAATTCATAATTCACCTGCCCGTCAGTCACCTTGGCTCCAGGCCATGGCAGGCGGGTAATTCTTGATTCATTTTTCAGGCAGCAATATCCGGGGCAATTTTCAAGGTGGTAATTTAAACAATAGTTGTGGTGCGTCTGTTTGCAGGTGCAGTAAGGGAAAACCCGGCGAAGAACTTTCAACGTGATTTTGAGGGCTCCGCCATCGGTAAAGGGGCCGATGTCTTTTTGCTGATGAGATGTGAATATTTTTGGGAAGATGTCCTTAGTAAAGTTCACATAAAAATATTGCTTATCGTCTCGCATCAAAATGTTGAATTTTGGGCGGTGTTTTTTGATAAGTTGTGATTCTAAAATCAACGCTTCAATCTCCGAACCTGTTTCTTGCCACTCAAGCCCATCGGCTGTTTCCAGCATATTCAAAACTCGCATGTCTTTAATGCTTTTGGAGAGGTAAAATCTTAAACGATTTCTTAAGTCGGCCGCTTTGCCTATGTAAATTATTTTTTTGTTCTTGTCCTTAAAAAAATAAACCCCTGACTTTTTGGGGATTTTTGTTTTTAACTTAAGCATAATAATCCAAGGATGACCCTTGGATTATTAAAGCACATACCTACTATTTTGGTCAAAGGTTGGCGGGCTTGCTATCTTGGCAGATAAGTTGTACTCTTTGTCCAGCAATATTAGGGATGTTTTTTGACAACGAGGAATAAAATGAAAGAAGAAGCAGTTAGAAAGATATTGGAAAAATGCCGCCGGGCCAGAGAAGAAATTCACCGGAAAATTATCGGTTTGGACGGGCATATTACTTTGCTTTTTGTTACTCTACTTGCCAAGGGGCATATTTTGATTGAGGGTGAACCTGGTGAAGGCAAGTCGCTTTTGGCCAGTGCTTTTCTTGAGATCTTCAACTTGGACGCCAGCAGAATCCAAATGACAGCCGATATCATGCCTGAAGACATACGCTTTGCATATAATCTTCTGCAGGAAGGCGGAACGGAGCTAAAAAACTTAAAGGTGGACAGAGGTTCTCTTTTTGCCCAGCTTATTTTGATTGACGAAATTAACCGGGCACAGCCCAAGACCCAGTCTGTTCTTCTGGAACCGATGGAAGAGGGAACGATAAGCTATGAACGCAAGACTATAAAGATGAAGCAGCCGTATATGGTAATTGCCACAGCCAATCCGGTGGAGACTTCCACGGGAGGAGTGTTTGAGCTGCCTCCGGCCGCTTGCGACCGTTTTATGCTTAAGGACCTTTATCCGTATCCGAACATAGAATTACTAAAAAAAATCTATGTGCGTGACCGGCGGCACCTTTCGCTGGAGAAAATTTTTATGAGCGGCGATGAGATTTTGGAAGCCCAGAACTTTGTGACTGAATTTCGTCTGCGTTACGACGAACACCACTATATTATTGAGTATATTGCTCGTCTCATCAACTGCATTCGCCAGAGCGGTTTAATCAGGCATGACGAGGAAAAGGGCAGTGGTTATGGTCCGACTCCGCGCGCGGGAGAAGATCTTTTGGATGCGGCCGCGGCTTATGTGGTTTTACATTGGCAAGAACGTCAAATAAAACACGTGACTTTTGACGATGTTCTGCAGCTGGTTTATCCCACTGTCCGTTTCAAATTTGTCTTTGATCCCAGAAAAAGAGCGGAAGCGAGAGAACTGGGTATCAACAGCAACGACGATCTTATCAGAATTGCCATAGCCAATACGCCCATTCCCATTGGCTTAAAAAAAGTTAAGGCGGTTCGGCCATGAGTACGGACCGTCATCAATTACGCCTTCAGATATCTAGAAAAATTTACGGAACTACGGCTGGCGGACACACAAGTGTGTACAAGTCAACAAGCGGGTATGAGTTAAGCGAAAAAAGACCATTTCAAATTTCTGATAATCCCAAAGCGGTTGACCTTGTTTCAACTATCACTAAAGACACCTGGTTGGTAAAAGTTAAAAATCCTGACAAGGGGGCCAACATTTTTATGTCGTGGGATGTTTCTGGTTCTCACCAATTTGGTCCCCTTGGCAAAAGCAAACTGAAGTTCATGTCTGAACTAAGCGAGTTGTTAGTGGCTGCTTGTGTCGGCGAGGGTAATCGTGTGGCTATGATTTGCCATACGGAAGTTGTGGAGCACTTTACTTCTTTGACCACCAACCGTTTTCTTCTTGAAGAGTCAAGCGGATTTATCAAAGAAGGCGTTTTCAAGCGCAAAGGCACAAATTTGAACGCATCAATTCGCGAGATCATGGAATGCGCCAGTACCAGCGGACAAAAACCGGATTTGGTTTTTATTGTGTCCGACTTTCTGGCGCAGGACTTTGAAAAAAAGTTGCGCGCTCTGGCGCAGGAAGTTGACTGTGTCGCTCTGGTTCTGCGGGAGCCGGTTGAGGAAAAATTTCCGGCATTGAGCGGAGCAATGGCGGTCAGAGATCTTGAGACCGGGAAAATCTTTTATGCCTCCGGACTGACCAATCTGTATGGCGATTTGAGCGCGTGGTTCAAAAAAAATCAGATAACCCATGTTTTCATGGATACTTCGCGGCCAGTTTTGGAGAATCTTGACCGCTTAGCGCAGGTTTTGGAGGACAAATTTGATTGAGAAAGGAGGAAAAATGAAAAAGCAAAATGTTTTTGGCGCAATTCTTTTATTGACTGCGTGTTTTTGGCCGGCAGTTTTTGGCCAAGAAACGCCTCAACAAGTCGAACCGTCTCCTAAGCCGTCTTCCCAAGTGGAGTTGGTGGTCCGTGGAGCGGTTGTAAATCCGGAAATTGTCGGTGACGAATTTGTTCAAGTCCGGCTGGAGATTCTGGTTTTGCAAGGACGAAAAGTAAATTGGGAGGTTACGAAAAAACCTAAAACCTTTGAACCGTTTACACTGGAAAGTTCTTCTGTGGTCGAGAGGGGCATTCCTCTTGACTCGAGGTTTAAAGATTATAATGCATTTGAAGTTCTGATTTTCTTGTCTTTACCAGACAAACCTCCTGGCAGGTACAAGTCTATAGCGATGCCTTTGGAAATTGGTTTTACCGATTTCCAGTATAAAGACCAAGCCGTGGAAGGCAAGGAAAAAAAGAAAACGGTTTACTTGAAAGGCTTTACGGTCTCCAAAGTTTCTCTTCGTGCAGAGCTTGATGCTGACAGAAAGTCGTTGGAAATCGGAGACCAGTTCAACATTATCTTAAAAATTGTACATGACCCGGAAACGCGTGTTTTAAATCTCCGACAACCCGCTTCGCCAGAGTTACAGCCCAGCCTCGACTCGCATCTTCGGCGAGGCGGGCAAGGCGAGCCGAAAGATATTGATGCCTCTGAAAGTAGCGTTTTGTTTCTGGACAAGGTCAAAATGCCGGGTAATGAAACGCTTGGCGTAGAGATGAAAGAAACAAGTGAAAGCGTTTCTCGCAAGGTGACCCAAATTGTTTATCATCTCACCTCTTTTGAGCTTCCGCCGCAAGAATTTAAAATTGGGCCTTTGTCTGTTTTGTATCAGGCAAAAGACGCGGAAAATGCCCAGTCTTATAAAACGGGTGAGCTTAGCATAAAGCTCAACAGCGTATTAACTAAAAATTCCCAATGGGAAGGAACCAAGTCTCCTGTTTTTACTGACGCATTTGAGCGTTTCTGGCTGATAACCGTACCATACTACGGGTCGGCAACGTCTGCTATCTTGTTGGTTGTTGTGCTGTGTTTTTGGCTGGCAAACTTTATTCTTGCCGCGCGCAAGAAGACCAGAGAAGAAATTCTGCCCGTCCAACTTCTGCTTGAAAGAAAATCGCCGATGCCGTTCTTTATCAGGCATTGGGCATATCTACGGTTTAATTATAGAAAGTTGGCAGCAGGTAACAGGGAACTACTTGAAAACTTTATTTGTCACTATCGGCTTTGCGCCGGTTCTGCTGAAGGTTTGTCTACGGACAGAGCTTTGACGCTGACAGCCGGGCAATTCAAGAAATGTACGGCTGGGTCAGCATTATTGCTTGGTAAGCTGGAAAATTCTCTTTTTGAAAATGTTCAGCCTGATTTTTCTGAAAATGAGCTACGGGATGTGTTGAGTGACTTAGCCAGAACTAAACTAAGAGAAGGTTTGCAAAGATTTTTTAACAGGCTGTATGTTTTTACCAAAAACGCGGTTAGACATTCTTAATAAGGAGGCAACAAATGGATATCCAAAATCCGCTTTGGCTTTTGGCCATTGCGCCATTTCTCTGCCTCCTTTTTTTCTTAAGGCGGGAGAGAAAAGTTATCAAAGGCTCAAGGTTTATTTTCCGGCGGCCGAATCTGGTTGATCGTTTGATTCTGAAAATCAGAAAACCTCTCTGGCTGACATCTGTTCTGTTGGTGATTTACGCTTTAGCTTCGCCGATAGTCAAGCAGGAGAGCCTACCCAGTTTCTATACGGAAAGCCGTGTTATGGCGATTTGCATTGATACTTCAACCAGCATGGGAGGAGGTCCTGAATCGGCCATGGAAAAGATAAAGAGACTTTCCAAAGATTTTGCCTTGAAACGCCACCAGAGCGGAGACTATTTAAGCGTGACCGCTTACAGCGGAATTTCGGGAAATCCGCGCGGAGGGGCGGCAATCATTATGCCCCCGACTCGCGACTGGGAAAATATTGAAAACAGCATCGGTATTCTTAAATCCCAACTTTTGGGTACGCATACTGCTATCGGTGAAGGTGTCTGGGTGTCGTTGAAGGCGCTTTTGAAAGAACAGGTTTTTGAAAATAAACTTGACTTTGAAATGATGCGCCAATCGCTTAAAACTATCGGTACGCCGGAAGAAGATGTTTCCTACCTGCTTAAAGCGGCCAACAAACTGGGAGTCCAGAAAAATAAAGTGATTGTTCTCTTTACCGACGGCTACTATAACACTGGTATTGATCCGGCCAAACCCTTATGGTTTGCCAAAAGGCTTGGTATCAGGGTTCACTTTGTCGCTTTCCACGCTTCTTCTGCAACCGGATTGTCACGAGAAGAAGCTGAAAAACACAAGGCCTTGTTAGCTCAAAGCGTTGTTGCGACAGGCGGGCTTTACTATGAAAGCGGCAACATTGAGGAAGTGGCGCACTTTTACAGCCTTATTGACCATGCAGAAAAGGGAAAAGTTTTGGTGAAGCCGGAATTTGTCACTCAAGAAAACTATAAGCAATATATCTGGCTATCTTTCATTTTGTTTTCGGTTCTGATTATAAGCGAAGGGAGGATAAAAGTATGAAAACTTCAGGAGTCTTTTTGTTGATTGTTTTGGCGGTAACTCTGTATGCCAGTTTCTGGTTTTTCGGCCAGATATATCAGGTTTATGACGCAAATGCTTTGCAAACAGAGCGTTCAAATTTTCAATCAGTCGGCAAGAATGTTGACAGTTTTTTGTCTTCAAAGGCCGGGATTGTTCTGGAGAAACTTGATATTAGTTTTTTGAAGAACCAAAAAGCCAAGCTTCTTCACCAGAAAGCAGTGGCTCTTTACCGGTCGGGCTCTAAAGAGTCGGAGCAGGTATTTTCCGAGGCCCAGACTTCAGCTGTTAACCCTCGGGTAAAAGCGGATATTATTTTCAACTCTACAGAAGGTAAGGTTATAAAGGGAGACACTGAATCGGCAATTGCCGCTTATCAGGAAAATCTGAAGTTGAATCCTGAAGATTGGCAGGCGAAAAATAACTTAGAAATGCTTTTGCAACAGCAAGAAGGTTCCGGTAAGGGCAAGGACAAAGACGGCAAAGACAAGGGCAAACTAGACAATCAAAAGGGCGGTGGGGGCAACAAAAGAAGCAAGATGTTTGACCTGGAACTGTTCCAACAGATTCCCAAGGGTACAAAGAAAGTAGATAAATAAGGAGGGGCTATGAAATTGGGATTTGACTTTCCGGCTTACCTTCCGTGGCTGATTGGAACGGCCGGACTAATCCTGATTTTTTACATCTGGAATGTCTTTGGCCGTTATAGAAGTTTTATGAAGCAGTTTGGAAGTTACTATTTTTTGCGCAGGGATAAGCAGGCGTTCAATCTTGTCCGTTTGATGTTCAGAGGCATTTGCGTAACTTTGATTTTTTTTCTGCTGGGGCTTGTGCTTATAGGGGTCTATGACGTTGAGGAAGTCAGTCATCCAAAATATGACGGCATGCAGATTGTTTTTGTTCTCGATGGCTCTTTGAGTATGCTGGCAGAAGATATTTTCCCCTCCCGTTTTGACAGGGCGATTGAAGAGATGCGCAATGTGACTAAAGATCTTGCCGGCAGAGGAGACAAGCTTGGTTTGGTGATTTTCGCGGAAATTGGTATTCCCTATGTGCCTTATCTGACTTCTGACGCCACTCTTTTCCAATGGTACCTTGATACTCTAGATCCGGCTTTACTGGAAAACGAGCTACCGCAGGGAAGCAATATCAGTGATGGATTTTATGAAGGTTTAATGCTTTTTACGGAAGAGAAAAAGAAAAAGGTGCTAGTTATTATCAGTGATGGCGAGCCGGCTGATGTCAGTGGTCCGGACCAAAAGTATCTTGAAGAAAAATTTGCCGAAGCGGCAAAGAAAAAAAACGAAATGCAGAATGTTTCCTTGTTTCTGGTGGGTATCGGTGACCCTTCAAAAAAGTCTCTGATACCGATTAAAGACCAAAACGGCCGAATCGTTGATTACTATAAATATGTTGAAGGCGAAAAAAAAGATGAGTTTCTTCTGACTAGCCCCAATCTATGGTTTTTGAAAGATATGGCCTCAATGTTTGGCGGTGTTTACCGGCACTCAACAACTGGTCATGACCTGAAACAGTTAATGTATGAAATAATTGAGAATCAGCGCCCGATAGTCAAAAGAGTAAAAGTTGAAGAGCGAAGAGATATAAGCAAGTATCTGCTTATATCCGCACTGGTGTTAATGTTCTTTTTTCCTATATTAAAAAGCCCCTAAAGTTAGGGGTTTTATTTTTGCGTTGGTTCAGCTATAGTTTTAACAAAAACGTCAATACTGGTTTTTGTTTTTGATTTAAATACTGACAGTGCAACTTCTGTTCCCGGTGGTGCGTTTCTTACGGCCCACTCAAGGTCGCTTTTTAGAACAGTGACAGTATTGTTTACTTTTGTTACCACGTCTAGCGACTCCAGTTTATTTTTTGCCGGACTAAGCGGATGTATTGAAGTTACCACTAGTCCATTGATATTTTTTGGAATGTTAGCGGCTGACCGCAAGTCGGAGGTTAGCTCTTGCGTGCTTATGCCAAGCCAACCCGTTTGGTTAGAAGGTGAAAGTAGTTGCGGCAAAACTGTTTTTAGGACGTTTACCGGGATTGCAAAGCTGATATTTTGCCAACCGGCCAACATCAAGGTTGGTATTCCAACAAGCTTTCCTTCTAAATTTACCAAAGCTCCGCCAGAGTTGCCTGGATTGATGGCGGCGTCGGTTTGTATGAAGGTGTGCGGTGTGGGCCTGTCTTCGCCTGGAATGTAGCGCCCGACAGCTGAAACAATTCCTTGGGTTAAGGTTTTGTTTAAGCCGGCTGGGTTGCCTAAGGCTAAAACAATTTCTCCCGGCTCGAGTTTTTCAGAGTCACCAAGAATTATAGGCTTAAGATTTGGGGGCGGGTTACTGATTTGAATAACTGCCAAGTCAATATCTCTGCTGGCACTGATCAAGCGAGCCGGATACTCTTCGTTGTTGTAAAGAATAACTTTTAAGTCTCGTGTTCTCTCTACGACATGTTTATTTGTTACAATCAAACCTTGGTCATTCAGAATAACCCCTGTGCCTGTTACGGGGGAATAGGTTCCGCCTCTCAAAGGATTGCCTACTTGTATAGCTTTTATGCCTATCACTGACTCGGCCACTTTTTGATAAGTTGTTTTATATATGTTTTGATAATCTTGTGCTTTAACTGTGAATGACAGTAAAGTTAAAGGCAACAACCAACCCACTTTTTTCACAACATCTCCTTTTTAAGGTTCTCTCCCGCTTTTTTCACAGTAATACATTTTCCCAAAACTAGCAAGTAAAGGATTTGGGACCGAATAATTCACGGGTATTTCTTGGACAAGTCCTAGTGTTTTAGTTATGACCGGTTTAGAAAAGTCAGTTTTGGCTACCATAATTTACTATGATGTTTTTGACTTTCCTCTGACTTTGTTGGAGGTTTTTAACCTGCTGATTAACCCCAGGAGGATTTCCGTTACAGAAGAAGTTGGTGAGCCGGATCTTGAGAAAGTTTTCAAGGCTCTGGAGGAGTTAAAAAAACTTGGAGAGATTCAGGAGTGGCAAGGCTTCTATTTCCCATCAAGGCTTAGCCTTGATGGGAGAATGCTGGTTCAGGAACGGCTTGAGAAAAACAAAATCGCCGAGGAGAAATGGAAAAAAGCCAGGCGGTATCTTTTTTGGGTTCAAGCTCTCCCGTATATTGAAGCTGTTTTTGCCAGCGGTTCTCTGGCTTTGAACCATACCGCGGAGGAAAGCGATCTGGATGTTTTGGTTGTGGCCAGCCAAGGCAGAATTTGGATAGCGAGAGTTTTTATATCTTTGCTGATGGGTTTCTTGGGAGTAAGAAGGAAAAAGAATCAAACTATTGCTCCAGACAAAGTTTGTCTAAACCACTACATTACTTCTTCCTCACTAAAAATTTCTTTTGAGAGTTTGTATAATGCGCAAAGCTATGTTCATTTGGCGCCAATTTATTGTCGTAAGGGGGGTTTGATAAAAGATTTTTTAACTGAAAATAGGTGGGTTTTAAACTTTGTAAATCACTGGCCGGACCCGCTTCTTTTGCAAAAAAGGAGGGTCGCATCAAGCCCGTTTTTAAGAGCTATAGCTTTTTTGGCAGAAAATTTTTTAGAAGTCACTTTCCTTGGTTCAACTTTAAACAAACTGGCCAAAAAACTTCAGCTTAAAAGAATCAACCCGAACCTTCCCGGCAGGGTTATTGCCAATGACCAACAGTTGGAATTTCATCCTTATTCGGCGGAGAAAACAGTACTGGAAAAATATAATCGGGCTATTGCTTCCCGCGATGTTTTTGGCGATTATCGTGAACTTGACTCGGGTTTAAAATAGTCATACTCTCACTCAAGATGTTCGTTTAAAATAATTTTTAGATTGGAGCAGTTGTGAAAAAAATTCTAAGTTATAGTCTTTTGGTTTTTTGTTTTTTGGCGGTGTGGCCAACTTCTGTTTTTTCCGCTGATCTGCCTTCCGAATTTATGTCTCTTGCTGAATTGGATAATCTTTTGAGGGCCGGTCCTGTAAATGCCTTTTTTGAAACTGTGCCTAAGGGCATGTGGCCTAGAGATATCAGAAAGTTTAAGGTCCAAATCCAAGGGATTCACCGAATGCCCGGTCTGGGTGTTGTGATGTTTACCACCAAGGTTAAGATCGCCGCCGGCATGAGCGGAAGTCCGGTCTATGTTAAAGGCAAGTTGGTTGGCGCTTTGGCTTACAGTTTTAACAAATTTGCTTTTAATCAGCTTTCTTGGGGCGGCATTTCGTCGGCGGAGTTGATGTATTATGACCAGCTTGGCTCTGCCACCGCCGGTTTGCAAAGATTGCAAAGCGTGAAGTCTTTCATCTATGAAGGTAAAACTTTCACTCCCATCGCTTTGGGTGACGAATCATTAAGTTTTTCTTCGTTTGTTCAAGTCCAAGCGGGTTTTCCGGAACTTGCCGGCATGCTTAAAAGCCAGAAGTTCGTCTTTTCTCAAGTGCAGAGCAGTGATAGCCACGGCACCAATGTTTTAAGGGTAGAAAAGGCCGCATTAAAAGCCGGCATGCCGATTATGGTTGACCTTTTAGAATGGACAGACCAATCAGGCAAGAGGACATTGTTGGGTGTTATCGGCACTATCACATATATTGACAAAAAAAGCGGGCGTATTTACGCTTTCGGCCATCCTTTTTTGGGAGCCAAGAAAATAAAATATACTTTTAGAACATATAATATTATAGGTACGGTTTTTTCAGAAGGAGGTTCTTTTAAGTTGTCGGGCGACAGTTCGGAGCCTCTCGGCTTGATAGACTTTGATTCTAACTACGGAATCTACGGCAATCTGTCTCTTGATGGTTTGGAAAAATTGCACAGCTTATACCTTGAGCTAAAAAAGCAAGGACAAACCTACAACAATTTTTCTGTCAGAATTGCTGACCATCAGGCTTTGGTGCCTTTGATTGTCGGCGGGGTTCTGGGTTTGATAGGCGAGACAAACGATACCCCGTTGTCTAATGAGCCGAGTGTCACCGAGCTTGAAAGCAAGATAAGCATTGAAAATTTTCAGCCGGTGGAAAGCAAGCAGATATCTTACTCCGATTCTTCCAGCTTTGGCGATAGGGTAATTTACTCCTCTTCCTATAAGGTGGCTATAAGCAGGTTTATTCACGGAATTTACGCACCGCTTTTCTTCAGCAATTATAATTTTAAGATTAGCAATGTGGAGTTAGCGGCCAACTTTATTCCTGGCAGGCCGCAGGAACTTAAGCTGGTCGCTTATAAGTTGCCCAGCAAGGTTGCTTGGGGCGAGGATCCGGTTCTTGAAATTTTGCTGGTTAACGAAACTAACACAATGGCTTTTGAAAAGAAAATGGCCATCCCAATCAATTGGAGCGAGGTTGAAGAGCCGGTCTATTTCAGAGAAACCAGGGACCTAGAAAAGGAACCGGAAAAAATTATAAATGCTGTTGTAAAAATTTTTGGTGCTGATGTCGCTAAAACCTTGCTTTCGGGGAAGGAAAAACAAGATCTTTTTCCAGACTATTTTCTTGGGCCGGAAGATTTTCTTAAATCCTTCTCCGGGCGTCTGCGTTTTGCGGACAAGGGTCTTTTTGGGGCGGTAGCCGTCAGGGTCAAAAGCGGTTTGGCGGAAGAAAAAGTTGCCAATGCGGAAAGTGTCGTGACCGACCAAGCTGAATATGTTGAAGGCTGGCATATGATGGAAGGCGGTATCAAGAGCAGGAAGGCGACAATCAAGAGTGAAAATTTTGTCAAATTTAACATTCCATTTCCTCCTATACCGAGTGGCTATGTCATAGATCCAGACTTGAGCGAGACAGCTGTTTTTGAAGTTGTGAAGAAAACCGAATAACCCCCCCCCGCCTAATAGCGGGGATTTACTTTTTTTAGGGCTTGCTTTATAGTTTAGCGAAGTTCTTTGAAACTCATGTAAAGATAGAAGAGGTGACGAAATGTTGCCAAAAAAAGTCTTGTCAATTTTTTTGGTTGTTGTTTTGGTTCTTTTGAGCCACTCTATTTTTGCTGCTGGAAAGAAAAAAGTCTGGCCGGGAATCGGCATGAATAATCCGGGGCTTTTTAATATGTATTTGGGCAATGCATTTGTGGCCGGACCGGAATTACAGGAGACGATTGCTCGCAAGACCATTATTGACGCTCGCAATAATAGCATTGGCTACTTCCGTTTTTCAGCCAGCGGATTCGGCAGTTATGAGTTGGAATTATGGCAGAGATACCCCGATTTTTTCTGGAACCGTTTTGATAAAATGATGGGGGACTTGTATGAAAACCATGTCCAGGCGGTTTTTGTTTTAAGCTGGTGGAACATACAATTTCCACGGTTTGCCGGTGACAGTATGCATATCTTTTTTACCGACCCAAATTCGGCTTCAAGAAAACTTTGGTCAAAATATGTTCGGGAGGTTGTAAACCGGTATAAAAATCATCCGGCAGTGCGTTTCTGGGAAATGGGCAACGAATGGAACTTGGATGCCGACATGGACATTGACAAAAGAATGGGTACCAAAGGCGACAACTACAGTACCGGTGAACTTCTTGATCTTGTGCGTGAATTTGCTAACCTTGTCCGCGCAACTGACCCGAACCACCTGATTTCCAACGGTTTTTCCATGCCGCGTCCGGCTGCCGAACATATTAGAAGACAGCCGGAGTGGTCGCCAGATGGTCCTGACTGGACAAGCGATTCAAGAGAGGAGTTCAGGAAAAATTTGATTGACGCAAGTAGAGATGTGGAAATAATAAGTGTCCACTTTTACAACCTTTGCCCTGATATTTCAGACAATTGTTCTACTTCTCGTGATAACGAAAGATTTGATATTGTGGGAAAGAATAACGTTGATCTTTTGGACGAGGTGGTTAAGGTTGCCAACGAAACCAGTAAATTTGTTTTTGTGGGCGAGACCGGAGATGGTTTAAACGATAATTACTCGGTGGGTTCTTTCACTCAAGCAACGCTGGAGAGAGTCGGGCGACTGAAAATTATGTTTAGCGCTCTTTGGGCTTGGGAGGAATATTCGCCAATAATTAAACCGGGACCGTCAAATATTGAACCGGGTTTCAGCGACGCTTTGATAAACAAGATAAGAGAAGTTAATAGCATTTATTTTAATAGGGTGTCTCCGGAACCGAGAGTACCTGATCTTGAACCGCCTATTGTTATTATTACGGCTCCTTTGGAAGGGACAAGCATCCTAAAATTTTATTACGGTTTAGAAATTTATGCTTTAGCCAGCGATAACGACCGTATAGAGAGAGTGGAATTTTGGCTGGAAAATGCTTTTTTGGGTGAAGTAAGAAAAGCTCCGTATACTATTAAACTGCTCGGTGGAACATATCCTGTGGTTGGCCGCAACCTTAAATTGAAAGCAAAAGCTTTTGATTCTTCGGGTAATTTTTCAGAATCAGTAGTTAATGTTTCCGGTTTCTACTTTTGGTAGCCCCCCCTCTTGACGGGGTTTTTTCTTTAGCTTAAGATACCCCAGTTGGCAGTCAGTGGTCGTGAGTGCCAGGAATCTTTAAGTTGTAAGTTATAAGTTAAAATTTTAACCTATAACCTAAAACTTGTAACCTATAACAATGCTTAAGATTAAGCCATTGCGAGATCAAGTTCTGTTGGAGCCTCTTAAAGAGGAAAGGAAGAAAGGCGGGATAATTTTGCCGGATACCGTTCAGAAAGAAAGGCCGGAGAAAGCTAAAGTGGTTGCCGTCGGGCCGGGCAAATACGAGGACGGAAAATTAGTGCCGCTGTCTGTTAAAAAGGGAGATGTGGTTTTGTTTACAAAATACGGCCCGAACGAAATTAAGGTCGACGACAAAGAGTACTTAATTGCCCGCGAGGAAGATATTCTCGCCATAATTGACTAAAGACTAAAGTCCAAAGACTAAAGCCAATCTGGCCTTAGACTTTAGACCTTAGACTTTTAGCTAACAAAAATGGCAAAACAAATACAATATAAAGAACAAGCCCGCGAAGCGCTTAAACGCGGGGTGGATAAAATTGCCAATGCGGTCAAGGTTACTTTGGGACCCAAAGGCCGCAATGTTGTTTTAGACAAAGGTTTCGGTGCGCCGACAATTACCAAAGACGGCGTAACGGTAGCCAAAGAAATTGAACTCAAAGACAAATTTGAAAATATCGGCGCCGAGCTGGTGAAAGAAGTCGCTTCAAAGACCGGCGATATCGCCGGTGACGGCACCACGACAGCGACTGTTTTGGCGCAAGCGATAGTTGCTGATGGTTTCAGCGCCGTAAATTCCGGCGCCAACCCGATGGTTTTAAAAAGAGGCATAGACAAAGCCGTGGATTGGGTTACCAAATTTTTAAATCAAAAAAAGAAAGTCGTAACCGGCTACGAAAAAATAAAAGAAGTCGCGTCTATTTCCGCCAATGACGCGGAAATCGGAAAACTGATAGCCGAAGTTTTTAAAGAAGTCGGTAAAGACGGAGTGGTTACGGTGGAAGAATCTCAAACTTTTGGCTTGGACAAAGAAATTGTTGAGGGTATGCAGTTTGACAGGGGCTACATCTCGCCTTACATGATTACGAATACCGAAAGAATGGAATCGGTTTACGAAGATCCTTATCTCTTAATTACTGACAGAAAAATTTCTGCTATCGCCGATATCGTGCCATTGCTGGAAAAAATTTCTCATTCCGGCAAAAGAGAGCTGATGATTATTGCCGACGAAGTTGACGGCGATGCCTTGGCGACTTTAGTGGTCAACAAATTGAGAGGCGTTTTCAGCGCGCTGGCGGTGAAGTCTCCGGGTTTTGGCGACAGAAAAAAAGAGATGTTGGAGGATATCGCTATTGTGACTGGCGGGCAGGTTATCAGCGAGGAAAAGGGTATGAAGCTTGAGAATGTTGATATGGCAATGCTTGGACGCGCTCACAGAGTTGTGGCTACAAAAGACAATACTGTGATTGTCGGCGGCAAGGGCAAAAAGTCCGATATTGATAAAAGAGTTGAGCAAATCAGGGGTCTGCTTGCTAAGACAACTTCTGAATTTGATAGAGAAAAGCTTCAAGAAAGACTGGCAAAGTTGTCCGGCGGGGTGGCGGTCATCAAAGTCGGCGCGGTTACGGAAACGGAGTTGAAGGAAAAAAAGTTTAGAATTGATGATGCAGTTTCTGCCACTCGCGCGGCTTTAGAAGAGGGAATTGTTCCCGGCGGAGGCATTGCTTTATTTGAAGCGGCTAAGGCTTTGAACGCTAAAGCGGCGGGAGTTTCCGAATTCGGGGATGAGGCTAAAGGAGTTGCGATTGTAAAACAAGTTCTGGAAAGACCTCTGCGGGCGATTGCTGAAAATGCCGGCAAGGATTCAAATGAAGTTCTGGAAAGAGTTACTAAGCTGGAGACTGGCATGGGTTTTGACGCCAATACCGGCGAGTATGTTGATATGATTAAATCTGGCATCATTGACCCGCTGAAAGTTGTTAAGACCGCTCTGACTAACGCGGCTTCTGTTGCTTCTCTGATACTGACTACGGAAGCGATCGTTACAGATTTACCGGAAGAGAAATCAACCCCACAAATGCCCCCGATGGGAGGCATGGGCGGAGACTACTAAATCAAAAGCGGCGCTAGCGCCGCTTTTGATTTAATTTAGATAAAAATATAATCTGTTGGTATATGCAAAAACCTAAATTCATTTTCATAGCCGGCGGGGTGATGTCTGGAATCGGCAAAGGCGTGACCGTGGCTTCCACGGCGAGAATTTTAAAAGACTATGGTTTCAGGGTAACGGCCGTAAAAATTGACCCTTACCTCAATGTTGATGCCGGCACGATGAACCCCACTGAACACGGTGAGGTTTTTGTGACTGACGATGGTTTGGAATGCGACCAAGACATCGGCAACTACGAAAGATTTTTGGACGAGGATATTTTAAGGACTAACTACATGACTACCGGCTCGGTTTATCAGTCGGTTATAAATCGGGAACGCGCTTTAGGATACAAAGGCAAATGCGTTGAAACTATTCCTCATGTGACCGACGAAATTAAAAACCGTTTGCTTTTGGTGGCTAAGAAAAATAAAGCAGAAATAGTTTTGGTTGAAATTGGCGGCACGGTGGGCGAGTATCAGAACTTAGTTTTTTTGGAAGCGGGTAGAATCATGAAATTGGAAATGCCGGGCGACATCTTGTTTATGCTGGTCAGCTATTTTCCGGTGCCGAAAATGCTGGGCGAAATGAAAACTAAACCGACGCAATATGCGGTACGCACCTTAAACTCTGCCGGAGTCCAGCCGGATTTTATTATCGCCCGTTCTTCGGTGGCTTTGGATGATGTCCGCAAGAAGAAGGTTTCAACTTTTTGCAATATGAGTCCGGGCGATGTCATTTCCGCGCCGGATATCGCTTCCATTTATGAAATTCCCATTAATTTTGAAAAAGACAATTTGGGCAAAAAAATTCTTGAAAAGTTTAATTTAAAACCAAGGACTAAAAACGTAAGCCAATGGACAAAGATGGCGGGGAAGATAAAAACAGCTAAAACGCCGGTTAAAATCGGTATTGTCGGCAAGTATTTTGGCACGGGAGATTTTACATTGTCCGACTCCTATCTTTCTGTGATTGAGGCGATAAAACACGCCGCTTGGTCTTTGAACCGCAAGCCGGAGATTACTTGGCTGGATGCCGAGTCTTATGAAAAAGAGCCGGTTAAACTGTCGGAACTGAAAGAGTTTGACGGAGTAATCGTGCCGGGAGGTTTTGGCAAAAGAGGAGTAGAAGGTAAAATTATGGCGATAAATTATGTCCGTGAAAACAACATTCCTTTTCTGGGTTTGTGTTATGGTTTACAGTTGGCGGTCGTAGAATTTGCCCGGAATGTTTGCAAGTTAAAAGAGGCGAATACCACAGAAATTGAGCCGGATACTTCCCAGCCGGTGATTTGTACCATGGCGGAGCAGATGGCAAACATAGCCGGAAAAAAAATGGGCGGGACAATGAGGTTGGGTGCTTATGGTTGCAAGTTGGCGGAGGGAAGTTTAAGCCGGAAACTTTACAGCGAGGAAAAAATTTCTGAAAGGCATCGCCATCGTTATGAAGTCAACAACCGCTACAGAAGTGTTTTGATAAAAAAAGGGATGTTGATTGCCGGTGAAAACACGAAGCAAAAGTTAGTTGAAATTATTGAAATTCCGCAAAATAAATTTTTTGTGGCGACCCAATTCCATCCTGAACTTAAATCTCGTCCGCTTAACCCGCACCCATTGTTTTTGGGGCTTATTAAAGCATCCATTAACTAAAAACCCCGCGTTTGCAAAGCGGGGCAGACTTTACTGGTCTAGAGTTTCTTTATCAGGGAAAAGTCAAAACTTAAACCGAGCACCGGCCCTCCGGCGCCGAAGCGCATATCTGCTCCTGCGGCTTGTGTGTTGAGTTTTGCAAACGCACGGCTCCAGCCAAAGAAAAAAGTACCCGATCCGTATCTTTTGCCGATAACAGGCGCGACGACGAGGATTTTGGCAAACGATTTATGGTCGCGAGTGGTAAGTGCGTCCCAAGAGTCAACGCCGCGTTGGATATCCAACCGATAGTTTTCCAAGTGTATGCCCGCAAACCAGGCGCGGTAATCCCCGGTTTTTCTTTCGTATTCTAACACTGCGCCCGGGATGTAACTCCAGCGGGCCTTGGAAGCGTAATATACCAAAGACCGGCCGGTTCCCCGGTAAGTCGTGCCATTACCGGCATCTTCGCTAGTATTATCAGAACCGATCATAGCAGCTGGAATAAAGCCGAATGCTGTCCAAGAGGGACCAAATCGCAGTGTATTTTTGTTCCAGCTATATTTGGGAACAAGTTTGAAAGATAACAATGCGAGATGGCCGGGGTTGATATTTTGTTTAAAGACCAGAGTGCACCCTAAGGGTATGCTGGTCAGACCTAACGGTTGGGAACTACAATCAGTACCTTTGATACTGGGAACCAAACGATATTCACGCGGAATGTTTCGTATTTCACTGATGTGAAAGAGCGCGCCCCAGATGGAAAAACGCCAGTCCAAACTGAAATGCTTTTGTTCAGTTTCGCCTGTCTGCACAGGCGGGGCAGACTGTTCAGACGCGAATGCAAAGGATGTAAATAATGCAGTTAATAACACTAAAACTGTCAGTTTTACAGTCACTTTTGGCCTCCTTTCGGGCCTCACTGTTATAGTCCTCCAGTAAACGAAAGTCAAACAATCTTGCACTCGTTTTAAATTAGAAGTAACTTTACTAATATGCCGACCGTGCCCATGAAAGTCGTTATTGCCACAAAAAATCCGGGCAAGTTGAGGGAAATCAAAGAATTTTTGGGTCCTGACTTTGAGTGTGTCTCTTTTTTAGATTTTGAAGATTCTCCCGATATTGAAGAAACCGGAACAACTTTTTTGGAAAACGCCATTTTAAAGGCTAAAACTTGTTTTGAATGGTCCCGCCTGTCGGTCGGGCAAGCAGGTTTGCCTTCAGTTGCTGATGACGGCGGACTGGAGATAGACTTTTTAAACGGCGAGCCCGGAATTAAAAGCCGGCGCTGGCCGGGTTATGAAGCTACCGATGAGGAACTTATTGAACTGGCACTGAGTAAGCTTCATGGCATTCCTTGGGAAAAAAGAACAGCCTCTCTGGTTTCGGTCGGAGTATTTTATGACGGCAAAAATACAATAAACGTTGTAGAGAAAATCAAAGGCTTTATTACGGAAAACAAAGCGTCTCGCTTTGAAAAAGGCTATCCTTTCAGATCAATTTTCTGGGTGCCGGAATTTAAAAACTTTACCAAGACTTAGCCAAAGAGGAACACGAAGACATAAATCACCGCCGAAAAGTTTTCCTAAAATTGGCAAATATGGTAAAAGCGGGTATATGAAACCCAGCTTATTTCAAACAGATTTTAAAGGCAAAAAAGTCCTTGTTTTTGGTTTGGGGCTTTTGGGCGGGGGAGTGGCGACAACTAATTGGCTTTTAAGGCAAGGTGCAAAAGTTACGGTTACTGATTTGAAAGACAAAAAAACATTAATGCCGTCTCTTAAAAAAATCAAAGGTCCATCAAGGTTCAACCTTGATGAGCAGAAGCTCGGCGGGCATAGCGAGCAAGACATCAAAGAAAACGAAGTTGTTGTCGTCAACCCCGATGTATCAATAAACAACAAATATATTCAGCTTGCTTTTAATCTTGGCAAGCAAGTTGAAAATGAGGCGACAATTTTTTTAAAAAACTGGCAAAAACCGGTGGTAGCTATAACGGGTACAAGAGGCAAGACCACAACCGTAAATTGGACGAATCATTTTTTGAAATCAAAATACAAATCTTCTGTTGCCGGCAATTCTTACGACAATCCTTTTCTTAAAATTTTAGATAAGCAAAAAAGTTTTGAAATAGCGGCAGTGGAAATACCTTCTTTTGCTTTGGAGTTTTTTGATAAAACAGTTCCGTCTTCTGACGTTGCTGTCATAACCAGTATTTATCAAGACCACCTCAATCGTCACAATACTCTTAAAGACTATGCGCTGACTAAAGCCAACATTTTTAAAAACCAATCTTCAAAACAGCACTTAATTTTAAATTATGATAACGATTGGACTAAGTTTTTTTTGAAGCAAAAACCAAGGTCGCAGGTTTGGTTTTTCTCAAATAAAAAATTGCCACTAAGGTTTAACGGCATTTACTCTCAAAAAGAGGCGATACTCTTTCAAAAAAATGGCAAAGCAGAAGTTGTTTTGAAAGTTAACGATTTTGTTAAAAATTGGGGAGGGCACAATCTTTACAATTTGCTTGCCAGTTCTCTTTCAGCGCACTTGTCAGGTGTATCTTGGCGGGAGATCGAAAATAAAATTGCCGATCTTCCGCAAGTGCCATTCCGTCAGGAGATTATATTTCAAAGCCCTAAGCTTAAAATTATTAATGACACAACAGCAACTTCACCTGACGGAGCAATTGCGGCTCTGGAAAGGTTCGGCTCTGCGAACACGATTTTAATTACCGGCGGCACCGACAGACAACTGGAATACCAAGCGTGGTCAAAGGTTGTTAAGAAAAAAATTAAGTCCAAAAACTTAATTTTTCTTTCCGGTAGTGCGACTGATAAGATGCTCAAGGCAAAAGGACTAAGGACTAAGGCCACAATTTTTGACACCCTTAAAGAGTGTTTCGAAGCCGCTCTAGAAAAAGCTGGAAAATATTCTCAATCCGTGATATTGTTCTCACCAGCTGCCAAGAGCTTTGAAAAGTTCAAAAACGAATATGATCGCGGCGAACAATTCAACAACTTGGTCGGCGGGTTAATTAAAAAGGAGAGAAAAATTGAGTCAAGGCAATCGGGATAGATATTTGGAAGAAGGTTACAGAAAACTTTTCGGCAAAGAACCGGAACCCGGTATGAATGACTGGCAGATTGCAGCTTTGGTCATGGAAGGGCTAGACCCTCGTGTTCTGGGGGCAAAGCTCTCTAAGCAATGTATATTTCGGGTTTTCAATTATCTACTGCAGGATGTAGATGAAGATTTAATAAGGTCAGTTTGGTTCTTAGCAGAAAGCAATGCTCGTCAGTTTTTTTGGCCAAACCTGCCGGAAGAAATTCACCGGGACGATATGGCGGCGTTGGAGTATCTGGAGTCTAGCGGTTTTTGGAGCAAAGTTGGCGATTAGTTTTTACCTTTTTACCACCTCGCCAAAAGCGAGGTTTACTTTTGGAGGATTCGCCTAATGGTATGGCACACGCTTGGAAAGCGTGCGGGAGCAATCCCTTACAGGTTCGACTCCTGTATCCTCCGCCAAAATTCGGAAAACGATTTACTTTTAGTTTTTATCTTTATATAATTGTCTTACTATGGAAAATAAATTTGATAAGACCAAACTCATTTTGCCCGGCGCAATTTTGATTGCCGCCGTTTTAATTTCCGGATCGATTTTTTATGTCAACGGAGGCTTGCCGAATAAGAACAGCCAGGCCCAAATTAATCAGGGGGCCGGCGGCGCTGACGATAGTGTCCCTGTCGATGTCGCCGAAGACAATGACTCTTTTTTGGGAGAAAAAAATGCCGAAGTAGTAATTATTGAGTTTAGCGATTTCCAATGTCCTTTTTGCCGAAGTTTTTGGAGAGACACACTGCCTTTAATTAAAAAAGAATACATAGATACAGGAAAAGTGAAGCTTGTCTATCGGGATTTTCCTTTGTCTTTCCATCCGGCGGCCCATCCGGCGGCCCAAGCGGCCGAATGCGCCAAAGATCAGGACAAATTCTGGGAGATGCACGACAAAATTTTCAGCGAACAGGAAAAGATGGGCAGCGGCACTATTCAGTTCACGGTCAATGATATTAAAAAGTGGGCGGGCCAGATTGGTCTCAACACGGGAGACTTTGATCAGTGTCTGGACTCTGAAAGCAAGAAAGGTGAGGTTGAAAAAGATACGGCCGACGGCTCAAACGCCGGAGTAAACGGCACACCAGCCTTTTTCATTAACGGACGCAAGCTGGTGGGCGCCCAGCCATTTGCTGTTTTTAAAGCCGCTATTGAAGAAGAAATTTCATCAGTAAAGTAAACCAATTTTAATCCCGATATTGCAATTTGCCGAGTTTTCACACTGTTACGGATAGGACAAAGTAAAATATTGGCATAAAATTAGTTTAATGCTATAATGCAATTTAACCAGCTTTAAAAAGCTGATTTTGGCTTATTTTATTAAATAAGCCGCTCGAGTGTTCAAATTCAAATGGAAGACAATGTCCAAAAAATAAAGGAGAGGGTGGATATTGTTGACCTCATTTCCGGTTATTTAAAACTTCAAAAGGCGGGTGTTAACTACAAAGCCAGATGCCCGTTTCATAGTGAGAAGACGCCTTCCTTTTCAGTTTCTCCGGAGAGGCAGATTTGGCATTGTTTTGGTTGCGGCAAGGGTGGCGACCACTTCACTTTTATAGAAGAAATTGAAGGAACTGACTTTCCGGAAGCTCTAAAAATGCTGGCAAAAAAAGCCGGCGTTGAGCTTCGTGATTTTGACCGTTCTTTCCAAAACGAAAAAACCAAGTTGCTGGAAATTTGCGAGTTGGCAGCCAAATTTTTTGAAAAACAGCTTTGGCGTTCTAACGTCGGACAAAAAGCCCTTGCTTATCTTAAAGAGAGGGGAGTGCAAGATGATTTTATAAAAAATTTCAGGTTGGGTTTTGCGCCGGAGTCATGGCAGAGTCTAAGCGATTTTTTAAACAGCAAAGGCTATCGGAATCAGGAAATTTTTGAATCAGGAATGTCTATCCGCCGCGAATCCAGAGACGGATTTTATGACCGCTTTCGTTCAAGGATAATTTTTCCAGTAACTGACGCCAATGCTCAAGTTGTGGGTTTTACCGGAAGGATTTTTCCCGACCAAAAAGATAAAGACTCCTCGGATTTTAAAGAAGCAAAATACATCAATACGCCGCAGACGCCAATCTACGACAAAAGCAAAATTCTTTACGGTTTGGATAAGGCAAGAAGCCAGATAAAAAAGGTTGACCAGTGTCTGGTGGTGGAGGGCAACATGGATGTGGTTTTGTCTCACCAGGCAGGAGTTGTTCACGCGGTGGCTTCTTCAGGAACGGCGCTGACCGACCAGCATCTTAAAGTCATTAAGCGATTTACCAATAATCTTAATCTGTGTTTTGACCAAGATTCGGCCGGCTCAAACGCAACCGAGAGAGGAATTGCTTTAGCTCTTGAAAATAACTTTAACGTTTCAGTTTTGGGTATAGATGATCCGGAGTGCAAAGATCCTGCCGACTTTGTAAAAAAATTCGGATTGAAGTGGCGGGAACAAGCAAAAAACTCCAAACCCCTGATAGAGTTCTATATAGAGCATTCTTCCAGATTGTTTGATTCCAGTACGGCTGTCGGTAAAAAAATGATTGCCGATAAAGTTTTGCCGTTTATAAAGACCATACCCAATGAGATAGAAAGGTCGCATTGGGTCGGTGATTTGGCGGTCAGGCTGGCGGTTAAAGAAGAAACCCTGATACGGCAGATGGAAACGATGCAGAACAAGTTGTCGGACGCCAAAACAATTTCAAGCGTTTCCAACAAAAAAGAACATTTTTTTGAGTCGGCAAGTTTTGACCTGCTGGAGGAATACTTAATTTCTCTGCTGATGCTGAAACCGCAACTGGCTTCCGGCGCGGACCAGCAGAAAATTGGCTTTTTTTCTGATAAACTGGCAACGATTTTTTCCGCTCTCGCCGGCTATCTGAACGAAAAACCTTTTGAAAAAGCCATTGATTATATTTTACAAAAATCTGCGGATAAAAATTTGGGGCTTGAGAAGATGTATTTAGAAAAATTATATTTACAAGCCCAAGAAGTTAACTTTGATGACAAGATGCTGGCCGAAGACTTTGATATGGCACTAAAGAGGCTTCAAGAAAGAAAGGTAAAAGCCAAAATGGTTGACCTGGAGTTGGCCATCAAGAAAGCCCAAAAAGAACAAAATAAAGACCTGACAGCAAAATTAATAAACGAAGCCCAGATCACAGCCAGTTTTTTAAATAGCGTAAAGACAATATAAAAATAAAACAAAATGCCTAAAACCAAAAAAATAAAAAATAAAAAACCTTTGAAAAAAAAGAAACCTGCCAAGGCCAAAAAAGCCAAGTTTCATGTTTCAAAAAAACAGAGCAAGCCAAAGGCAAAACCGGCAAAAAAACCCGCCAAAGTTAAGGTTCCCAAGGAGTTGATTAAAGAAGAAGACATTTTAAAGTTGATTGAAAAGGGTCGTCATCGCGGTTTTGTTACCGAGTCGGAAATTATGCACACCTTTCCGCATATTGAAAAAGATATTGAGGGATTGGAGAGGCTGTACGAGAGGCTGGAGTCTTCAAACATCAACATTATTGAAACGGGCAGAGTCTTTGAACAGGATCGGGCTAAAGAATTTGAGGAAAAGAAAAAATTGGAAACCGAACTTGGCGATATTTCTTCAGACTCGGTGCAAATGTATTTGCGGGAAATTGGCCAATATCCGCTTTTGCGGGCCGAAGAGGAAGTTGACTTGGCTAAGAAGATTTTAGAAAGCGACGAAGCGGCCAGACAAAAACTTATTTTATCCAATTTGCGTCTGGTGGTTTCAATCGCTAAAAAATATATCGGGCGTTCGGCAAATTTAACTCTTTTGGATTTAATCCAAGAGGGTAACATCGGTCTTTCAAAAGCCGTTGAAAAATTTGACTACAAAAGGGGCTACAAATTCTCAACTTATGCAACTTGGTGGATCCGGCAGGCTATTACCCGCGCTTTGGCAGACCAGGCCAGAACCATCCGTATTCCAGTGCATATGGTTGAAACGATAAACAAGTATCAGCAAGTGGTCAGAAGGTTGGTGCAGGATTTGGGGCGGGAGCCTTTGCCGGAAGAAGTCGCTATGGAAATGGGGATGGATATAGACAAAATCAGGCATATTATTAAAATTTCCCAAGATACAATTCCTTTGGAAACTCCGGTGGGCGATGACGACGAAGACAGCATGCTGGCGGATTTTATTCCTGACGAAGACAGCATCTCGCCGGCGGTTTCAGCGGCGCGCAGGATTTTGAAGGATCATCTGGTTGAGATTATTGCTGACCTGACTCCGCGTGAACAAAAAATTCTTGAGATGAGATTTGGCTTGAATGATGGCGTTCTGCATACTCTTGAAGAAGTCGGCAAAGTTTTTGCCGTTACCCGCGAACGCATCCGACAAATTGAAGCGAAGGCGTTAGAGAAAATCAGACAGCATCATAAGGCGGAGAAGCTTAAAGGCTATTAGCCTTTAAGCTTCGGAGTCCAGCCCTTTCTAAGACTTTAAAGAAAGAGCTGTGGCAGATAAGCTTAAGGGATATTAGTGAAATTTCTAATTTCCCCGTAAAGGGCCAGTGGCCCCACGGGGCTTTACTGGCTAATTAACCTAATTTCTAAATTCTAAACGAACGCCTATTTGTAAAAACACTGAAAATAGCGTAAATTTGTCTTAGTTTGAAAATTAAATATTCCCCGGTAGCTCAGCGGTAGAGCGGCTCGCTGTGAAATAACGCAGCTACCTAGAGAAATCTAGGATGAAAAACTTTGGGATAACGGTGAAACCTTTTTTAAAATGGTAACACCGTGGGAACCACGTAAAATGCTAAGGCATCACGTGGGCGCCGTAGAGACTAGATACCGAAGCACCCAACAGTAGGGTGGTGATATAGTCCATCCCACTACGAAAGTAGTGGACAAATGTAACGAGAAGGTCGTAGGTTCGATCCCTACCCGGGGAGCCAAAAGTTGACACAGTACAGTTTTAGTGTTACTGTACGATCAGTTCTCGTTAGATTAAAGTCAAAAATAGGGTGCAAATGAAAAAATCTATCCTTGTTACAGGAATTTCCGGTGCCGGCAAAACGGCAATCAGTAAAAAGCTAAACAAACTTGGTTATAAGGCTTATGACATGGATGATCTTCCCGGCTTGTTTGCAATGATTAACAAAAAGACCGGAAAACCTGTCGTTGGCCATGATAACAGCAACTTGGAAAAGGTAGCAGAAATGGACTGGATTTGCGACAAAGATAAACTTAAATCCATTATCTCTAGTGAACTCAACCAGTTAGTTTTCTATTGCGGTAGCGCTTCAAATATGGATGAGATCTTGCCCTTTTTTGACCTAGTGATTTTACTGAAAGTTAATCCGGAAACAATGCGGCACCGCTTGACCATGCGTAGGGAAAACGACTTTGGAAGAACAGCTGAAGTTCAAGACTGGATAATGACTTGGAAAGATTGGTGGGAAGATGACATGCAAAAAAAGGGCGCTGCAGTTGTTGACGGGAATAGAGGTTTAGGGCAAGTTGTCGAAGAATTAATAAAAAAGGCAAAGTCGAGCTAAACTCGGCTTTTCTTTTTCCAACTAAACTTTTTAATCAACGGCCGAGCGGAGCTCGGCCGTTGATATATGAGGGAAAAAGTGAGAAAATGAAAGGAATTTTATGAATAACTCCAATACGCCAGGCGGGTGGCGTATTGGGTAAAAAGTACCTGACATGATATCTTTCCCCCCCGCCTTTTTCTCACCTCAAACAATATTTGCAAAATAATTTATGAATCAAGACGAAATTAAAAAGTTTCTTGAGTCCTTTATTCCAAAACGTGAGCGAACTATTGTTGTGATTGATTTTGGTAATGTAGAGAAATGGAAAAATGGGCTTGGTTGGCGGGTAGGCATACGAGAACTTGCGTCACTACTAAAACATTTTACCTACGGCAAGCGTTTTCTGCGCCGGTTTTATTATGGCGCTGACTATGGCCAAAAAGAAAAATCATCCGAACTAACTGATTGGTCAAGATATATGCTTCGTACCGCTGATCTGAATGGCCTTGAGGTTATAGATAAGCGTGTGAAATATATATATAGCCCCGACAACATATACGGTTTTGAGAAAAAATGCGATTTGGATGTTGAGATGGCAGTTGATCTTATACGCGAACGAGATAATTATGACACTATTATATTATTTTCAGGAGACGGCGATTTGGTTGTTGCGCTTAAATATCTTAAAGAGGAATACAACAAGAAAGCAATAGTAATGAGCGCGCGCGGGCACATGGGGCGCGAGATTATTGACGCAAAACGGGGTGGCATAATCGACGAGATTCTTTACGCAGATGATTTTGAATACCGGTTAAACATGGATAGATTTAGCAAAAGGGGATGAAAAATCAGAAGCCCCGCCTTGCGGCAGGGCTTCGATCAAAATCCGTATAAACCGATGTTTATAAATACATACTACCAAATAAGCAGTATATAAGTCAATAGTTATCCACATTGCGTAATTCTGCTCAAGTTCTAACCTAAAATAGTCCTGAATTTTCGTAAAATTTAAAGGTCGGCAGGGCAAAAAGAAAACATAGATTAGGCCTAAAAAAGGGACCTGACCCCTTTTCTACCCTCTTGCTGAAATAATCTATGACAACAAAAACCAAAACAAAAAAGGAGGTTTACTGGCGGTGCAAAAAGTGCGGCGACGAGATTTATTGGAATACGCACAAAAGCATGACTTACTGCAAATGCGGCGTCCTCGGAGTCGATGGGTGTGAATTTTGTGTGCGCCTCATCGGCAACGAAGCCGATCGGGAAGAAGTTAAGAGAACTAAAAGATAAACTATGAATTCCGATCTAACACCTGTCCCGTTAGAGGCCGCGAGGGCTCGCAGCGGGGAGCCTCTAATGGGATTTATTACACTTGTCCGCCATAGCTTTAGCGACGGTGGAAACGAAAAGAATCAGACCCTTCTGGATAGATTCAGAGTGCTTATTAAAGACACTCGGTTTTTTTGATTTGGCTTTTTTGGGATAAGATTGATACGCACTATTAAGAACCAAAAAATCATCATAAACCGGCTTTAAGAAAGCTGGCTTTCTCAGCCGGTTTTTGTTATATAAGGTTTTAAGCACACAACATCATATATAAAATTATGCACAGATTCATTGTCTTTGGCGGCTTGGGGCTGTTATTGTTGATTTTAGTTTTAAGAAACTTCATTAGTTTAGAAAGCTCCATTACCGTATCAGTATTAGCTATTACTGCAATTTTTATAGCAATACAAGCAAAAGCCACAAGAGATTTACTAGAAAACGACAAAAGACCAGCAGTAGAGGTTGGTGTTTTGTGTAATGAAAAATTTGAAACTAGTTTTCAGTTTTTGCAACTAAAATCAGTGCCGGCTTTAGTTTACGTAAAATTTAGTGCAGAAGTGAAAATAGATGGTAAATGGGAAAAAATTGATTTGGAATTATTGCCAAAATTAAAAGGAGAAAAACCGTGGATTGTGGTTCACCCGCAATATCAAACAATGTACTACAATTTTACAAGCTCAATAGCCAAGACCTATTTCACCAAAGAAGTTAGAGCTATCCTCGATATCTCTCTTGCTTCGATATTTGATAAAAATAACGAGCTACCTTTTTATACCAAAACTTATGAGATGAAATGGGAATCAAACGAATGGGTCGATTCATGCTGGCATAGGTCAGAACCGGATTTAATCAAACAAAACTAAATAATAAACTTTAATTTAACATAAAATGTCAACTATATTAATTATCTTCATAGTCGGTGTATTGTTGGGACTAATAAAATTTGAATCTCTAGATACAATAAACCAGAAATGGCAGTTGAAATTTCTGGAATTTTGGAATGATTCTTTTAACTTTATTATTACTGGTTTAGTTGCTTATTATTTTTATTTATATCGGTTGCCCTTATTGGTTGAGGGGCGAGACTTAACTTTAAGTGATTTCGGGCTATTTACTATCTTCGTGCTAGGCATATTCGGACATCTTTGCGTTATGTCAAAAAATATCACAGATGGCATACAAGTAATTATAAAAAGAATTTTAGATAGATAGTAAATTACAAATAAGAAAATAGTTGTTGTGTGTGAGAAACAACTAATTCCGGTATAGGGAATGCTCTCTCCCAATTATACCGCTTAAACGCTTTAACATACTGTTTGAAAGCTGTCCCGTTTGGCGAGCAAAAGTCGTGAATCATAGTCAGAAACATCGATTCGTGGCTTAAGGGCTGGGTTTCTGGAGGTTCGCAAGTGGTTGCGAGGTTCCAGCGATCCAGGGAAGAAAAAGGGGCCAGGTCCCTTTTCTTTTTATTAAGGAGGATCAAGATTATGCAATAAAGAAAATTAAAATGGAAACTGGTGTTCAGGAGGTATTCCTTTTGAAGGCAGATTTATTACTATTTGCCCTAGAACTAAAACTGAAAGATCCCAGTATCGGTTTGGATAAATATGGCTTACAACAGATCTTTCACTACAGTGGCGTAATTAGCAAAGAGGATATACAAGAATATCTAGCTGGGAGATAAATAGCAAAATTTGGTTTTAACATCTCCTGTTGGAGATGTTTTAATTTGATGTTAGAACACATTATATGAAATGTATTTATTGTTTGAAAAAAATAAAAAACAATCGAAGTGATGACCATGTATTCCCAGATGCGTGGTATCCAGACTCTACACCTGCAAATGTCCAAAGATGGACTGTTCCTGCTTGCAGAAAATGTAATGCAAAACTCCAGGTAATTGAAGATGAGCTATTTATTAGATGGGGAATATGTGTAGAGCCAAACCTAGAAGCTTGTAGAGGTATTGAAGCCAAAGCTCTAAATCGTCAATTTTTCCTTGGGGTGAAAGATCCTAGAAGATTTGGCAGAAAACTGTCAACTTTTAATAATGTCAGATCTAACATGGGGCAATATGATCCCAAAAGAACTCACAAGGGTTTTGCACCAAAGGAGGGAGTAAGAGGTACATTAGCAGTGTTAACCCCAAATAAAACACGAAGGATTTTTTCAGAGAAGTTAGTTCGTGGTACGGAATATAAGCTTCTTGGCAGGTTTATACCTTGGACAAAAAGAATAAATATATGGTACGAAATGGCAGAGGATACAGATAAAGATTATGCTTTTTGGCGTGATATAGCATCCAGAGCCAAGACTGTAAGTTTAGGTCCAGGATTTGCGGTAAAATGTGCAATTAACCCTAACTACCCGGAACAATCCTTCTATCAGTTTGAGATTTGGGGGCATATTAAATTTTTTGCATTCGTGCACACAAAGAGTTTTAAAAGAGAACTGCTGCTTTTTTGGAGCTTTATCAAGTGGCATATAATAAATTTATACAAGAGGTTTAGGTTCTAACGTCCCAGACCCATCGGAGCCAAAGAAGACAATACGAACTCGTTTTTTGAAGATGAGGAAAAGGGACCTGACCCCTTTTCTTTTCGGCGGCATTCCTCCCCCCAACCCTCTCCTGCCGAGCCGTCCTCGCTTGGGCGGGAAAATTTTTTGGCGACAATATTCATAAATATAGTATATCCCATTTTGGGATTATACCACAATAGGATATAGCATAGAAGTACATATGAGCAGGTCAATTTACTCAAAAGACTACAAAGAGATCATAGAACGCTTGAAAAAAGCGCGTATTAAGGCCGATTTATCCCAACAAGCGGTGGCCGATAAACTTGGGAAGCCGCAATCCTATATCTCAAAAATCGAATCCGGCGAAAGACGGCTTGACGTGGCGGAAATGAAGAAATTTTTGGCTATCTATAAAAAGCCAGTTAACCATTTCTTAAAATGACTAAATCACAAAATAAATTTGTTGTTGCAAAGAAAAACATAGTTGCTCCTCAAGAAATAATGATTGAGAAGGGCGATGTCGGCGTTATAAAAGCGGAAAACAAAAATCACGCATCCATCTTTTTTATTAGGATTTGGAAGCAAGTTGAGTTAAATGAAAAGGATTTTGAAGTTATAAACGTCAGAAAAACGGGAGATGGATTTCCCAAGAAAATTTGTAATGTTTGCCACAAACTTAAAAAGACGACTGACTTTGCCAAAAATCAAAATGCAAAAAATAACAGGTCAGTAAGACGCCCTTCGTGCAAAGATTGCCGTGTAAAAATGGAGGGAGTTGGAGTATCTCAGACAGATAGGATCGCGTGGCTTAAAAAGAAACCACACAATGAACCATTTGAGTGTCCGGTCTGCAAAAAGAGAACCATTGCTGGCATAACCAGCAAAGTCGTCCTTGAACATGATCACCGAACGGGGAAACCGGGTGGATGGATATGTGATAGTTGTAATACCGGTTTAGGTCGTTTCAAGGATGATGTAGAGTTACTTAAAAGCGCGATAGAATTTCTAAAGAAAAATTATTAGAGATTGAAGTACTTTAATCTCTTCTTTGTGAGATCAACATACTCTTTTGAAATATCGCATCCAATGTAATGACGCTTATTTACTGCGGCCATTTTACAAGTCGTTCCAGACCCGCACATTGGATCAAAAACGACATCTCCCGTTTTTGTCCATGAAAGGATATGATCTTCTGCTAACTTTTCTGGAAATATAGCAGTATGTTGAAAGGCAATTTTATCGCTAGTTGACCCTCCAAACCCTACGGCATAATCCCATACATTCGTTAAGGTTTTTTCTGGCTTTAACTCGCCTTTGGTCTTTTTATTTATTCCGTCTGCCTTTTTGTTAAACGGTAGCATTTCTTGGCCTTGTCGCACGGTTTTTGTTTTCAGAGGATTAAAGGTTTTGGGAGAACCCTTACTGAAAACAAACATAAATTCGTAGCAATTTGTATAAGCATTTGAGCGCATGAAAGGAGTATTTTTCTTTCTGTAAATCATGACATCGTGAGCATTGAACCCTAAATTTTGGAAAAACAAAGCTTGCTTGAAACTTGTAAAACTTCTATTTCCTTTATTTATTTTGTCGCCGACAACCCACACTAAAACACCGCCTTTTTTTATAACTCGAAACAAGCCTTTTGCTATGCTTTCAAAATCGAAGGCGTAGCCATTGTAGTTTCTTAATTCATCGTATGGCGGAGAAGTAACTACGAGATCTACACAATCGGAAGGCATTGCTTGCATAACCTCTATCGCATCACCACAAATAATTTTATTTAGCGGTACTTCGGTATATTTTTTAGTTTCTTTATATTCAGGAAATTGTATCGACGACCTTACTTCTTCACGAATAACATCAAGCACTATTCCTTGTATAGAAATATCTCGGCCATTTCGGAAAATAAGTGGCTCCATGTTTTTGTTTGCCGGCTGTAAACGGATATGCCCCCTCTCTTTATAGAATTTTTTTAAGGTAGCTTCGTGATTATCAATGAGAGCCACCACCCTCTGTCCATTTTCGGCGGTTTCTTGGTGGCGAACCAAAATAACATCACCATCATTAATGTTTTCGTCAATCATACTGCTACCAACCACGCGAAGAGCGTAAACTTCTGATGACGGCGGGATTTTGTTTTTTGGCACAGCGATCGTTTCTTGTGGCATATCAAATAAAGTAAGCGGCTGTCCGGCGGAGATAGTTCCAAGAAGAGAGATTTTAACCAAGCCGGAATTTTTGTTCGGCTTTGTTGCTTCAATAGTACGGGCATGGCCACGCTCTTTTTTGATGTAACCCTTTTTCTCAAGAGCGGAAAGGTGTTCGTGGACTGTAGAAACTGCGAGCTTAAATTTTTTAGCGACCTCTTTGTGAGTAGGGGAGAATCCTTTTTTGTCCGCATAAGTTTTTATGAAATCGTGGATCTGTTTTTGTTTTGGAGTCAGTGTCATATTTTTATTATACCCGAAAGAAACCCGAAAGTTATCCACAGGCAAGCGACTTTAACTTTCGGGTTTCTTTCGGTAGGATATTTCCATGAATAAAATTTTATATCAAAAAGGAGGTGGCAAAAGTTAATGTTAGCCAAAGAAACATTACTGGAAAAAGCCATTGAAATTACAAAAGAATATGTTCGGGGCGGTGGCACGATCAGAGCAGAGAATGTGCTGGAGGCAGTTTACAAAAAACTAGAAGAACTTAATCGTGACTAATCCACAAACCATCCATCTGGGTGGTTTTGGTTTTGACTCGAGTTAAAATTTGCTAAAATAACCCCATGGGGCAAATACTATTATTTATCATTGCTTTAGTTGTTATCATTGTCGGTTTTGTGTTGGTCATATCGCGCAGGGAGGCGGGGAAGTACGGGACGAGCGCTGGCGAGGAGTTTGTCGGGATTTGTAAATCGGCGGTGGAGACGGCTTCGCAAAAGGAGGGGCGGAAGGAAAAGGCGCTGGCTATGTTTGCGGAAAAACCAGAACTTTCCAACGCTGAAATCCGGGCGGCGCTCGGTGTATCCAGCCGCACGGCCGTGCGCTATTTGGACGAGCTGGAGAAGGAGGGGAAAGTGGAACAAGTCGGCAAAGTTGGTCATGCCGTTACTTACCGGCTTAAGTAAGGCAATACGCCAGACGGGTGGCGTATTGAAAGATCACGGCTCATGCCGAGGAGAATAAAACATGAATAAAAATCTACTCATCTCAATAGTTTTTGCGGTGGCGCTGATTGGCGGAGCGTTTTATTTTTCGTCTCTGCCAAAAGACGAATTGCCGGCAGTAGCGAACGAAGCGCTGGCGGCAAGGTTTGATTATTTGAGCAAGAGCGGTAATTCATCCTGTTCGTCATCGTTCAAAGATTCTATACCCGCAGTGGCGGACGGCGGCAGATTGATGGGTTCCTGCTGCGGACCTATGGTTCTGCATCGCTATGAGGAACAGGTTGAGGGATTGAAGCAATACGGCGATATTTCTGTCATACCGCCCGATCCGTATGACATTGAAGCTGGGCTCGCCGGTAAACTCATGGGCCATTACGATATGGAGCTTACTCCGACCGAACAAGCGGCATATGACTATGCGACGGCAAATTCTCACGAAAAAGGCCCGTGCTGCTGTAAGTGCTGGCGGTGGTATGTGTACGGCGGTTTAGCCAAACATTTGATTCGCGACTATAACTTCACCGGTGAGCAGGTCACCGATGTCTGGAATCTTTCGGACGGCTGCGGCGGAGACGACCACATGCATTCATAAGCAATCTTTCGCTATGGGAGCAACTAGCTGGTAAATTCGTGTAATTCCTACCAGTAATTCACGATCTTGAAGGGAGAAATATTGCCGGGAATCTGCCAACTGGCGGATGAAGGAGGGACACCTTTTCCGGACCAAAGGTCGAAGTCAGATTTACGCAAGTTTAATCATGGGCAAATTTAATTTCAAAGGCGAACAGGATTTTGAGAAGGTGCGGACGGATGCCGAGACATTTTATGTTTCTATTGGCGAAATTCGTTGTCCCTATTTTGACGAGAAGGTTAATTTCAACGCAGAGGGGTTGAAACATTTGAAATTCAAATCCGATAAAGTTGCGCGTTCACATTCCGAGCAATACTCTCGATTGAAACTGCTGATTTTCGCTCCACAAATACTCTCTCTGTCCCGCACTGTGCAAGGAATTTGGCAGACCAAACATTTTGAGCGAATTCGTATTCATAGCCGCACCGACACAATTCTTAAACCAGTTTCTTTTTACGAATTCATTGCGGTTTTAGAAAATATGCGAGCGAAAGTCATTGTTAAACAGATTGATGGCGGTCAAAAGTTCTTTTGGAGTATTATTCCATACTGGAAAATTGATTCCATAAACAGTCGGCGGATATTACATAGCGGCGATCCGGAATATGACTAAACTAAAAAACGCCACAGAGCGGCATTCTTTAGTGGTGCCTGGTTACAGCTTGGATAGCCGTGACAGGGCGGACCCTCCAAGCACCAAGGCCAGTATAGCATATTCCAAATAGAGTTGTCCACAGGGGCAAAAATTTGTTGACTATTGAAAAATTATAGATAAATTTATGAGTGAGGAAGAATTAAACAAATATTTACTTCAAAATGTTTTTGCTAAATACCCCGAAATAGAAAAGCTGTATCCGCCGCTACCTTTTTCTTAAACCACAAGCGGATCCGTGATATAATGAAATCATGGCTACTGTTCGCGCTTTTCTTTTATCACTTGCCGTCATTTTATATCTGTCTTTCCTTGCTATTTTTGCGGTAGCTTCAAACGGTAATCTTTTTATTACTCAAACAAACGGCCCTTCGGCCGGAGCCATAAAGCACGGTTTAGGGTTTTCTCCGGCAAAGCCCGATATTGTTTATGTTGATAGATACAAGTCAATGGACGGCGGCAATACTTGGCGCGAATTTTCTTTGTCTGCGGACGAAGCCGTTCGGGCAATAGCGGTTGACCCAAAAAATGCCGACATCCTATATCTCGCGGCAAACCATACTATTTATAAAAGTTCTGATGGCGCGCTTTCTTGGCAAAAACTTATTGCCATTGATCCGCGGGGCGATAATCCGACCATTTCCGCGCTGGTTATTAATCCTGATAACAGCAACATTGTCTACGCCGGCACAACTCACGGTGATTTGTACAAAACAGCCGACGGCGGCTTAAACTGGCAGAGTGTCAGCGGACGGCTTGGCACGAATGCGCCCATCAGTAGAATTGTTTTCAATCTTCAAAATACCCAAGAAATATATGTCGGCGCCGGAAGTTGGTATTTAAGCGCGTTAGTCGGACTTCCGAAAAGGGGCGGTGGATTGCTGGTTTCAAGAGATGGCGGAGAAAATTTTGAAAAAATTGAGAGCGACTTTAAAAACGATCTGGTGCAGGATGTTGATGTTTTGGGCAAGACAATTTATGCCAGCGTCCACCATGCGCCCGACTCCAATGAGGAATGGCGCAGAATATACAAATCCGAAGACGGCGGCGTGTCCTGGAAAATCGTTTTGGATAAAAGAATTTTAACTCACACGGCGGTTAATCCCAAAAACGCGAATCATATTGTCGTATCCGGAGCGGACAACGAGCCGTTTTATGTTTCAAAAGACGGCGGGGCGTCTTGGAAAACAGTGGGCCTTGGCTCGTCCGAACCAATCCGCTACACCCACGAGCTGGAAATAGTGGACGACAATAACGTCTACGCTCTGGAATATTACAAGCCGTTTATGAAATCATCAGACGGCGGCTCAAGCTGGCGCTGGTCGTCGGACGGAATAAAAAACAGCTCCGTTTACGCTCTTCGGATTCATCCGGCCAACAGAAATAAAGTTTTAGCCGGAACCGGAGACGGAGCTCTGCACACCACTTTAGACGGCGGTAAAATTTGGAAAAGATTTTTTGGCTCAAATCTTGAGGGTGGCAGTATAGCGGCGATAGAATTTAATCCCGCCAATTCTGATACTCTTTATTTTGGCGTGACCGGAGCTACTGACAGAGCAACCGGCAGATATTTTGGCGCCCCGTGGCGCGATACGGGATTGTACGCGTCAAATGACAGCGGATTAAGCTGGAGTAAAACGCGGGGACTGGCCCATCCTTACGGCAATAATGACAACCAGCTGGAAGTCTACGACATATTTATCCATCCGCAAAATCCAAATTTAATGCTGGTCGGCACCGCTTCGGAAGGTATTTATAGGAGTGAAGACGGCGGTAAAACGTGGCAGGACGCTAACAGCGGCATCTCAAAAGAAGGATTTTATTGGAACTTAAATCTAAAGCCGGAAGGCAACACGCCCCGGGAAAGATGCGAAGGGGAATTTGGCAAATATAAAGCGGGGCAAAAATTTGATACAGGCTGTTTTTATTACGCCACTCACACCAGTATGAAGCTGGCAGTCAGGCCTAGTAACTCCCACGAAATATGGTACACGACGCTTAACGGCGTTTTTGTGTCTCGCGATTCGGGTCGGTCATGGCAGTGGCTCTCGGACGATTTGAAAAATATCCATGTCCACTTTATGGCTTTTGATCCGCAAGATCCCGATATAATTTATTTGGGCACTCATCAGGGAGCGATAGACAGCCACGGTAATGTCGCCGATTCTTCAAAAGGTTTATTGATTTCGCGTAATGGAGGAAAAAATTGGTCGCAGGTTGCAAACGGCCCCGGTCAGGGGCACGACATACGGGCGATTGCCGTCAATCCGGAAGATCCGAATATGGTGGTGGTCGGCACTGAAGACCCGCTATATGTCAGCAGAGACAAAGGCAAAACATGGACGAAACTCGTGACCCCAAAATTAAAAGAAGCCGACAGAATACAAATAGACAGTTCGGCTAAAATAATTTATATGGGAACGGCTCAAGCGGGCGTGTGGCGGGGAATAGTAGATTACTCATCGGCTGCTTCGGCTCTTATTGAAGTAACCGGGGTAACCGCGCCGATGTCTGCCAAAGCCGGCGACAAATTTTTGGTGGAGATCTCCGTTGATAATATCGGCGGCAAGGCGGGGTCAATGCCGGTCAACTTAAAAATAGGCGGATTTAATGGTTTAAAAACCGCCGATCTTTCTTTGGCGGATCAGGAAACGGTGAACTTTTCTGCGTCCGTAAAAGAAAAGGGCGAATATGATATTTTTGTGAACGGCCAAAGCTATGGGAAAATAACTATCGGCAGCGGCTCTGTTTTTTCGGGATTATTGAAAAATGACGATGGTGAAAACAAGGGTAATGAGCGAGCGGCGATCCGCGAAGAAAAAACTGGGGAGAATAAAAACATTTTGGGGAAATTCTTCTGGCCGGTTTTCTGGATTATTTTTGCTGTCACAACTATTTTGCTTGGCATAAAAATAGCGCCCAAAATATTCCACGCCATTTTTAAACGAAGTTGAAAATGACTGCGTGACAGATTCTTTCGCCCACGACCTGTCAAGAATGAATACGCCACCCGGGTGGCGTATTGAGAAAAAGGTACCTGCTTTGCCCTTCCGAAATCCGTCAACTGGCGGATGAAAGAGGGACACCTTTTCCGGACGTTATGGACGTCAGAACTTTTTTGAAATTTGTGAATGTGTGCAATAATTACTTTCAGTAACTTCAAAAAGGAGTATAATGGTGGTGAAAAGACTTATCCTGCTTGCCCTCGGACACATCTTCTTAGCGGTAGGATTAATTGGAATTTTTGTACCCCTTCTCCCATCTATGCCATTTATATTGTTGGCTTGCTGGTGTTACGGAAAAAGTTCTGCGCCGGCTTTCTTCTTTCTTTAGGATTGTATATAATATCAAGACCATTACCTTAGCAATCTGGTGAGAGAAAACCATGGAAACAACCGTTATTGCCATATTTACAGTAGTTTCCGCCCTCATGTTGGCGGGGCTTATAGAGGCCAGGAAATACAAAGCCACACATGATATGGCGCACCAGCATAGGCATAAGATATGCATGCGCAGCGCATTCTTTTTCATGATGGCCGGGGTGTTGCTTCTTGAGGCTTCGTTTATCTATGGGTTTCTTGAATCGGGAAAACATGATTTTCTGTGGTTCCATTTGTCACTTGCGTTTCCAGCCGCTGTCCTAATGGGCGTATTGGCGTTTTGGAAGGACGGGACGAAATACCGCTTTCATGGAAAACTTGGCTATGTCTGTTTTGTTCTGTGGCTGGGGGCATTGATAACGGGAATTTTTTTTCTGTATACTTAGAAACTTATCCGGCCGATCTAGTATCGGCTTTTTACTTGCTTCGCAATGAGCTTTTAATATGTTATAATTTTATTTATTAGCATAGCGTCATTAAGTTATTATGAAAAACAAAACATATTTTATTACGGTTTCAATCGTGTTTGTTGCGATAACATCGTTGCATTTTTTGCGGATAGTTTTTGACTGGCCCGCGCGCATTGGGAGCTGGGATGTCCCTATATGGCTTAGCTGGTTGGCGGTGACCCTTGCCGGCACGCTTGCCTATTATGGTTTTCGTTTAGAAAAAAAGGAAGATTAGTCTCACAAGGACAGTCTTTGCGAGGGAAGACTTAGGCAAACTCTCAATACGCCAGACGGGTGGCGTATTGAGAAAACGGGCTTATAGACGAAGGGCCAAAAACAGTTTTATTTAGTTTGAGATAGAAACGGACCTGCGGGGTCTTTTTATTACCCCTGAACAATAACGAATTGTGGGGTGGGGTAAAATGTGATAATTTTGAGATATGAAACAAAAGCTGAACGAACATCTCGAGGTTGTTTTTGATGAGGTTCTGCCAGCACTAACTGACGCTGGAATTAAGTATTATGTTTTTGGTGGCATTGGTATAGCTGGAATTGTCGGGAGGTTTTTAAGAGAGAACAAGGATATTGATGTCTATGTTTTGGAAAATGATTTTAATAAAGCCGAAATGGTTTTGAGACGATTAGTTGAAAAACACGGCGATTGGGATGCGGATACGTGGGTTTTGTCATATTCAATGATGAAAAAGACAAGGCGACCCAAGCTGGAGATATCTATCAAGGGGACGGAAAGGTTTTCGGTAGTTCCAGTATATAAAGTTGATGATAGTGTAGAATTTCGTGTCGTAGAAACTTTTAAGCTGTCTGATGAAGCACTGACACAAGAACTCAAAACCGTTGAAGGGTTTAAGTTTTATTCACCACCCAATGACGTGTTGTTAGACATGTTCCGTTCTCTTATTGAAAGATATATCGCACACTATAATAAACCAGAGCCGCCAAAGAAGGATAGTCGGCACATTGTTGATGCCAGAGCAGTTTTTCCCAAAGAAGAAATTGATGATTACATTAGAAGATTTCAAGAGAAAGCTAATTTAGTTCAGGCTAAAACTTCTTAAATCTGGTATGTAGATATTTCTATCCTGTCTCTGAATAATAGTTCTAACGTCGTTCACAATACAGAGCCAAGAAATTAGATACGAACTTGGTGTTCTAAGTCAGAAAGTTGACAAATTATTATAGGGCGGTATAATAAATGGTATCTTACAAAAAGGGGGTGTAAAATATGGAAATGGGCATAGTTTCAGATGAACTCAAGAAGGAAGAACTTAAAAAAATAGGATATCGTGACGGATTGATCCGGTTGGGCTTAAAACACGACCTCGATTTTATTTCCAAGATCTTAGATGAATGCAACGAGTGGGATTTATTCCAACTTACTGAGAAGGGGAAATTACAATTTTCGGAAGAAATTAAACGATGTATTCTTGAGAAAGACAGTGAAGCGCTTAGCGTTATAGATCTGCAATTATCAAGACATTTATGTGATTACAGCAGTGGCGCGCCATTGGCAAATGCACTACACTTTGGAGTCTCGGGCATAGCGGTAGCCATTCGAGCCTCGAGACGGGTTGATAGTTTTTACGACAAAAAAGAGAATGTTTAAAAACAGACCTTAGAAATAAAAGATATTTCAAAGGAAGTAGATAAAGTCCCTAGAGTCTAAAACTCTTTGGACTTTTTTGTTTACGGGAATTTGCCGTCAAAGCGAGCTTCGCTCTCTAAAAACTTGAAATTGTCAAAGTCAGATTTACGCAGGATGTTTTAATTGATATACTAGGCCTATGCAAAAAATAGCTACAAAAGTTTTTGTCTGGGCGTCCGTCGCTTTCTCCGTTATCGGAATGCTTTTAGTTTTAACCACCTCTCCCACGAGCAATGGCCCGAACGTTATTTTGTTAAAATTTCTGTTCGCGGCTGTTATTGTCATTTTGACCTCATTTGCCTTGAGTATCGCCAGTAAGTATTTAAACGGTAAATTTTAGTTCTGGTGTGGCCAAGGAAATTAAATTTGTATAATAAGTTATGCGCATAAACAAATTTTACAAACTAATTATTGCGGTTGCGGTGTCTGAACTTGCCGGGGTTGTCGGTTCTTTTTTTACGGTTTCCGCAATTCCGAATTGGTATGCCGGGCTGGTGAAACCGGCGCTGAATCCGCCGGGCTGGGTATTCGGGCCGGTTTGGGTGGCCTTGTATTTTTTGATGGGCATCTCGTTGTGGTTGATATGGTCATTCGAAGGAACTCGGGATAAAACTCGCAACAAAACCAAAGCTCTTTGGCTGTTTGCGGCTCAACTGGCCTTAAACGCAATCTGGTCGCCTGTCTTTTTCGGGGCTCATTCAATCGGTGGCGCGCTTGCGATTATTGTGCTTTTGTGGGCGGCGATTGTTCTGACTATTTTTACATTTGCCAAAGTTTCCAAAATGGCCGCCTGGCTTCTTGTGCCGTATATTCTTTGGGTCAGTTTTGCGGTGTATCTGAATTTTTCAATCTGGCGGCTTAACTACTCCCGAGACTCAAACGGGGTATTTTGCACGCAGGAAGCTAAACTGTGCTCTGACGGGAGCTATGTTTCTCGGACGGGACCGGACTGCGATTTTACTGTTTGTCCGAAAGAGAATTTAATCCGTATTTTTACGCCGAGTGTGAACGGGGAAATAACCAGTCCTCTTTTGGTATCCGGCGAAGCGCGCGGTAAAAAGGATAACCCTTCCGGCCTGCCGGAACATGATGATGCTCTGGAGATGCCAGTTACTTCCCCCAAAGTATTATAGGATTGAAAGACTGGAAACCGACTCAAGGTATCCGTGGGGATTTTGTTTTGTCTGAAAGGTGTTTTGACTAGAAGTAAAACAAGAGAACAAAAACAACCGCTAAGATTATTCTGTAAATTCCGAAGCCGGTGAAGGTGTGGCTTTTGATATAAGACAAAAGAAACTTAATCCCAGACATGGCCATTACGAAAGAGAGAATTAAGCCGAGTCCAATAGTGCCGAATTGAGAGAAAGAGAAACTATTTAGGTTTTTAATCAGCTCAAAACCGGTTGCGGCCAGCATGGTGGGGACAGCCAGTAGAAAAGAAAATTCCACGATCGTTTCGCGCTTGATTTTCAGAAAAAGTCCTCCGATTATTGTAGCCGCGGCTCGTGAAACTCCGGGGATCATGGCGACAGATTGAAACAGACCTATCAAAAAAGAATTTTTATAACTGATGGTTCCGACATCTTTAGTTTCCGATTTGTCCTGATGAAGCTTCTCAAACAGAATCAGAAAAATTCCTCCAAAAGCGATAGCGGAGAGATTGACCAAGTCGTTGCCTATTAAGTATGTTTTAATGATTTTGTAAAAAATAAGACCCAGAATTCCGGTTGGCAGAAACGCCGTAAAAAGTTTTTTTAAAATTCTATAGTCTAAAAATTTTCTCCAGTATAAGGTTAAAACGGCAAGAATCGCTCCGCTTTGGATGCTGATTTCAAATGTTTTCATAAAATCTGAATTGGGCAGGCCAAGCAGTTTGGTGGTAAGCCAAAGATGAGCTGTGGAAGAAATTGGCAGGAATTCGGTGAAGCCCTCAACGGCGCTTAAAATCAGAGATGAAAAAAAGTCCATATGAGTATTATAACCTGTTTGGGATATAAAAAAAGTTGTTTATTATGTTACTTGTGCTATGATATAAAAAGCTTTTTCGTAAAGAAAGGAGAAAAAGCATGAGGAAATTTAGTTCTTTGTTAATGTTTGGGCTATTGTTTTTAGCGTTAGTGCCGTTTAGCGGCTTTTCGCAAGACCGCAGAGATAGAGGAAATAGGCGGGATGAACAAAGGGTTCAGCGCCAAGCTCAAGAAAGGCGCAGAAATGAAAATTTCCGGCGACAAGAACACAGATATCGTTTTGAGCGCAATCGGTTTGGTTATCGGCAGTATTACAACAGACCCTGGTATCGTCCCAATCACTATCGCCGGCCGGTTCATTTTGTCTGCCGTCCGGGATACTGGGTTTGGAGTATCAGGTGGCACCGCCAAGTTTGGGTTGCCGGTTTCTGTAACGTGCGCAGTCATTATCATAGGCATTAAGACCGCTAGTCTTCAAGCTCCCTCGGGGGCTTTTTGTTTACGACAGAACTCGCATGCGGGGTTTTATGTTTAGAGATTTATTGGTATAATAATTTTATGATGTACAATAATTTTTTCTCGGGCATGTTTAGCGGTCGAGACTTCAGCTTTATGAATAGTTGGATGGGCGACAGTTGGATGTCCGGCTGGTGGATGCCGTGGCTTTTTGCGGCAATTGTCTGGTCTTTGGTTTGGAAAGGCCTGGCTCTGTGGAAAGCCGCAAGGAGAGGGGAAAATGTCTGGTTTGTGGCCTTGTTGGTCATAAACACATTCGGTATTCTTGAAATACTATACCTTTATGTTTTCACAAAGAAATTCAGTCCGGTAAAGTAGTTGCAAATTTAGTTGGAAAAAGTTAATATTTTGCTATGAAAAAAACTACAATTTTGCTGGTTATTATAGTGTTGGCCATTCTTTATGTTTGGTCGTCTTATAACGGTTTTGTGGGCGCAAACGAAGCGGTTGATAAACAATGGGCGCAAGTTGAGTCTCAATATCAGCGCCGGTTTGATTTAATACCGAATCTAGTCGAGTCAGTTAAAGGAATCATGAATCAAGAACAGAAAATTTTTGGCGACTTAGCCGAAGCCCGTACTCGCTATTCCGGCGCTTCTAATGTCAGCGACAGGGTTGGCGCCGCCAACCAGGTTGAATCTGCTCTTTCCCGGTTGCTGGTGGTTTTAGAAAACTATCCGATCTTGAAGTCTGCCGAAAATGTGCAGACTTTGATGGTACAGCTTGAGGGTTCAGAAAACAGGATAAGTGTTGAGAGGCAGAGATTCAACGACGATGTGCGCGGTTTGAACGTGAAAGTTAAAAAATTTCCCGGCAATATCGTTGCGTCTGTTTTCGGATTTAACGAAAGAGAATATTTTGAAGCCGTAAGCGGGGCTGAAAATGCTCCGGAGGTTAAGTTTTAGTCTGCGCAGTTTGGCAAATACAGTTTCTTGGTACGCTTGAAACCCAGCGAGTTTCTGCGCTCACTTGAGCCTGTGGATTTGGTCTGAAGTGAAAAATTATACTTCAGGCCAACCATGCAATCCACAGTCTCAAGCGACCCGAAACTGCATTTGCCAAACTGCTTTATGTTTAAACTCTTAACTTTATTCCTACTCCTTGTCCTGCTATGTCCTCAATTTGCGGGGGCTTATTTTAATTCGGGTAAACCAATCGGTTTTGTCAGTGACTTTGCCGGTGTTTTAAGCGCGGAGCAAAAGCAGGCTTTGGAAAGCAAGCTCTCGCAGTTTGAAAAAGAAACCAGCAATGAAATCTCGGTTGCTATAATTCCAAGTTTGCAGGGCGACACGGTAGAAAATTTTGCAGTTAAGCTTTTTAAAGAATGGGGGATTGGTAAAAAAGATAAAGACAACGGTGTTTTAATTTTGGTTGCTATTGAAGAAAGAGAACTAAGAATTGAAATCGGTTACGGTTTGGAGGGCACTCTGACCGACGCCCAAAGTTATTGGATAATCAATAACGAAATTGCGCCAAGGTTTAAAGAGGGTAATTATTACCAAGGCGTAAGCGATGGTTTAGATAAAATTATTTCTGCAACAAAAGGGGAATATGTGCCAAGTGAAAGTCCGGAAAAACGACAAAATAAAGACATTGGTTCGTTTTTGTGGCTAATCTTGTTTGCTTTTATTTATCTGGGGTCTATTTTGGGCAGGTCTAAATCTTGGTGGGCGGGCGGTGTGGTTGGCGGTGTGCTTGGTTTGCTGGTTACTTTAATTTCCGGTTTTTTGTTTTTTGGCTTGATTGCTTTTATCTTTCTTATTCCTTTGGGATTATTGTTTGATTTTTTGGTTTCCCGATCTTATCAGAGAAGCAAAATTAACGGTCATGTTCCTTGGTGGATAGGCGGCGGCAGGGGTGGTAACGGACTTGGCGGAGGTTTCGGTGGCTTTGGCGGCGGCAGTTCCGGCGGCGGCGGCTCAAGCGGAAGGTGGTAAGAAGTTTAAGAGATGTCACGGGAAATAAAAGAAAAAAGCCGCAAGAATTGCGTCAGGGCGTTGTGTACAAGGAACAATTTGCTCTTCCTGACTCTTGCGGCAGCCTATCTGCGTCGCTCCTTTCGGAGAAGTAAAAAGGGCGGCCAATCCTCTCTACAGATGAGTTAATAGTAACAAATTCATGCGGAGTAGGCAACAAGCAGAAAAAGTGCTGTGCCCTTCCGGAGCTCAAACGAAGTGTAGAGCGAAGGAGGGTCATGGGGCCAGCTCGGCTGGCTGGGGCGTGAATACGCCAGGCAGGTGGCGTATTGAAGAAGTATAAGAAGTGTCAACTACAAGGGTGACCCTTGTAGTTGGGAAAAATGTGGTATAATATTTTGGTTTTATGATTAAAAATCGCACTGAACTTTTACGAAAAATAAAAGAAGAAGTTATTGCTCTCAAAGAGTCGCCGCTTTATGCTGAACGGATAAAAAATAAAGTTTTTCCGGTGATTGGTGAAGGAAGTCATAACTCTCAAATCATGTTTGTCGGTGAAGCTCCCGGAAAAAACGAGGCGGCTACCGGACGGCCGTTTTGCGGGGCTTCGGGCAGGATTTTGGATGAACTTTTAGCATCGGCTCAAATTAAGCGCACAGATGTTTATGTTACCAATATTGTCAAAGATCGTCCGCCGTTCAATCGCGATCCTTTGCCGGAAGAAATTGTGGTTTATGGGCCATTTTTAGATCGTCAGATTGAAATTATTCAGCCAAAAGTCATTGCCACCTTAGGCCGTTTTTCAATGGATTATGTTATGAGAAAATTTGGGCTGGAGAACTTGCTACAGTCTATCAGCAAAATACATGGCAAGGTTTTTGAAGCCGGAACTTCTTACGGCAAAATTAAAATTGTGCCCCTATACCACCCGGCGGTGGCGGTTTACAACGCAAGCTCAAAAGACGAACTCAAAAAAGATTTTCAGATTTTGAAAGAGTTTAAGTAAAACCTTGAAACATCGAGATAATACCTCTTCGGAACTTCGAAAAACCCAGCGAGTTTTTCTCATCGCGCAAAGTTGCTCGCCTTGTCAAGAGCCCTTCGCTAAGAAGCTCAGGGTCGTTGACAAACCGTGCTGCTCGCAACTTTGAGCGTCCTCAGAAGTTCTATCTCGATGTTTCAACCGTACGAGACACCTTCAAAAACAACAGTTTTTATATTTTGTGAAAAAGACTCTTTCTCAAAACTTTTTTAATAGGCCAACTTTAACAGTTGCCAAAGAACTGCTTGGAAAATACATTGTGCGGAGGATTGGCAAAAAAGAAATAGCGCTTATGATTACTGAAGTTGAAGCTTATGACGGATTCAAAGACAAAGCTTCCCATGCCAGTCGTGGTAAAACAAAAAGAAATCAGGTAATGTTTGGCGAGGCGGGTTGTTTTTATATATACCTTACTTATGGTATACACTGGATGCTGAATGTTGTAACCGGGCCAAAAGATTATCCGGCGGCAGTGCTAATAAGGGGCACGGACAAAGTTGGTGGTCCTGCTCGTCTGACAAAATTTTTAAAAATTGATAAGATTCTCAATAGCAAAAAGGCCGAACTCAAAACCGGTTTGTGGTTTGAAGATAGGGGAGTTAAGATTTCAGACAAACAGATATCAATAACCCCAAGAATCGGGGTGGCGTACGCCGGTTCGGTCTGGTCTAAGAAAAAGTATAGATTTTTGTTAAAATAGCTATATGTCAGAATTGCCTCAAGAAAATTTAAAAACTCACGTTTCTATAAAGGGGGAAGAGAAAAAAGATCTTACTTGGGAAGAAAGAATTCCTTTAAGAAAAGATTATGCAGAAAGATTTAACCTTTCCGAAGAAGAAGCTGAAGCCCTTGATTATTATTTGTTTTATCTCGGACTGGATGTTAATGACCTTGTCGGCAAAAAAGTTTTAGATGTTGGCTCTGGTCATGGAAATTTTAAAAAAGCGCTTCAAAAAATTGTTGAGATTAAAGACGGCGAATTTGTTAACTTTGATGTAAATATTTTTGCGGCTGAACTCGGAGAAACGGAACAGGAGCTAGATGTTAGTGGTGCGGCCGAAACCCTGCCTTTTAAAGATGAGAGTTTTGACTTTGTTCTTGCCAACTTTTCTGTGCCGGTAATGCAGTTTACAGGACAGGAGCTAGAACTAATACCCAAGACCTTAAGAGAAATGGTCAGAGTGGTTCGTGGTGGTGGAGTTATCAAAATATTCCCTGTTGGGGGCGAAATATCTACAGGCTCAATTTCTTACGACAACGCCTACTCTCAATTACTCTCAATAGTAATGACTGAGCTAAAAAAAATTTCTTTGGAAAAACTATTGGCTGAGATAAAGATTACTAAATTTAGTAAAGAAGAAGGACTTTATGAAGTTGCTCTGCAAATAACTAAAAAATAAACCATGCCCGAACTGCCCGAAGTAGAAACAATTGTCAGAGACTTAAATAAAAAAGTTGCCGGACTTAAATTCATGGATTTTTGGACTGACTGGCCGAAATCAGTTAAGACCCACAAACTTACTGATTTTATAAGCGAGATAAAGGAGCGGAAAATTTTGCGTGCTCATAGAAGGGCTAAATATATCATGCTGGATTTGTCTGAAGGCAAAACCCTCATAATCCATCAAAAGATTTCCGGACACCTGCTTTATGGAAAGTGGAAAATAGCTGACGGCAAGCCCGTAGCAGATGTTGAGGGTCCCATCAAAACTGATCCATACAACAGATTTGTCAGGCACATATTTTATTTGAGTAACGGTCATATGCTTGGCTTTTCTGATGTCAGGAGATTCGGCAAAATATTTTTGGGTGATACAGAAAAAATTGAGAACATAAATGAAATAGGAAAACTTGGCCCTGAACCAATTTCCACTCCCAGTACAAGGTTCCACCTTGTACTGACGCTTGAAAAGTTTAAGGAAATAATGAAAAAGAAAAAAGGGCTGATTAAGCGAGTTCTGATGGATCCGTTTACTATTGCTGGCATCGGCAACATTTATGCAGACGAAATACTTTGGTATGCCGGCGTTTCGCCATTAAGAAAAGCCGACAAACTTAAAGACGTTGAGCTTAAGGCCATCTTTAAATCCGTGCGTTTGGTTTTGGAAAAAGCGATTAAAGCTAAAGGCGACAGCGAACAGGATTACCGCACCCTTGACGGCGAATTCGGCGGGTATCAAAAACTTCAAAAAGCCTATCAGCAGACCGGAGAAAAATGCCAGAAAAAAGATGGCGGGGTGATAAAAAGAGTGGTGATAAATAATCGCTCGGCGCACTTTTGCCCTGTTCATCAGAAGTGATAAAATGTCCTTATGGGACTTTTTGACGACTACTATTTCAGTTTAACAAAAAAGGAAAGGCGTTTGGTGAGAAAAAAAGAACGTGAAGCAGAGATAGCTGCCCTTAAGCGCAACAGAACTTTACGCCGGCTGTTTTTCTGGACTGTCTTTATTCTGCTGGCTTTAACCAGCGGTTATTTGCTTATAAAAATCGCCAACCAGAATCCCTATAAGCCGTAAAGTTTTTTGTTTGATCTTTACTGGACTTGACCAGGCGTAAGTTTTTTGTTAACTTATGCCGGAGCTTAATAAAAGGAGGAAAAGCTTTTGCTAGAAACGTCAAATTGGGTCTTTGAAACTTTAAGTGTTGGAAATCGTGTCTACGTCTTTTTTGCTCCCAAAGAAGGCCAATTCAGGGGATTGCAGAGAGAAGAGGCGACTTTTTTTAAAGAGCTTGTTGGTGGTAGCGAATTTGTTGAGAGTGTGTATGAAGTTTTTGGAACCAGTGAAAAAGATGTTGTTTCAAAACTGGAAAAGGCGGGGCTTGAAAGAGGAGAAGCTGCCAGACATATGCTGGACTATCTAAAAGGAGAGGGCTATTTTGAAGAAGTGGAGGATTGACTTTTACCCTTGCTTTGTTACTATGGCTTATCAGCCGTAGAAAAGAGGCGGAGCCCATATGTTTAAAGTAAGCGGGCCTAAGACCTCTTGAGGTAGAACTTTAGACCCTCAAAGTCTAATTTGGTCGATCTACGGTTAAAAACGTAGATTTTTTTGTTTTAATGCAATGAAAACCAAGGTTCAGAAAAAAGAAACAATAGACAAATTGTCCCAGAAAATACCGGTAGCGGGGGTGGTTGTTTTTACTTCTTTCAGCCGTGAGGGGGAAAAGGGTCTGTCGGTAGCCCAAATGAGAAATCTCAAAAAAGCGCTTCGGGGCATGGGAGCGGAATATTTTGTGGCTAAGAAAAATCTAATAAATATCTCTACCAAAAATTCGGGAATGTCCGATTTGGTGGATGTTTCTAAGTTTGACGGTTCGGTTGGGTTGGCTATCGGCGGCAAAGAACTGGACAGCATCGCTTTGTCAAAAAGCGTTTATGACTTCTCAAGGGCTAATCCGGTTTTCAGGATTTTCGGGGCTGTGGTTGAGAATAAGTATTTGGACGCGGATTCATTCAAAGACTTCGCGAGATTGGGGTCAAAAGAAATGCTGGTTGCCAGATTGTTCGGTATGATGCAGTATCCGATGAGAAATTTGTTGTTGGTATTAAATAATATTAAAAAGTAACTGTAAAGTTTTTTTGAGTACCGCTCTTTCCGAACGTTCGCTGTTTTCCAGCGAAACAGCTCACTCGCTGTTCGCCTGGGTTTCAGGAGGAGTTAGGATTAATTATACTCCTCCTGACCAAGCAAACCGCAGGCTCACAGCGTCTACAAGAGCAGTACTCAACAAAAACTTTACCCAGGTAAACCATGGAAAAATTTGACGAACTAATAAAACAAATTGAGGGTATGACGGTTCTGGAGCTTTCCGAATTAGTGAAAGCTTTGGAAACCAAATTTGGCGTTTCAGCGGCCAGTTTTGCGGCTCCGGCGGCGGTAGCCGGCGGTGAGAGTGTTGCGGCAGTTGCCGAAGAAAAAAGCGCTTACGACGTTATCTTAAAAGAAAGTGGACCGAACAAGATTCAGGTTATTAAAATTGTCAAAGACCTAACCGGCAAAGGCTTGAAAGACGCCAAAGACTTAGTTGATGGCGCCCCTAAACCAGTCAAAGAAGGCGCCAAGAAAGAAGAAGCGGAAGAAATTAAGAAAAAACTGGAGGAAGTCGGCGCAATTGTTGAGTTGAAATAAAAAATCTCATAACCGACTGACTGATAAAAAACACCCCACATCGGGGGTGTTTTTTTATTCCAAACTGATTTTCCAAATCTGGCCTTCGCCGGATGTGAGGTAGAGGGCTTTGTTTCCCAGAGCCACGTCTTTAATAGAGTCAAATTGAGTGATTTTGAAAGTTAAAACTAGAGAGCCGGCAATTTTGTCAAAAACTCGGATCCTCTTGTTGCTGAAGTCTGCTAAATAAAAATAATTAGAGTCTTTGTTTGTTAATAATTTAGAACCCGTACTAACTTTAAGGTTCAAATTAATCCGGCTTTCTTCCTTGCCTTTGAAATATTTTACAACTGTGCTATCGGCTTGGAGTATGTAAATGTTGCCGTCAACAGCGATGCTGATTCCGTTTCCTTCAGTTAGTCCGCCAAGCCAGAGCTGTTTTTGGACTCCACCAGTGGTTATGTCCGGATACTTATAAATCGCAGCTTCCGTCAGCAGGTACAGGTTGCCTTCGTAAAGAGATGCATCTTTGGCCGTTTCAGGTTCTTTTAAGTTGAAGGTTGAATATTTTTTAGATTCAAGATTTAAAATGCCGGTTTGATTGGAGCCGTTATACAGAGAGAGATGTTTATCAGACAGGAAAGCAAAGGATGCCTCCATGCCAGCGGATGAAGCCAGTTCAACTTGGTTTTCCGGAGTTATTTTATATATTTTTTGGTCTGCGCTTATGGCCATTAACTCTCCACTGGCAGAAACTGCCAGCTTTTGAAATTTATTCAGAAGGTCATTTACCAAAAGTTCCGGCTGACGGGAACTCACTAGGTCTAGTTTATCAAGGAGAGTATTAATTTTGATTTTAATTTCATCAACCGTCTTGTTGGTTTCTTTGATTGAAGACAATGAGTTTAGGGAGAGGGCGAGCAGTTCTCTGGCCGAGCCATTTTCGTTTTGGGTAATCTTTATCTCCGCCAGTTTAACACTTTCCTTGGCGGTATTGAGGGTGCTTTTGTTGGCGCTGGGTATTAATGAAGAAAGTTTGAAGAGGCCAAATGTCAGAAAAACAACAAAAGTGATGATTGACCCTGTTTTTAATAATTTTGCCGTTTGTGTATTGTTCGGCAGTCTCTGTCTGGATATTTTTTCGCGCATTTTACTTAAAATACTTTTTCTCTTTACCATAGACATTTCAGAAGAAATAATTGTTGCCGATTCGTTGTTTGTGTTGACGTTCTGCCGGGACGCTGGATTTTTAAGTTCGGCTGTTTCTGCTTCTTGGTTTGAGGCTCCGCCGGCATCGGTCTTAGCCGGGCTAGTGTGAGGTTTTGCGTAGTTGGGTATGGATTCCGGAGTCTTATTTTCAGCGCCGGTTGCGAGTTTGGGGATAACTATGTCGTACGCGCTTCTAATCGGAATTTCTGACTCTTTGACCTTTTTTATCTCAATATGGAAACCGCAACAAGGGAAGTTTTTCGTGGATTGGTGTATTGAGGCGAGTTCGGCGACAAAGTTTTCCTGTTCTTTCTGAATCAGGTGAGATTTGATTGCTTTGTCTCTTGAGGTTATTTGTTTGCTCGGGTAAGTGGCAAAAATCTTATCTCCCTCCTTGATCTTACCGGAGACGATATTAGAGAACTGTCTTTCGTCGGTGGTTTCTCTGTTAAAAAGATCAACGTTGTTGAGTATGTCTATCATCTCTCCTGATCGAGCCAGCAATATTTTAAATTTGCCGAGTTTTGATATAAAAATATTTTCACCGGCAATTGAAACCAACCCCAAATTTATTTTTAAATCTTTGTTTTGAAAAAAATCTTCCAGGACGTCGTTTAGTTTTTTCAGAGTCATTTCAAACGCTTTTTTGGGATCTTCGGCAATTGAGCCATTTTCAGAGTAATATTCTCTTTTAGCCAAAGAAGAAATCAGGTTCAATACATATGCCATGTTTTCTGTTCCGTATTTCAAGTGGCCTACTACGAAAAGGTATCCTAAGTGCTTGTCTTTTTTATCATGCGGTCCGTATTCAAAACTGTCAAAATATACGTTTGACTCATCTGTTTTAAAAAGTATTTCTTGAGAATTGGGCCTTAAAGATATTTTTTCCATCTCGTCAAAGGTTAGGTTGAATGTTGATAACTAATGTGATAAAAGAAACTTATATTGGGCTATTGAGGTTGTCTCTAGTTAAGTATATTTTTTATTAATCAACATGTCAAAAAAGGTACTGGAAACACTTTTCAACTCCAGAGCCAGAGTAAGGCTTCTAAGGTTTTTGTTTCGTAATTATCCGCAAACTTTTACAATCAAAGAACTCGCAAAACATCTTCAGGAAGATAGGCTGATGATTAAAAAAGAGGTTTCCAGACTGCAACAGATAGACCTGCTGATTAGGGATAAGAAATCATGATGAATGAAAAAGAAGATGAAAAAAAGAAAACAAAAAACAAAGAATAAACTTAAACAATCAAGGCTTAAACTAAGGTCAAAGCCCAAGCCCAAGAGAACAAAAAAGCTTGTTGCCCGGAACTCAAGAAACGATGGGCAGCCTAGATATACACTCAACAGAGATTTTCAATTTATTCAGGAACTGAAGGACTTGATGTTGAAATCTTCTCCGGCAGAAAAAGAAGAAATAACTGACAGATTGCAAAAGTTAGGCAAGATTAAATTGGCCATTGTTGCCGGAGTGTTTTTGAACAAAGAGAATCAGGAAAATGTTCCGACCGACATTTTTATTGTCAGTGATGATCTGGACCGCAGAAAATTCAGCAAGTTCTTAAAATACCTGGAAGCGGAAACCGGCGGCGAGGTGCGTTTTGTTATAATGGAAAAAGACGAGTTTACTTATCGTCTCTCAATGTTTGACCGTTTTGTGCGAGTTCTCTTGGAGGGGCCCCACGAAAAGTTAATCAACAGACTGGGACTTTAAACTGTCAAGACTAGGTTTTGATAGGAAGCGCCCTTAGCTCAGGGGTAGAGCGTTCGATTCACATTCGAAAGGCCGTAGGTTCGAGACCTACAGGGCGCACCAAAACGAGAAAACCGCTTTGAAGAAGCGGTTTTCTCGTTTTGGTGGTTGAAATTATTTTACTGAAGTGTCAAAGTTATTAACATCTATATGTTTGACTTCTTTACACAAAGCTATATACTTTAAGTATGGGTAATAAATATGCACAATTTATCAAAGCACTTAGGATTAAGCGTGGTTTTTCCCAATCTGAACTTGCCATAAAGCTTGGAATGTCTAGACCTTCATATATAGCAGTAGAGCAGGAAAGGAAAGAACTAACTCTTTCGGAAGCTGAAAAGCTTTCTGAGATTTTTGGCGTTTCGCTCAAAGAAATGGAAAGTGGTATTTCTGCGAATTATGAAAAATATAAGCAAATGATTCTCGCATATATCAGAAACGCTGGGTCAAAAAAAGACGGGCGTATCACAAAAACAAAACTAGCCAAGCTTGTATACTTGGCAGATTTTGCGTGGTTCTACGATAATCTTGAAAGTATGAGTGGTATGCAATATAGAAAAATTCAATACGGACCTGTTCCAGATTCTTATTTTCGTGTAATTGATGAACTTTTTGAAGATGGTCAAATTGAAATCAACCCGACAGAAGACGGGGCTATGCTTATTTCTCAAACAAGAAATGGAGCAAAAGTTGCTTTGTCTGAAATTAGCAAGGACGAAGAGAAACTTATAAAAAGTATTTCGAAAAAATGGAAAGATAAAAACACTCAAGAAATTGTTACTTTTACTCACAACCAACTTCCATACCTTATGGCTAATGACGAAGAGTTTGTTTCCTACGGCTTAATAACTCAAGAAAATCCTGAGGATGTCTACTGAATATGAGGTTACCATAGAACCGTTTGCCGAAAGGCATTACATAAAAACCTTTGCTAAAAAATACAAAAAGGCGTGGAATTTTACTTTAAATGTTTTGATGGAAGAATTTAAGAAATTTGATGTCTTGTTGCTAAAAACTATCGCCGAGGAAATTACCGATAGAAATGCAGATGTGGTAATTTGCAAAACAGAGTTTAAGATTTCAGGAACGCAAGAATCAAGACATGGCTCAGGGAATAGATGTATTGTGGCTAAACATAAAAACACAAACAAAGTTTGTGTTTTGCTTGTATATCACAAAAATGATCTTGGTGGTGGAAATGAAACCGTAAATTGGAAAAATGTTATAAAGGAAAATTATCCGGAATATGGAAATTTGCTTTAAGTATTAGTCCGCCAAAATTCGCCAAAACAAATTTTTCAGCAGTGTCCACAAAAAAAAGACGGCTTTGCCGTCTTTGGGTTTCTAGACCTCTTTGTTTTTTAATCTTATGAATCTATCGGATGTAAGTTCTATTTTTCTCCCGGTAATCAGAGACGCCAAGCACTCTTTTATTTGACTTTCACCAACTTTTGGCAAGAAGTTTTCATTAAACCAATCCAGTAAGTCGATTGGCTTTGTTCCTTGACCTTCAGCTTTTTTCAAAATTGCCTTTTTTATCTTTTTTTTCAACTTCGGATTTAGAGATTGACTACACATTTTATGGTCCTTTCAAGAACAAATGAACTATAGGCACTTTACCTAATTGCTCATTTTGTTGCAACTTTAGCAGTAAATTTAAAAGCCATCTTTATGATGGTTTTTGGACATTTTGTCAAGTTTAAGACTTGGACATGTTCTTGACAAAAAGTTGTTGTTGCGATACTTTGAATACAGTAATTTTAAACTCGTAGGAGCGGTAAATGGCCAAGGTAAAAGTTCTGAATTGGTATGATAACCCCAAATTAGTTAAAGGTCTCCGAAAGTTTTTTGTTAAACGCAGTGGCAATATGGATTGTAGTTCTTTTGTAACAATGCGACACGGTCCAAAATGGGCAAATAAACTTAGCCCGGGTGACAGGGTAGCTATATCAATAAGCAATGATCTGCGGAAACCTAACATTATCGGTTATGCTGAGGTTGGGATTGTTAAGAAGTCAATAATCTATTGGTTAGGCTTTATCGACGAATTTGAGAGAGATTTAGTGGAAAACATTGGCGCTAAAACTATGGAAGGAGTTTTAGCAGATATGCAATCTGTGTATGGTAGCCATGTTGGGATTCGTGATGTCATAAGTATAATAGAGTTGATTGGGCCCGAAAAAAGTAACTAGCCAGCAATGGCTTTTTTGTTTGTCTTCTGCGAATGAGGCAGTAACATCAAGGCGACGCCTTGATGTTGTTATGTCAAACTATTGCAATTTTTGTGGGAACAATGTAGGCTCTTTTTTAGTTCTCATTATTTAATTTGGGAGAAAAAATGAAACCAGCTTTGCAGGCGCTTCTTATTGCACCCGACTGTTGTGTGCGGGACCAAATTGTTTGGGGAACCAAAACAGTTACGATTAGAGAGGGACACAGAGATTATAAGCTGGGCAAGGTTATGCTTTGTTGTCACTTAGAACCTTGGGCTGTAATGGCGGATATCACGGAAGTTCGACATTGTTTGCTCAAAGAAGTAACAAAAGAAGAATGTTTTGATGATGGTTTTTCAAACAGAGTAGAACTTCTTCATGACTTACAAAGATTTTACCCTGATCTGACAGCAAACTCACCTGTAACTGTTATAAAGTGGGCTAATGTAACGGGAACATTGGTACCGAAGCGGAATGCCTGTTGATAAGTTGTGGCTTTCTAGGAAACTTTTGAGAGCAGAAACTCAAATCGCTAATAAAATGGCGATTTTTTTGTGGTCACAATAACCAAAATCAAAAAAGTGGTTATAAACATTGCAGAGTGGTAACAATGTAGCATATAATGTAGCTATAGTGGTTAATTGTGGATAGAAGTGTTAATAACCAGCCTTAAAAGTTTATAACCCAAAATGCTTGTCGGTGAATATACACATACAATTGATGCGAAAAAGAGGCTGGCGATACCTTCAAAATTAAGGAAGGAGATTGGGGATAGGGCGGTTTTGACCAGAGGTTTGGACGGCTGTTTATTTTTGTTCTCTATGAAAGAATGGGAAATTTTTGCAGAGAAGATTGGTCAACTGTCTTTTGTGCAAAGAGATACCAGAGAATTTAAAAGAATATTTTTATCAGGCGCTTCGGAAGTTGAGACGGACCAGTTGGGCAGAATCTTGATTCCGGACTACTTAAAAAATTATGCCCAGCTTGGAAAAAAAATTGTGATTGCCGGATTATTTAACCGTTTGGAAATTTGGGATTTTGAAAAGTGGGAAGCGCACAAGAAAGGGCTTGAAAATCAGGCAGATAAAATTGCCGAGAAGATGGGGGAGATGGGGATTATTTAGAATTTAAAATCCAAAGCTCAAATGACTAATGACAAATCAATGTCAAAATCCAAAATCCAAATTAAATTATTTTTTTGAGCTTTGCCATTGGTCATTGAATTGTCATTTGGATTTTGTCATTAAGATTTATGGTTCATATCCCTGTTCTTTTAGATGAAGTTCTTGAATATCTTGACCCGAAACCCGGGCAGAAGTTTATTGACGCTACGATTGACGGCGGCGGGCACAGCGCGGCAATTCTGGGAAAGATTGGACCAAACGGAAAGGTTCTTGGTATTGAGATAACTCCAGAGCTATTCTCTGCCGCTAAATTAAAAATTGAAAATGAAAAATTAAAAAATTTAGTTGTTGTCAATGACAGTTATGTAAATTTAAAAAAGATAGCTGAAGAAAATAATTTTACTGGAGCGGATGGAATTTTGTTTGATTTGGGCATGTCGTCCTGGCACTTGGATCAAAGCGGCAGAGGCTTCAGTTTTCAAAAAGACGAGATTCTGGATATGAGATTTAATAGCGAGACAGAGTTTTCTGCCTTAGAAATTGTAAATACTTTTTCAGAAAACGACTTAAAACAGATAATCAGCGAATATGGCGAAGAAAGGTTTGCCGAGAGCATCGCTAAAAAAATCGTAGAAGCCAGAAAAATAAAAATAATAAAAACAACGCTTGAGTTGGTGGAAATCATTAAAAATTCAGTGCCGGTCTGGTATACCAACAAAAGAATCAATCCGGCAACCAAAACTTTTCAGGCTCTAAGAATAAGGGTAAACCAAGAATTGGAAAATATTGCGAAAGGTTTGGATGGCGCTTTGGAAATATTAAAAAAAGACGGCCGAGCGGCAGTAATTTCTTTCCATGCTTTGGAAGACAGAGTCGTTAAAAATAAATTTAAAGATTTTAAAAACAAAGGACTTGTGGAAATTTTAACTAAAAAGGCTGTGGCGCCTGAATATCCGGATGTTAAGTCCAACCCAAGAGCTAGAAGCGCAAAGTTGAGGGTTTTTAAAAAAATATGACAAACAGGCAAAAATTGCATATAAAAGAATTGGACGGCGGTTTTGTGTTAAACGGATGTGTTTTGTTGAACTTGGCTTTGTTGTCTTTGTTGGCGGTTCTTGTTGTTTGGTATGCTTTTTGGGCTAACTTTTTGGCTTCGCGTCAATACAAAACAAGCCAGTTTGAAATTAAGCTTTCGGGTATAACCCGTAAAAACAATGAACTGGTCGCCGAAAAATCAGAAGCAGTCAAGTTGAGCTCCCTCTTAATTTTTAGCAGTCAGTCGGGTTTGATTGAGCAAAAAAATACGGAATACGTTTTTGACAGAAGAGATGTGGCTCAAATTGAAAAATCTTTGCGCTAATGTTGTCCCGTTGGAGAGTTAATATTTTTTTAATATCCATTTTGTTGGCATGGGGCCTGGTTTTTTACAGGCTTTTTTATTTATCGTACTTTCAACACGATGCTTTTATTAAGACGGCCGAGACGCAGTACCAGAATCAAAAAAGTAATTTGGTAAAAAGAGGAAGTATATATGTCAGCGATTTGAGCAATGGAGAGAAGGAATTGGTTGCAACTCAAAAAACTTACGCCTTTATTTACGCTATACCGAAAGAATCAAAAGATCCGGCTTTGTCCGCCCAAAAACTGTCCGAGACGGTTGGTGTTTCCGCTGACCAGGCGCTTAAACTGTTTGAAAAAAAAGATGACCCTTTTGAAATTGTTGAACGAAACCCAAGCGAGGCTCAACTGGATGCCGTGAGAAGTTTAAATTTTAAGGAAATAGCTATTGGTTATGAAGAAAGAAGAGTTTATCCGAAAGGAAATTTTTTAAGCCAAGTTCTGGGTTTTCTGGGTTTTGAGGGGGATGAAAGGACGGGACAATACGGGGTGGAGTCTTTTTACAACGACTGGTTGTCGGGCAATGACTCAACCGACTCGTCTTTTTTTGGAAAGAAAAAGAGTCTGACCGCAGGCCGGGGCGATGATATTATTCTTACGGTTGATAAAAATATCCAGCTTTTTGCGGAAGAAGAACTGGGCTATTTGATGAAAAAGTGGGATTCGGTTTCAGGTACGATCATAATTCAAGATCCCAGAGACGGTTCTATTATGGCCATGGCCGGGTCGCCAAGTTTTGATCCAAATAACTATGGCCAATACCGTTTGGAAGATTTTACCAATAAGTCAGTCCAAGAAATTTTTGAGCCGGGATCTTCTTTCAAGCCTATTACTTTAAGCGGAGCTTTGGATCAAAAAAAAATTACTCCGGAAACAACCTATTTTGATTCTGGCGAGGTGGATATAGCGGGCTATAAAATAAAAAATTTCAATGAAAAAAGTTTTGGTACGCAGACGATGAGCCAGGTGCTGGAGAAGTCTTTAAACACGGGGGCTATGTTTGCTGAAGAAAAATTGGGGGACAAGAACTTTTTGAACTATATAATAAATTTCGGTTTTGGCCAGACATCAGGCATAGACTTGGCGGTTGAGTCCGCTGGCGACATATCAAACCTTTATTTCGGCAGAAAGATTAACTTTGCCACGGCTTCTTTCGGCCAAGGCATTGCGGTGACTCCGTTGCAGTTGATAAATGCCTACTCTGCGTTGGCCAACGGGGGCAGGCTTTACAAGCCGTTCATAGTTAGAGAAAGAACCAAGTCCAGCGGTGAGTCAGTTAAAACTCAACCCGAACTGGTGGGTACGCCCATTTCTGAAAGAACTTCGTCACAAATCAAAGCCATGCTTGTAAAAGTTGTGGAAAACGGTTTTGATAAGGCTGTGGTGAGGGGCTATGATGTCGCCGGTAAGACCGGCACGGCCCAGATTGCCTCAAAAACCGGAGGTTACTCTGAAGAGTTTGTTCACGATATTGTCGGTTTTGCGCCGGCTTTTGATCCCAAGTTTGTGGTTTTGATAAAGTTGGAAAAGCCCAAGGGGATTAAATTTGCTTCTGACAGCCTTTCTCCCTCTTTGGGTAAAATAACCAAGTTTTTATTAAACTACTTTCAGATTCCTCCAACAAAGCAATGATGAAATATTTTCTCGCCAAAATTCTTACACTTTTGGCTTGGGCTTACGTTAAGCGTTACAAACCGCAAGTTATTGCTATTACCGGCAATGTCGGTAAAACTTCAACCAAGGAGGCGGTTGCTGCTGTTTTGAGGGGGCACAAAAAAATTAGAGTCAGCGGCGGCAATTTAAACAATGAAATAGGGGTACCGTTGACTATTTTGGGCGACTGGGCGGAGCGCTACTATGACCAAGGCGGAACAACTGTGTTTTGGTTGAAGGTTCTCCGGAATTCGTTTTTCGGCTTGTTTGCTTATGATAAGAATTATCCGGAAGTTTTGATTATGGAATATGGAGCCGACCGTCCGGGTGATATTGCTAATTTGGCCAGAAATTTCAAACCGAATCTGGCTGTGGTTACGGCTGTCGGCGAAGTTCCCGTTCATGTTGAGTATTTTTCTGATGCAAGCGAGGTAGCCGCAGAAAAGTCAAAGTTAGTAGAGTCTCTGGCTGTGGGCGATTTTGCCGTTTTAAATTTTGATGACGAGGCAGTTTTGGGCATGAAACAAAAAACCAAAGCTAAGGTTTTGACTTTTGGCTTTGGCGAGGGAGCTGATGTTAAGATTTCTAACTTTGATTTTAGGATTGGCATTAATAACGAACCTTTGGGTGTCGGTTTTAAACTTAACCATGAAGAAAATTTTGTGCCGGTGAGGATAGAAGGAGCTTTAGGCAAGTCGCAGGCTTGGGCGGCCGGGGCAGCTACCGTTGTCGGTTTGTCTTTTGGGATGAATTTGATTTCAATCAGTCAGGCATTATCAAATTATCGGTCTGCCAACGGAAGGCTGAAAATACTCAAGGGTGTAAAAAATACTTTTATCATAGATGACACATATAACTCTTCTCCGGCTTCCAGCCATTTGGCTTTAGAAACTCTAAAGAACCTTCCGGCCCACAGAAAAATTGCAGTTTTGGCGGATATGTTGGAGCTGGGCCGTTATTCTGTTTCTGCCCATCAAGAGGTGGGCAACTTTGCGGCAACTTTTGCCGACCTGATTACTACTGTTGGACCGGGCGGAAAATTGATAGCGGATGCCGCCGGCAATCAAATGCCCAAGGACCGGATAATGTCTTTCGGTACCGCTGTGGAAGCCAAAATTAAGGTTCAAGAAATTTTGGAGGCAGGCGATTTAATTTTAATCAAAGGTTCGCAGGGAATGAGAATGGAAAGAATTGTTGAAGAAATTATGGCCGAACCGGAAAGAAAAAAAGAACTGCTTGTCAGGCAAAGCGAAAAATGGTTAGATAAGAAGTAGTTTTTTGAAAGAGTAATAAGGAGAAATAAATGCCGAGAATAGGAGAAAAGTTTGCCTTTGATTTAACTTGGCAAGAAAAATTGGGGGTCGAGTCGGTTGCCAACAGAACAAGCTGGGAACACGAACACGAGAGAAAGGGTGACCACTACAACATAAATTGTCCTTGGTGTGGTAAAAACAATACTTATGTCACCGACGGAGTCGAGATTACTTCTCATCTTTCTCGTGTTTTTGAGAGGCCTTGTCAAATTTGCGGCAAGCTGATAATTTTTAAAGCCGAAATGGTGATTTTGGTTAAAGCAGTCAGAAAAGGGGACAAGGGTTATGTAAATGATCTTTTTGAAAGATTAAGCAAAAAACAATTTGTTCCAGAACCTGCCGATTTGCCGTAATTTAATATTTAACCCCATCGCAAAGGGGTTTTATTTTTACGGAAAAATGTTAGAATCTAAAAAATAAAATGGCGCCATCGTCTAGCTTGGCCTAGGACACAGGATTCTCATTCCTGGAACTGGGGTTCGAATCCCCATGGCGCTGCGACTGAACGAAGGTGAAGGAGTACTGAGCAGAGCACTGCGAACATGCCCAAGGAGAATGGTCAGAATGAAATGACCAAGGAAGTAAGGGGATACTTTTATCTGCCTGTTTGACTTGACAAATATTGCTGCGATGTTAATATGTGGCTAGAACTTTGTAAAACAGATCCTACAGAAAAAGGGTGTCAGAATGAAATTACTCGTTGTGTTCCTGTTATTCTTTTTTACTGCATTGTTTTTGTTTGGTGTAGAAAGAGTAGAGTATCTTGATGCGTCTGTGATGACCCCACCAAGGAAAACCTTCGAAACCGTTTTAAGAGCAACGGGTGGTAATGCTGGTTTAAATGCTGCCATTGGCGGTCTTATTATGGGTATCCCAGGTGCTATTGTTGGAGCAGCTATAACGGAAACCGGGCCATTTATTCAGGAAAAAAGATTAAAAACTTGTCAAGTTGCAGTTTTGCTTGATGATACCCAGTTATCATTAGAGCTGGATTCTGATTTTAGAAATCGCGAGAAATGTGGCACCTTGGAAGAAGGGGATAAGGTAACTATTATTAAGGGTAGTTCCTTTCTGGGAGCTCCTAGATATGAGTTGGCGAGGTAGATTCAAAATGATCACCATGTCCCAATCGTCTTTTGGGAATAAATTATGTAAATGCCGATTAACAAATCGGCATTTTGATTACTTAAAATCGTGCTAAATTCAAAGAAAGTCGGGTTTTTAATAAAATACCCGTAGATTTGACCCAACAAAGTTTTTCTCGCCTTCGCTTGGCTCTATTGGCGCCGCCAGTTCAACTTTGTTAAAATTGTTTTATGTTTAAATTCAGGTTTGCAGCCAACTTGTTGGTAGTTGCGCATTTTTTGTGGGTAGCCCTGTTGATTGGCGGGACGGTTTATGTTTTTTACAACCCATGGTATTTTTATTGGCATTTGACTATTGTAACAGCGACCTTGCTTTTAAATCTGCTTTTGGGCTACTGCCCGCTGACTTTGTGGGAAGAAAAAGTCAGGAGAAAAATCAATCCAAATTTTGATCATGACGGTTCATTTCTTGCCACCTATCTGCATAAAATTTCAGGGGTGAAAATTTCTGAAAGGCAGATGTTGGCTATAATTGCCTGGACAAAGTTTGGGGTTTATGTCGCGTCTATAACGGTTTTTTTGATAAAGAAGTGATTGCAATAACTTATGCAAGCTCTTAAGTTGCTTTTTGACTTTTTAGTTGTCTTTTGTTAATATCGCATTTATGTTCGCGGTAATTAAAACCGGGGGGAAGCAGTATAAGGTCGCTGAAGGCGATAAAATTTTGGTTGAGAAGCTTAATCTAGAAGCGGGCAAGGAGTTTGATTTTGAGGAGGTTTTGCTGGTAACTAATGGTAAGGCAGAAAACGCAAAAATCGGACAGCCTTTGATTGAGGGTGCCAAAGTGCATGCCAAAGTTTTAGAACAAGGCCGAGCCGACAAAAAAATTGTTTTTAAGTACCACTCAAAGACCCGCTACAAAAAGAAAAAAGGCCATCGCCAGCCTTTTACTAAAGTAGAGATCTTGAAAATTAACTCTTAAAAAAGACGCCGGGGGCGTCTTTTACATTTTTCTGAAAAATATTTTTTCAATGGCTTTGGCTATATCCAAATCAAGGACGCTATAGTCTCTGCCTGTTTTTAAAAAGGCTAGGTAAAGTTGTTCTTCTTCAGACAGCAAGTCTTTCGGTCCTAAAAGTTTTAGCATCCGGTCTTCATTATTCCAGATTGACCACGGATGTCTTTGGGTAAAAAGACCGTCTTTACCGAAAATAAATCTGTAGCTGTAAATCCAATTGCCAGCATAGCGCTGCATTAGTCTTTTTGCTCTTTGGGCTTCAAGTAATAATTTAGAGTACGCGGTAAATTTATTAAATAACTCGCTGTCTCTAGCAAAGTTGATGCGGATTGCACTCTGTACCAGCTTGCGGCATTGCGGACAGCTGACGATATGTTTTTTTATTTGTTTCTGGTCGTTGGGAGAAAATATCGGGAAAGTTCTCCATCCTTTGGCGTCTAAACACATGGGTGTCATAAACCTAGAGTTGTGTTGTAGAAAATGAAGTTGTAAAACCAACTGGCAGTGGGGACAATTTTTATGATGTGCTGTAAGCTCCGTCTTTCTGGGCAACAATACTACTTGGTTTTTTCCGATCTCAATTGGGTTAAAGCAGTGCCTGTGGTGTTGCTTTAAGTTGTTTGTCCACTGGCTTGAGCCGTGTTTTTCACCAAGGCAGGTTCTTTCTTTAATTTCCGATGTTTCTTCTTCGCTTGGTTCCAGATAAAGAATTGGTAATATGCGGGGCCAACTTTTGACAAGTCTTTGACAAAACTCGCAAGCGTCCAAATGGACTATTTCTGCGGCCGACAATTTCGGCCAGCATAGTTTGACTAGGTCAAAGTTAAGACATTGACTTGTTCTCTGGCAAAAATTCTTATACCCAGAATTCACAATTTTTTCTTCCAGGTCTGTTCTCAAGAGGTTGTCTGGTGAGTCAGGGTTTACACCGGAATCCTTTAACGTTTCCATGTCAAATAATGTTTCCGTGTCCAAGGGAGGCTCCATTTATTTTATACTTAAAGAACGGATTTAACTCTATTACATTTTAAAGCTCTTGTCAACCTTGTTGATTTGACAATCAGGTTGGTTTGACATATAGTTAAAACTAAAGTTTTTTAAAAAGGAACAGACCTTGTCTATAGAAAAAAGGAAACAAGCAGAGGAAGTTTTGTTTGATCTTTGTCGTAAATGTTCTGCTACGCCAGTTTTAGAGGTTTTGTTGGATCTCCGGGACCTACACAATTTTTACAAATTACCCGTTTGGCTGGAAGATGAGAATGGCTGTAATGTTTTTTCGGGTATTGTAAAAAATCTGGCTTCAAAGCCCAAGAAGCAAAGCTTTTCTATCGTTGAGGCAAATTTTTTGGCCAGCATGCTTTTGTGGCCGGAACTGCAAGAATATGCGGACAGTAATTCGCGTCTTGCAATTCTTTACGCTTTGGAAAACTCGTCTTTTCACGCTATTTTTGCGACACTGGCTCAACATATGGAGTTTCTGAGCAGTGTTTATGTAAGGGAGCCGGCTACCACTCATCGCAGTGCCGCTTTGGGCAAAGAGCTGGAAATGATCAGGAGGCTTATTCTAAAATGCGGCAGTGGCACAGAAAGTTTGGTGGCTGAAAACAGGCGGAGAGTTGAAGAAAAAAAGAAGGAAAACAAAGACACTTAAGTTGAGTGTCTTTTTTTGTTTACCAAACTCATCTTCTGTTTTTGAACGCGTTTTGAAGAGTGATGGAGTCAACGTATTCCAGATAAGAACCGCTGGACAAACCTTTGGCCAGCCGGCTGGTTTTTATTTCCATCGGTTTCAGTATTTCTTCCAAGTATAAAGCGGTCGTCTCCCCTTGGGTGTTTGGGTTGGTGGCAAGAATAATCTCTAGTTCCTTGGTTTGTCCGGCTTGCGGTGAGTTCACTGAACCGTTTGTGTTATTTATTTTGAAATTTTCAACTCGCGACAAAAGTTCTTTTATTCGCAAGCTCCTTGGGAGCAAGCCTTCAACCGGATCTATGGCTCCGCCAAGGATATGGTACAGGCCGCGGTACAAGCCTGTTTTTTCTATTGAGCCGAGATCTGTAATTTTTTCCACTACGCATATTTTGGCTTGTTCTCTTTTGGGGTCGGAGCAAATTTGACATTTTGTTTCTTCGCTAAGGTTAAAACAGTCCTGGCACAGGCTGATACCTTCTGCTAAGTCCATAAGATTTTGGGAAAATTGTTTGACTTCTGTTTTCGGCCAGCTCAAAAGCGCAACGACAATTCTGGTTGCCTGCCTTGGTCCTATGCCTTGCAGTTTGGAAAAATATTCAACAGATTTTTTAAATTTGAGGGACACAGTAAAAAAGTAACTACAGATTTGCGTGTATGCCTCTTTTTTGCGTCGGACTGTCGCCGCCGAACTGCAAAAGAGGCACACACGCCAAATCTGTTATAATTTAAGCCGTTATCTATATATTACGTGCTAAATTTTTAAATGATGTGCTGTCTTCATCAAAAAACAACTCGACAATTCCAGTAGGTCCGTTTCTGTGTTTTTCAATCATAATTTCTGCTATGCCCTTTTTTTCTGATTCTTTTTTAATCTTGTCTTCCCGATAGATCAGCAAAACCACGTCGGCGTCTTGTTCAATACTGCCGGAAGACCTTAAGTCCGATAGTTTTGGCCTTTGATCTGTGCGCATTTCTGAACTTCTTGAAAGTTGGGAAATGGCCAAGATTGGTATGTTTAGCTCTTTGGCAAGGGCTTTTAAGTTTCTGGAAATTTCGGTGATTTGCTGGACCTCGCTGTCGATTGCCCGAGTCGGACGTATGAGTTGCAGATAGTCAACTACCAGCAAGCCTAAGCCGTGTTCGGCTTGAAGCCTTCGGGTCATTGCTCTCATCTGCAATATTGTGGGCGAGGGGATGTCTTCAATAAAAATCGGCGCTTGAGCGAGACGGTCAAGCGCGGCGGCGATCTTTTCAAAGTCGTTGCCGTCGCCTTCCGAGGAAAGTTTGCCGGTTCTCAATTTCCATAAATTGATATTGGCTTCGGAGGCAATCAAGCGGTCAACGATTTGTTCTTTGGCCATTTCTATGCTGAATATTCCTACCGGGACTTTTTCATGCAAAGCGACATGTTTTACAATATCGAGAGCCAAGCTGGTTTTACCTAAGGACGGTCTGGCGGCCAAGACAATAAGGTCTGATTTCTGCAAACCGGCAAGATAGTTATCCAGGTCATAAAATCCGGTTGAGTAGCCTCTTAACTTTCCGTCGCCTTTGTGCAGGCGGTCCATTCTTTCAAAAGCCTCTTTTATCAGGGGGCCGCCAATATGGGCAAAAGAAGGTAGGCTTGATTTTTGAGAGATTGAAAAAAGTCTTTGTTCGGCTTGGTCTAAAATGTTTTCTATCTCTTCATCTTCCTGATAACCCAAACCAATTATGTGGTGGGCGGAATCAATCAGGTCGCGCAGGATTTTTTTTCTTTCCACAATTTTTGCGTAATGGATTATGTGGGAAGCGGTAGGCACGGAGTTGATTAGTGAAGTTAAATAACCGGCGCCGCCTATAGTTTCCAACTCTCCGGCTTCTTCCAGTTTGTTGGATAAGCTTAAAAGGTCAATCGGCTGTCTTTTGTCAAAAAGTTCTGACATGGCGGAAAAAACGATCTGGTGGGCTCGGCTGTAGAAATCTTCCGGCCGCAAGAAATCAGCAATTTTATTAATCGCTTCTTTGTCAATCAGAATGGAACCTAACGTTGACCTTTCGGCTTCTATGTTTTGCGGCGGTAAAGAATCTTTGGGAATCATAGCGCTCCAATTATACAAAAAAAATTCCCGGCAAGGAACTTTTCGGTTGATAAGGTGTGGAAGTCTATTAAAAACTATCTTGGTTTGACCAAGGGTCCATGCTCCGTGTCTTCTATTTGGTAGCCTTTTGAACTTATTTGCCGGCGCAGGTCGTCGGCTTCGGAGTAGCGCTTGTCTCGTCGCAGTTTCTCGCGCGTATCAATCATATCCAAGATCTCATTCGGGGTCTTTTTTGTTTTTCTGGGGATTATGCCCAAAATGTTGTTGAACTCTTCAAAAAGTTTTTTTATTTTTTTGGCTGATTTTTTATCAACTTTATTTTCAGCCAACAATGGATTTAACTCTTTTATCATTTTAAAAATAGCGGCAATGGCTTGAGGAGTGTTAAAATCGTCGTCCATAGCTTCCAAGAATTCCTTCCTTGTTTCAAGCAAGATTTCCCCTGCGCCACTGAGAAGTTGAACTTCTAAGCGGCGGATATTTGATAATTTGCGCAGAAATTCTTCGATTCTTTGGATACCGGCCCAAGAAGATTTTATCGCTTCTTCGCGATAATCAATAGGCGAACGGTAGTGAGTGGACAAAACAAGAAAACGCAAAGCCTCTGCGGAATATTTTTTAAGAGTGTCTCTGATGGTTATAAAGTTGCCAAGAGATTTGGACATTTTCTGGCCGTTGATAGTCAGAAAACCGGTGTGGAGCCAATACTTTACAAAAGGTTTCTTGCCGGAAATTGACTCCATTTGGGCTATTTCCGCTTCGTGGTGAGGGAAAATTAAATCTCTGGCTCCGCCGTGCAGATCGTACTGCTCCCCGAAATGCTTTTCGGTAATTGCCGTGTCTTCAATGTGCCAGCCGGGCCGCCCTTCTCCCAGTTCTGTTTTCCATTTTGGTTCTCCCGGTTTTGAAAACTTCCACAAGTTAAAATCGCCCTTGTTCTTTTTATTGACGCTTTCGTCTATGCGACTTACGGCATCTTCCGCGCTTTCGGTTGTGCGACCGGAAAGCTTGCCATATTCCGGAAATTTTTTTAAGTCAAAGTAAAAACCGTCACTAGGAATTTCGTAAGCAAAGCCTTTTTCCTTCAGCCTTTTAACTTGCGATACGATTTGTTTGATATACTTTGTCGCCGGAGCGTATTTATAGACACTGGTAATGCCAAGCGATTTTACATCTTGGTAGTAAGCTTTTTCAAATTCTTTAGCCAGAGTCAGCGGTTCTTTGTTTTCCTGTTTGGCTTTCGCGATTATTTTATCTTCTATGTCGGTAATGTTCTGCAGGTATTTAACCCTGTAGCCTTTGTATTTGAGGTATTTGGCGATGACGTCAAAAGAAATATAAGTACGCGCGTGGCCGATATGCGAGTAATCATAAACCGTCGGTCCGCAGACAAACATATTCACCTTTTTGCCTTGGCGCGGCACAAATTCTTCTTTTTGTCTGGTTAGAGAATTATAGATTTGCATGATTTATTATATCTCCTTTAGTTTTTTTTGGAAAACACTATAGCAACCGAGAGTGAATTTAACAGTGTATCTTCCGAACCGCTCCATTTGTTTGTTTTCCTTCTGTAAGCCACCTTATTTTAATAGACTACAACAGCCTTATTGTCAAGAAGAGATGGGTGAATTCTCACTCTAACCGCATGACTAAAAGAGTCAAAGCGATAAGAAGAATTTTTTTCGAGTTCAATATCGGCATCGGGACGTCAAATCCACTTTTTCACTTTAAAAATCATCAACATAACAAAGGTTCCGACACCCATCATGCCGATCAGAATCCAAAAATCCTGCTGGTGGCCCACCAAAGGCATGTTTTCAACGTTCATGCCCCAAATTGAAGCAAAAAGAGTCAAGGGAAAGACAATGACTGAAAACATAGTTAAAACCTTCATGATGTTGGACATCTTGTTTGAAAGAATGGATGCGTTGGTTTCGTGCAGTACCAGCAGAGTTTCAGTTTGGCTTTCAATCAGGCTTATGAGCCGGCTGTTGACGGTGTGAAGCTCGTGAAAGTAGGGGGCAATGTCTTCTCCGAAAAACTCTGAAGGGTTTTCCTTGATCTCCTCCAATATTTTAACATTTGGACCAACGATTCTTTTAAAATCAATGGCTTCTCTGCGGTATAAGGAAATTTCTGAAACCAGCTCTTCTTGTTTGCCCTTGAATATTTTGTGCTCCAACTCATCAACCTTTTTGATAATGTGGTCAAGCTGGGGGAAAAGAGACCGGAAAAGGTGGGTTAAGATTTTATATAGAAGAAAGTTGGTATTGCTTTTGAAAAATTCGTCACGGAGGGGTTCTTCAACGGAGAGTTCTTTTACCAGAGTTTCAAGGGCGTCAAAGTCGTTGTATTGGAAAAAAACCAGTTCGTCTTTTGTGATAATAAAGTCAATCTCACTTGCTTTTACTTCTTTTCCGGAGCGGTCAAACTGTGGGAAGCGGACAATCAAAAGAGTGTGGCTTTGGTAGTTTTCAACTTTGGGATGGAAGGTGGGGTGGGCCAGCTCGTCAACGACCAAAGGATGAAAATTATAGTTGCTCTTTAAAAAATCTATTTCTTTTTCTCTGGGCTTTTTAAATGCCGTCAGAGTAATATTGTTGTGGCTGATTTTTTGCATATACCACATTGTATCAAAAAAAAGTTAAGACAAAAACATGGCCTGTTGTTTTATGAACAGTTAGCACTCTTGACACGAGAGTGCTAACTGCTAAAATGGAAACAATATGACGGACAGGCAGAAACAAATTTTAGAGGAGCTGATCAGGGAGTATGTGAAAGGCGCTGAACCCGTCAGCTCTAATTTTTTGGCAGGAAAATGTGCCCGCCTGCCGGACGGGCAGGGTTTTGACTGCAGTCCAGCGACAATAAGGGCGGAGATGTTAAATTTGGAAAAGGAGGGTTTTCTTGCCCAGCCACACACTTCAGCCGGCCGTATTCCGACCGATAAGGCCTACAGATATTTTGTTGATTATCTTTTGAAGGAGAAAGAAGAGATTTTGCCGGAGAAAGATCGTAAAGCGATAGACAAAACTATTTCTTCTGCCTCGCGCGATCCGCATGCTTTAAGTTCCGGTTTGGCCAAGACTATGGCCGGTCTAACTGACGATTTTGTAATTAGCGGCATTCCTGATACGGGGGAGTTTTTCCGTGTTGGTTTTTCCAATATCTTTGAGTTGCCTGAATTTCAGGAAACAGAAGATGTGCTTGGACTGGGAAATATGTTTGATGAATTTGAAAACTATTTTGAATCATTTTTTGATAAGATAGAAAGAAATGAACTGCTCGTTTCTATAGGCAGAGAGAATCCGACCGGCGAAGTAAGCAACGAGACGGTAATTATCGCCAGCTATCCGTTGCCTATGGGTTATGAGGGCATATCGGCTGTAATCGGTCCAATGAGAATGGCTTACGACAGAAATATGGCCTTATTAAAATATGTAGCAAAAAGGATGAACCAATTAAGATAACTGTTACAAGTTGTAGGTTATAGGTTTTATGTCTCCCAGAAAATATAAAAAACTTATAACTTATAACTTATAACTTATAACAATGTTGTGCGATATTTGCAAAAAAAATCAGGCAACCGGCAGAGTAACGGTCATCAAGAACGGCGCCAGAGAAGTCAAAAACATCTGCCGGCAGTGTTCGCAAAATTCTTCCGGCTTGGGCGGTTTTAACAGAGGCGGCCGGTCTTCTTCTTACGGCGGCGGTCTCAATGATATTTTTGGGGGTCTTTTGGGTGATATATTCGGACAAGGCGAGGGTCTTGGCGCTCAAGATTTAAATCTGCCGGGTTGGGGCGGGCAGGGACCGTCGGAGGAAAGGATAGACTTTAACGATTATCTTTCTGACGAAGCCAGTCGGGTTTTGGACAGAGCCGCAAAATTCGCCCAAGACAGTAAAAACCCGGTTGTTGATACCGAGCATCTTTTGCACAGTCTTTTGCAATCCGAGACCGTTGCTGGTATTTTGAAACAACTTAAAATTGAAACCAGGGACATAGAGAAGGAACTGAAAGAAAACATCGTTTTGGGCAAAGAAAGACCGGAAGAGCTAGAGTATTCACCGCGCTTAAAAAGGATTTTTGATCTTTCTTTGGATGAGGCCAGGGCACTTAATCATAATTATATCGGTCCGGAACACTTGGCGCTTGCTTTAGTTAAAGAAGGCGAAGGCGTGGCCAGCCAGGTTTTGAAGAAGTTTGGGTTAGTTGATGCCGGTGTTTTGAGGCAAAAAGTTATTAAAAAAGTAGGCAGGGGAAACGCGGAGAGCGTAATCAAAATGAACACTCCGACTCTGGACAAATTTTCCAGAGATCTGACCCAGCTTGCCAGAGAGGGCAAGTTGGATCCGGTTATAGGCAGGTCAAAAGAGATTGAAACAGCCGTGGAAATTTTATCCCGTAGAACAAAAAATAATCCGGTATTAATCGGTGAGCCGGGAGTGGGTAAAACAGCCATTGTTGAGGGGCTGGCGCAAAGGATTGTCGCCGGCAATGTTCCGGAGTCGTTATTCGGCAAAAGAGTGGTTGAACTGGACTTGGCGGCTATTTTATCCGGCACCCGTTTCCGAGGCGATATGGAAGAACGGTTAAAAATGATTATTGACGAAATTAAAGACAACAAAGACAAACTGGTTACTTTTATTGACGAGATACATCTTTTGGTCGGTATAGGTTCAGGTGGGGAATCAAGCATGGATGCGGCAAATATTTTTAAACCATCTTTGGCTCGTGGCGAACTGCACGTTATGGGGGCGACGACTTTGAAAGAGTACAAAAAATATATTGAAAAAGATCAGGCTTTGGAAAGGCGTTTCCAGCCGATTACTGTGCCGGAACCTACGGTAGAGCAGACAATAGAAATTCTTAGGGGTTTGCGCGACAGATACGAATCGCATCACCGGATTAAAATTTTAGATGAGTCTTTGGTTGCCGCCGCCGAACTTTCTAACAGGTATATCACTTCCAGATTTTTACCCGATAAGGCTATTGATTTAATGGACCAGGCGGCCGCTCGGGTCAGAATACAATCTACCGTGGAACCGGATGAAGTCAGGGGAATGGATGAAAAAATCCACTCCTTAAAAAAGGAACTGGAGGCGGTTCAGCGTTCAAAGAAAACCAAAGAATTTGAAGCGATAAAAAAGGAAATCTCCGATCTTGATAAAAAAAGAGAGAGTTCTTTTGACAAGTGGCAGGAGCAGAAAGCCAGGACAATACCGGAGGTTAACGCTAAGTCAATCGCAGAAGTGGTATCCAGGCTGACTGGCGTACCGGTCAGCGACTTAACCGAAGAGGAAAGAGAAAAACTTTTAAATCTTGAGAAAAAACTGGGCTCCAGGGTAATTGGCCAAGGGGAAGCTATTGAAGCGGTCTCGCAGGCAATAAGGCGTTCCAGAGCGGGTCTAGGCGATCCAAACAGGCCTATTTCCTCATTCCTTTTCTTGGGGCCGACCGGAGTCGGTAAAACTGAACTTTCCCGTTCTTTGGCTTTTGTCTTGTTTGGCGATCAGGAAGCGATGATCAGACTGGACATGTCCGAATATATGGAGAGGCACAACGTTGCTCGGCTGGTAGGCGCGCCTCCGGGGTATGTCGGCTACGAGGAAGGCGGACAACTGACCGAAGCGGTGCGCCGCCGTCCGCACTCAATAATTCTTTTGGATGAAATTGAAAAAGCACATCCGGATGTTTTTAATATTCTGCTCCAGGTTTTAGAGGATGGCCGTCTGACAGACGGTCAAGGACGTTTGGTTGATTTTTCAAATACCGTGATAATCGCCACCAGCAATATCGGTTTTGAGCTGATTCAGCACGAATTTGACAAAGAAGAAAAAAAGAGAATGCCTTACGAAGAGTTAAGAACAAAAATTAAAGAAGAACTCAAGCATCATTTCAGGCCGGAGTTTCTTAATCGCATAGACGAAATAATTGTTTTCAGAAGTTTGTCAAAAGAACAGATAGGCCAGATTGTTAAATTACAGCTGGTTTTCCTGAAGGCCAAATTAAACCACTCCGGTTTTGGTTTGGAAGTAAGCCAGCCGGCTGTTGATGCCATTGTTGAAAAAGGTTACGACCCGCATTTTGGGGCAAGAGAACTAAGGCGGATTATTCAAAGAGAGGTTGAAAATAGGATTTCCGACATGATACTTAAAGATAGACCCAAGAAGGGTTCGGTCGTAGATGTGGATTTTAAAAACAAAGAGTTTGTTCTATCATTGAAGTAAGAGTTTCCGTATATAACACTTAATGACTAAGAAAATTTTATTGGCCGGAACCACTTGCGCTCTTTCTTTATTTTTTTGGCTTAAGGCAAAACCGTGGATTGCCGATCCTCTGCGTTTTCAGGAGGTTGATGTCTGGCTTTGGCCGGTAGTTATGCTGATTGCTTACACTGCTTTGCTGGCTTTATCGCTTTTGCTTTTGCCGAAGCTTTATAAACTTCTTGCCATTTTTTTTAATCTCGCTATTTTTCTGATATTTTTTGGTGTAGATCAGGTTATTTTGGCGGGTGCTGGTTTGGCATTCTTGATTCAGTTATCGGCTGTCAAGGCGGTGCAAAACGCCGGCGAGAACTCCTTGCGCTTTAAATTTGTTCCAGCTTTAAAATCCGGAATTTCCAGACTGTTGACGAGCGTTTTTATTCTGATTTCTTTTGCTTACTTTTTAAGTCCCGGTGTTCAGGCTTCGGCGCAAAACAAGGAACTGCCGCAGGGCATAAGAAAAACCATCCAAATTGTGGTCGGCAACTACATTGGTGAAAATCTTGAAATCCAAAATCCGCGCCTGAAAGCTGAAACCAACAACTATATCATCAGCCAAGTTACAACTTTTTTACAGCCATATTTTAAATTTTTGCCGCCCATCTTGGCTTTTGGTTTGTTTTTAATTTTGCAAGGCATAAGTGTAGTTTTTGTCTGGCTGGCGGTTCTGTTGGCTTTTATTGTTTTTTGGATTCTGAAAATGCGTGGTTTGGTTAAAATTGAAAAAAAACCAATGGAGGCCGAGATCATCAACTTTTAACAGCCATATTAAATTATGAATAAGGATTATTATACAATTTTAGGGATTTCATCCGGAGCCAGTCAGGAAGAAGTTCAGCGGGCTTACGAAAATATTGTTTACGACCCAAGCATGAATCATTCCAGAGAAACGATGATTGAGATTGAGGAAGCATATGCTGTTTTGTCTGAACCGGAGCTTCGTTTGCAATATGACCAGATTTATAAAATTCAGCCCAATTTGCTTAGAAATTTTGACGGTCTGGATGTTTCAAGGGCGAGCCAAAAATTTACAATGCCTCAACCGGATAAGATGCACAAGAATTTTGTCGGGTCAGACTTGAACGGCTTGGAGGAGTCTTTAGCTGAAAATATTTTTGAAACGATACAGAACATTTTTTCTGATGTTGCCAAGTTGTCTGGAGACGGCGGACTAGCCGGATATGCGGCAAGCCAAGCCGGAGAAGATATTATGGTTGACTTGCGCTTAAGCCCGAAAGAGGCTCTTGCAGGCGGTTATAAAGCTTTAGAATATAACTGTTATATAGAATGTACCGAGTGTCTTAAGTTTAAGCTGAACAAAGACTTCGAGCTATGCCCAAAGTGTAAAGGTGAAAAAAGGATTAGGGTTTTAAGAAGAGTTGAGGTCAAAATTCCGTCTAAAGTTAAAACCGGCACCTTGCTGAAAATAAAAGAAGAAGGGAGCTGCGGCCGGTCCGGTCTTTTACGCGGTGATTTGCTGGTCAAAGTGTTAGTTTCTAAGAAATGAACAACTTTTTTACAAAGGTTCTTTTGGGATTGAATGATTTTTCCAAAAATTTGATGGGCGGTTTTAGTTTGGAAAAGTTTAATATGGATGTTCTGGTTGCTTTATTTTTATTGGTGGTAATTTTTCTTGTTGCCTTCAGTCTGGGGAAAACTAAAATTCTACTGGCCATAGTCAGCACTTACATTGCTTTATTTTTGCTGGCTATCTTTCCGTTTGTTTTTCAGATTGAAAAATTTTTTGGCGATTGGTTCGGCTTGTCGGCTGTTTTTTGGACGCGCCTGTCCGTCTTTGTTTTGTTTTTCGCTGTTTCACTGGCGATTTTAAACAAGTCCATTTTAAAACCAAGGATGTCAATGCAGGAATCTTCGCCGTTTTCCATTTTGTTTTTAAGCATTCTTGAGTCAGGCTTTTTGGTCAGCGCACTCATGGCATTCTCGGATTCTGCCAGCCAATCCAAACTCGGCCTTTCACCTTGGCTTCTGGCTTACTTCGGCACCCCGACTTCCCAATTTATCTGGGCGGTTTTGCCGTTGCTGGCGTTGGTATTTTTGAGAAGAAAGAAGGCGGTGTAAAATGAACAAAAAAGTTTACATAATTCATGGGTGGGATGGCAGCCCGAAAGAGCCGATGTTGCAATGGCTCAAGGTTTCGCTGGAAGAAAAAGGCTACGAAGTTTTTGTTCCGGAAATGCCGGAGCCGGCAGTACCTAAAATTGAAAGTTGGGTCGGTAAGTTAAAAGATGTTGTGATACCTGAAAAGGAAACTATTTTTATCGGCCACAGTATCGGTTGTCAGGCTGTTTTGCGCTATTTGGAAATGTTGAACGAAAATATAAAAATTGCTGGCTTAGTCTTGATTGCTCCTTGGATGGAACTGGACAGGCAGACGCTAGAAGAAGAGGGGCAAGAAGTGGTAGAGGTGGCTAAACCGTGGATGGAAACTCCTATTGATTTTCAAAAAGTAAAAGCTCGTGTTGGAAAGGTTGTGGCAATTTTTTCTGACAATGACCCGTTTGTGCCTCTTAGCCAAAAAGACTTATTTGAAAAAGAGCTTGGCGCGGAAATTATAATTGAAAACGACAAAGGACACTTTACGGTAAGCGACGGTGTTGACAACCTGCCATCCGCCTTGAAAGCGGTGACTGAATTGTATTAGTCCTACCATCAAGGTTGAACCTTGATTTATAAGGCGTCGCCTTGATATTTCAATTTGTCGATCCTTATTCACCTTGGCAAAGAGGTACTAACGAAAATACCAACAGGCTTATCCGAATTTGAAATTAAAAAAGCCGAGATTAGACTTAATTCTCGGCTCAGATAGAGGTTAAACCTCTATCATAAAAGGGGTGGAGTTCTAAAGAAATTTCACAATCTTAGTTAGTCGTACGAGCCGTCATGGAAAGAGTAACCACAACAGAGGCAAAGCGCTATAAAAGCAATTACAGCCTCAGTCTTTTTTCTTCCACACTTCACACACTGCCACGCCTGTACTTCTTTATACCGTGCCATCGGACTTCCACAATGATAACTTGTCCAATAATTTTTCTGGCCGAATACTCCCGGATTAGGTTTAAGTTGTTTCTCACCGATAATCTTCCACTCTGGTTCGTGGTTACGACATTGACCATGTAAACACTCAGAATTGTATTGGTTCATAGCAATCTCCTTTTTCGGGTGCTAATTTATATAGTACACAAAAATCAAAATAAAGTCAATCAAACTGCAATGGCTTAAGGTATGTCAAGGCGTCGCCTTGATATTTCAGCTTTTTCCGGTGTGGGGCTTTTTTATTGCAAAATTATGTCTTGGTGCCGAGCTTGGTTGAGGTTTGGTCACTTTCCGTCGAATATGGCTGAGCAAAGACAAATAAACGAAAACTTTAGAAATCAAGGCCGGTAATAAAAAATTGGTGGGATGGTTTCGACCGGTACCAATTTTTTGTCGGCTTGATGATAAAGTTGAGTATTATTTGTTTGCGAGGTCCATCTCGTAAGGAAAGTGATCAGACCGAAACTTTAAAAATCTACCCTTTATTAACTCTCTCCGCCCCGAACAAATTGCCTTGCAATTTAACGGGGTAAATATACTCTCCTATTTTTTCTCTACACGCTCAACGTAGTTTCCGTTTTGTGTGTTTAGTCTGATAATATCGCCTTCGTTGATGAAGAGGGGGACGTTGATGATGGCGCCGGTTTCTAGTTTAACTTGCTTGACTCCGCCTTGAGCGGTATCGCCACGGATTGCCGGAGGAGCTTCTATAACTTTAAAATCCATTTTTACGGGCAATTCAATGTTGATTATTTTTTGATTGAACAAGATGGCCTTTGTTACAGTATTGGCTTTGAGAAATTTTACAGCATCACCGATGAGCTCTTGGCTTAATTGAAATCTTTTGCCCGGATCATTTTCATGGCAAAACCAGTACTCTTCCCGGTGGTTGTATAGAAATTTTACATTTTGATACTCAATATCGGCTTCTTCAAAAACGTCAGATTGCTGGAAATTTCTTTCATAAAGTTTGCCGTTGAGCATGTTTTTCATTTTGGTTTGCATAACCGGTCTTCTTTGCTGCATCTTAAGATGATGCGTTTCAAGCACCGCATAAGGCTGGCCTTCGTAAATAAAAAAGACTCCGGGTTTTAAGTCATTCATGCCTATTGACATAGAGATATTTTAACAATTTAAACCGTCTTTTCAACTTGACAAGTTGCTTTTAATCTACCATTATCTTGATGGCGTTTTGAACTTTTATAACTGAACAGGAGGGTAAAGTTGAAAAAGAATGAGGCTCTGCTTGTCATAGATGTTGACCGAAAAATAAATTAACCCTACACCATGTGGTGTAGGGTTGTTTTTAAACAGTTTCTACTTTTGCTCCGAGGGCGGAAAGTTTTTCAGGCAGTTTTTGGTAGCCTCTTTCCACAATTTCAAAATTTTGAATTATGCTTTCGCCTTCGGCGCAGAGTCCGGCAAGGACAAGGCCGACACCATTGCGCAGGTCGGGACTTAACTGGGTTCTGCCTCTAAGCGGCGTCGGACCTTTTACCAGCAGGCCTCGGTTGCCGAGAATCTTGATGTCGGCTCCCATATTGTTTAGGGCATTGGCCAAGTTTATCAAACGGCCGTTATACATGTAGTCAATAAATTCCAACTCTCCCTTGCGTTGCGTGGCAAGCACAAGAAACAGAGGCAAGGCGTCGGTCGGCAGTCCATACCACGGCTCGGCTTTTATTTCTTTAAGCGCCGGACTGATAGCCGGAGGAAATTCAAAAACTTTTTTGCCCCAGATTAGCCAATCGTAGCTGTTTGTGCGTTCGGCAAAGTAACTGAAGACTCCCATTTGGTCCAGGTACTTTTTTATCAGTTCAAGCTCTTTGGGGTAAATGTTTTTAACAATAACGTTGCTTTTGGCAACAGCCGCGGCTACCGCGAAAGTCAGGGCTTCAATATAGTCCGGCTCAATTTTTGCCGCTAGCGGCCAAGCGGGGTTTTCTCCAAGTTTGCCGGCGTGGACAGTCAACAAGTTGCTTTCCTGTCCTGAAATTTTTGCCCCCATAAGTTCCAAAAGATAGCACAAAGTCTGTATATGCGGCTCACAAGCGGCATTTTTGATTATCAGGTGGTTGTTTAAGCTGCCAGCGGCAAAAAGAAGAATATTTTCTGTTGCCGTAACTGAAGTTTCCTTAAGCCACAATTCTTTCACTTCATCACTTTCCTCAAGCCGGTTTCTTTCCAGACAGGTAAAGCCGTCATCGGTATTTTTGATTTTTATTCCTAATTCTTTGAAAGCATCAAGGTGCGTGTCAATTGGTCTGGGCCCAATTTTACAGCCTCCGGGTTGGGGCAATAAAACCCTATCATATAATCTCAATAACGGACCGACCAAAAGTATTGAGGCCCGCAGTTTTCTGGCTTCTTCCATCGGAATCCTGATTTCTTTGTCTCCGGGGCCTCCGAGCCGCGTTGAATCGGCTTTGATTAGCAGAACGCCCGGTTTAGTCCGGTTTATTTCAAGTCCAAGATTTCTAAGCATTTCAATAAAAACCCGCACATCTCTTATGTCCGGTATGTTTGCCAGTTCCATTGTCTGATCCGGTTCCAAAAGCAGGCTTGCCGCCAAACAAGGCAAAGCGGAATTTTTGTTTCCGCTTACGGCAATTTCTCCCGACAACTCCGTTTTTCCTGTGATTTTTAGATTACTCATTTTAAACTCCTTGTTGTCTCCTGTTCAAAACCCAGAAAGAAAATTTCCGGTTCCAGCAGAATTTCAAAAAGCTCAAAAACTGTTCCATGGACTTTTGCCATCAACGACAAAACATCTGATGCCGTAGCTTTTTTCTCGGGGTTGATTATAAAGTTGGCATGTTTGGTTGAAACTTCCGCTCCGCCTATCCGCAGTCCTTTTAGACCGGCAAGCTCAATGATTTGTCCTGCCAAGGCGCAACCTTCCGGATTTTTGAAAACACAGCCGGAGCTTGGCAAGTCCAGCGGCTGGGACTCTTTTCTCTGCCTTAAAAGTTCTTCGGCGTATTTTTCAATTTCTTCTTTATTGTCGCGCTTGAGGATAACTTCAACCAGAAATATAACCTCTTTGTGGGATAAAGTCTGGAAAAGAGAAAGGTCGTATCCGAACTGTAAGTCTTTTTGCTTGTAACAGTTTTCCTTCAGCAAGTTATCTAGAGGAAAGGGAATAGTCCAAACTTTGGTGACAAAACTGCCAAAAAGCTGGTCTCTTTTGAAGTGGGCGTTGTTGTAAACCGCTCCACCGACTGTGCCGGGCAAGCCGAGAAAAGGTTCTAGGCCGGTCAGTCCGAGATTCATAGAAAATTTAACAAGCTTTTGCATCGGACATCCGGCGGCAACTTGGATAGTTACCGGATCACTGCCATGATAAGGAGTTGAGGATAGAATACTGTTAGTATCCAAGCGCAAAACCAGACCCGGCAAACCTTTATCCGAAACAAGCACATTTGACCCGCCGCCTAATACGGTAAACAGTATTTTTTCGTCGGTGCAGAACTTCAAGACATTTTTCAAAGGCTGTGTGTTTCGGCTGTCCGTGTAGGTCAGAAAAGATTCTGCCGGTCCGCCAATTTTGAAATAGGTGTGCTGACTTAATGGTTCATCAAACTTGATATTCGGCGCCAGTTTTAAAAGTTCTTTTTTCTGTTCTTCGGTAAGCAATTTAAACCTCTTTTTTCCGTTCCGTATTGCGCTTAAAAGTAACACTAATTAACCGGGTTATCAACCCCGATTAATTATAGATTATGCATTGTATAATTTATGCTAATCTTTTTTAAAAATCAAAGAGATAAAGAATATAGAGGCACTGACTAGAACTACTAGCGGGCCGGGCGAAAACTTGATGATTGAGGCGAAGTATATTCCAACAACAGAACTGACTAAACCTATAAAAGCGCTGAAACCGGCATAGTTTGATAAGTTATGACTCAAATTTTTAGAAGCGGCGGCCGGTATAATTACAAGAGCGCCCATAAGCAGAGTGCCGACAACTTTAATGCCTAAAGCTACGATCAGAGCGACAATTAACAGAAATATAAAATCTATTCTTTTTGTTTTAACACCGACTGACTTTGCCAAGTCGTCCGATATGGTGCCAAGCACCAGTTTGTTATAAATCCGGTGAACAACAATAATAGCTGTTAAAGAAAGGGTGATAGCTGTAAATACATCTAAAGCAGAAGTTTTGGAAATATCTCCGAATAAGGCTTCAAGAAGTTCCGGTTCGGGGGTGATAATCAATCCAATGGCTAAGCTTAAGGTAAAGAAAATACCGACAAGGGTTTCTGTTGAGAGTTTGGTTTTGTTTTCTATCAGCCAGATGAAAACGATACTGGTAAACAAAGCGGCAAAGGCGCCCAAGAACGGGTTGAAATGAAAGAGCAGTCCCAAAGCCAAACCGGGCAGGGCAACGTGTGATAAAGCGTCGCCGACCAGGGACATCTTTCTTAGCACCATCAGGGAACCTAAATATCCGGAGGCCAGTCCGACAAAAGCGCCGACAATGAGAGAAAAGATAGGCATAAAAATTAATCTAATTTCTAATTAACCTAATTGACCTAAACAATACCCAACTGCCAAGTTCCAAAAAGGTTTTAGTTGTTGGTCATTGTGGATTTGGGATTTATTTAGAATAATTAGAGCAATTAGAAATTAGAAATTTCTTTAATGTTCATGACTATAAAACTTGGCTTCTCCACCGTATAATTTACTTAAACTTGCCGGGTCTAAAACCGTATGCGGTTCGCCGAAGCAAATCATTTCTTTGTTCAGGCACATTACCTTGTCGGCGTAGTGGTAAACAATATTGAGGTCGTGCGATATTAGGACAAGAGCAAGCTTGTTTTGTGTTTGCAGTTTGTGCAGGAGATTATAGATTGTTTCCTCGCCTCCGACGTCAATTCCGGAAGTGGGCTCGTCAAAAAGCAAGATGTCCGGCTTATTGATGATTGCCCAGGCTATCATAACTCTCTGGAACTGACCACCTGACAAAGCGCCCAGTTTTTTACTTAAAACGTGGCGATGCAGATGTTCTTCGTCGCCGGTAATGCCTACCGAGTTAAGCGCCTCATTTATCGTTTGCTTTGATTTGGTTTTAAAGCCGAAAAAGTCACCTACGCTTATAGGAAAATGGGCATCAACAAAAAGTTTTTGAGGCACGTAACCGATTTTTATATTTTTTGCCCACTTAACGTTACCGGAGTAGGGAATAAAGTCCAAAATAGCTCTAAATAAGACCGACTTACCAGAACCATTTGGGCCGACAATTGCCACGGCTTCTCCTTTTTTAACTTCAAAACTGATGTCGTGGAAGACATTAAAATCACCAAACGAAACGGAAAGGTTCCCAACTTCAAGTATTTTATCACTATCCATGTTTATAGTTTATCAAAATTAGACTTTTTCCAAAAGTCTACCGTAACCGTTTATAAACTCTTTGGTGTTTAGCACTTTTCCTCCTTCAAGCTGGAGTTTTAACAGCTCTAAATAATCCTTAGCGCAAGGCATAATCAAAAGACCGTTTTTTTGATAAATTTTTCCACTTAGAAGTTCTCCACTTAGAAGTTCAACTTCTAAGTGACTTTTATGAATTTTGCAGTCAATAATTTTTAATATTTTATTTTGCCACTTAAACCATATTCCCGGCCATTTGTGAAAGGCGCGAAATTGGTTGTAAATTTCTTCGGCTGTTTTGTGCCAGTTTATTTTGCCGTCTTCTTTGGTAATAATTTTAGTGAAGGTGGCTTGCGACTCGTCTTGCGGTTGAGGTGTGGTTTTTCCACTAAGATATTTCGGTAATAACTTAAGTAATAAGCCAGCACCCTTTTTCACCAGACGCATTTTTAGGTCATAGTATTTGTCATCCGGCGCGATTGGTTCTTGTTCCATTCCTAAGACGGGTCCGTGGTCAACTTTTTCGTCCAGCACAAAGACCGTTACGCCGGTCTCTTTTTCGCCGTTAAGCAGGGCGTACTGGATGGGGGACGGGCCGCGGTATTTCGGTAACAGCGAACCGTGGATATTGAGTAAACCATGTTTCGGTAGGTGCAAAAACCGTTCAGGAATAATTTTTCCGTAATCTACAACAATTCCGACTGTGGATTGTTTGGCAATTTCTTCAATGCGAGCCAAAGACGGGTCATCTTTTTTAAAATTTTCCGGCTGAAGCACTTCAATATTGTGAGATAGGGCTAACTGCTCGGCGGGTGTTGCCGTTTGGCTGTCCGGCGCGGTTACCACAGCCACAACAGTATAGTCAGCTTGAATCAGCGCTTCCAATACGGGCGTGGCAAAATCCGAAGTGCCAAAGAAAATAGTTTTCATAAATTAACCTAATTATTCTAATTTTTAATTTTTCTAATCAATTTCTAATATTTAATACTCTCAATTCCCAAAAAATTCTAGAAATTAGATTTTGGTTTGTTGTGGTTTGATTAGGTTAATTAGTGTAATTAGATCAATTAGAATAATTTTTACTGACTTTTTCTTTTATCAAGACTCCGTTTAAGTGGTCAGTTTCGTGCTGAAGCACTCTTGCCAGGAAACCCCTGGCTTTTATTTTTATTTTGTTGCCGTTTTCGTCCAGTGCTTTTATTTTTATTTTTTTAGCTCTTGCAACAGATGCAAAATATTCCGGCAGAGAGAGACATCCTTCTTCCATTTCGGTTTTATCTTTTGAGTATTCGGTAATTTCCGGATTGATGTAAGCATCTGGCACTTTATTTTCTTCCGCCAGTTTTTTATCAATAACAAAAATTGCCAAGTTTTGGCCGACTTGATTTGCCGCCAAGCCGACGCCAAGCGACTCAACCATCTGCTTTTTCATATTCGAAATCAACCCTCGTATTTCCGGAGTTATCTCCTTGACTTCTTTTAGTTTTTGTGATAGTATTTTACTTGGATGTTTTACAATTTGCATATCGCATTAGGATGGGAGGTATTTATGGGTTTTTTTACTTTATTCCTTTATATTTTGGGCATTGCTTTTATTTTTGGTGTGGGGGGCTTTATTTTTGAAAAAAATCAAGGTTTTACAAATAGAGAGGCAATACAAACCTTCTCTGGTGTATTTTGGGCTGCCTTATTTTTGCTTTGTTTTGTGCTACTTGTGTCCTTTCTGTGTTCTTATTTTATTTGATTTTCCGTTCCTAATTCACTAAACAACTTCTATTTGCCATCCGCTTGGCACTAAGCGTAACAACTCGTTGCGCCGCGCCCCGTAGTGAGCCGAAGGTTCTACTATGGGGTTTTTTACTACTTTTAAAACAATTTCTTGCGTATGTAGTCCTTTTTCTTTTAATCCTGCATTTGGTCCGATAATTTCAATTTCTTTCCCATAATTCTTAATTCCTAATTCATGATTCAACCTTTCTCTTACTATTTCCGCCTCTCTTTCCGCTGTTCTCGAATCTTGGTGGCGGAAGATTAATTTAATAAGTTCGGCAAATGGGGGATAGCTGAATTCTTTTCTAGCCTCAAGCTCTTCTTCGTAAAAACTTTTAAAGTCTTGGCTTAAAATTGTTTTTACCACTCTTGCGTCGGAATCGTAGCCTTGGATTAAGGTTTTTTCTGTCATTTGAGACAAAATAAAAACTATTCTTAAGGCTTCTTCTTCTGTTCCAAAATCAACAAAATTTAGTAAAGATTCTAAGTTTAATATACCAACTAAATCGGCTTTTAGCAAGCGCTGATAGCTCAATATTTTTTGTGTTGTCAGCAGGATTGCCGGTCCCGGATTTTTAAATTGGTCTATAATTTTTTCTTCCTCTTTTTGCGGAGTGTCGCTGCTTAAGGCCAGTATTTTTGGCGAAGTTATATTCTGGTCTTTGAAAAACTTTACCAACTTTTCCTCGGCTTTTTCTATGCCCAAGCCCTTATATTCCAAAACTGATTTGTTGCAGTTGGGGCAGACATTTAATGTTGGCTGTATGTTTTGACAGTGATGACATTTTAAAATTGTTTTAGGTTTTAAGTTATAAGTTGTAAGTTTAAAGGCAGTCAGGTTTCGATCGCAGTTTGGACATCGGGGAATATAGCCGCAGTTTTGGCACAGAAGATACGGGGCATAGCCTTTGCGCGGTACGAATATTATAATTTTGTTTTTTTGCTGTACCGCCGATTTCAGTTGCTCTTTAAGTTCAGCGCTGAAAATTGAAAAATTGGTATTTTTAATTTCACCGACCATGTTGGCGAATGAGATATCAACTTTTGTTTTTTGGGGCAATGTCTCTTCTCCAAATTCAAAATATGTTTCTACTTTCGGCAAAGAATCGTTTATGATTAATTTGGCTCCGTATTCTTTGGCGGTTCGTCTGGCCAAAATGCCGGTATCGTATTTGGGGGTGTAGTCGGAACGGTAGGCGATATTTGACTCGGCTTCCACAATTATTTCTTTGAGGTTGTTAAAAGGCAAAAACAAAGCGACTCTGGTGCCGACTATTGTTTTTATTTCTCCGTTTTTAACTCTTTGCCAAATATCAAAATATTCTTTGGTTGGAGTACTGCTTGAAAGAAAAACGGGATTTTCTTTTTTGTATTTCTCCAAGAAGTGTTCGGCCATTATTTTTTCGGGAGTTAAAATAAGTTTTTGTCCTTGGTTACTGAGGTCTGGCGAGTATGCCTCTTCTTTGCGTCGGACTTGTCGCCGACGAACTGCAGAAGAGGCATACTCGCCAGACCTCTTAAGCAAAAATGCCGGTAACATGGCTTTAACGCACAAACCCAGTGGCGCAAAATATTTTACCGAGAGCCACAAAGCGATATTTAGCTGATGTTGGTTGAGAACAGGCTGTTCTTTTAGAATTTTGCCTATTGGTTTCAGCTCAAAATCAGCCTCTTTTTTAAGCTTGATTTTTAACTCCGCCAGACTTTTTGAAGCCAACACGACTGCGGTTATCTTTCTTTTTCTTATCTCAACTTCAACCAAAGCGCCTGCTGGTAGCTTTTCTTCATAAAAATAACTCAAGATCTGGTCCTGATTTCTGGGAATTGCGGTTAGGGGGATAACCTCAAGAATATACATAAGTTGATGAGGTCATGATAACACAAAAGCCCATAGCGGGCTTAAGGAAGAGCTTGAAGGGCGGATATTCTCTCTTTTGCCATTCTTGTTAACTCTCTGCTTTTTGGAGGGTTTTCATTTAATACTTTTTTCAAAAATTCTATATAGCCTTTTTTGTCAGTTGCTGTTACCGCGAAGGAGTCCGCAAGTTTATCTTCTTCAAAGTATATCTTTAAATTTAAGTTTTTAAAAAACGGGTTTATGTGGGATAAGGTAAGGGATTTTTTAAGTTTGCTTCTGAAAGAACGTTTTATGTGTCCTATTTCGTGGCAAATTGCATATTCAACATTTTTTGAGTCCATTTTTTCTAAAAAATCTTTTGATATGAAGATGGAGGATTGAGATTTGTTTAGTGCGGTATGCAGTGTGAATATTGAATAATCTTCCACCTCTTCCGGTACAAGAAAGGGGGAAACTATAAAATTGTAACCGGAAAATACGTATATTTTTATATTGGGGGACAAGTTGTATTTTTTTGTTATGCCGGTTAAAAACTCCCTAATCGGACCGTTTTTAATTTCTCTTATTTTGTGAATTTCTGAACTGGAAATAAAATTTTTTATTGCTGTTTTTGACCCCATTTCTAAGGAAACAAATACGGACATTTGCATTGCAAGCAAAATCATAAATAAAAAAGCAAGTATCAGCAGCAAAATAATCATAGGCTTACCTTTCTTTTTTCAAAGTCCTATCCTATCTTACAAAGTAGCAAATAATGTGTTAAAGTTCCAATATGACTAAAGTTAGAAAGCCTGAAATCAGAGTGCGGGTTGCTCCGTCGCCGACGGGGAATTTGCACATTGGCAATGCTCGTACCGCGCTTTTCAATTGGCTTTTTGCCAAGCACCACACCGGCAAGCTTATCTTGCGTATAGAGGATACTGACTTGGAAAGGTCAAGTTTGGAATTTGAAAAAAATATTTTAAACGGCCTTGAATGGCTTGGTTTGAAATGGGATGAATTTTACAAACAAAGTGAACGGCTGGACAGATACGAAAAACATCTGAAGAAACTTTTAGAAGAAAAAAAAGCTTTTTGGTGTTACCACTCAAAGGAAGAACTGGAAGCGGAAAAGAAAGAACAAACACAAAAAAAAGAAGCGCCAAGGCATATTTGTGAACACAAATACATGAATCACGAATCAGGAATTATGAATCAAGGAGCGGGGATAATCAGATTAAAAGTGGATGAGAACTCCCACAGAACAGTTCGTTTTGAAGATATAATTCGCGGCCATGTTGAATTTGAACAGCGGGTGATAGGGGACTTGAGCTTGGCAAAAGATTTGCGCACCCCTTTGTATAATTTTGCTGTGGTGGTGGATGACCACGAAATGAAAATTAGCCATGTAATTAGAGGCGAAGACCATATTGCCAACACGCCCAAACAAATTTTGATTGCCGAAGCTTTGGGAGTGTCTTTGCCGCAGTTTGCGCATCTCCCCCTGATTTTAGGAGAAGACCGTTCCAAACTTTCCAAAAGGCACGGGGCGGTTAATTTTGACGAGTATATAGGAGCCGGTTACTTGCCGGAGGCCTTAGTTAATTTTTTGAGTTTGCTGGGCTGGAGTTCTAAAGACGGCAGAGAAATTTTGACCAAAAATGAAATTATAGAGCAGTTCAGTCTGGAAAAAGTTCACAAATCAGGAGCAATTTTTGACGTTAAAAAACTTAATTGGATTAACTCGCAGTATATAAAACAGTTTAATGACGAAGGGTTGACAAGTTTAGTTATGCCTTTTATTGAAAAGTATTTTGGCAAACAAGACAAAGTTTTTGTTTTAAAACTGGCACCCGTTTTTAGAGAAAGGCTTGAGTATTTGGATCAAGTCAAAGAATTTAAATATTTTTTTGGCGAGCCGGAATACGAAGCGGATATACTGGTATGGAAAAAATCAGACAAAGAAAAAACGCACAAAGCTTTGGAGTCTGTGCTTGAGATTTTGAGCAGCAACTTAGAGTGGGAAATTTTTGATGAGAAATATATCCGTTCCGAACTGGACAAGTTGGCGGAAGAAAAGTTCGGCGGGGACAGGGGAGCGGTCTATTGGCCTTTGCGCGTGGCTTTGACCGGAGAAAAGTTTTCCCCCGATCCGGTAGAAATTGCCAGAATTATTGGCAAAGAAAAAACTCTTAACCGAATCCAAGTTGCTCTCAAAAAACCTTAAACTTTGATGAAAAGTTACAGTTTTAAAATTTTTCTTTTGTCCTTTTTTCTGCTTTTTGTTTTTTCGTTTGTTTCTGCCGCCGAAGATATCAATCAGAAAATCTTGGATTTAAGGAAACAAGTTGAAGAGCTGGAAAAAAAGTCCGAAGAATACAGGAGTGTGGTAAATAGCAAGCAGAAAGAAGCCCAGAGCCTTAAAAGGGAAATTGACATTTTGAATAACCAGATTTACAAGCTTGAGACGCAGATCAAGATAACTGACAGTAAAATCAATGTCGCGCGATTTACGATTACCGATTTGCGGGATAAGATTTTTGACCGGCAAGAGACAATTAACAACAAAAAAGAAGTCATAGCCTCTCTTATCAATCTTTTTTACAAAAAAGACCAGGAAGACATTGTTGACATAGTGGTAAAGAACAAACGTCTCTCGGACTTCATTGACCAGATTAAACAGGCGGACAACTTAAATAAAAGTTTGCTGGCCACTGTTACTGTTTTGAAAAACGAAAAGGAAGCTTTGGAGGGTGAAAAAAACGAGTTGGAGGCGCAAAAACAAGAACTGGAAAGTTTGAATGACACCCAGAAAAATAAGCAGAATTCTTTGGACCTAACCAAAGACGGTAAAGACAGCTTGCTGGTAAGGACGAAGGGCCAAGAAGCGGCCTATCGTGAGTTGTTGGAAGAAACAGAAAGAAAACAAGCAGAATTTTTCGCCGAATTAAAAAACTTGGAAACGCAGGCGGTGCAGTCTGGAGCGTTTATCGTGCATGTTACGGCTGACTCGGTCCCGCCTCGGGGCACAAAATTTTTAAAGTGGCCTTATGACGACCATGTTCTCACTCAAAGCTATGGCTATACGACTTTTGCGCGGAGCCGGCGCAAACCCTATGGCGGAGACATACACAACGGTATTGACTTGGCTAGCGGCTGTGGGACGGCCATAAAGGCGGCGGCGGCGGGCGCGGTACTTGCCAGCGGTTTTAACGACGGATTTGGCAACTGGGTGGCTGTCAGGCACGAAAATAACATAGTTACTGTTTATGCCCATATGCGAGATCCTTCTGGTCTTGCCAACGGTACGGCGGTTACCGTCAGTTCAATACTTGGTTACGAAGGCAACACGGGCAGTGTTTTCAGTGTCCGCACCGGTCCATGTGCCGGCTCGCACCTGCATTTGAGCGTTTATAAAGACTTTTTCACCTACATTAACGACAAAAACGGCCAGCTTTATTTTAACTACTCCAAGGGGGCTTTGAACCCGCTTGACTATTTGTAGTTTTTCTGATACTCTTTTTTCAGTTTGATTTTGAAAATGAGGAGAAACTATGTCGAGTTTTGTATTTCGTTGCACGACGAGAGGCAGCCATACTTTTTTGGAGTTTAATACTCCGGTGAAAATATTTGACTCTGTTAGCGGAGCACGCTTAATTCTGGAGGAATTACTTGACTTTGAGAAACAAAATCCGGACATGCATATTGTTGGTTGGAAACCGGAAACACACATGGCCACAAATACTAGATTTGGCATTCTCACCCCTGTTTGTTTTGGAATTTGGATTGACCATGAGCCAAGAGAAAAGGAACCTGAAGACTGTGACTTTGATGCTCTTGAAAGGGCACTAGGACAAGATTGAACCCGCGTTTCGCGGGTTTTTTTTATTTCTTAAAAATCTACTGAGAAGCTACTGAGAAGTTGAACTTATCAGTAGAACATGTTAAATTTCTGAAATATGCATAAAGAATATTTTACCAATGGGGAATTTTACCATGTGTATAATCGCGGAAACAATAAGCGAAAAATTTTTTTGGATCAAAGAGACTTTAAAAGATTTTTTCAAAGCATACGGGAATTCAATTCGGAAGAACCGATTGGTAGTATATATCTTAATTCTTTTAAGGACGCCTCGCTTAGAAGTTCAACTTCTAAGTTAGTTGATTTTGTTTGTTTTTGTTTAAATCCAAATCATTATCATTTTATTCTCAAGCAACTAAAAGAAAGGGGTATTGAAAAGTTTTTACATAGACTTGGCACGGGTTATACTAAATATTTTAATGAAAAACATAAATGCAGTGGCTCTCTTTTTCAGGGCAGGTATAAAGCGATACACTTAAACTCTAATGAATACCTACTACATCTTAGTGCCTATGTGAATTTAAATTATGAAGTTCACCAACTGAGAAGTTCAACTTATCAGTGTGATTATAAATCTAGTTGGGCAGAATATCAAAACAACTTGGTAGAAAGTATATGTAATAAAGACATTGTACTTTCTCAGTTTAGAAACTTTGATAAGTATAGGGAATTTGCAGTTAATGCTATTCAAATAAGTAGGACCAAAAAAGATATGGAAAAGTTGTTATTGGAAGAGGTCTGACTCTGATCACTGATAAGTCACTGATAAGTTGAACTTCTCAGTAAAAACTTCTCAGTAAAAACTTCTCAGTAAACTTCTCAGTAAATTTCTCAGTAAAAGGTTTCGAACTATTACGCGGCAGTGCATCGTGTATTTGACTACTTGCAGGATATCTGCTAGGGTCGATTTGCTTTTTAATAATTAGTGAAAGGATAGAAAAATGTCTCGTACGTCTCACATGTCTCATGTTTTCAAGAAAATACACAAGGGTGGTCGTTCGTTTTTCATGCTAACTGGCAGTAATAATATGGAGGCAGTAGGCAGGAAAATTTTAGATGTTCTTAGCGAATTTGAAGATCAAAATCTAGGCAAAAAGATAACAAACTGGAGGGCTAATATAAGGTATGTTACCGATGTGGAACCACCTTTCTTTTCTTGTGCTCTTTGGGTTGACCACGAGTCGTGTTGGTTAAGAGATAAGCCTCCGTCAACAAGCGAACTTGATAACGCTCTAGACCAAGATTAAACCCGCATTTTGCGGGTTTTTTTATTTTTTCTAGACATAAACCGAGCTTGTCTCGGTTTATGGTCTTTAGAAAACAATAACCCCACCTTAATTTTGCCTTTTATGTTTTTAAAGATAAATTTGGCTTGGAAAATGCTAGAAGCGCAGAGGCCGAATAGGCCCGAGCGTAAGCGAGTGCGCTTCCGTGGTTTTATGGGCAAAATTAAGGTTGGGGTAAACAAGGTTTTTATGTTAAAATTAAAACATGGTCAACATCTTAATTATCGGCGGGGGATTTGGGGGAGTCAGGACTGCTTTGGACTTGAACAAGAAGTTGTCGTCTGAAGAGGCGTCAATTACTCTTGTTGACAGAAATAACTATCATCTGTTTTTGCCGTCGCTTTACGAAGTGGCATCATCTTTCGGTTTGGATTTAAACAAAGAGGAGATAAGGCTTAAAAAAACTATTGCAATTCCTTTTGGCGAGATTTTTGAGGACACAAAAGTCAACTTTGTTCAAGCAGAAATCGTCAGCGTAGATTTGAATAAGAAAGAGGTACGGTCAAAAGGAGAAAAATTTTTTAGATACGATTATCTGGTTTTAGCTTTAGGGGCGGAGACGGAAACTTTTGGCACGGCTGGAGTCGTAGAATATGCTTACAAGTTCAAAAGCGTGGAGGAAGCTGTTTTTCTTAATAAAAAAATAAATGAGAAATACAAAGAGGCTGAAAGGGGTCAGCGTCCGCTACCTGTTAGATTTATTGTTGTCGGCGCGGGCTTTAACGGCATAGAACTTGCCGGAGAACTGGCATGCTGTACCAAAAAAATAGCGGAAGTTTGCAAGCTAAAAAATAAATGTACAGAGATTAAGCTGGTTGAAGCGGCGCCCCAAATATTGCCCATGGTTTATGACAAAGAAAGGGCGATGATTCGTAAGAGACTGGAAAGGTTGGGGGTTGAGGTTTTGGAGAATTCTCCAATTGAACAGGTCGGGCCCGATTTTGTTCAAATTAAGAATGGTCCAAGGCTGAACGCTGATTTTATAATCTGGACCGCCGGTATACGGGCTTCTTCATTTTTAAAAAATATTTCCGGTTTAAAATTAGATGAAAGAGGAAAAATGACTGTTAACGAATTTATGCAGTCGTCAGACAGGCCGGAAGTTTTTGGGGTGGGGGACAGCGCTGTGTTTTTGGACCCAGCCACCAAAAAACCGGTTCCAGCGTTGGCTTACGTGGCGGTTGACCAAGGAAAAGTTGTTGCGGAAAATATCTTAAGAGTTTTAAAAAATAAAAGACCGCAAGAATACAGGCCATTCTATAATGTCTGGATAGCTCCGGTAGGAGGCAAGTTTGCCGTGGCGCGTTTGGGTAAGAATTTTACCGTTTCAGGGTTCTGGGGCTGGGTTTTGAGAGAACTGGTTGATTTCAGGTATATGTACTCAATCTTGCCGTTTTCAAAAGCTGTATCGCTAATGTCAGAGAATGTGGCGGTATTTACAAAAAACGACTAATACACACTAAATAGGGGATAGTGTCAAGTAGACATAATCTTGGCACCTGTGGATAACTTACTTGACACAACTTTATTAAGGTTGTCAAATAATAATATGGAAGGAGGGGATGCGGGTCTTGAAAAACAATAACTACGGATTTGTAAATTCTAAATTTAAAATTTTTTATTTAGTTTTTGTTTTATCAATATTATGTTTCTCTGCTGTTCCGGCCCGGGGCTACCCTATTGACGGCGCTGAAAATGCCGATAGCTATTCAAATTTTGGTCTTGAACAGGCCCGCAAGGTTAGTGGTTCGGTTAATGAGCTAATCAGATCTCTGCTTGGTCCTAGTTTTTCTTCTCTTACCTCGGTTGATGTTAACAAGAGTTTTGGTCCTGACCTTAATAAGCTTATACCCGGCGGTACGGGTTTAAGCTTTGATGATTTTATCAATATCAAGAGTTTTTCTACTGACGACATATCGGGCAGTATTAAAGCAGTCGCCGTTCTTTTTATAAAGTTGATTGTTACGACTCTGTCAGTTACATCAGAAATTCTTAAACTGGTTTTAAGCCTGTTAACTCAATGATAGCCGAATTATTCGGCTATCATGTCGCACAAGTGTGAATGTGCGACCCATGTTGTGTGACGTCATTTTCTGTTCTGGTTCCCCCATTTGAAAGGTTTTTCTCTTTGTGATTTATAAAACATCATTCTGTTTCTGATTTCTTGAAGTTTTTTGTGGTCAAGGCCGTTCATTTCTTTTTTTGTAAATCCTCTCTGGCCTTTTGTAACATTTAAACCCTCTCTTCTGTTTTTGTTTACTATTTTAACCGCGCAGCTCCATAGTTGGAAGTCAATCCCCTTTTTTGCGTAGAGTTTATGTCTTTTAAAAAATGGTATAATTTTTTCTACTAGATCTTTCGGATTTTGGACCGAGAATCTAACCTGATTCTGTTTTTTTATTATAACGACCGACCCACAGCCAAAAGTTTCTTTGATTAAGTTTAATATGTTAAAATCGTCAGATCTTAAAACAATGGCAAATTCAGTATTCCAGTAAAAATACTCTCGGAATTTTTTATTGTTCTTATTTTGTTTTTTATCCCTTCTAAATTTAAGAGCAAAACAACCCTCCCCGTCTACAAAGCCAGCTATGTAATTGCCAGGCAACTTAGCGACTGTATTTTTATCCATATTATAAATTATACTACAATCACATTGCGTCGCACAAAAGTTTAAAACGAAGGTTATCAACAGCAACCAAAAAGTAAAAAACTCCTTTGGTTAGGAGTCTACAATTCGTCAATTAATTTTTTAAATTTTTCTATAATTTCTTTTTTTCTGGGTTTAAGCGTCGGAGTTAAGATTAAATCTGTTTGGCTGCTTAAAATCGCTATGTTGCCTATTTTCATTAATCCCTTCCCTATCGCCCCGGTTTTGGACTTTAGAGTTTCGTGAAGTTTCGCAAGACCTTTTTTGTCAGAGGGTCTGTTGTTTAAAAAAATGAGAGCAATTTGATACGGTTTGTTTTTTCCACATATGACAACTTCTGCTTGGGGGTCAACGTCTCTTATTTTGTCCTTAACTTCTTGCTCCAGTTTCTGGATGCTTTCTCCTGTCACGTACTCCCCTTGTGCCGTTTTGTAGCCTTCGCCGATTCTTCCTGTTATAGATATGGTTTTGTTTGAAAAGTTAAACTTTCCAGTGTCTTCAGTATGATAGAGCCGTTCTCGCAACGGTTCTTCCGTGGGCGGATGGGTTTGGTAAATTTTTTCTTCAAAATGGTTTTCATTGGCTTTTGGGTTGTTGTAGTAGCCGAGCATGACGGCTTTTCCTGTTACCACGATTTCTTTGCTGAAAGGTTCAAGAAAAACTTGGTTTGTGTTTCCTATAACCGCACCGTTCAAGAGTAGCGGTCCGGCCGTTTCCGTTTGGCCGTAAATGTCCATTATGTTTAGACCAAGTTTGCGGAAAAAATTAATCTCGTGGCGGCTTATTTCCGATCCGGCGCTGATTGCGATTCTTGTATGATCTAGGCCGAGCTCTTGTTTAATTTTGTCTTTAAGAAAATAAATCGGGACTAATCCGGCTAACTTACCGGCAAGTTTTAGTTTTTCTTTGACTCCGGTCTCAATGTTTATCCAAACTTTGGGTACGCCCAAAAAAGCGGTTGGCCTTACCCTTTTGAGTATTGACGTAAATTTTTCTTTCAGTTTTTCCCTGTCGGTTGAAAATTCGGTAAAGTATACCGTATATCCTCCGATTAACTGGCCAAAAAAAGAGGCAATAAGTTCAGAAATGTGTCCCAATGTCATATAAGATAAAACTCTATCTTCGGGACCAATTTGCAAGGCTTTAATTACAGCCTTGGTTCTGTCTAAGATATTTTCATGCGACAGCATCACTCCCTTTGGTCCGCCGGTGGTGCCGGAAGTGTAGGGCATTATCAGTAGGCGGTTTGGGTTGCGGACTTTGTCATTGTGGTAAAGCCTTTTAACCCCTTTGTTTTTGCATATCTTTTTTCCCAATGCCAGTAACTGTTCAACTGTTATTGTGGTGTGGCCATTTTCTTTGTATTCATCTGCCAAACACTCACTGATGAGAGTAATTTTAGGTTGGCAATGGTCTAAGATGGCCTTGACTTTGTCAGGCTCTTTTAAAAGCATGGGGTGTATCGGCACGGGTACCCCCCCTGCCATAATAATTCCCAGAATAGTGAAAAAAGATTCCGGCAGATTTACCGGTACTATGGCGACAAAGTTTTCTTTTTCTGATTTTGACGGGTCAACTAAATTTAAGTCTTGCAAAGCGATTGCCGCTGAAAATGCGTGACAGTGCAAGTAATCTTCCCAAGAGTATTTTTCTTTAGTGCCGTCTTTTTTAAGCAAGACCAAGGCCGGTAACTGATGACCTTTTCTTCTTAATTCTTCTTCCTTTTCAAAGAGAGTAGTAATAATATCTGCCACTTTCCCGTCCCCTATTTTCAAAGTTCTTTAGTTTGAATACTAAAACCTTTTTTACATTATGTCAATGAAGAAAAAAACTTAAACTGATATATAATACTTTTATGTTTTATCGGACTCTTGAAGAATTTAAAAACGCTTCCGGCTACACGGTCGGAAGTGTTTGGTATCCGCGGGTTACGGCGATTGTCGGAATGAAAGCCAAACCGGGGCTTTATAAGTTTTATGCTGAACAGGAAAGTTTTGAAGCCGGGGAAGCGGTAAAAGCCAAGTCAGCCGAGGAGGGCACTCTTACTCATGATACTGTCGAGGCAATCCTACGAGGTGAGTCCCCTGTTATCCCAGAAACTATCAAGCCGGTAATTGAAGCTTTTTTTAATTTTTTAAACAGTAATAAAGTGGAAGCCAAACTTATTGAGGAAAGGCTGATAAGCAACAAATATCGCTATTCCGGCACGATGGACGTTTTGGCGGAAATCAACGGCCGGCTTGGGGTTTTAGACGTCAAAACCTCTTATTCAATTTTCAGGGATTACGGCATCCAAACCTCGGCTTACGTGGAAGCTCTTAACGAAAGAAAAAATTTGCCGGAACTTACTCGTTGGATTTTGCGCCTTGACCAGAGCCAGAAATGCCTGAAATGTCCGGCTGTTTTGCGGACAAAGGGCGGCAATATAAAAGTCAGAGGAGAAAAAAACTTTTGCAATCACGAATGGAGCGAGATGATCGGCGAGGCTGAATTGAAGGAACTGCCGCCATACCAAAAAGATTTCAACGCCTTTCTTGCCTGCAAAACTCTCTGGGAATGGGAAAATGAGTTTTGGCTAAGCCGGATTAACTATTAATGTAAGGCCTACTATAGAGGCTAAGCCTCTATAGTAGGGAAACCTATTTTTTGCAGTTGGATGCGAGAGTCAGTCCGGCGGCGAGGGCGGCGGCTTCGGTGGGGAAAGTGATTTTGTTTTTGTCGGATATCTTACTGGCTCCCGCACACCAAGAAAAGTGATACTTATTTGAATTTTTTGAAGCTGTTACACTGAAATCTGCTTTGTTAGAATTTGTGGATGCTGTTTGGGAGTTTTTGGTTTGGTCGGAACTTTGGACGAAAATTTCTCCTAAAGACGCTTCTCTAATTTCAATTCTGGCCCCTCCCCTATTTTTTAGGGCTAAAATTTTTCCGCTTTGAAAAGAAACAACCGTGATTAAAATTATCACGGCTGACAAAACAATATCAGATTGATGCTCTTTTGTTTTTTCCAGGAGTCTAGACCACATTCACGATTTTGACTAAGCGCCTATTGCCGTCATATTTTACGAGTTTTTTGGTAATAAACTGGACCTTACCGCTTTTTACGGCGTAAACCGTGTCGTCTTTGCCGATTTTTGCTCCGCTTCCGGCGATAAATTTTGTGCCTCTTTGTCTGACAATAATATCGCCGGCTTTGGCAGATTGTCCGCCAGACAATTTTAAGCCCAAATATTTGGGTTGCGAATCTCTGCCTAGTTTAGTTGTCCCGACAGCTTTTGTATGTGCCATTTTTGTTAGCGAGCATAGCGAGCTTTACAAAAATGAGCACCCCGCTCAAATTTTGCTTTTGCTATTCTCGGATAACTTAGTTATAAATTATACGCCATTAGATTACTTGCAGTTTGCGAGTGCCGAATAGGCACAAACCTTAAGGGCGCAGCAAACTGCTGTGAGCTATCCAGCAAAATTTGGGCTGGGGTTGCCACGTCTTAAATCTTATTCTGCTTCTTTTTTAACTTCAAATTTTAAGTTTGTCTTTATATCGTATCCCAAGTCAACTTCTGTTTCATATAATCCTATTTTTTTGATTAATCCGTCTAACGGAATTGATTCGGGTTCAATTGCAAATCCAGCCTTTTTTAGCGCTGAAGAAATCTCAACAGCGTTAACACCATCATAAAGAGTGCCTTCTTCGTTTGTTACCCTTTCAATTACCAGCATAAAAGACTTAATTTTTTCGGCTAGTTGACCGGTCAACTCTTTGTCTTTTTCTATTGCCAAAAGCCTCTTTTGTTTTAAGTCCTCAACGGCTTTCATGGCGGTTTTGTTTGCTAAAACAGCCAGTTTTCTTGGCAATAAAAAATTACGGGCATACCCGTCGGCCACATTTTTTACATCTCCAACTTGGGCAACATTTTTTATATTTTGTAAGAAAACTACGCGTGCCATATTAAAAAAGAGTCTAACAAAATCAGGCTTTGTTGTCAAAAAAATACCCGAGGTTTTAATCCTCGGGGTTGTTTTATTAAACTCTTTTAACGTGAAGCTGCAAGCATCGGGCGATAAAATTTTCTTATGTTATAAATCATGCCCTTAATTTTGTTTTTAGAATGAGGGCAGTAAGTCATGTCGCAGAGTTTCTGTTGTTCGTCGTCAGGGTTAAAAAAGCCTGATATTTTGAATACCCCGTTACTTTTTCCTACAGAGAACCCTTTTACGGAGACGCTGACTATGAGAGGTCCCACAGTTTCTCCGTAAACTTCAAAGTCGTATCTGTAGCCAGAATCGAATCCTGTCGGTCCAGCGTTTATATAAAGAACTTCATTTTCCGGTATTTCTACTTTTGTTTTTGCCACTTTTTTCTCCTTTGCGACTTAACATATAGTAACAAAGTATCATGCAATTGTCAAATGCAAATTTAAATAACAAGAACTACCTGATAATCTCCAAGGCTTTTTCCAGTTGAGGATCTTTGAGGGGGTCTTTTTCTGTTTCTTCCGCATCTTTTTTGACTTCGTAGTCCGGCTTAATGCCGTTATCGCTGATAGATATTCCGCTTGGGGTGAACCATTTGGCAATGGTGATTTTAAGTGTTGATTTTTTGTTTCCAGATAAAAACTCTACAAGCTCCTGAACCGAACCCTTGCCAAAAGATGTTTCGCCCACAATCTTGATTCCTCTATTGTCTCTTAACGCTCCGGCCAGGATTTCAGATGCCGAAGCTGATCCCTTGTTGATGATAATAATCATGGGGTATTTTTTAAGCTGTCCATTCTTTGCTGTTTTTAAGATCGTCTCTGTTTTGTCGGCAAATTTTTCGCTGACTACGGTCTGGTTGGGATCTAAGAACCAGCCGGCAATGTTTACCGCTGAATCCAAAATCCCGCCGGGGTTATTTCTTAGGTCCAGAACTATTTTTTCGGCTTTTGACGCCAAAATTTCTTTAGCCACTCTGGCAAAGTCTGCGTCAATGTTTCTGTTGAAGGTGAGGAGTTGAATGTGGGCAACATTGTCTTCCAGAAGCTTCCAGTCTATTGTCGGTATTTTTATTTCTTCCCTGATTAGATTGAATTCTTTCGGATCTTTGTCTCCGTTTCTCTGAACAGTTAGTTTAACGCTTGTTCCCTTTTTTCCTCGGATTTGGGTGACGGCTTCGTCTATGGTTAAACCGCCGGCATCTTTGTCATTGATTTTTATTATTATGTCCCCTGCCAATATGCCTGCTTTGTAAGCGGGAGTGTCTTTTATGGGCGCAATAACGGTCAGAAGATTTTTTCTCATACCTATTTCTATCCCAACCCCGCCGAAAGAGCCGTTAATCTGTTCCTCAAATTTTTTACTTTCTTCCGGTTTAAGGAAAACGGTGTAAGGGTCGCCCAAAGAGTTTACCATGCCTTCTATGGCGCCATAGACTAAGTTTCTTTTGTCCTGCAGTTTTTCCTGGTCAACAAATTTTTCCTCAAGTTTGTTAAGGGCCGTCCAAAATAGTCCGAAGTCAATTGATACCGGCTGGCCGAGATCTTTATTGTCTATCTGCGTGATTATTTGGTCTACGGCGCTGTCATTCTTGAATTTTTCAAACTTTATACCGCCATAAAAACTTCCGCCAAGAAGCAAGACCAGCAGAATCAAAAGAGTTATTTTGTTATTTATTTTCTGAAGCATAGTTCAGCAGGGTTTGACCGGAACGGTATTTCAGACCGTGTTTTAAGAAATATTTAATGGCGCTTTCTATGTGCCATCTGGCCTCTCTTCTTATGAAAACATCCAAAAAATCAAAACCGGCGCGCGATTGTCTTATATGATAATGAAGCATTACTGCGTCCGGCAGATAGGCAACTTTATAACCATTCTCCCAGAATCTTTTTGCCCAGTCAACGTCTTCAAAATACAACCTGAACCTTTCGTCCATTATGCCCACCTTTTCCAGGGCCTTTCGGGTGGTCATAAGCGCCGAACCCATTACCCAGTCAGGTTGGGTTTTAGACTCAAGTTTTAAATTAAAGTCCGCCAACCTTTTTTTTGCAAAAGGCATTTTTCCCAAGAAAGTCCGGCGATAGACAATTGTCATTGGACGATAAAATTTGAATTTTGAGTTTTGGGTTTGGCCGTTAAAGTTTAGAAGTTTTGGTCCCAGAAGGCCGATGTCCGGATTTTTGTCTAAGTGGTTGGACATTTTTTTGACTGAATCGGATGCGATTATTATATCCGGATTGAGTATCAGCACATGTCTGCCTTTGGAATTTTTCAGGCCATAATTTACTCCGGCGGCATAACCTACGTTTTTTATGAGCGGCAAATAATTAGTCCAAGGGAATTTTTCTCTCAAAATTTCCCCGGTTTCCGTTTGGGCTTCAGAGTCAACAACAATCGTTTCAAATTCGTTTATCTGTCCTAAAAGATGCTTTTGGATTGAGTTAAGACAGAGTTTTAAGAGTTCGGGGCTTTTGTGATGGACTATTATAATTGAAAGATTCATGGCTTTAGTTTTGTTTGAAATAATTCCTAATCAAGTTCCAGTCATTGTTTTTGGGCAAAAGAACATAAGCGTTGTTTTGAGCGGTTTCATAAAGCAAGTTTTCGGTGGTTATCGTCTTGGTTTGCAGTTTTTCTGCGGAGTTAAAAGTGAGAGCAAGCTGGAGAATGTTTTTTGTGTCCCAGATATTAAAGTCTGTGGAGATGTTATTTTTCAAACTGTTGGCCAGAGAAGTTATTTTAACCGGATTACTTAAGATTCCCAGACTTAGAGCCTTTTTTTTGACAGCCAAAATTATTTCTTGCTGTCTCCTTGAGCGGTCAAAGTCGTTTGTGCTGTAGCGCGATCTGGCATAGTAAAGAGCCGTCTGGCCGTCTAGGTGGTTTTCTCCGGCGGACAGACTAAACTCATAGCCCCACTGCGACTTTTCTTCAAAAGGTTTTTCTAAGACAATATCTATACCGTCCAGAGCATCAACTATTTCTTTAAATCCTTGGAAGTCAAAGACTACTATTTTATCAATAAAAATCCCGCTTATTCTTGAAAAGGAATTTTTTGCAAAATTGGTTTTGTCTTTCTTGGACAGACCTCTTTCGTAAATCTCGTTTGCTTTTCCTTTAAAAAGGCCCGGCAGGTCAATGTAGAGATCTCTGGGTATTGAAGTTAAGGAAGCTTTTTTGCTTTCGTCACGAAAGCTGAAAAGCATGATGCTGTCGGTCAAAAGTCCCCCGTCCGGGTCATCAACGCCTCTTATGCCAAGAATTAAAACGTTCAATCTTCCGGCTTCTTCTTCTGGCATCGGAAAATTTTTGTTCAACTCCTCTTGCTGATTAACTTCCTCACCCTTTTTTGAGGTTAAAAGCGCGCTTGCCCTTTTTAACCAGGAAGACTGTTTTTCTATGATTATAGTGCTTGATTTGTCAAAAAGTAGCAGTAAACCGAGGAGTAATAATATGATTAAGGCCAAACTCAAACCAAAACGTTTTTTGCTTGACGATTTTTCGTTGAAGTCACTTTGTTGAAAACTTGTCTGGTTCATATAAACCATTTTGCCATTTGTTCGGGACCAACTTCGGCTTTAAGCATAATTTCTTTTCTTTTTTTGAACATTTTGGGTGTCAGACTGATTAATTTTGGTATCTCAAGCAAAACAGAAGGTTCAAACAAAACAGCATAACCCAACTCCTGAATTTCCCTTCTTAAGATCCGGGGTAAATTTTGTAAAACATTAATCCAGTAATCATTTTTTAATCTGGCTAATCTCTTGTTTCTCCAGTCCAATCTTTTTTTGAGGGCGGGTATTTTTTTTCTCTCGCCCGTTCTTTTAAAATAGTCGAGCCAGCTTTTACTCACGCCTTTAGTGGTGGAACGGTCGTGGTACATAATAACGGGCGGGCTATAAATTTGTTTCCAGCCAAACAAACGCATGCGCCAGACTAAGTCAATATCGTCCCCGTACCAAAACATATCATGATCTACGATTTCACCTGTAATCACGGAATCTTCAAGAGCTTCTCTGCGGAAAATGGGCGCGGCGCCCTCAACTCCAAAAACCTCCATTTCTTTGTCGTATTGTCCATTGTCCAATTCCCCATGCCCAAGATTTATAATTTTTCTTGAGCGGAAAATGCCAAATCCTACCGTATCAATGATTTTTTCTTGTAACTCCGGCCGGAATGTTTGGGTCTGCAGTTTGTTAATGTCGTATTGATAGATTTTAGCTTGCAGAGCTCCTATTCTTTCATCTTTTTCCATGACTACCACAGACTTTTCCACCGTGTCCGGCGCAAACAGAACGTCAACGGAAAGAGCTATAATATACTTTCCGTACGAATAATCTAAGGCTTTTTCCTGACCGCCCCACATCCCATAATTAATTTTGTTTTCAATAAAGTTAGTCATTTGCCATTTGCCATTTGCCATTTGCCATTCGCGGATTATTTCTTTTGTTTTGTCTGTTGAGCCGTTGTCAAAAATATTTATCTCTAAATTGCTGTAAGTTTGGTTTTTCACGGCATCCAAACAATACTGGATATACTTTTCTCCATTTAAAACCACCAAGTTTATTGTAACCAGTGGACTTGACATAAAACACATTTTATAATAACATATTTTACTAGAACTCTTTAAAATAAGGAAAAAGAAATGTCCAGTATAAAAAGAAATTTGACGGAGGCACAGTTTTTGGCCTCATTGGCGGAAGCCGGCTCTTGGGTTGGCGGTATTCCGTTTGTTTTTGATCCTAAATCAGAAAGCGTAAGCAGGTTTTTGGAAAGACTTAGGCTTATGGGACTGTCCGCAAGTCCCGAAGAAGTTACGAAAGCAGTCTCAAAATTCTTTGAAGAAAAAGAAAAATGGGGTATTTCTCTTGTCAGGTTAGATAAACTGATTGGCGGCCGATTTGAAGTCGGCTTAAATCCTGACAATATGGCGATAGATTTTTCCGCCTTGACTTCAAAGAGGCGAACTTTTTAAATACCGAACACTAGTAAGCGCCTTCAAATTTTGAAGGCTTTTTTAATGACAAAATTATAGCCGAATTCACGGCAAATATTAAAAATGCCCGTTCGTCAAAAAGCGCGGCATCGGTTAAAGAATAGAACAAAACCCAAATCGTGTAAAGAACAAAAGAGGCGCTGTAAACTTTATTGAAGATGTTGGTATTGCTCCAAAAAACAGCCAGCCCGCTTTTTAGTATTAATAAAAGAGTGCCTAAAACGGCCACTAATCCCAAAATTCCAATTTCGGCTGCTATTGTAAGATATAAGTTGTGGGCGGAAGATCCGGCTTTGGCATATTCGGTTTCCTGTGACAAAACGACAGGATAGTTGCCTATTCCCACTCCCAACAAAGGTTTTTTGATAATTGAAGCAACCGAAGCTTTCCATATGGCTATGCGACCATTGTTTGACGTTTCTTCTAGGTCCAGTATTGAGCGTATTCGTTTAGCCAAGATTTCACTGCCGGTTTTTTTAATTTGGAATTGGTCTGAACCAAAAATTGGATAGGCCACCGAAAAAAGCATTGGGAACAAAACAAAAAACAGAGAAATGTATTTAAGAATATTTTTGTCAGATATACTTTTGGAGAGTTTCAGTAAAAAAGGCAGTGTTACTATCGGTCCGAGAACTGCCAACCAGATTCCTCTGGTTCCGCTCAAGATGACCAGTAGAAAAAAAATCGGTATTAGAATAACCAGCAAGGAAGCCCTGGTCTTAATCAGTTTTTTGAGTTGGGAAATCTGTCCGGTTTGAAAAACTTTTGTGAGGGAAAAGGCCAGAAGAGAGGGTATCGCCAGAAGCAAGAATATTGGAAAAGAATGCGAGTCGGGCAGGGTTGAAAAAATCCGCAAAGAAAGCTGGGGGCCGAAATAAGCAAACCAAGTATTTGCTTCTTGGGCCGTTTGCGACCAGGCAGAACCATAAAATCCCAGCTGGACCGAACCGGCCCAAAAGTCCATGAACTCATAAATTGAAACCATGTAGGCGCTGATTAATTGCGCAACCGCAACAACAGCAACGATGACTCCGGAAAGTAAAATGTTTTTGACTAAATTTCTGGTTGTTTCCGGCTTTTTACGGACCAAATCGTAAATGACAAAACCAATGAGGCTTAAGTTTGTAAAATATATTATTCTCTTTATCCCGCTGACTAAATCGTCGGCCGCTATCAGAGAGAATAAAGAAAACACTAAAACGACAAGGGCGAAGAAAGACAGCTGGTATTCCTGAAAATTGATGTTAAACGCCACCTCCCCGGAGAGTTTTTTTATTTGAACCAGTTTTTTTTCAGCAAAAAACCACTTTAAAAAAATAAGGCCTGAAGCAATCCGCCAGATATTAAAAGAGTCGAAGTATGGCGTTAAAGGAATTGCCACGAAAATCGGCACGGATCTGACAAAAAAAGCGGTTGCTGTTTCCAGATCAGCCCACAAAACAAAAAAACCGGTCAAAATGGCAAGACCCAATATCGTATTTCTGGGAATTACTCCAAAGGCAACCAAAAAAACAACTACGACCTCAATTAAAAAAACTATATTGACGGGTTTTTTCAGCGTATTGAACATAGTTCTTTGAAGATTTGTATCAGTTTTTCAGTATGTTTTTCCCAGTTGAATTTTGATGTTATTCGCGGACTGTTCAGAATAACTTCTTCCATTTTCTGTCTGTTGTTTAACGCCCGTTCTATTGCCGACGCTATCTGCTGCGGGTCGGTCTCGTCTTGGACGAAAAAAGCGCTGCCTTCGTAAATTTCTTTGTTCAAATCGTTATTCTTAACCAGAGGCGGTGTGCCCAAGGCGAGAGCTTCAAGCGGAGGCAGTCCCATGGCTTCGGAGGTGGAAAGGTAAATAAACAGCTTGGCTCCGGCAATTAAAAATTTCAAATCTTCATCTTTGTCTATATAATCATAATGCATAACCCGCTGACCGCCTAATCTTTTATTGGTTTCTTGAATAAGACTTTTTAAAATCGGCGGATTGTATTTGTCTTGGCCGACCAAAATTAGTTTCAGGTCTGGAAATTTATCCGCAAGTATTTCAAAAGCTTGAATTGTTTCTTTGGCTCTTCTGCGGGGTAAGGCTTGGCCGACATAGAGTAAATAGGTTCTAAGTTTTAGGTTATAGGTTATAGGCTTATTTGGTTGGTCTATGCCGAGATAATTCACCATTATTCTTTCGGGGGGGATTTTGAAGAGTTGAGAAATTTCTTTTTTGGCGGATTCAGTGAAAGTTGTGATTTTGGTGGCTCTTTTTGCCGCCCAGTTGCTGAAAAGCAGATAACTTATGCGGTACTTCCAGGGATGGGTGCCGAATTTATATTCGTAGTAAACATCGTTGGTTAAAACCACTAAAGACTTACCCAAGAAAAAAAGAGGCAGCATAAAACCGGGGAAAAAGGTTGCGTTAATTTTGTCGCGCAGGCAAGCCAAAGGCAAAAGAACGTGAAAGAATATATTATAAGATGGGCGCAGAAAAGGCAGTTTTAAAACCTTTTTTACGAAGATCGGATTGTTGAGATAGGGGTCGTCCGGGACGAACCCTTTGAAGTATAAGTAAAATTTGAACTCTTTTGCGAGTTCAGATTTTTTTGATATCTCTTCCAGTATCTTTGATAAATGTCTGCCTATCCCCCATCTTTTATTTTCCAAATTGTGGCACTCTATGGCAATTTTATACATAAGTCGTTGTGGAATTAGAGGAGCTATCGCTACATAATTTTGGTTATTTTGGAACAATCGCTCCGAATTTATTTTTATAAAAATCCAACACACCTTCTATGATGGCATCGGCGGCGGGTGCTTTAGACGGCATAACAAACATTTTAACCAAATTTTTCAAAACGATATAACCTGACCAGAAAATCAAAAAAGGCTTAACTGTCCAAGGCGCGTTTAAGCTGTTGAATATCAGGGCGTTTCTCGAGTGGTAGCGTAAAACAATAGGCGAACCGAGTTTTTTTGTGGTTGCGGAAACTTTGTGGTGGACTATGGCTTCCGGGACAATTTTCAGCTCATAGCCGGCTAACTGGGCTCTTATATTTAAATCCGCATCCTCAAAATACAGAAAATAAATTTCGTCAAAACCTTTGATTTTTTCCAGCACCTCTTTTTTAACTAGCATAGCCGCGCCGATTACATATTCTTTTGGTTTAAGGTATTTTTCGGCTGGTGGTGTGCTGGAATGAGTTAGCTCTGTTTTCAGCCAAGAGATTTTACCAAAGTAAGCTGTTTTCTGGCCTTCTTTGATTGCTGGTCCGATTATGCCGACTGTTGGGTCGGTCTCTGCTGCGGCGATCAGTTTTTTTAAAACATCCGGCTCAACCACGGTGTCGTTGTTTAAAATAAAAATACAATCGGCTCCTTTTTCTAGGGCATATTTTATACCAACATTGTTTCCGCCGGCGTAGCCCAGGTTGGAGGGGTTTGTTATAAGTTTTAAGTTATAAGTTTTAGGATTAACTTGACTTTCTGTATAACTTTTGATATTATTAACTTCAGCTTCGTTTGAAGCGTTGTCCACTACGACAATTCTAAAGTTTGGATAATCTAGTTCTTTTAAAGATTCCAAACACTCCAAGGTGTCTTGGGAGTTGTTGTATTGGAGAACGATTATGAAAACAGAAGGAGGAAACATGATTGGTGCTGTTTTATTTATTTTTGTTTGCATTATTTTGCTCAAGATTCTTTCGATTTTTGAAGACCTATCTTAACTACTTAGTTCTTGTGAAAGACAAAATTCTTTATTTCTTCCTTAAATCTCTGCCGAGAAAATTTCTCGGCAGAGATTTTTATTTCTTCCGGATGGTAACTTTCATAATTTTCATTCAATCTTCTGACTCCATCAGCTAAAACTGCCGGATGCGGGTCTTCAAAAAACTCGCCATTTATGCCCTCTTCAATATACTCCAAAGCCCCGCCTCTTTTCAAAGCTAAAACCGGTTTGCCAAATTGCATGGCCTCAAGAGGTGTTAAGCCAAAGTCTTCTTCTTGGGGCATAATAAAAGCTTTTGCGCCTTGGTAGTATTTTATCAAATCTTCGTCCGAAACCTCTCCCGCCATTTTTATCATTTTTTTGTTTTCAATCATAGACTTCAATTTTTTATACTCCGGCCCACTGCCCACTATCACCAAAGGCAGTTCAAGTTTGTTGAAGGCTCGTATGGCAATATCAATATTTTTGTGAGGAAACAAGCGAGAGACGATTAAGAAATAATCTTTAAGACTTGAGTCACAGTGCTTCGCACTTTCGCAGAAAGTGCCTGGCTCTTGACAAGACGAGCCGCTTTGCGCGATGAGAAAATCTCGCTGGGATTTTCGAAGGTCCGAAGAAGTACTGTGATGAAAGTCTTGTGTGGGCGGATAAATTACTATTGAATCGCGGTTATAGTATTTCTTAATCCTCTGCTGAACATTTTTTGAAATAGCGATAAATTCGTCAACTCTGTCTGCCGCGCTTCTGTCCCAAATCCTCAAAAAATGCTGAAGTATGCTTATTCTGAAATTTTGCGTTTTTCGTTTTTCGCTTTGCGTTTGGTACTCCTTGTTCCAATCCCACAAAAATCTTGTCGGGCTGTAGCAATAGCAAATATGCCTGGTTTTGGGTTTTAAAATCAGGCCTTTAGAGAAAGCTATGGAAGAAGATATGACCAGGTCGTATTGACTCAAATCAAAAGACTCGGCCGCAACAGGCAAGAGGGGCAAAAAAAGTTTGTGGTTTACGAATTTCAGTTTGTAAAGTTTTTGTAAAAAAGAGCTCTTAATCTTTGCTTCCGGCAAGAATTTGTCGGTAAATTTTTTGTTATAAAAAAAAGTGTAAATCGGCGCTTCCGGGAACATTTCATGCAAAACTTTCAGCACTCTTTCCGCTCCACCCAAACTCAAAATCCAATCGTGGACAAGGGCTATTTTTTTGTTTTTTTCTGAATTTGCCGGCATAATTTTGGGTTCAATATTGTTGCTTTGACCAGCTTGTTTCCCCTGAAATGTTTTTATAACCAGGTACATGTACAGTAGTGTTATTGGCAAAGATTTGCCTGCAATCATCAGGCTTCTAAGGACTTCTGTATTATTTTTGTGCCAAAAAAAGTATAAGGTTGGAGAGGCTAAAAGCAGCCATATCGTAAAAATGAAGATTTTTTCTTTTCGACTGACGCTAAGCAAGAAAGTAAGAGCAACTATGGGCGCAAGAAAAGCCAAGAGGCTCTCCCAGACTTCTTTATAGAAAATAAAGGGGGAAAGCGCCAGAAGCAAGGGGAAATAAAGTTCTGACTTTGAATTGTTATTCTTAAATAAGTAAACGATCGGAACGATGCTGGCGATGGAGACCAAAACAATCCCCAGGACTTTATACAGAATGTAATGTTTATCGTAAAAAAGTTCTCCAACGAAAGCCGGTAGTCCGAAGTTATCAATGTAGTGAACTTGCCAGCCGATACGTTCTTTGTCTGTAAGGAATCCGAATGCCTTTTTGGCGGAAGCAATAAAGCTGTCTGATGGCGGATCTTTAAAATAAATAAGGTAAAGTATGGTAAACGCGGCAATTCCTAAAAAATAAAATATGGCTTTATAGTTTTTTTTCTTGAAATAGTAAAAAATTCCAAATATAAAGATAGGTTTTGTTATTATGCTGCTCAACCAACCGAAAACTGAAACTCCGTTTTTTTTAGAAACTACGCCCCAGAAGAAAATTAAAAAAAACAAACCGGCCAAAGAGTTGTACTGTCCCATTCTCCAATCAGATTGGTAGCTCCAAAAAATCCAGTAAAGTCCGACAGATAAAATTATTTGCCAAGCATCTTTTTTTAAAGTTAACCCAATTTTTGTTATAAAAACTAACCCAAAAATTAGAATCGCAGCCTGAAGAAGGATGACATAATAGCGATAAAATGTTTCAAAGGAAACCTTCTCTGTTAGAGGACTTGCCAGAATTGGCAGAATCGGCAAGTATTTCCAAGGAAAATAGTCGTTTGTGAACAGAGTTTCTTGAGCGCTTTGGCCGTAAATAAAATTACCACTTCCAAAATTTTTGCCGGCTTGGTACAAAGATTGGAAGTCCTCACCAATGGCTGCGCATAAGGTATATCCAAGGTCCGAACAAGAAAACTGCCAAAACTGGAGAATGCTTAGAAGGTACAGTGTGGAAATTACGGCTATGATTAGAAATATTTTTCTAGAATCGGTCATTTTGAAACCGATAGTTATCTTTTGGTCATGATGTTTCTCTTGTAAACATCAAGATTGTTTAACACAACACCGGTGCCTTTTGAGACGCAGAGCAGTGGGTCGTCAGCTATGCGGCAGACTACGCCGGTGACTTTGGTTACCAAGGTGTCTATGTTTTTTAGCAATGCTCCTCCGCCGGAAATTACGATGCCTTTGTCAACGATGTCAGAACATAACTCCGGAGGCGTGTCCTGCAGGACAGTTTTAATGGTCTGGACTATTTCTCTTAACTGTTCTTGCATTGCTTCGGTGATTTCGTTTGAGCTGATTTCCACGGTTTTCGGATAACCGGAAGTCAAGTCTCTGCCTCTGACATTTATTTTTTCTTCAGCGCTTTGCTTAACAGCGCTGCCTATGGCTATTTTAATTAATTCAGCTGTTCTGTCGCCGATTGCCAAGCTGTGCCTCTTTTTTATGTAATCAACTATTGCTTCGTCAATCCTGTTGCCACCCACCCTGGCAGACGCGGCATTGACTATGCCGCCAAGGCTGATAATCGCCACTTCGGTAGTGCCGCCGCCGATATTTAATATCATGTTGCCGGAGGAGCTGTTTATGGAGATTTTGGCTCCGATGGCGGCCAAAACAGGTTCTTTAACCAGATAAGCCGCTTTGGCGCCGGCATTGATGGTTGCTTCAATAACCGCCCGTCTTTCGGTAGAGGTAATGCCTGCCGGCACCGAGATTAAAACTTCAGGCTTAACTAAGCCTATCTTGCCGACTGCTTTTTTAATGAAGTATCTCAACATGGCTTCAGTGACCCTGTAGTCGGCAATAACCCCGTCTTTTAGGGGTCTGGAGACGACGATACTGTCGGGGGCCCGGCCTATCATTTCCTTGGCTTCGTTGCCTACAGCAATGATTTTGTTGTCAAGAACTGAAATAGAAACAACTGACGGTTCGTTTACAATGATGCCCTTTTTGGGCAAAAAAACCAGTGTGTTGGTTGTGCCCAAATCAATACCGATTTTCTTTACAAACATACAAGTCAGCCTATATATTATTTAGCCTTTAAACAATCTTTACAAAGATAGTTTTTTAGTTCATAATAGGTTAAATGACACGAAAAACCAGAAAACTTATTTTTTATCTCTCTGTACTTGTCTTTCTTTTGATGGGCACACTGATTCTTTCCTTTGCTTTTGGTTTTAGATATGACTTTCAAAATAACAGATTGATCAAGACGGGTTCCATAGTTATAAAAACAAATGTGTCTGCTAAAATCTATGTTGACGACAAGCTTGAGGGCGAAACCTCTTTTTTCAGCGGCACTTTCTCAAAAAAGAACCTTCTGCCCGGCAAATACAGTTTAAAGATACAAAAAAACGGCTACCAAACTTGGCAGAAGTCCGTAATGGTGGAAGAAGGCCTCATTTCTTACTTCGGGAATGTGTTTCTGCCGTTAAACGAACCGAAAGAAGAAACTCTTGCTTCCAGGGAAATTCTGGACGAGTATTTGGAGTCTTTAAAATTAAAAGTAGAGGTTCCCGCTATTTTCGATTTACCCGAAAAAGGGGTAGTTGGTTTTTCTGTTTTTTCCGGCGAGTCGGCCGTTGTTTGGGCAACCAACCATGAGATTTGGATTTTGTGGAGTAGAAATACGGACTACCAGCCAATAAGAAAAGCCGGTGAAAAAGAACTGGTTACCAGACTTTCCGGAAATATTAAAAGTGTTTATTGGCACAAAAGCGGGGGTTATGTGTTTCTTCGTCTTGGGACCAAGTTTATAATGCTGGAAACGGATGTGCGTGGCGGGGTCAACACATACACCCTCTATGACAATCTGGGGGTTAAAGATATTGTCTGGTACGACTCCGGTCTTGATAAAATTTTCAAATACCAAAACAGCAACCTGCCTACCGGTCAGGCAGGCTTGTTTGCCGTTGATTTGTAAAGATTTGTTTATACTATCGTTTCGCCCAATGTGGCGTCGTCAAGACAATGACTCGCCAAGCCTAGCATTGTCTTGACTCTTTAAAACCTAGCGGTTTTAATATTTCCACCTTGGGGGAACACCCAGTTCCCCCATCGCCCCCTCTGCTCCGCAGTGGGCTCACTATCGTTTCGCCCACTGCGGAGCTTTTCTGGCTTTCTTTAAGCCGTATTTGCGTCTCTCTTTTTCTCTGGGGTCTCTTGTCAGGTAACCTGACTTTTTGAGTTTCTTGGCAAAATTGGCGTCAAACAAAACCAACGCTCTTGATAAGCCGTGGCGTATAGCTTCCGCTTGTCCTCTGATTCCGCCGCCGGAGACTTTGACGGTGGCTTTGAAACGATTTACTGATTTGAGCTTTTTAAGCGGCGAGTCCGCTAAATTTTTTAATTCTTCGTTCCCTTGAAAATAGGATAAGTAATCTTTACCGTTCACCGTGATTAGAGCGTTGTCTTCCCCGCTGTTTTCGTCGCTGGCCTTTTTTGTATAAATCCTAACCCTGGCAGTCGCGTTTTTCCTCCGGCCGACAGTTGCGTAATATTTTTCTTCAGTTTTCACAGCCTCTTCTTTTACCGGTTCTGTTTTTTCCGGAGCCGGTTTTGCTTTTTTTGTTGTTTTTGTTTTTGTTGCAGCCATTAGTTTATGATAAGATTTTTAATTATCTTGCTTCGCATTTTGTTTTTTGGCAACATTCTGTAGACTGCTGATTTGAAAACTTTTGCTGGATTCTTGTAAAATTCTTCTCCCAGTTTTCTGGTTTTCATGCCTCCCGGAAAACCCGAATAATGAAAATATTTTTTTTGCGCTTCTTTTTTGCCGGAAAAGGATAGTTGTTTTATATTTTCTATAACAACTTTTTCTTCTGGGGCAATGTTGGGTTCGAAATCGGCTTTATTTTTGCCTCTCAAAAGCACGGCAACTTCAGTTGCTAAACGCCCGAATATTTTATTTGCCGCGTCAAGCTTTTGCATGATAAGTGTTATTTTATAAACTCTATAATAGCCATAGGCGAACCGTCGCTTTTGCGGGGAGCCAGTTTGGTTATTTTGGTGTAACCTCCTCCTCTGGACTGGTATCTGGGTCCCAAGATTTCCAGGATTTTTTTAGCCGTTTTTTTGTTTGTAAGCGATACCAACTGTCTAAGTTTTGACAAGCCTTTTTGTTTGCCTTTTGTGATCAACTTTTCAACGACAGGCCTCAAGCTTTTCGCTTTGGTTTCAGTTGTAACTATTCTCTCACGCTGAATTAGAGACTCGGCGAGTCCTTGGATGAGGGCAGATCTTTGTTTTTTGGTTCTGCCGAAAATTTTACCTTTTTTTCTATGCTTCATGGCCTATTTTTTCTTTTTGGTTTTTGACGATTTTTTCTTGCTGTTTTCGCTGTCCTCGGTTTCCTGACCGCTGATATTTTCTTCGGATTCTTCTCCCAGCGCTTGTTTTACGACTGAAAGCTGTTCCAGTAAAATATTCACGGATCTAATAAGAGCGTTTTTGGGGTTAATAGTACCATCGGTTTCTATTTCAAGCAGTATCTTGTTGTAGTCGGTTCTCTGGCCTACTCTGATATTTTCTACAGTAAAATTAACATTTCTTACCGGGGAAAATATTGCGTCAATAGCGAGAGTCCCGACTGAAATTTTTTCTTTTTGTCTTTGTTCCACCGGCACATATCCGATTCCCCTTTCTACCGTGAATTCTATTTCTAGCTCCGATTTTTTGTCTGTCAAAGTCGCTATGTGTTGGTTTTTGTTCGTTATCTCAATACTGCTGTCGGTTTTTATGTCTTTTGCGGTAACCTCTCTTTCTCCGCCGGCTTTTAGTTGTAGAGTAACAGGTTCGTCTGAAAATGATTTTAGGCGTATTTTTTTAACGTTCATTAAAATCTCAATCACATTTTCCATAACCCCGTCAATCGTTGAAAATTCATGGCTGACTCCTTTGATTTTTACCGTTGTAATGGCGGAGCCTTCTATGGACGAAAGCAGGGTTCTTCTGAGAGCGTTTCCCAGAGTCACGCCATAGCCCGGATAAAGAGGTGAAATTTCAAACAAAGCCTGGTGGCCGTCTTCTTTTATAGCTATTATTTTTTCTGGCAGCTGTATCATATTTTTTAGTCTTTAGCATCATTTTACAGTGATTAGCTGTAAAATCATCAGCTAGAAAACTATGTTAAATTTTATCTTGAATAAAATTCAATTATAGACTGGATGTCGCTTAACTCCAATCCGCTGTCGCTGATTTCTGGTAATTTTTCAATCGTGGCGATTAGATTGCTTTTGTCCACATTTATCCAAATTGGACTTTCATGCTTTGGCAGCCAATCTTGAACTAAAGAAGAAAAATACTTTGTTTTCTTGCTGCCTTCTCTGATGCTAATTTTGTCTCCTTTCTCCACTTTGTAGGACGGTATGTTATTTTTTGAACCATTTACGGTTATGTGCCCGTGGCTTACGAGCTGTCTGGCTTGATCTCGCGACTGAGCCAAACCTATTTTATAAACAACATTGTCTAAGCGCTGTTCCAGTCTTCTTACCAGCAGATTGCTGGTTTCTTTTTTTGACTGAATAGCTTCTTTTACATACGTTTTAAATTGCTTTTCAAGAAGTCTGTAAGTGTGTTTTATCTTTTGTTTTGAATTCAGTTGTGAGCCGTATTCAGACAGTTTTCTGAATTTAGATTTACCATGCATTCCGGGCGGGTAAGGTTTTTTGACCATGGCAGATTTGGGCGAAAGAGAACGCTCTCCTTTCAAAAAGAGTTTTACTCCGATTCTTCTTTCTATTTTTTCTCTTGGTCCAGTGTAGCGTGCCATGCTAGATTTTCTCAACGAAGCAAGCAATTTTGATTGCGCCGCTGAGTTGTTAGAATATCTTGAACTTGTTACCGGCAATTTTTCACTTTGTTCAAATTGCCGACAAGCTTATACTCTCCTTGGTTTTGGCGGCCTTACTCCGTTGTGCGGGAGCGGTGTGTTGTCAACCAAGGCATTTATATTCAAACCGGTACCTGCTAATCCGCGTATTGCCGCTTCTCTCCCCGGGCCTATGCCTCTGACAGCTATTGAAATTTCAGAAAGTCCGTATTTTTTGGCTTTTTCAAGGACGTCCCTTGCAACCTGTGTGGCGGCGTAAGGCGTTGACTTTCTGGCTCCTTTAAAACCCAAAGAACCGGCGGATGACCAAGCAATTACTTCTCCTTTAGTATCGGCGATGGAGACAATTGTATTGTTATAAGATGAAAAAATAGAAGCTATGCCTTTAAGAACTTGTCTTTTTTGGCTTTTTTTAACCGCCAAATCGGCTGACTTTTGGTCAGCAGTTTCCTTGACAGCTTCTGCTTTTGTAATTATTCGTTTTTTTCCCATGTTTTAAATTTTTTGTGATTGCGGGTAATTTCGGGCTTGGGACGCTAAGTTTTCTCCGCTGACGACTTTCTTCCGGAGCCCATAGTTTTTCTTACGTTGCCTCTGGTTGTTCTGGAATTTGTTTTTGTCCGTCCATGAATCGGCAGTCTTCTGGCATGGCGCGTGCCGTGCCAAGAGCCTATCTCTTTTAGTCTTTGAATATTTCTGGCGACATCTCTTTTGAGTTCCCCGCCGACCTTGAAGTTTTTATCAATAATATTCTGAATTTTGTTTATTTCTTCGGCGGTCAGATCCTTGCTTTTTTTGTCCGGAGATATGCCTGCTGATTTTAAGACCAATTTGCTTGAAAAGTGACCTATGCCAAAAACGTAAGTTAATGCTATTTCTATTCTTTTATTGTCCGGTATGACTATACCTGAAATTCTGGCCATATTATCCTTGCCTTTGTTTGTGCTTCTTTGTTTTGCAGATGCAATAAATTACACCGCTTCTTTTAACGATTTTACAATTTCTGCACATCTTTTTTACTGAAGCCCTGACTTTCATTAATTTCTAAAAATTATTCTTCCTCTATCATCGGTTTCACTGCTCAACTCTACGGTTACTCTGTCGCCCAGCATGACTTTTATGTAGTTTAAACGCATTTTACCGGATAGGTAAGCCAAAATTTCCCGGTTGTCGCTAAGCCTAACCTTAAACGTGGTATCGGGTAATGCTTCAACTACAACACCCTCTTTTTTCAGTTTTTTATCTTTTTCTGACAAAGAAAAATTAACGAGCCTTAGCTCTTTAGCTATTGCCAAGAGATTTGCGAATCTTAGCAGATTGGGTATCGAAAGTCAACCGGCTGGGACAGGTTTCAGTAGGACAGTTTTAATTGAATGTTATTTTTGTTTTTTGGAATACTACGGACCCAGAAAGGAGATAAAACCACTTTGCCTGATTCTACTTCGGATATGCCCATTAAGTATTCCTGGATTTTGTTTTTTTTCATGCCCAGCATTTCTTTTATCATTTTTTCTTCATCAATTTTTACCGCAATTTCGCCTTTTGCCGATATTTTCAAAGACAGTGTTTTTTTGTCCAAATCAAGCTTGGGTTCGGAGTAAGTTTTTTCCAGCGTATTTTCCAACAGCAAATACCGTCCGTTTTTGTTTGAAGAGGCGTCTATAAGACCCGTGATATCAGCTTCCTGAAAGCCAATTGTTTTTGCTTCAGCAATAGCGACAACGGCAAAACCCTCGGCTGCATTATCTATTTCCGCTGTGGATTTAAGAGAAACAACCTGATTGATTACCGGTTCTGCGATTTTGAGGCCGTTGGTTTTTGCTTTTAAATTTTCCAGAGACTTAGCCAGGGCTTCTTTGGTAACTTGATCTTTTGCGTCGTTAAAATCTTTTTCAGTGACCACTTTGGTTAAGCCGACTATGCCACCGGTCATCGGTTTGCTGGATTCAGCGTGGAAGCCATCAAATTTAGGAGTACCCTTGAAACCAGGAATCGTGAATTGGTCGGCGTTTATATTGTATTCTTGGCCGGGCTTATCAGCTATGACTTCTACGGTAATAGTTCCGGGCACTGATTTGCCATTAACCAGTTTGGCGCCGGGTACGGTGATCGGTCTTGGCGTTCTGAATACCAGGCCCTTTGAAGACTCAAATCGGGTGGTTGCCACCAAAGCTTGTGGTTCGGAGTTAATGTTGTTAAATACCGTGATCTCACCTCTGGCCTTTCGGGCAACTTCTTTTTCACCTGTGGCAATAAAATCTTTGGAAACTTCGGCACTGTAAGATAAAAGTTGGCCGACTATTTTTTTAGCGGCAAAGTCTGTCTGCGGGTAATTGCTAGAGATGGATACAGTGGTATCAAAGTCTATTTTTTCTTTTTGGGGTTGTATGATAATTTTGGCGCTGCCAAGGAATAAGAACAAAACAACGAAAAGCATGATAACCCCGGAAAGTATAAAAATTAAACCAGTTCTCTTGTGAAGTTTTTCTTTTTTTATGGGGTTGATGTTGTCCCAGAAATTTTTGACGGATTTGATTCTTCCGTCCCTGGCGTTTTGGTCCCTTTTTAACCAAATGCTTTCCAGATTGTCTAAACTTTCCGAGGGCAAGTCTTTTCTTATGTGCGGGTTTGTTGAAGTTCGGCCGTCTCTTTTTATTTTAATTGGATTCTGCTCGCTTGGCTTGCGGATGTCAGACATTTTATAAGATTTGTACTTAGCCATGGCCAAATCGGCAAGACTGTCATCTTCCTTTTCCTCAATCAAGTCTTCGCTGGGGTATTCGCCGGTGTCTGCGTCCGGGTGGTAGTCTTTTTCTTCCGAATCATCTTCTTCTATTAAACCGGCGTTTTCCTGATTCTCTATCTCTTCAATTTTAGGCAGTTCCGGAGAGATATCTGGGAGCAAGTCTTCCTCGGCGTTGTTTTCTGTGTCTTTTTCTTGATCTTGATCGTCGTCTTGGTCAACCAGAAGACGGAATCCGTATTTGGGGGCAAAGCTTTTGGCTGATTCATCTGCAGTCATGAGGGTGATCTTTTTTTGTGACGATTGCATCTCTGCGGCTAAGCTTGCAAAGTGGTTTTCGTTTCTGGTAATCTTGCTGTTTTTGGGTAAAATAAAAATCACCTCTTCAGCTTCGGTTTTCTTAAACTCGTTAAAAATATCCTCAAAGCTGTCGTTTTTGAGAATATTTATAATTTTGGTTGAACCCATAGGACTATTATATAGTGTTTTGGAGAAAATAAAAAAACAACTGTCAACAGACAGTTGTTTTGCTTTTAAGCTTCGCATACCTTTACGCATTCATAGCCGTCAAATGCGTATGCGGTGCAAGTTGGGACGATAAAGTCGATTTCATTCCCGTTGTCTAGCATCACAATTTTTTTAGCCGTTAAGAGGTGTGGGCCGGAGTTTCTTTCCGCTACGTATAGATCCCCTATCTGGATTTTTCCTTCATCCATCTTGAGCTTAATACCCTCAATGTCGATAGTTTCTCCTCTCCGGAGAGCGTTCAATGTTTGGTACCCTCTCATTTTAAATTTCCTCCTTTCTACTTTTTAAAGTTGGCCAATTCGGTCAGAACTTCTTGCAGACTTTTTTCGTCGTCTTCTTTTGTGCGATAAATTCTTTTTGCCAGTTCAAAGAGTTGAAAGCTGGGTTCATCCAGTAACACCGAACCTTGATGATGTTTGACGATAAACAGTTCAACAACAGTCATCAAGGCGGTTAGTTTTCTCTTGTCTACTTCTTCAACTTCTTCGACTTCGTCCTTAAAAGCAAAGCCCCAATCTTCGGTAAGGCCTAAATTTCCCAAATCTAAATAATACCCGTTACTAACTTGCATTTTAACTTCAAAAATCATACCTTTTTCAACTTTTTTTGGAGCTATTCTTTGCCTCAGTCTTGTTGTAAAAAGTTCTTTTAGCACCCTAACTCTCATTTTTGTTCTTTTCCTTTCCTTTCTTGTCGCCGTTCTTGGCAGACTTTTGTGTCGGCGCAGGTTTGTCCGCAGCCATCCACATAACCGACTCTCTGATCAACTGGGGTGCTGAATAACACCGGCGGTTCGGCTTTTTCCGAACACAAAACGCATATTTCAAAACCATCCGGAGTCACGTTTTTAGTTCCCTTTGGAATTAGCATTGTTAAAGTCCTTTTTCTTACAAGTCTTTACTTTTGACATATTAACATTAACCCCGCTTCTAGTCAAGGTTGAACTTGTCTAAATTAAAAGACCCTTTTTGGGTCGTAAAATTTATGCTTCTTTATTTTGTTTTATTCTTATTCTGTGGACTGACTCAGCCATATGTCTTGGATATCGTTTTCAGAAAAAGAATGACTTTCTGGGACGACTATTTGTTCGCAGTTGACTACTGTAAGCCCACGAACAATAGTCCCATTTTTTAAGTACACATCAACGATTTGATATCCCATTCCTGTTTCTGGCAATCCAGCCAGTTTGTCAACCCACTTTTGGCTTAAGAAAAGCATCGCTCACTCCTTTTTAAGAACCGTTCTTATTATAAAAAAACTCTTGATTTTGTCAAACAATAACTATTGCTCTAAAACTATTGCTCTAATTCTTCTAATCCCTGCCCCGATGGCTTCTTCTTTTTTGATTGAGAATTTGCCGATTTCGCCGGTGTGCGAAACGTGCGGGCCGCCGCAGAGTTCTTTTGAAAAATCGCCGACAGAGTAGACATTAACTTTTGGTGGATATTTTAACTTGAAAAAACTTAAGGCGCCGGTTTTGAGAGCTTCTTCATAAGGCATTTCTTCTTTGGTTACCGGTAAGTCCTTTTTTATAACCTCATTTACTAAATCCTCCACTTTTTTAATTTCTTCATTTGTTAGTTTTCTTGGAAAAGTAAAATCAAAACGCAATCTTTCGGCTGTAATATCTGAACCTACCTGTTTAACTTCATTTCCCAAAATTTTTCTTAACGCGGTGTGCAAGAGGTGCGTGGCGGTGTGCAGGCGGGTCGCCTTTTTTAATTCTTGTTCGTTTCCCGCTCTCAACTTCCCGGTGTCTAAAAGCAAACCATGTCCGCCGAATTTTTTTTCCGCTCCGGCGCGAGATAGTTCTTGATGCTTTTTAAATTCTTCGTCAAATTTTTCGCGGGTTAATTTTTCCGATTTTTTTTCTCCCAGTTCTTTTATAATTTCATAAGGCAGGCCGTAACTTTCGTAAAGTTTGAAAGCGGATTGAGCATCAATTTTGTCCAATTTCTGAAGTTCTTTTAAGCCATGACTCAAAGTTTTCTCAAACTTTTCTTTTTCGGAGTCAAAGATGTTGATTATTAAGCCAGCATTAAGGTTTGGATAATGCTGGCCGTAAATTTCAGCAATTTTGGCAAAGATGTCATGCATTAGTGTTAAATCTGCTTTGGCAATAAAATTGTGGGTGATAATCCGCCGCATTAACCGGCGCAAAATATAACCCTGTTCTTTATTTGACGGCTGTACTTCATCGCTTATCAAAAAAGCTATGGCTCGGCTGTGGTCGGCAATAACTCTTTTAACTTTTTCTTCAAGCTCAAGCGGGGCAAGTTTTAAAATCGGTTCAAGCAAATCCGTTTCAAAAATATTTTTTTTGTTTTGAATGACTGTGGACAGACGGTCTAGACCCATGCCTGTGTCTACTCCGGAAGTTTTTAATTTTTCTAACTTTCCGTCAGGGTGGCAGTAGTATTCGTTGAAAACTAAATTCCAGACTTCTACTCCGTTTACAAAAATCTCGCTTGTCGGGCCGCATGGGCCTTCGTTGCCTGTCGGACCCCAAAAGTTGTCTTCTCGTCCCATTTTTTTTATTTCAATTCCCGGCGCGACTGATTTCCATATTTTTTCCGATTCCTCGTCGGCCGGTATATCTTTCTCTCCTTCAAACACCGAAACATAGTCAATTTCTAGTTTCAATTCTTTGGTTAAAAATTCGTAAGCGTATTCTATCGCTTCTTTTTTCCAATATCCGCCAAAAGAAAAGTTTCCTAACATCTCAAAAAAAGTAAGATGGCTTTTATCGCCGACCTCGTCAATATCGGAAGTTCTCATTGCTTTTTGGATTGAGGCAGTATTAAGAGAACCAAAGTCTTTCATAGCGTCGGCTTGGCCGGTGTAATAGGGCTTGAATTGCTGCATGCCGGCAGTAGTAAAAAGTACCGAGGGGTCGTCGGGCAAAAGTGAAGAAGAGGGCACTATTTTGTGTCCCCTTTTTTCAAAAAAATCTAAGAACTTATGACGAATTTCTTGATGGGTCATCTTATTGCTTCGTGAACATTGCTTTTTTCGGACGCTCGCTTTCTTCCAGCGAGAAAGCTCGCTCTTTGTGAGATGTGGATTCTGTCCAGCTTAAGAAAGCTGTCCAGACCACGCCATTGAACTTACAGCTTATCCGCCCCAAAGGCGAATGGGCTGTAAGATTCAATGGCTAGCAATCCACAACTCACAGAGCCTTCAAAAGCAACATTCACTATGCCTTGTCTTTACCTTTAAAAAGTTTTCCTTGCTAGTTTTTTAGCCAGCTTAAACACAAACAAGATTACTGCCAAAACCAAAAAGAGCCAAGTCAGCCAAATAAGCAGGTTCAAAATCAAACCGACCAAAAAGAGAATGAGAAATACAATAATTAAAGTTTCAATTATTCCCATAAGATAAGTATAGCATTTTTGGGCAAAAAGAAAACCCGGAAAAATCCGGGCTTGAAAAATAAACTTGGACTTTCGTTGTTTTTTTTATTATTTACAATTGCAACTTTGCCGTTTACCGCTCAAGACAAGGAGAGCTCTTTTAGCCGCTGGTCCGTGAACTCTGGATAAACGTTCATATCTGCTAAACGGATTGAAAAATTCGTTTCCCAAAAATCTTAAAGAGTTAACCGTATCAACTGTCAAAAAAACAGGCGCAAGCAGTAAAGAGAAGATCTTTTTTCTTTCGTGCCTTGCTCTTTTTTCTGCCAGTTCTAGTACAGTAACCGCAGATTCGTTACCAAGTAATTTGGCGGCAAAAACGTTAGCCCGGCATTCCTCCCGGATACGCCGTTCGTAGAAGTTTATTTTTTGTTTTTTTTGGTTCCACGGATTGTCTACCACGTGCCCCATTTCATGGGCTATAACAAATTTTTGTGTTTCAGTTGAGTGAAAAAGAACCCCTAGGCTAAATGAAATCCTATCAGGCTCGGCTAGGCCCAGAATGTTACTTGGCAGAAAGGTGATAAAAATATTGGGTTTTGCGCTCCCACTTGTTAGGTCTTTTACCATGGCGGTTTCCCACAGTTCATCAAACAAATCTAGAATTGCCCAGCGTTGTTCTTGCAAAGATTCGTTGACTACGCCAGCCTTTATTTCCGTGTTTAGATTACAAAAAAAGATAACGGTAATAACTAGCAGAATAAACATTTGTTTCCGCATTTAACAATCTCTCTTTTTCAAAATAGCCTGCTATTATTATAAGTCTTACTGGTACAAATGTCAAGCCCAATGACCAAAAATGGTCAGGCGGACAAAAAGAAAACCCGGAAAAATCCGGGTCAGGCAGATAGTGAGATAGTTTAGAAAATAAATAAAGCCCAAATCAGTATAGCGCTAGATCCCGCGACAACAAATATGTCGCCAATACTGAAGGCGTTAGTAATTGGCCAAGTGACGTACATAATGTCTCCCAGGAAACTTAAGTGTGTGTCTGGTCCAACAAGCACGTACCCGTCGAGTTTTTTGTTTACCAACTCTGCTATAACAGGGACATTTATTGCTGGCATTCGGAATTCGTTTAAGGCTATGACTAGCAAATTGCTAATTCCACCAGCAGTGGAAAGAAAGACCCCAACTTTAAACAGCCAGTGAAAAGAAAAAAGCATAGAAACTGCAATTAAGGAAAAAGCTAAAAAAAGTGCGTCAACTTTTCTGATATACGGCTTAAATTCTGGAAAGCAGTACCCCAAAAAGTCAAATAAAGTCAAAATGCCTATAAAACAGAAAAAGATAGTCCATTCAACCCCTTTTAAGTTAAAAGGAAATCCTTTTAACACAAGAACGATAAGGGCAGAAACAGCACAAAGGGTAGCCAGGATAGACATTGTTTTTATCTCCTTTTTGTTTTTAAGCAACAAGGAAAACTTAGGTTCTATATTATATCACTAAAGTATCGGTTCTGTCAAATCAAAAACCCCCTTCCGGGGGTTTTTGAAAAGTAAGGATAATTAGTAGCGATCGCCGCCGCCAAAGCCTCTGCCGCCGCCGTGGCCGCCGCGGAAACCTCCGCCGCCGCCTCGTGGCCTTTCGGTCATCGGTCTGGCTTCGTTGACGACAAGTTTTCTGCCGTCCAGTTCGTAGCCATTGAACATTTCAATGGCTTTTTGAGCTGAAGCGTCATCAGCCATTTCTACGAAGCCGAAGCCTCGGGCTCTGCCGGTCGCCTTGTCGATGATCACGGTAGCAGAAACTACCTCGCCAGCTTGAGAGAAAACTTCTTTCAAGCCATCCTCACCCGTATTATAGGAAAGACTTCCTACGTATAATTTTGTTGCCATACGAATGATTTGTGAATCCATTTAGGATTCGTACTATTTTTGTAGGAAGACCTATCCCCTAACTATTATAAGTGTTGAGAATACCCTACCTTTCTATTATACACCCACGTTGAAAAAATAGCAACCCCCCGTCCAGTTAACTATATGATAGTATCCACCTAGGGAGAGAAAGGTGTCAGAGAATTACCTCTTGTATTTAGGGATCTGATTAAGCGCTACATACGGCGAACCAAAAACTTTCCCATTGCTGGAGTACCAGTTAAATTCGTTGTTATTGATACAAAAAACCTTTTTGAAAAATTCAGGGTCTTGGGCAACGGCTTGGTTCCCGGAAAGGTTGAGATGGTGAAGAATGCCAGTATCTTCGCCGGTAATTTCTACAGCATAAACTTTCTGGTCATTCGTCTCGCAGTTGCGGAATAGGCCGGAGGTTTCAAAGGCATCACGAGTACTTGAAGGGATACCGGTTACATATTTGAAACCGCCTAAATGGCCATAAAAACTAAAGATAATCGGATTTAAGAATAAACGCTTATAGCCGGCATCGTTAATGATATAGATATCGGGATCGTTGGAGCCGACGGCAGAAATGGTCATACCTTCGCGTAGGTTATATTGTGCCGGCTTGGGGCGTGAACCGGAAGCGGGTGTTGGGGAGAACAATGGAGTACCGGTAGGAGTACTCGTAGAAGTGGGTATATTGGTTGGTGTTGGGGTAGCTATAGCCAAACCACCACCTCCTCCGCCTCCTCCACCACCTCCGCCAGATGGTGGGGATGAGGTTGTGGTTGGTGGAGCAACTGTGGTTGTAGTAGTTGTTGAAGTAGTAGCTGTAACTGTTGTGGTTGTGGTGGTTGTAGACGAAGAAGTTGTGTCAGCCGGCCCGAAAAGGGCAAAGGTGGAAAAATTATTGGTCTGACAGGTCACCGTGTTCGCTATAGTATTCGCAACACAATCAGAAAGCGGCTGCCACGTTGTTCCATCATACCTGTAGATGACAAGAGCCGCCGGGGATAACGAGCCCAGATCACTGGAAGAATAAGCAATCGTAACGGAAAGCGGCTGGGAGAAAGTGGACAGTGTGGTGGTGCTGTTACTCAAGGCCGTAAGATGAAACATCCCGGCCCCGATACTCTTTTTGCCAGAGGGACGGCTTATCTTCTGGAAAAACTTCTCACTGTCAAGTTGTTTGGCCTGGAAAGTAACGTCATTGGCCGCGAAAGCAGCCGGCGCCGTCAAATTCAGCGCGCCCAGATTGATCTTGCCTCCAGAGGCCTTGCTAATCTTGGCTGTGCTCTGCCCGGTGACTTCGGCATCAGCCGGACAGCCGGCAGTGGTAAAAGTTTGGTCTGCGCCCAAGGCCTGCTGGCCAAAAGCGTCCGTGGAAATTGGCCGGAAATGATAGGTCGTGCAAGGCACAAGACCGCTCAATGTGGCTGTATGCTTGGTAACTCTAGTACCAGTATCGCTCTCGGCAGTCGTGCTTCCTCCCGCGTAGCTGGCATCCAGCCCATACTGGACTTTGGAAGAAGCATTGGTCGTCGAGTTCCAGGTAATGGTGGCTCCAGAAGCGGACGGTGTGCCGCTGGAAATCGAGTCAAGCACTGGAGCCGGTGGCGGCGTAGGCGTAGGTGTTGGCTGAACCACGGTCACTTTAATCTGTGCATTTTCTATGGTTCTGTTATTAGCATTATCAAGAACATGAATCCCATACCAATAAACACCCAGGGGCAAGACATTAGTGGTGCTTGAAATCCAA
>JACPNK010000003.1 GCA_016185525.1 Candidatus Yanofskyibacteriota bacterium
GCCGCAGGAGTTTCCTATTTTTTCCGAAATCTTTTGTTTTTTTGAAAAACACGCCCGCGATATGCAAAACGGACTTCAAGAAGAAATGGCGCATTCGCCGGAGTGGCTGGACATCTGGTGGTATCCGGATGAATATATTTTTATTAAGCTTTGCCGTGAAAATAAATTAGGCTTGTTTTACCAAGAAGCCGGAAAGCTTCTGGCAAATTGCCTAGACCCGGCTCAAGATACCGATATTCTGTTTGAGTCAGCTAAACTAAACCAGTCTCTTATCAAATTGCCGTTCCAAACAAGTGATTTGGAATTAACTATGTCTTACAACATATGGGAATTTTATAAGGCCGTCATGATGAGTAAAACCCTGCCGATTGTAGCCGGTAACTATAAATACGTCATTGACCGGACAAGCCCAACTGAACACTGGGACTCCTGGGAAGAGTGGTATCAGAAAATGGTTTGGTGGTGCAACCGCCGAGGCGCGTACCTTTACGGAAACAAAAACCCTCACCAAGAAATCGCCGGACATCATTAATTATCAAGCCCCGCAATAGAGGGGCTTTTTTTGTTTTTGTTTGACTATATTTAAAAAAGTTGTATTATGCAGTCAATACATATCACGGGAGGAAACATGTTGTTTAAAAATAAAAACGTTTTAGTCGCCGGAGGAACAGGTCTCGTTGGCAGATTCCTGGTCAAATTACTTATTGAACAAGGCGCGAACGTCAGAATCGCATCAATGGACGACCCTTCGCGGGCTCATCCGCAGGCAGAGTTCAAAAAGACCGACTTGACCAATTATGATAATTGCTTAGCGGTCTGCAAAGATATGAATTATGTGTTTAACCTGCTCTGCGCCAAAGGGTCGCCGGACACGGTCAGAAAATATCCAGCCACGCTGATGCGGCCGATGATTCTGTTCAACACCCACCTGTTTGACGCCGCGTTACAGTCTAAAGTGGGTGGATTTTTGTACACCAGTTCTGTGGGGGTTTATTATCCCGCATCCGTTTATCATGAAAATGACACGGAACGTACTCCTCCGCCGCCGAATGATTTTGCCGGACGGGCAAAGCTTTTCGGCGAGTGGTACGCCACGGCTCTCCGCATAGAACATAATTGGGATGTGTCTATTGTAAGGCCGGCAAACGTTTACGGCCCGTATGACAACTTTGATTCTATAAACGCAATGGTGGTTCCGTCTTTAATTAAACGCGCCTTAACTGAAGACCCTATGACAGTCTGGGGCGATGGTTCGTCGGTCAGGGATTTCATCCATGCGGAAGATGTCGCCCGGGGCATGCTATGCGTATCCGAGAAAAAACCAAACCAGCCCGTCAACTTAGGCAGTGGCGTAGGGGTAAGTATACGAGAATTGGTGGAGACAATCGCATCTAATATCCAGCCGGCGCCCAAAGTAGTTTGGGATACATCCAAACCAAGCGGCGACGCTCAAAGGATTCTAAGCACATCAAGAGCCCAAGAACTCGGTTTCCGGCCTACAATATCCTTAAAGCAAGGCATCGGAGAAACAATACGGTGGTATGAGGCCAACCGTAATGCCACAGACAACCGTTACGATATCTTCAAGCAAATCAAGCCGTAAATTATTTACGGTTTTTTTTATTTAAAAAAACCGCGTTATACACGGTTTTTATATTTAAGCTTCGGCCAAGAACTCCCTTATGGCCTTCTCTGAAGTTCCATTAAATACGGGCAACACCTGTGTGGCTTTCTGGTTGGCGATATTTCCCGTTTCATAATGGTGAGCGCCAAATACAACCTTTTTGCCTGTAATATCCGCGATATCAGCAAGACTGATGCTATCCGCCGAAGCCAGATTGAATATACCCGTTTCCTTGCGAGCTATCGCCAAGCTAATGAACTCTAGGACGTCAGAATAGCGGATGACATTGTATAGAGAGCTTGCGTCCAGAGATAGAACCGGATGTGGATCTTTAAATAATTTCAACAAATTATTTCTCCGCATATACGGTCCGATTAAGAAAGCAGGCCGTAAAATCAAATAATTTTTAGCTTTGTTTTGTACGACCGACTCTGAAATTAATTTCATAACGCTATATATGCTCCGGACAGAATCGGCTTGAACAATTTCATCCTCAAAATGAGGCTGACCGTCTCCCGGATATATATCCACCGTAGAAAAAAACACAAAATATCGGTGAGGTATTTGCAACATTTTTTCTGTCAGAATAACGTTATCGTAATAATATTGGCTCAAATTTTGGCTTGTAACAAGCCGGGTGGGCATGTAATTACAGGCGCAATGAATTATAATATCAAAAGACCGGCTTTTTAATTCATCAGGGTTTGATTGCCTGGTAAATCCTGTGCCGCCAAGATGTTCATGTATGTATTTACCGATACCGCCCCTGGTTCCTGTCACAAGGACATTGCTATTCATTCTGTTTTCCTTTTTAAAAAACTATGCCATAGTATACCGAATGTAAATGGCATTGGCAAGTTGACCCTTTTTGACACTTTTTGATACCTTAAATAAACTATTGCGTGTATAATTATTTATAATGGATAACCTAAATAAAAATTTAAATGTAGCCATACTGATTTCAACAAAAGATCGGCCCGACTTTATGACCCGACAGCTTCTTTATTATTCAAAACTTAAATCACCTCATCCGGTTTATATCGCGGATTCAAGCAATGACAAAAATGCCGAAATCCTAAAAAATGCCGTCAACAAATTAAAAAATGAAATATCGATTAAATATACATGGTATCCGCCCGGACCCGATAATCATGGAAGCTTGTTGGAACAGGTAAAAGAAAAATATGCTTGTGTAATCAGTGATGACGATTATCAGATACCGGCCTCTCTGGTAAAATGCGCGGAATTTTTGGAAAATAATCCGGATTACGCCGCAGCGGGCGGACGCTCGGTAAGTTTCCGCCTAAAAGAAAGCGGGCCGTACGGAGAGTTACAAAGATTGGCCGACTATCCGAGATATTCGATTGAGGCGGAAACGGCCCGTCAGAGATTGATTGATTTCATGAAAGTTATTTATTCCATATCATTCTTCGTAAATCGGGTAGATGGCATGAAAAAAGCTTGGAAAAGCAAGCTGTATATGGCCCAGACGATGAATGAACTCATTTCTTGGAATCACTTGATTATAGCCGGAAAATCAAAATTGATTGACTGTTTAAGTCTTGTCCGGCAAATTCATGCCCAACAATACTCAATGCCTAACATTTTTGATTGGGTAACCGGTAAAAACTTCTCTGATGATTATGAGTTCTTCAAGGATGATATCGCCAAAGCAGTAGCCGAAAAAGATAATATTGACGTCCAAGACGCCAAAGAAACCGCTAAAGAAATTTTTTGGCACTATGCGCAAAAAACACTGTCTTCGGATTATAAATATTACATTGCCAAGCAATATCCTCCTAAAAAAATGTCGAACAAAAACCTAAGGGCTGAAATTGCGAAATCATTTCCGGTTCTTAAGAAAATATACAGGTCTTATGTAAGGCGGCTTCTGAGTAACGACCCGCAAATGCATTATGAAGTACTCCAGCCAAGTTCAAAATATTACAGAGACTTTAAGCCTGTTATGGATTCGTTCACCGGTTCTTCTCCAAAAAATCTTTAACAATTTTAAAATCATTAAAGTATTTTGATTCCGGCCGGTCAACGTAACTGGGAGGGTAAAATTTATAGTAGATACTCTTTAAAAGCGGTTTGCTGGAAATAAAGTATCTTAGTTTTTTAAACAGATTCCGCCTGGCAGGCGCGGATTCTCCCTGGCCAACGGATAACCAGCCGGTTTCTAAAGTAAACTGGCGCGCAAGATAGAGAATAAATATCCATTTAACAATTTTTAAGCTTTCTTTTTCCGGCACGCCCTTTTCTTGTATAATTTCCGAGAATCCTTTTTCGCAAATGCTCCACTGTTCGCCAACGGATGGCGATAGCATAAAATCGACATAAAGAAAACTGGGATTGTGGTCAAGAGAGTATCTAAGGCCGCTTATTTGCATAACATACCCCAGCTTATCAAGCATCTTAGATTTTCCGGAAATTATAAGTATAGACGCCAATAAAAATTCCGTCATACGCCCGGCCAAAGAGAAATGCCTGGTAATATTGCGTATTGACCTTTCTGTCTCAACCCTTGTAACCGCAAAACTGATAAAAACCGGGTTGAACCAAAAACTTTTTATTCGCGCAAGCATATCCTCATTTTCAATCGATCTGCTGGATGTGGATGTTTGCTGCTCAATTAAACCATAGGGCTTACTATAGTCTTCCTGCCGGAAACGGATATTTACTTGCCTGCCGGCGCAAGTTCCGTAATCAGGATGTTCCTCCAAAAAGTCGGCGCATTCAGAGATTGTTTTTGGAATCATTATGTCGTCATCGCCCATTTGTATGCAGTATTTTTCTTTTACTAACGGCAATATCTGATACAGAGAATCTTTTCCCGGCGGAGCCCATTGGTAAGTAATTTCAAATTTTTTGAACTTTTTAATTCCCTCTTTTAATTTTTCAGCGTTTTTTTCGTTACTGCTGTCTAATATGTATATCGGGTGTGGGCTGTTCATCAATTCATAAAACTCAAATTGCCTTAAAAGAAAGTCAGGACGGTTCATTGTCGGAATTGTTATAGCAACCTTCATAAGTAGGACTCCAAAAAATCTTTAACAATTTTAAAATCATTAAAGTATTTTGATTCCGGCCGGTCAACGTAACTGGGAGGGTAAAATTTATAGTAGATACTCTTTAAAAGCGGTTTGCTCGAAATAAAGTATCTTAGTTTTTTAAACAGATTCCGCCTGGCAGGCGCGGATTCTTCCTGGCCAACGGATAACCAGCCGGTTTCTGTAGAAAATCTATAAGGATAGACAAGATAAATAAGAAATATCCATTTAATAATTTTTAAGCTTTCTTTTTCCGGCACACCCTTTTCCTGTATAATTTCCGAGAATCCTTTTTCGCAAATGCTCCATTTCTCGCTAATAAAACTAAAATTAGCCGTAAGGCTGTGGTCAAAGGATCGAATGCCGCTTATTTGCATAACATACCCCAGTTTATCAAGCACCTTAGATTTTCCGGAAATTATCAATATGGACAATAGCAAAAATTCCAACATGTCCTCCAGAAGACCAAAATGTTTTGTAATGTTTCTTATTGTTTTTTCTGTTTCAGTCCTTCTGACTGCAAAGCAGATAAAAGTCGGGTCGGACCAGAAATTTTTTGCCCGCACAAGCATATTCCCATCTTCAACTGACCTGCCTAGCGGAAGCGTTTGCTGCTCAATCAAACCGTAGGGTTTACTATAATCTTCCTGTCGGAAACGGATATCTACTTGTTTACCGGCGCAAGTTCCGTAATCAGGATGTTCTTCTAAAAAGTCGGCGCATTCAGAGATTGTCTTTGGAATAACAATGTCATCGTCTCCTATCTGAACACAGTATTTTTCTTTTATTAAAGGCGTTAATTGATACAAACAATCTTTTCCCGGCGGAGCCCATTGATAAGTAGTCTCAAAGTTTTTGAACTTTTTAATTCCTTCTTTTAACTTTTCGGCGTTTTCTTCGTTACTGCTATCCAAGATATATATGGAATGAGGACTACTCATAAACTCATAGAACTCAAACTGTCTCAATATAAAATCAGGGCGGTTCATTGTTGGAATTATTATAGCAACTTTCATATAGGATTCGTGGAAATTATTTGTTAAATAATATAATTTAGATGAAACAAAGTCCATAGCCGACTTATTGACACCTTTTGACATCTTTTGATACGCTTATCTTGTGAGCAAAACAAAGATAAAATTTATTCCTTATGGCCGGCAAGTAATTGACGAGAGCGACATCAAGGCCGTTGTAAAGGTTTTGCGCTCGGACTGGCTGACACAAGGCCCTGCTGTAAGGCAATTTGAAGAGTCTTTGGCTAAATACTGCAACGCAGAATACGCCGTGGCTGTTTCAAACGGCACAGCCGCTCTTCACTTGGCATATTTAGCAGCCGGCTTAAAAGCCGGTGATGAAGTTATCACCACGCCCAATACATTTGCCGCAACAACCAATATGCTCTTGGCTATCGGGGCAAAACCTGTTTTTTGCGATATACGGCTGGACAACTACAACATTGATGAGTCAAAAATTGAAACGCTGATCACGCCAAAAACAAAAGCCATAGTCCCCGTCCACTTTGGCGGCCATCCATGCAATATGGACAAAATATTGAGTCTGGCCAAAAGACACAATCTGCTAGTAATTGAGGACGCCTGCCACGCCCTTGGCGCTTCTTATAAAAACAAAAAAATCGGCGGTATCGGCGACATGTCTGTTTTCAGCTTTCACCCGGTTAAATCCATAACCACCGGCGAAGGCGGAGCAATTCTGACGAACAGTCAAGATTTTTATAAAAAACTACTGCATCTGCGCACTCATGGCATAACCAAAGATGCCGATGGTTTTAATGTCATGACCGCGCTTGGTTACAACTACAGAATTACCGATATTCAAACGGCTTTGGGAATAAGCCAGCTAAAAAAACTGGGCAAGTTTGTAAAAGCCAGACAGCAAGTTTTCAATTCTTATAAAACAGAACTCGCAAGCGTGAAAGAAATCTCTACACCGTCAATAAGTAAAAATACCGTTTCCGCAAATCATCTTTTTGTCATCAGGACAAAAGATCCGGTAAAAAGAAACCCCCTCGCCAATTTTCTCAAACAAAACGACATCGGCGTAAATTTTCACTATCCAATGGTCTATTCCCACCCATACTATCGGGAAAATGGGTACCAAAATGTTACCCTCAAGAATGCAGATCTATATCATAATTCTTGCATCACTCTTCCGCTTTATGCAACCTTAAAAATACCTGAAATTAAATACATTTGTAAAAAAATTAAAAAATTCTTTACGCAAAATAACCCGTGACAAACTCCCAAACTTCGAACTCTTGACATCCAATGGTTTTTAAAATATAATATTTTAGACTTTCGGGGTCTTTAAAAACGAGGGCGAAGAGTGACAAAGAAGAAAAAAGTATTCCTGGCAATAATGGTTGTCATTACATTAATGGTGATGTCAACTATTTTTTTATCAGGTTGGCAGCAAACTGTATTCTTGAGAGTGGCCTTAGCTAACGGGATAGCATCAATACTTATAAAAACCGTCGCCAGTTCTTTATCAAGAACAAAAAAGTTAAGCCTCCAGTTTTTCACCTGCTTTATTTTATCTCTTATTTTTGGAGCTATTTCAACCGATCTCGACTCTAGGCAATTTAACGGTTTTTTCTTGCTGGTAATAGGTATGGGTCTGATAAATAGTGGTGCCAATTACTGCCAATGGCGGGCCATGGACATGAATGTGACTAAAACATCACTTTTCACCCAGGGTGATGATATTCTATCGATGGTCTTGGCTTATTTCATCCTAAATGAGAGTCGGATCATAACATTATCGTGGAGTCTAGGCATTGTCCTGGTCTTGATTGCCGCGGTTCTGTTCGTTACTGCTCCCATCGCCATTCCCAAAGAAACAGACGACAAAAATAAAGCCTCTCTTCGAGAACAAGGCAGAAAAAACAATCAGGCAATTTGGAAATGGGTCATGGGTTATAACCTGGGCTGGGGACTTACAAGTTTTATGTTCAGAGTTTTGAGCCTTAACGGTTTATCTATATTTTACTTCCTGCCAGCCTGGTACGGGAGCAGTTTCATCGGTTCACTGTTCATTCTTTTTCTCGGCAACAAGGAAGAGGCTTCCGGTAAATTAACTTTGAAAAATACTTACCCCGTACTACTGCTCTCTCTGGTAGTATTTGTCAGTCTCGGTCTTTTTTATCAGGCTTTCGCCCTTGCTGAAGTGTTGAAGGTGCGACCGATATTCCAAATGGGCCAAGTCATGATACCGCTTCTGGTCGGCCTATACGTATTCAATGAGTTCAAAGACTTCACCAAGCAGAGTAAATTGGCGATGATCATGGGTTTAATAGGAACGCTAGTCATATTTGCAAATATCTAAAACGTTCTACAAGATCCGTTAAGGTAAATTTTTATCTCCGCACTTACGCACGAGTGCGGGGTTTTATTTTAAACAACACGCAAAGCTTTATATGTCAATATGGTATTAGTAGAAAGGCTGTTGTATAATCCATCCATATTAACCATTTAACATTCAACTATGCAAACTTACTTACTCTTCGAAATAGCCAATTCCTGTGCCGGGTCGAGCAAATTAATTAAAAAATTAATAGATTCTCTGCCGGATACAAGCCTGCACCCGGCTTCGCCTCAACAAAAAAATATTGGCGTTAAATTCCAAATTTATAAGTACAATGAAATTGCTTTGCCTGACTATGAATGGTATCCGGTTTATAAAGAGACTTTCGTAAATGCACAAAACTGGAAAAAGATTTTTGTTCATACAAAGAGCAAAGGACTTGATGTTTGGATAGATGTTTTTGATCTTTACAGCGTTGAAGTGCTTAAAAATAATCTGCCCTTGGTAACCGGAATAAAACTGCAATCTTCGGTTTTAAATAATCTGAAAGTATTGACGGCTCTATCTGAAGCAATAAAAGATAGCAAGGTTAAAGTAATGTTAAATGTTGCGGGAAGAGATCTGCCAAATATCAAAGCCTTGCTCGCTGATATTAAGTCAAATTATTTCAATAATGAAATAACCCTTCAAGCCGGTTTTCAGGGCTATCCGACTGACAAAGAAGACTTGACCGTAAGCAAGGTCCGGATCTTAAAATCTGAATTTCCCGACACAATCGTATCTTATGCTGATCATGTTGACGGTTCTTCTCCTCTCGCTTTTGATATTCCGGTTTTCGCCGTGACGGCCGGAGCTGGACATATCGAAAAACATGTCTGCTTGGACAGGAAAAATACAAAATACGACTTCCAGTCGGCAATTGAGCCTTACGAATGCGATTTACTAATCTATAAGATTAAAGATGCTGAAAAAATCTTGGGAACAAAATTTATACCCGACAAAGAAGCAAATTACCTAAAAACAACCATAGAAAAACCAATCGCCTCTGTTCCTCTGCGAGCTGGGGATATCATAAACTTCAAAAATTTTGATTTCAGAAGAACTGGGCAGGACGGCCTGACTGTTGCCGAGATAAAAGATCTAATGAGTAAGAGGTATATACTTGCAAAAGACATAAAACCCGGAAAAACAATCACAAAAACCGATCTTAAAAAAGCCCGGATAGGCGTAGTCATCGCCTGTCGAATGAAATCAACGCGCCTTAAGCACAAAGCCATACTACCCATTCAGGGCTTGGCATCAATTGAAAGATGCATTCTGAACGCTAAAAAAATTAAATCAGCCGATGAAATAATCTTGGCCACATCAACCTTAGAGGAAGACCGGGTTCTGAAAAAATATGCCCTGAAACATAAGATTCATTTTTTTGCCGGAGATCCGGAAGATGTAATGCTCCGATACTTAGGCGTGGCCAAAAAATATAAACTTGACATCATCATCCGTGTTACCGGTGATTGTCCGATCGTGTCGTATGAAATGGCCGAATTTTTACTTGAAAAACACTTTGAACGCGGCAATGACTATACCGGCCCCAAAGATTATTGCACCGGCCAAAACAGTGAAGTTTACAACGTAAACACTCTCAAAAGAGTCATGGAATACCTTGGCGACGCCAGACACTCCGAATATATGACCTGGTACATGATAACCAACAAAGACATCTTTCAAGTTGATATGCATAACCTGCCCAAAGAATGGATTCGAACTTACCGGCTGACTTTGGATGTCCAAGAAGATTTGGATATGTTCAACGCACTATTTGAAAAATTAGGCAAAAAAGAAGCCAGCATTAAAAATGTTTTTGCTGTTATTGATAAGGAGCCTTGGATCCACGAACTCAACGACGCCATGGTCCTCAAATATAAATCGGACAAAAAGCTGATAGACATGTTAAACAAAGAAACACGGATAAATCCAAAAAGAATCACTAAATGATAACTATATATATATTGGGCGGATTCTTAAAAAAAAATCGCGACGGAAGTTACAGCAGTGACGGGTTTAGCTACTTGAGAGTTTTGGCCGGATATTATCTTTACAAAAAATTATCCGAAAAGGACAAGGTTGAATTGATTGTTTCCGGGAGTAGGGGAATTTATAGAGGAATTCCTGACGTTCCTCGAGTAGCAACGGTAATGAAACGGGAACTGATAAAATTGGGGCTAGACCCAAAAGAAATAAAAACAGACAAAACAGATTTTACTTACAAAGAGCTTGTCTGGCTGAAAAAATATATAGTTAAAAAAGCGGGCAAAGGATTCATTGTATCTAATGCCTATCACTTACCACGAATTAAAACTATGATTAGCCTTCTTCCAGAATTAAAAGAATTAAAAAATATAGTTAAATTAGTCCCCGCAGAAAAAATAGCAGTGAAACTTAATAAGAAATTAAAATCAAGAATTAAAAAAGATAATAAAAGTTTTGAAATGAAAAGAATTATTGCTTCAGAGAAAAAAGGTATAAAAGCTCTAAAAGAAGGAAAGTATAAATTTACTTGACAAATTATCTGAAAAAATCTAAGATTCACCAGATTCTTTAAATTTAAGGCTTAAAAATGAACATAAAACCAATAAAGATTGATACGCCCAAAGGCACTCGTTTAATCGGCCCCGGCCAGCCGACTTTTATCGTTGCGGAAATATCGTGCAACCATCAACAGAATTATGCCGAAGCAGTTAGGCTGGTAAAAGCCGCCGCTAAAGCCGGCGCTGATGCAGTCAAATTCCAAACCTACACCCCGGATACTATAACCTTAAATTGTGATAATCCCCTGTTTGTAATAGGCGGAAAAGATAACCCGGATTCGTGGCAAAAATTGACGTTCTATTCTATCTACCAAAAAGGTTACACGCCTTGGGAATGGCTGCCTAAACTTAAAAAACTGGCTAAATCTCTGGGCCTGGTCTTCTTCACTTCTGTCTTTGACGAAACGGCAGTTGATTTTAACGAAAAAATGGGTGTTCCATTATATAAAGTCGCGGCTTACGAAGCAACCCACGTTCCTCTACTCAAAAAAATCGCTTCAACCGGCAAACCCGTTATAATTTCCATCGGATTCGCCTCTCAAAAAGAATCTCAAGAAGCGGTTGAAACACTTAGAAAAGCCGGGGCCAAAGAAATTGCAGTTCTGCACTGCTTGACCTCATATGCGGCTACGCCTAACTCATCAACAACACATTTAGCAACAATCCGAGACATTGAGAACAGATTCAATGTTATCAGCGGGCTGTCTGATAATAACGGGGGGATTGAACTGCCTGTTATGGCTGTTTTGTCCGGAGGGCATATAGTGGAAAAACATCTCAATATGCGCCACGGCAACAAAAGTTTTGATGACCGTTTTTCGATTGATCCCAAAGAACTGGCGATGATGGTAAAAAAGATTCGTGAAGCAGAAAAGTTTTTGGGCACAGTTCATTATGGACCAAACAACGACGCCGAAAAACACAACCGCAATTTTCGACGTTCAATTTTTGTTTCACAAGCCATTAAAAAGGGACAGAAATTTACAAGACAGAATATTAAAGTAGTCAGACCGGCATATGGTCTTCACACAAAATACTTTGATAAAGTTCTTGGCAAAGTTGCCTCGACAGACATTCAATTTGGCGATCCTTTAAAGTTCGCTCATGTTGTTGACTTAAAGAAGTAAGACTGGTGAGATATAATCACACTGGTCTTTTTTTATATGATCGGAATTATAAATTATGGCGTCGGAAATTTAACATCCGTGAAAAATTCACTGGACTTTTTAAATATTCCAAATGCCGTAACCGATAGGCCGGAGGAGATAAATAACTTTGATAAGATAATTCTGCCCGGAGTCGGCGCCTTCGGTGCCGCGATGGAAAAATTAAATAATTTCGGTTTTGCCGATAAAATTAAAAACTTTGCAAATGCCGGTAAGCCCGTTTTGGGAATTTGTTTGGGCATGCAGCTTCTTTTTGATGAGAGCCGAGAATACGGCCACCACAAAGGACTAGGCCTTATAAAAGGAAGGGTTCTGCCGTTCAGTGAAAAAGTCAAAAGTTTGCCTCTTCCTCAAATCGGATGGAATAACATAACCAAAGAAAATGCTTCGCCGCTTTTGGAAAACATTGAAGATAACTCAAGTTTTTATTTTGTCCATAGTTTTTACTGCAAACCCAAGAATCAAGATCTCGTAACGGCCAGCTCCGATTACGGGATAAAATTTGCAGCCGTTATCCACGAAAAGAACATCTTCGGCTGTCAATTTCACCCAGAAAAAAGCCAGTCAGCCGGACTTCAGATTTTAAAAAACTTTAACGACTTATGATAAAAAGGAGATTAATTCCTGTGCTTTATATTAAGAATGGCTTTATTGTGAGAAGCGAAGGATTTTCGTACCATCATAATATAGGCAATGTGATAGCTGAAGCCGGACGATACAATGGTTGGGACGTTGACGAGTTGATCTACATAGACATAAGCCGGGAAAAAAATTACGATCTTCGCCGCGACGACTATAACGTAAACTCCTATAACTCCATTGGCGCCATCATCAGCGAAATATCAAAGGTTTGTTTTATGCCCCTGACTTTCGGCGGAGGCATCCGAACCATTGATGATGTTAGTTTTAGAATACAAAACGGAGCTGACAAAGTAACTCTAAACACCGGAGCGTTTGAAAATCCAAAACTCATAACTCAAGTGGCTGAAAAATACGGCTCTCAAGCTATGGTAATTTCAGTAGACTATAAAATTATTGACGGCAAACCTGTTGTGTTTACCGACTTTGGCCAAAAAAATACCGGTAAACTTGTTTACGACTGGACGAAAGAATGCGAAAATTTAGGCGCCGGAGAAATATTTCTTAATTCTGTTGATCGAGACGGGAAAGCCAACGGTTATGACACGGAAACCATCGGCAAAGTTGTCGCTTCCACCAAATTACCGGTAGTCGCCTGCGGCGGCGCCGGCAGTCCGGAGGATTTTGTAGATTTGGCAAAAAAAACGAATGTATCAGCGATAGCCGCCGGAAATATATTCCATTTCACCGAATTGAGTTACCCCAACGCAAAAATATTACTTAAAAAAGAAGGATTAAACTTTAGATGATAAATGAATAAGGTCAAATATTGCACTAATTGCGTGTATCCGACAAGCTCGGCTGTTCCCCTTGCCTTTGATGACAAGGGGGTTTGTTCCGGTTGCCGAACCAGCCAAGAGAAAAAAAACATAAACTGGGACGAGCGCAAGAAAAAATTTGAGAAGCTTATTGAAGAATACCGAAATAAAAACGGTACCGGTTACGATCTGATAATTCCTGTTTCCGGAGGCAAAGATAGTTATTTCCAAGTCCATCTGATGAAAAAGGTGTACGGACTAAATCCCCTGCTAGTTACATATAACGGCAACAACTATACTCCGACTGGCATGGAAAATTTGCTCAACATGCGAAATGTTTTCGGAGTAGACCATGTATTTTTTACCGCCAATGTTAACGTGCTTAAAATTCTAAATCGTCTCGGCGTACAAATCTTAGGCGATATGCAATGGCATTACGCTTCCGGTATTTATACTTATCCGATTAGAGTAGCCGTAGAAACCAAAACTCCTCTTATGCTCTGGGGAGAACACGGCCACATGGATTTGGGCGGAATGCATTCATACAATGACTTTGTGGAATTTACATATCGCTATCGGCATGAGCATGTCATACGCGGATACGAGTGGACAGATTTTTTGAAACGCGCGCCGGAATTCGGCGAAAAACTCACCAAGCAACAGCTAATCCCCTGGATGTATCCTTCGGACAAGGAGATAGCCGGTATCGGCGTCCGCGGCATTTACACCGCTAATTATTTTAAGTGGGACGCAAACATCCACGGACCGTTGATGATTAAAAAATATGGGTTTAAAGTGCCAAAAGAGCCATTTGAAAGAACATACAGAAAAATGTCCAACCTTGACGACATGCACGAAAATGGCGTTCACGACTATTTGAAATTCATAAAATTCGGCTACGGCCGGGCAACCGACCATGCCTGCAAAGACATCCGCTCCGGGATTATGACCCGCGACCAAGCCATAAAAATCGTTAAAAAAATGGACTCCATAAAACCAAAGGACACTTACCGCTGGCTTAAATATGTCGGCTGGACAGAGAAAAAGTTTGACCAAATCGCCGACACATTTCGCGACCCCAGAGTCTGGTGGATAAAAGACGGACAGTGGTGGAAAGATAACCTTTGGGGAAAACCATCATCTTATGGTAAAGTGCGCTTAGACCCTAAACAACAAAAAAAATATCAGGCTTAACTATGGAACTAACCGTCAGACCGGCACAACTTGGCGATGCGCAAAGAATTTGGGAAATCAGAAACGAACCGGCATCTTTGGCAGTCGCGGCCAGCCAAGACATGATTCCTCTGGCTCAACATGTTGCTTGGTTCAATAATAAATACTTTGAGGACAAGGATAATGTTTGTTTTGTAGCTGAAGTTAATCAGAATGTCGTCGGATATTCCCGTTTTGATCTAAGCGGCGATCACTACCTAAACTCAATCGCCGTTTCATCCTCAATGCATGGCAAAGGCATCGGCACTCTTCTGTTGGGTCAGTCCGTAGCACAGTTAAAAACAGACAAACCAATCCACGCCGAGGTGAGAAAATACAATTTGGCATCCGTAAAAATATTTGAAAGGAACGGATTTCAAAAAATATCCGAAGACGACAAAAATATATATTACCAGTTAATATAAAAGACCCGAAAAGGTCTTTATCTTTTGTTAGGATTCATGATAATTCAGAATAGCTTTCGCAACACGCTCGGTATAAATGACTATGGAAATGCCTTTGTGTTACCTTGCTTTTACTGTCCAAACATCGCCCCACTTATACGGGTCAAAGCGTTTGTCATCTTTGAGAGATTCCTGCGTAGTGGCGCTTGAAGCGCAAACAAGAATAGTGTCGTCAGAAAGAGAAACCCAGCCGTTGGCATAAAAAGGCGGGATTATTATTAAATTATTTTTTCTTGCCGAGCTTACAAATTGAAACTTTTCGTCCGGTTTGTCGGGATTTAAAGCGACAAATTTTGCCGACCCGGACACGATAACAAAAAATTTCCATTCTTTTTTATGGTAGTGGAAACCCCGCACAATTCCTTTGCTATCATTACAAACATAATACATTCTTTTAACCGCGACACTCTTGGGAGCAATTTCTTTTAAGCCGTTTATAAAAGGCGCAAAGATTCCTCTGTCATCGGCAAAAACAGGATATTCAACAGCTCTTGGCTTATTGTGGTTTATTTTTTCCATATTTTTTTATTGTCCTTCATTAAACCCGCTAAATGTTTTTCATTAAAATGAACGGGTTCTTCCGAAGACGCTCTGTTAAGACTGGCGAGGGTCGCCATCTCTTTTATACCATGGCCTAAATTATATTTTAATCCCTTAAGCAGTCCCGCTTTTTTTGCCTTATCCGTGTCAACGTGATAATTGCGTTCATCTTGAAATGGCTGTTCGGTCGCTTCAACTTTGCAATTTGTCAATTTGCCGATTTTTTTGGCCAAGTCTTTTATTTGAGAATTTTCGGTAGTAAGATTGTAAATTCCTTTTGCGCTGCTACCGAGACCGTTAACAAAAGCTCTGGCAATATCTTTTACGTGGATAAAAGGCCTCCACTGGGTGCCGCCAAAATAAGTTAGCTTACCCTCATTAACAGCCTTAAAACTTAATAAGTTAACGGCTAGGTCTAGACGAATTCTAGAATGATGGTCAGAAACGCCGTAAGCGGTGCCGACGCGATATATCAAAACATTCGGATGTTTGGCAAGGACTGACTCTACTTCCAGTTTGCTTTTGGCGTAAAGCGAGAGGGGTTGCGTCGGCGACAGTTCGTCAAGCATTGAAACGCTCTTGCCGTAAACCGAACAAGTTGAAGCAAAAAGTATCCGTCCCTTATAATTTTTGACTAGCCACTTAACAGGTTCAACGTTAACCGCTCTGGTCATCCATTCGTCTATCTGACAGCCCGGGTCGCCGACAATCGCCGCCAGCCAAATAATATGAGTGTACTTGGGCAGTATGGATTTGAGTCTTTTATAATCCCGAATATCGCCATAAATAAAATCAACCGGTTTCATATATTGATGCTCGTAAACAAGCTTGTCGTAAACGCTGAATGAGATTTTTTTAGCAAGCAAAACATCAGTTATCGCCCCACCAATATAGCCGGCTCCGCCAACCACAAGAACGTTGATTTTTTGAGAATTTCTAATCATTTTGCTATAATAACAAAGATAAGTCGCAAAGCAAGATGTCTACCTGTTGACATCTTTTGACACCTTTTGATACTCTTAAGACGTCCTTATGCTAGTAAGTATTGCGAACAAAATCAAAGTTATTCCAGGTTATCTATATAGGAACTATGTCGCTCCTAAAATTTATAGCATTCTAGACAGAAAGATTTTGTTAAAGAATTTGGAGCTTAAAAACAAATATGTCGGCCAGCGCTGTTTCATTATTGGCGCCGGACCCTCCATAGCCGACACCGACCTTTCGCGATTGAACCGAGAGTACACTTTCGTGGTTAATGAATTTGAGAAAAACAAACAGTATAATTCTTTAACACCCACATTCCACATCATATCAGAGTCAAACTATTTTACCGAAAGCGGACCGGAATATTGGCGTAATCGTTTTAAAGAAAAAAGTCGTGACGTGTCCGTAAGCACAACCATGATTTTTAACTTAGCGGCAATACCGTTCATTGAGAAACACAGCTTATTCAAACAGCATAAAATATATTATGCGGGCACACAAGGAATTTTCAGCGACAATCTGCCCTTCAATATAAACCTTGACCACTACGTTCCCAACCCAAAAAACTCAATTTTAATGTGCCTGATAGCCGCTGTCTGGATGGGCTTTAGTGAAATTTACCTTCTTGGATGCGAGCATAGTTTTCTGGCACAACCGCTTGGTCCAAACAAGTCGTTATCGTTCGGCCACAGTTACGGTCACGAAATTTCCGAATCAGATAACGTTTCTATTGAAGTTTTAAAAAAATACATTACACCCAGAGAGATGGGCTTTAACTATGAAATGAATATGGCCAGCGTGTTGCAGTTATTCAAAAACTATCGATTGTTTTACGCTAAAGCCCGTAAAGCCCACTCCGACCTACAAATATTCAATGCGACTCCCAATAGTTTTCTGGATATTTTCCCCATGATAAACTTTGAGGATATAAAACTAGCGACTAGTGGCTAGTGGCTAGGTAAAAATTTTGAAAAAGTATATAAAATATAACAATATAGAGGTCGCATACAAAGACAACCTGCATGGTGGCGGAATAAGATTCGGACAACAGTTTATTCCAGTTGTAAAGGAAAGGTTCGGTCATATTGGCCACGTGTTTGAATTTTGCGCCGGACCAGGATTCATTGGATTTTCACTGCTCGCCAATAACCTTTGCGACAAACTGACCGTAGCCGATGTAAATCCGGAAGCCGTCAAAGTTTTAAATGAAACAATCAAAAGAAACGGTTTGGAATCAAAGGTTACCGTCTATCTTTCCGACTGTTTGGACAACATACCCGAAACAGAAAAATGGGATCTGGTTGTTGGCAATCCGCCTCACGTTTTTTGTGCGACCAAAGATGAATACAAAAAAGACATAACTTTATTTGACCCGAATTTTAATATCCACAAAAAGTTTTATCGGGATATTCATAAATTTTTAAAACCGACCGGTTCAGTGCTTCTACAAGAACATGCCGAGTCAACAAGCATCGCTGATTTCAAAGAAATGATAGAAAAAAACGGCCTAAAAATCATAGACGTTTTTACTTGCATTCCGCCGCTTGCATCTGGCTCTAAAAAAAACAATATTGGTTTTAATCTGCCGACTTTTCGTAAAATAACTAATCCGTTTAAGGCCTACAGGGCAGTTAAAAGACGACTATGGCCGAATAAGCCTAGAAATTATTATTTTATCCACGCCAAAATTGTATGATGACTCTTGGATTAAAAATTATCGGTCACGATACCGGCGCCGCTCTTTTATCAGATAACCAGACGGTGGCTATATCTCAAGAACGGCTGGACCGCAAAAAATACTCTAGAGCCTTTCCCAAAGAGTCGACTGATTATTGCCTGTCTGCGGCTGGTCTGAAAAACATTAACGACGTGGATTTAATTGCCGTTGAACAAATGGATACGACGCCTGCGCCTTTAATAGATTTGCTTAAACGTCACGGCTGGTGGTATAACATCAGCCGTAAGACCATATTTGTTAATCATCACGACGCCCATGCGGCTAGCGCTTTTTTTTGTTCTCCTTTTAACGATGCCGCGGTTATGGTGGTTGATAGCGCCGGCCAAAAGACCAAATTGGAAACAGGGCTAGTTGGAATGGAGACAGAGACGTTTTATCGGGGCGATGAGAACGGTCTGCATCAAATCACGCGTAACCATACTCCCGTTAATCAATTTACCGGATGGCTTTTAAATTTTTCCGGAGTTGGCAACTTCTATTCCCAAGTTACATATTTTCTTGGGTTCGGCAAACACGAGGAGGGGAAAACAATGGGTTTGGCGCCTTACGGCAAAGGAAGATTTGTTTTAGAAATTCCGGAAGAACAGTTCCTCAAGAAAATAAGCCCGTCTCGCCACATTTTTCCTTCTCGCCTGGAACCTCATCCCGATATGGGATTAAAATATCTTTTCAAAAAAACTTCTTATTCCCGCAAGAGCGCCATAGCCAGACAGCTAAAGCTACTAACGCATGCTTTTTCAAAAAAAGGTTTGGCTTATGAAAAGCCGGCTCATTTCCCCAAAACCCCCGAAGTTTTCTTTGAACACCCGCGCGCAAATAAAAAAATTAAGCTTCCCGACAATCTTTACACCGAGTTAGCTTACTGGGCTCAGTTTAATTTGGAAAAAGTGATGGTAAATTACGCGACACATCTGCACAACATTACCGGATCAAAAAATCTTTGTATCGCCGGCGGCGTCGGCCTGAATAGCGTGGCAAACAAAAAAATATTGGACCAAACTCCTTTTGAAAATATTTTCATCCAGCCGGCTTCCGGCGATTCCGGTCTGGCTCTCGGCGCGGCTTTGTGGGCCAGTCACCAGATAAAAAAAGAACCGGTCAAATGGAGAATGAGCAATGCGTATCTTGGCAAAAATTATGATGAAAAAGAAATTTCTGACGCCGTTTCAAGTTCAGGTTGTAAGTATCAAAAAATTGAAAATCCCGAAACAACAGCCGCAAAATTACTGGCAGATGGAAAAATTATCGGCTGGTTTCAGGGAAAAAGCGAATACGGTCCCCGGGCTTTGGGCAGTAGAAGTATTTTGTGCTCCCCTATTCCTTCGGGAATGAAGGATAAGTTAAATATGCAGGTAAAACACCGCGAGTCGTTCCGCCCTTTCGCTCCGGCCTGCCTTCAGGAAGCCGCCGGTGAATATTTTGAACTTGATTGCCCCAGCCCGTTTATGCTTCTCATCGCTAAAGTAAAAAAGGATAATATTCCGGCCGTGACTCACATAGACGGCACCGCCCGTGTACAGACAGTCAGCGCAGAACAAAACCCCAGATTTTACTCGCTTATAAAAGAATTTCAAAAACTGACCGGTGTGCCGGTCGTACTGAATACGTCATTTAACGACTCCGGCGAACCCATCATTGAAACTCCAAAAGACGCGGTAAGAACTTTTAAAGCCACGAATCTTGACGCGCTTATTATTGGAAACTACCTAATTAGCTAAAAGTCAATTTTTACTTTTTAATTTAAAATTTTTACTTAATTTGCAATAACTAATTTTAAAAAAATTAAAAATTCATTAAAAATTGAAAAGTGAAAATTAAAAATTTTTTATGCAAGTTCTTCAAATTAACACAACCGACACCCGTGGCGGGGCCGCCAAAGTCGCCTATCGCCTCAAACATGGGCTGATTGACCGTGGACATCAAGCAGATATGATTGTTGCCCGGAAGTACTCCCAGGACTCCGGTGTGCATCTACTGCGCCCTTACAGCCACCTGCGCGAACGTATTGTGCGAAAATTGACTTACTTATTGGCGGATGATCTGGATTTTTCTCCGGCAGGCCGCATTCGCGTCATGGCTTCTTACCGGCAAGCCGATATTGTTCATTTACACAATATCCATTCAAACTACTTTAATCTGGGGACGCTTCCTTCCATTACCCGCGAAAAGCCCACCATCTGGACATTGCATGATATGTGGCCGCTGACGGCTCACTGCGCTTATGCCATGGAGAGTTCCGTTTCTAATGGATTTTTTCAGTGCCAAGACCTCAACGCTTATCCTGCTATCGCATGGCACAATGAAAAATATCTGGAGTGGAGGAAACGCAGTGTATATTGCCGGTCTAACTTTCACATCGTAGTCCCCTCCCGATGGCTTTTAGAGAAAGTGAAGCAAACGGTTCTAAGCGCAAAACCGGCATCCGTTATTTACAACGGTATTGACACGGAAGTTTTCAGGCCCCAGTCACAAAAAAAAATGCGCCATGAGTTGAATCTGCCGGAAGACAAGTTCGTCATCCTGTTCGCATCAAAAGGAGGCCACGACCAAAAACGTAAAGGTTATGACTATGTCCAGTCGATTTCACGATTACTAGGAAACAATCCCAACGTTCTTCTCTTAATCGTAGGCGGAGACGAGACCGTCAATACTCCTAATCTTAAAAGAGTCTCCTATATCAGCGACGAAGCGCTTCTGGCTAAATATTTTGCCGCGGCAGATATTTTTCTGTTCCCTTCCACAGCCGATAACTGCCCGCTGGTAGTGCTTGAAGCAGAAGCATGCGGCTTGCCAGTAGTATCGTTTGCCACCGGCGGCATCCCTGAATTGGTTGACCATCAAAAAACGGGCTACATCGCCCGCTACAAAGATGTTGAAGATTTGATCGCCGGAGTCCGCTGGACACTTTCCCGTTCACCGGCTGAACGCGCCGCTATGCGTGAAGCGGCCATCGCCAAAATCCGTTCTAGTTTTACTTTGGAAAAAATGACAAATCAATATCTGGAACTTTATCACAAGATAATAAATAAATAATTACCACCAAATTAAAACCCGGCACTTTCTAAAAAGAAAGGAAAGTGCCGGGTGATTTTTATTGCGTAGGCGCCATCGAGCGGACGATGCTGACTCTTTCCGGCTTGTTCAAAAATTCCCACGCTTTTCTTGAAACAAATTCAATATACTTTGGGTCCATCAATGTTTTCATTGAAGGCCACAGCCAGTCAAGGTCTGCTATTTCAATTCCCGGCAAAAGCAAATCGTTCTGGATAACATAGTCGTAGAGAGCTGTGCCGGGAAAAGGAGTTACTATCGTAAAGTTTACATATTCAGAACCGGCATCCATGTGTTTTTTGGCAACCAGAATGGTGGTAAGCAGTTCTTCGTATGTCTCGTCGGGATAGCCGATAAGATAACAACTTGAAACAGTAATGCCGAGCGCATTGGCTTTTCTTATCAAAGCCGATATGTCGTAAGTCTCATGGCTTATCTTGCCGGAAGCCCATTTGTCTATTATTCTTTGGGAACCGGATTCAACGGGAAACGAGAGCCGTCTAAAACCGGCTTCGGCCATTGTTTCCAGCATTTCTTCGTCAATCACTATCCGGCCACTGCCGTCGTTTTTGTGCAAGTGAGAAAGGTTGACGCCGTTTACATCGCCAAGTTTAAAACCAAACTTAATCATCATTCTGAAAATATCCAAGGCTCTTTTCTTTTTTGCCAGCAAGGAGTCGTCCTCAATGTAAATATCTTGCGCTCCAAGCTCTTGAATGGAAACCAACTCTCTTTCTACGCGTTCCACGGACTGAAATCTGAATTTGCCTATATAGCCGGTGTCCGCTCCTTTTTGTTCTCCGGAAATATGGCAAAAAGTGCAGATATACGGACAGCCCCTTGAAGTCACCGCCGACACATATGGCAATGGCTTATCAAGCTGGCCGATGCTTATAACACCGCCGTGAGGCCGGGCAATCTTCCAAATACGGTCAAGCGGCAGAAGGTCTCTGGCCGGAATGGGCAACAAGTCCAGATTGTCTTCAATATGACCCATCGGGTTAATTTTTAACCGTCCGTCTTGCGTAAAAGCAACTCCGGAGATACCAGAAAAATCACGGCTTCCGTTACGAAGAATATTGCCGATTTCAACTATCGTTTTTTCTGCTTCTGAAATACAGATAAGATGAGCGCCGGCATCAAAAAATCTTTTCATCTGTGTCCGGGCATTGATGCCGCCCATGATAATCAGTTTGTCCGGAAAAGCACATGATATCAACTTGACCAACTCCTCAACCATATACGTCTGGGGGGTGAAGATGGAACTGACGCCGATGACATCATAGTCGGCAACTTCTTTGATAACGTTTTCCGGAGCCATGCCAATTCTTACCATGCCGTTTGGTAACGGCGTCTGCCGATAGAAACTTTGCTCAAGAGAATATCTCTCGTTTCCCAAACAACAATCTAAAATATTGACATGGAAGCCGGCATCTCGCAAAGCCGCGGCCAAATACAAGTTGCCGAGAGATGCCTCGGGTTTAACCGCGCCAAAGCACAGGTTGAATCGTTGGGGCGCATACATTAACAAAAACCTCGGTTCCGCTTTTCCCATTTTTAAGGTACCCTCAAGCTAAAATGGCATTTGAGTCAACGTAGCAAAAAAAATCAGCAAAAACAATACTCAAACAGTTTCAATCTTGTCCAGTAAATTCTTGGCTAAAATAGCTGACTTTAGTTTTTTCTGATAGAGTTCGTAGCCATTTTCAGCTATTTTTTGGGCCACGAAATAATTGTTTCTAATCCACAATATCTTGTCGGCCAATGATTTTTCATCTGCGGGATTGCACAAAAGACACGTCTCGTCCGGTGTCAAAAGTTCTAACACGCCGGTATTGGCGGAAGTCAGATAAGGCAGTCTCATGGAAAGGGTTTCGTAGACTTTGTGGGGCAGGGTCCTTTTCAGCCGCACGTGGTGCGACAGTTGGCCAAGAGAAATGTGGCATGATTGCATCATCGTTCTTAAAATATCATCGGGAACATAATCTGTGATATGCTTTAAGTTTTTTGGAGCTATGTCCTTGATAAGTTTTTTTGTTTTTTCCATAAGCAAGCCTCCGCCAATAAGAACAAAATTTATATTTTCACTCTCCAGAATTTTAGCCGCCTTGATTACATATTCCGCGCCCGCTTCGGGCATTAACGCGCCTCTGAACAAAACCGTAAAAATATTCTGTTTTGGCACGGCTGGATCATAATAAAATTTATCTTCATTAGAACCAATCCAACTGCGGCATAATTTTTTCTTGGAAACTTTGAATAACTTATTAAAAAAGTTGGCCTGTTCATTGCTTTCAACAAGAATCAGGTCCGCGCTATGCACCGCCAAAAAATCCAAAAGCCAGTAATAGATTCCTTTGAGCGATATCTTTCTGGCTAACTGCCTAGAAATCACCATTCTTTCGTATTCCGAGAGAACGGCGTTGTAGACAATTTTTTTGCGGCAAAAAGGCTTCAGGAAAAAAGCTAAAGGCTGGCTGTTGTAGCCGATTATCACCAAATCGGCGTCTTTTGAATTGCGCCTATAAAAAGACAGGGCGTTAATAAAACCAAAAACACCTTTTTGAACATGGGCATCAGCAACTTGAACGCTGTTCTCGCGCAACCCTTTGATGAGGACGGCATTCAAAGAGTAATCCAGCCGGGTGTTGGATAAATAAATTATTTTTTTTATCATTAATTTTTAAATTTTAACTCTCTACTTTCAATTTACTTAAGGTTGTCAGTTCACCTTGCCAGTTATAGCCCACCCAGTGTTTAAATTTAGTTTTGAGGTCCTCGTTTTCGTAGCCGGGATGACAGCCGAGTTCAACAATTTTATCCGGATATTTTTGAGCAAGGTCTTCGGCGTATTTTATATCGCTATCGCTCATATTTCCGGCACTGACAAAACCGACAAAAAAGTCATTGCATTGGAGACCGGCTTTGCGTATTTTTTTCTTTGCCGCCGCTGACAGAAAGTTTAAAAACAACAGCTGAAGTTTCCTGAAAAACTTGCCGCCGGAAAGATTAACCGGCTCATTAACAATTCTTATATACGGAATGCCGTATTCCCCGGCTAATTTTATGCACATATCCATAATCCCCGGCAGTAAATGCAGGTGTTGATTGCCATTTATAAAAGACAGCTTTACGCCGGTCTGAATGATTTTTTTAACCTGCGCTTCCAACTCTTGCCAAATATAGTCTTGCTTGACCAGACCCAAGACATATTTCAAGAAAAAAATACGGTGATTTGCATGCATCAACTCCCCCGATACCACCGACCTTTGTTCTACAAGATTCAAATGAGCTCCGATGCCGCCCAGTCCGGCATCGGAAATTTGTTTAGCGGCATCTTCAAACTCTTCTCCATTAGCCATCAGTGAAGCTCCGTCTATCTTGCCTTCTTTTAATAAAAAAATGATTCCGTCGTTAACGGACTTGTGAAGACCCATGTCATCGGCAATGATTTTTAAATTAGAATTTCCGGTCATTTTCCAAATTCTTAGTTTCCGCGATAATATACACCGGCCGGCCTTTTATTTCGTTGAACATTTTATACAAATACTCGCCAATGATGCCTATGACCATCAACTGAACACTGCCCAGGATCAAAACAACAATAGTCAGCGAAGAGAGACCCTCAATAAGATTTTCCGGATACAAAAATTTCTCTATAACAACGGAGACGCCATAACCGACGCTCCCCAGAAAAATCACCAAACCTATCCAAAAAGAGATCCGGAGAGGAAAGGCGGAAAACGAAGTAACCCCGTTTAATATAAATTTGGCCAGTCCTCTGATGGAAGTGCCTCGGCCGAACTTTCTAAACCTTACGGCGTAAGGAACATATTTTTTCTTAAAACCGACCCACTGGGCCAACCCCCTGAAAAATTTCTCTCTTTCGGGTAATTTTTTGATTACATCAACAACTCGTCTTTTGTATAAAACAAAATCACCGGCATTTTTAAACTCAAGGCCAGTTGTAACGCTTAAAAATTTATAGATGGCTCTGCCGACCATTTCTCTCAAAAAAGAGTTTTGTTTATTAGCCATTCTTTCTCCAATGACAATGTCATGCCCCGCTTCAGCCTGCTTAACAAATTCTTTGATTAATTCCGGAGGATGTTGAAGATCGCTGTCCATCGTCACCACAAGCTCTCCGCTGGAAGCGTCTATGCCGGCGCTTAAAGCGGCTTGATGCCCGAAGTTTCTTGAAAAACGAATGACCTTAATTCTTCTGTCTTTTTCCGCATATTGGCGTAACATGTCATAGGTTTTATCGGTGGAACAATCATTAACAAAAATTATTTCATATTCTTTGTTCAAAGAATTGCAGACAGAATAAAGCTCCCTCATTAACTCCGGAAGGGACTTTTCTTCGTTATAAATAGGCAAAATTACCGAAAGATAGACTTCTTTTAATTGACCGTTCATTTTTTAATTATACATAACTCGGCCAGAGTTGTCTAGGTAGACGTAAAAATTAGTTTGACGGTAAAGAACGGCAGTCAAAGATATAAGCACCCACATATTTGTCGGTAAACTTTTGAGCCAGTTCGCATCTGGATATCAGTTTCCAATACAAACTGTTTTTATCAATGGCGGGAAAATCAACTATCATATAATGCCCCCGATGGGAAGTGAGCCTAGAGCTGTAATCACGAGAAGGAGCCGTATAAAACCTCCCCAGATATTTATCTGCTATCTTCAAATAATAAACACCCGCGTCATAATATGTAACAACACTGCTATTGCCAACTTCTTTGCTGTTAACCACATACTCAACGGATTTTTTCGTAATATCATTTACACTGCCATAGAAAGCGCCCGCCAGATTTTCGCTTGAAAGCAGAACATTATAACCGACCCCAAAAACAATAAAAAAAGCAATCGCTATTTTTTTCTTATTGAACAATAGCCAAAAGAAGCCAGCAACCCAAACCCACAAAACAAACTGCGCCGAAACATAAAATCCTATCGGTCCCGAACCCCCGGTCATTGGAATAAGAAAATTAAAATCCAGGTTTTTTACTTTTTGCACATAAGCCTCTTTGGGATTAAGCGGCACAACATCATAAGCAACTAAAAGCGTGAAGGCCAAAAGAACCACAAATCCCAATATGCTCAAGAAAAAGTGTTTCTTGCTAAATCCCGAAAACAGCGAATAGATAATATGGCCGCTTACAATAGCCGCCGGCGCTATTATAAACATAAAATATCTTTCAATCGGAAGCCGGGCAAAGTCAAAAATTACCAGATAAAAAAGAAAGTTAAATAAAGAGTAAACATACCAGAGACGGTATTTTGCGAAGTCCCGCACCAAACCCGCCATAGCGGGGTCTGGTGCGTGGGTGAAAAAATCTTTTCTGAACAAGCCGTAAACCATTGGCAAAAACAAGAGCGGAGATAGCCAGATAAAGAACTTGAACATGCGCAAAAACAGTTCAAAGTAAGCGCGGGAAGCAAAGTTAAAATATTTGAAACCGGTAACATATTCCGCGAACCTCGGATCCGTTTTTCCATACAATACGTAAAAAACAACAACAAAAATACAGGACATGCCCAACAAAAAAACTATTCTTTTTATCTTGTACTTCAGTTTGCCCTTATCATACAAAGCCCACAAGTACTCAACCGCCAATGCTCCGGCAAAAAGCGCGTAGCTTAGTTTTGTAAAAAATCCAACCATCATTACCAACACTAGAGGCAGAATAAATTTACTTTGGCCGTCCTTAAAAACTTTAAGGTAAAAATAATAAGCCAGTAGAACTAAAAACGGCAAAACCGTTCCGTCAATATCTAACATCAGACTGGCAATCAGACTATATACGTTAATAATATAGAGACCTGACGCGATATAGGCAATTTTTTTGTTGCCGGCTTGCCATGAGCCATTCGAACTGGTGAGTTTTAAAGATACTATATAAATTAGAACGAGATTTAAAACGCCGAAGATAAAAGGCACAACACGCAAGTTGTTATATCCAACGAGTTTGCCGCCTAGCAACAAAAGGCTTTGCATTACCGGCGGATGAGGAGAATCTACTTCGCCGAATTCAGCTGTATATACTTGAGAGACCCACCTGTACTCGTCCTGGTAATACAACTGGTCCAAGCCAAAAAATCTGGTGGCAATGAACAACAAAACCAACAGCCAAAGCCAATAATTATTTTTTAGCAATGACTTCAAGGATGAGCTCCAGTTCATCTTTAAGTCCGGGCATTTTAAGGCCCAGTTTTACAGCTTTATTGGTATTCAACCACATCTCTTTTGGCCTAGCGGCAAAATTTCCGGGCATGCTCTCAACGGAAATCAGTTTGGCCTCACCGGAAAAGTTAGGAAATTTACTGATGACCGCCTGTCCTATTTCAGCCTTTGATAACCGGTCTCTGCTCCCGATGTGAAGAACTCCTTTTTTAAAAACTTTTGGAATTTTCAACAGTATGCCGGCAAATGTCTTAGCGCTTATCGCGTTAATATAGACATCGTTAAAAAGATTGAATGACTTGTTTTTGTTGACCGAATCCACAAGCCATTCTATGAAGTTGGCTTGAGGCCGACCGATACTGTGAATACCAATGGGCACGACCCTAATTACTATTCCTTTGTCATAAGCCAAAACTGCCTCTTCTCCCAAAAGTTTGGTCCACGAATAAAAATTTTTGGGGTCCGGTGTGTCGTTTTCCTTGTAATTGCCTTTTTCTCCGAAAAAAACGGAACCGGTTGATATATATATTAACTTTGCTCTATGCTTTTTTGCCAGTTCAACCATATTTCTCGTTCCCACAACATTAGCTTGCCAGCAGACTTCTCTGCTATTCTCACATTTGTCAATGCCTGTCATTGACGCGCAATGGAATATTGCATCAATTTTGCCGACCTTTTTATCTAAAAAATTAACCGACCCGATATCGCCAATGTCGCATTTTAAATTTCTGTAATTCTTATCGGTTAAATCCGGATTGGCGTTGTAAACACCGACAACATTGTAACCGTTTTTCACTGCGCAACGGACTAATTCCAAGCCCAAAAGCCCGCTTGCGCCGGTTATTAATGCTTTGTTTTTTGTTGACCTTTTCATTGAAAAATTACTATTTAAAGATACTTTAAAAATCAGATTTCATCAACATCGCACCTTATCTATTCCATAAGCAAACATTTCGTGCCTGCGCGGACTGGTAAAATGTTTGGCAACAGTGTTTGAATCAGGTCTTCCTTTTATAATATATCGGTCTAAAGGTAAAAACTCGCAATTTGTTTGGCCAATGAGACAATTCCACCCCGTCATTTCAACAAAGTAATCGGACATGTCCAGTTCGCAGTTTTCAAGATACTCACTTAATTTACTTTCTGAAATAGAGAATTTCTTGTAAACTATGATGCCGGAATTCATAAGTTCAATGTTTTTTTGGGTCAGGTTGTATTTATTTAAATAACTACTATTTACCCTGACGGCAAACCCACCGCCCGCTTGCGAAATTAAGGCATCTCGACCACAACTTCCTTTTACAAATCTGACTATTTCTTCGGGTTTTTTGAAAAACAAAACATCGCTGTCCAAAACCATTATCTTTTCAGACCGGCTTAATAAAAAAATGTCAACCAATTTTAAAATCAAAGGATACCCGTTTTTTCTATAATCTTTAACGATGGGATTGACATTCATTTTGTCTATCAGTTCGTCGGCATCTTTTTTCCAAACAATTTCCAAGTTATCAAATTTGCTTTTAAAGATAGCGGCTGATTCGCCGTCTAAAGATCCGTCATCGTGAATAACTATTTTAGGACAAAGCTGTGAATTTTTTAAAAAAGACCAGAGAGACCATGTTGCCGTTACTACGTCGCTTTTTTGACAAAGCATGTGAACTTCAAAATCATCCTGTTTTTCACATTTCCACTTTGGTATTTTTTTTCCGATTTGCCGGGCAAAAATCTTATTTTTTAAATAATTCAACAAGGAAGCCGGCCCGTAACCGTATCTGACCGTTTCTTTAATATAAAACAGTTCTTTTTTTAACTTTGAGAACATAAGAATTTTATTATAGTCTCAGCACGTTTTTGCCAAGTGTAATTTTTAACATCTTCTTTGGCTTGTTCGGCTATTTTTTCTACCAATTCCTTATTTTTATCATCAAAAACCCAAGCTATTTTGTTGGCCAAATCTTCAGCATCTCCCGCCTTAGCGAAAACTGAGTTGTTCCCATTTAAAACTTCTCTGAAAGAAGGCAAATCTTGAGCTACAATGGGACAACCGGAGGCCATGTATTCAAACATTTTAAGAGGCGAGGTATACTTTACCGAAATCGTTTCAGACTCATTTCCGGTTAATATTGCGCAGTCGGCTGTTTTTAATACAGCATCTATCTTTTTGTGAGAAAACATACCCTCCATAACAATAGAATAATCTTCATTTTTCGCATTTGTTTTTGTTCTAATCGCATAAACAATATTCGGATGAATTTTTAGTTTTTGTCCAAAATTATTAATATCAAACTCTGTACCGCCAATTATCCAGACGAGGTAATTGGGGTTAATATTTTTTAAATTCTCTGCCACATTAATCAAAATGTCTGCGCCTTTCCACGGATACAAATGACCTGTATAAACCGCGATTTTCTTTCGTCTATAACAATCGTAATGAAAATTAAAAAACTTTTCTCTAAGCTGAATTTTGTTTTCCTGACAATTAAACTCTCCCAAATCAACCCCGTCAGGCGCAACTAAGATCGGGCCTTTATAGTGTTTTTTAAAATCTTCTTTCAGTCCCTCAGATATAACAATTAGGCCGTTTATTTTATTCAGTAGTTTTTTGTAAAACCTTGAATTAATTTTGTTAGGAAAGTTATGGACTTCCCAAAAAAGTTTAAACCTACTGGCATCAATCAAACTAAGGACAAATGGATCACGCGAATAAACTATTCCTTCTTTGTCAACTAAATATTTTTTGGATGACCGAGCAAAAATAAACTGCTGAACCCAAAATAAAATTTTATTAAAAAAAGGACCAAGATTTATGTTAATGAGATCGGGAGATTTTAATTCTATAATTTTAAATGGCGTTTTTATGTTGTAGTATTCTAATATACTTCCCTCTCCCGTATTCGGATATCTGTGCCGCCTTGGCACAATTAACTCTACAGCGATTTTATTTGCATTATTTGTATAATTATTTGTGTCATTCGGGTCGCTTTGCGCAAACGCTTCACACATTTTAATTGTCTGCAGGCCATATGCCTTGATAGTCGGTATTCGACTATTGGCTACACAATATATCTTCATTATGAGATGGATACTACCACATTTTAAATAATTTTAAAAAGCACGGTTTTTGTGTCTTAAATTGAATTTTTTTAATAATAAGTTTTAGTTTTGAACAATTTTTTAAATAAAAAAACGGGTAGAATTATCTACCCGTTGTAATGAGCCTACAATACAATGTCAATCAGACACTAGATTACTAAGTCTGGTCTTATACGCCTTAAACTTTCAAACAATTCAGGAGATGGCGGCAGCGTGTGGGCTGATGTAACGTTCCAGTCAATAACTGGAGAGATAAAACCGTCAAGCTGTATGAATATCTTCTTCTCTATTTCGTAAAAAACCTTAGTAGAGGAAAAAAGACCCATGCCATATTGAATGGGTATAAACCTACCTGTCTTACATCCAAGATGATATAATTTTGGCCACATACGAAGTCGTTGACCAGGCGTTGCCCTGTTAAATCTTGCCACAACGTCACCAAATGTATCAAAGAACATCAATACCTCCTTTTTTGTGGCCTTGGTGCCACTTTGTGATATTAACACTGTATTAAATTTTTGTCAATTTTTTAACGTATTTAACGAATGGAGGCGTTGATCCGACTTAAAAAAGCGCGTGGGTACCGTAAGCCTTTTCGGTCGGCAATCTAAGATTAGATAAGTAAAGTAGTTTCTTCATTTTCTATTTAAGATTTCGTTCAAAACAATACGAACTTCTTCTTTCCAGCTTGGCAAAGAATAGCCCAAGCCTACCGCCTTATCCACGTTTAACCACATCTCATGCGGACGAGAGGCAGCTTTTCCATCCCGGGTTTTATCAACGCTTAGTCTTGTTACTGTGCCTGAATAGTCAGGAAACAATTCCAAAACCTCTTCCCATATTTCCGCTTTATTGACTCTATCCCGACTTCCCAAATGAAGAATCCCCGGTTTAAATTTATCAATAATTTTAGACAAAAAATCGGCTAAAGTGGCTGTACTGACCGGATTTATCACGACATCGGTAAACAGACTAAACGATCGGTTGCTTGATGCCGTATCCATAAACCACTGCATAAAACTCGGATGGGCACCCAACGGTCTTTTGCCTATGGGATTTACCCTCACTACCAGTCCTTTTCCATACTTTAGAACTGCTTTCTCCGCTTGGCTTTTTGTTTTTCCGTAATAATTAAGCGGTCCGGTCTCGTCATTTTCCGAATAATTGCCTTTTCTGCCGGAGAATACCATCGGCGTGGAAATGTAAATAAATTGGGCATTCAACGATTTGGCGAGGTTGATTAAATTTTTTGTGCCAGCCACATTGACTTCTCTGCAAAAAGGTTTGTTCAACTCGCAAAAGTTTACATCCGTTATTGCGGCACAGTGAATTATTGTGTGAGTGTTTTTAAATCTATTGGGGTTTATTTCACCGGTTATGTCCAAATGTGTCTTTTTAACGTTCTTGCCGTCCGGCACAAACTTTTCATTGGAATCAAAAACGGCCAGAATTTGAAATCCCTTTTCGGCTAAAACTGACGACACTTTTGAACCGAGCATCCCACTTGCTCCGGTAATTAGTATTTCTTTGTCAGATGTCATAATGAGTTAAGAAATTTTTCCATTTTTTCAGCCGTAGAATGGTAGCTGAAGTGTCCGGTAATGTACTCTCTACCCGCCTTACCCATGGCATATCTTAGAGCGTCGTCAGAGAGAATCTTTTTCATGGCGCGATAAATTGGCTCGGGGTCGCTTTGCTCAACTAAAATTCCGGTTTTTCCGTCAAGAACTGTTTCTTCCAGTGAACCGGTCTTGCTTGTAACAACCGGAGTACCGCAAGCCTGGGCCTGAAGCATTAACAACCCCCACTGCTCCTCCCAGCCGTCAAAGGGAACTGAAGGATGAACCATCACGTCCGACTGAGCATACATAGGAGCCAGCTCGTTTATCGGTTGCCAAGGAAGCAAAGTCACCGAATTTCTCATATCCGGATTGTCTATTATCCGCTTGACTTGTGATTCTAACTCTCCTGTACCCACAATTACCAGATGGGCTTCCGGCATTTCTCTGTGAAGCATCTTAAAGGCTTCCAGGGTCTGCAGTGTTCCCTTCCGAGGCGTAAAAGTAGCTGAATATATAACCACCTTCTTGTCCGTCAGGTTGTGCTTTTCACGAAAATCATTTTTTGCCTCCGGTTTAAAAACGTCCGTATCAACTCCGGCCTGATTGAATACTGCGGTCTTAAGAGCGGGATTATATTTCTCAAAATAATCTTTGTGGACTTCGTAAGCTTTTTGCATTCCGCATATTCCAGCTGTGCTCAACTCTATGTTCCTTTTCAGAAGCCACTCTGTGAGCTTCAGCTTTAAACCCGACATCCTCTCCCGATAAGGTACATTCTGCCAAGTAAAAAAAATGTGTTTTAATTTCAAGCTTTTAGCAATAAGACCGTAAATATATGTGACAAAAAGATTTGGTTCGTAGGCGCTAAAAAAAACATCGCCCGGTTTAGACTCCTTTTTTAATAAAAACCAAAGCATCGGCATCCAGCCTTTTAACTGCCCTCTTATAACCGGATATTTTGAATGATAAAAACAGGCCGGAGTTGAGACGACTTTCACGTTATTTATGCGAGGAGGGTAAACCGTTTTTTTATTTCCTTTAGTTGACCTCCATTTTTTCGGCACAACTAAAAAAAGATTGCTTTTATTTTTGAAGTAATCAAAGATGCGGTGATTATGCTCATATATATAAGTATAAGAGGCGATAAAAATTCTCATTAAACATTTTTGAGACGGTAGGTTTAGAGTTATATCAATTTTGCCGTCCAAGTTTTGGGAGTCTTAGGGTGGTCAAGTTCTAAACTTGTTAAATATATAAACGGCTGTTTATCTATGGACTTTGCCCAATCAGTCATCTTGCTTACACCTTCCGACAATTTAACTTTGGACCTAAAACCCAAAAGCTTCTCGGCCACCTTGTGCTCGCAATAAGCATATTTAACTTCCCGTGGCCGGTCAGGCACATGTTTGGGTAAGATTTTTTTAGGAACACCCGCACCACCGCCATAAAAAGTTTTTAATACGGTCTCGGCAAGATCGTTTAAAGTTACCGGCTCATCGGAACCGATGTTTATGATCTTACCCTCGCATTCTTTTTTAAAACCGGCCTTGACCATTGCCGGCGCCACGTCGTCAATGTAAGAAAATGCCCGCTTTTGCATTCCGTCTCCGTAGATATAAAAACTCTTGCCGTGGAGCAGGCTGTTTATAAAAATTCCGACAACGTTTCTGTAGGGGTCGGACAGATTCTGCCTTGGCCCATATACATTATGCGGCCTAATGACGACAAACTTAAAGTCATAGACATCAGCTAAGACACGAGTCGTCTGTTCCATAGACATCTTTGAAATACCATAAATATCTTCCGGTTGCGGCATCATACTTTCTTTAAACGGGACCTGTTGCGCTCCGTAAACGCTCATTGAACTGGTCAATATCATTTTTTTCAAACCGCACTTGATAGCCGGAATTAAAACATTTTTATAAGCAACGATATTTCTGTCCATCGCGCTGAACGGAGTAAACTGGCTTCTGCCTTCCGTCGCATCGGCGGCCAAGTGGAAAATAATATCCGGTTTTATTTTTTCAATATAAGTCGCCGTTTTGGTCCTGTCTCGCAGATCAAGCTTGGTAAAGAATTTTTTTTGAGAAACGTTTCTAATAAATCCCCCCGACAAGTCATCCACCCCATAGACTTCATAACCCATACCAAAAAGCAGGTCATAAATGTGGCTTCCTATAAAACCAGCTGAACCGGTAACTAAAATTTTTGGCTTACTTGAATTCATTGATAATATTTTTTAACTTATTCCCCAAAACTCTCGGGGAAGCGTTGTTTTTAAATTTATTATAGCCCGCCGTGGCCAGTCTGTCTCTCAAATCAGGGTCATTTTTCAAACGCAATATCGCGTTGGCCAAAGATTCTGAATCGACAACCTTAACCAGCATCATATCTTCTTCGTTAAACAATTCCCGTGTCGCCGGCGTATCGGCGGTTATAACCGGTTTCTGCATGGCAAGACACTCGTAGACCTTGTTGGGAATAACCCTCAGCGTTTTTTGGGTGTCGCCGAATATGCCCAGACAAACATCAGCTCGGGCAATCTTTTCTCTTATCCACTCTTGGCTCATAAAACCCGCAAATTCAACGTTTTTTAAGCCAAGTTCATCGGACAACCTTAGCATCTTTTTTTTCTCCTGTCCATCGCCGATGATGAGGAAGTTAACGCCGTCTTTTTCACAGATTTTGGCCGCTTTTAGAATATATTCAATTCCCTGCAAAGGGATGAACGACCCGTGAAAAACAACGAGAAATCGGCTTGAATTCGGTTTTGGCATAGGATAAAAAATATTGTCGCTGGCCCCTATCCATATTCTACGAAACTTGCTTTTTTTGACCCCAAATTCTTTTGACGCATATTTAATATGCTCATCAGTATCAAAAAGAACGACATCGGCCAAATGCATGGATAACCAATCCAAAATCCAATAATAAAAAGCTCTCATAGAACCCCGTTTTACCGTTTTGCGGTCAAAAACATTTGAGTCATAAAGCGACAAAAATGCGTCAAAAATTATCGGTTTTCTGGAAATTATTTTTGCAAACGGCACTATCTGTTGCCCTAAAAAACCGACAACCATTATGTCATACGGGTCTTTTAACTGCCGATGCTTTTTAAAAAGATTTATAAATTTTCTTATTCCAGGCGAACTATCTCTGCACTCAATCACCTCAACGCCGTTTTGTCTCAAACCGTCAATTAAAACCCGATTTCTAGTATAATTGGGATCATAGGATCCAAAATATAAAATTCTCATAATACGTAGATTATGGCAGTAAAAGTCTTAAAAATCAAAAAGCTAAGCATAACAGCTTAGCTTTGTAAGGCTTCACAAAAAAGTTCTCAACATACTATTTTCCGCCAGTAATTTCAAGGTTCCCATTCCGGTAAAAGTGTCTGGAACCAGAGCCGCCAGCCTCCAATCTACAAACAAACACTTTCCGATTTTTTCCCCTATTTTGGTTGCGGGTCTGATTGAACCGTCGCGAAATTCAAAGCACAGAAATCTTGCTGTACCTCCACCAAACATGGGTATAATAAAACCGCCATCTTTCCGCACAAGTATGCCGGGCGGAATCTCTACACTGAAGAACTCTTCCTTCAGTTTTCTTTTTGCGCTCTCTAAATGCGTTTCCCCGGGATTGATAAAACCCCTGGGGATGTTCCAAGTAAAACGACCTGGAATAGTTGGCCTTTCTTCCTGTATCAACCCAATATAAAGAAGATTGTTAATAACAGAAAAGGGAACAACCCCCTGGTCTCCGCCGGACGCTTCATGCCACATCCAGCCAACCGTGCCCTCGGGTCTTTGACCAAATGAAAGTTTGCCGAATTTGGGGTTATCAAATACGACATGTTTCGCATCAACAGACTGGCCATCAACTTCAATCGTCCAGTCATGCTTAGTTTCTTTCGTAATAGGCTTTATTAGGTTTGACAAAGTGCTACCTCCTTTTTTTTAAAAATGGTCCTTTCTCTCCTCCCTACCTTTGAATTAGGGTTCGCGTTGTCCAGGCTTGTTTGGTTCTGCGGGCCGTCCTGAAATTGATGACAGCCAATCCCGCCCAGGCAAGAGCGATCGCTCCAAAGATTAGGGCGAAAATCGGCCTTCCAGACAAGTAAAGTCCGTAGGCCGCAACACCGATTATAGGCGAGGCTACAGCCTGAATGGTTCCAAACGTCTTTGCTTTCACGGTTTTTATCTCCTCTTTTTTCTCCTCAAGGTACTGTTCTCTACGGCACTATTACCGTAGAGATTAAAGTATAACAGAAAGGTCTAGCTTGTCAAGGTTCACGTTTGTTGAAACTGCGACTTTCAATATTTTACCGAGAGTCATTGATTGTTGCGTAAATTTTACTGATAAGTTTGTCTAAGTCGTGATTTTCTAAAACATAGTCTCTAAATTCTCTTCTACAGCCCGCGCCGCACAAATTTTTTATCTTGCCAGCAAGTTCTTCAGGGTCGTCTTCTTTAAAAACTGATTCGTCTTTCAAAAACTTTCGGGAAGAATCATTGGAACTCAATACATTGCACCCGCAGGCCATTGCTTCAAGAATGGTCTTGTCCAAGCTTCCCGTTTTGCTTAAGTGCACAAAAATATCGTGAGACTGATAGTATTTTGGCAACTCTTTGTGATTTATTTTTCCAATAAAACTAAAATTTTCCTCCAACTTCAAACTTTTAATTCTAAACTTTAAACTTGCCAAATAGCGGACATCGCTATCCAGCGCTGTTTCTCCGACCATAGTTACGGAAAAATTTACCCCGCCGTCTTTCAATATTTTAGCCGCATTGATCAGCGTCTCGTAATTTTTAACCGGCGAAACCCTTCCCACGCTCAATATCTTAATTCCACCGAGGTCGAACCTCGGTGTCCTTCTATCGAGGTTCGACCTCGAAAAATCTGGCTTAAATAATTCTGTATCAATTCCGTGCCCCGTAACTATCACCTTTTTTGACGGCAAGCGAAAACTTTCTTTTGAAGCGGTAAAAATAGTATCGGCAAATTTTTCAGCCAACTTTAACTTGGCTGTCACTCCGCCGCTGGTATACCAAAAAAATATCTTCTTGCCTGTTAAGCGCCACCACCAGCCGCCCAAAACAACCCATATCGGGTTCATGTGGACAAAAACGGCATCATAATTATTTCTCAAGTTGAAAATTGAAAATTGAAAATTTAAAAATTGCCTTAGTTTTCCGGCGCCCTTGTCTTTGCCCAAACTTATAGCCCTTACGTTATCGGGTAACGCAAGGGAGCCTTCTTCCAGACACAAGACCGTAACTTTTTCAAACTTCTTCGAAAACAATCTTATCCATTCAATAAAAAACCCGAGCAACTGGTCGTTTTCGTCAACTTTTTGTGTAATAATTAATAATTTCAATAACTTGTCAGCTTATAAGCTTACTGGCTTATAAGCTGTTTTATTTTATCGGCATAGTTTCTAATCATTTTTTTTCTTTCAAACTGCCCGGCAATCGCCTGACCGGCTTGGCCAAATTTTTTCTGAAGTTCCGGTTGGCCAAACAGATAAGTAATTTTTTCGGCAATCGCTTTCGGTTCCCAGCCCGCAAATAACCCGTTTTCGCCGTCTTTGATCAAGTCATTCATAATTCCCACTCTTGTTGTAATAACAGGCAAACCGCAAGCCATAGCTTCCAGAGCCACCCTGGGACCGCCTTCGTTGAACGACGGGTTTACGAAGATTTTAGCGCTGTTGTAAGCTTTCGCAACATCGTAAGAAGTCTCCAGCCATCCGGAAAATTCTATATTGTTTTCCAACCCTTGATTTTTGATTCTTGATTTCAGATTCATTTTCTCCGGACCGCTGCCGACAATTAAAAGTTTGATGTCCGGCATTTGTTTTCTGGCTATAAGAATCGCTGAAACCAAGTTAAAAATTCCCTTGTTTTTTTCCAAGCGGGAAGCAAAAACTAAATCGTATTTTTTCGCTACCTCCGGATAGGCCTTGAAAACGTCCAAATCTATGTACATTGAGGGGATGTATTTTATTTTTTCTCTGGCCACTCCGGCCTTAACTAAAAAAACAGGAGTCTCTTTCCGGTTTACAACTCTGACAGCAATCGCTTTTTTTGAGTCAAACTTAACAAAAAACTTCGTCAGCCGGCAATAAACTTTTTCTTTCAAGTTAGCAGCTTTGGGATAGCCGGGAATATGGTGAATCTCAAGAACATAAGGAACTTTAATCATATTCCACAAAATTCTGGAGCCAATGCCGTTATAAAACGGCGGAAATTCGTGGACTGTCATCAGATTAAATTTCTGCTCCCGACAGACGTCTATAACTTTTTTCAAAAACCAAAACGGATAAAGAACCAGAGGCCAAGGCGAAATATGGATATAAACATTGCCGAATAGATTTGTTATAGGTTTTAGGTTATAAGTTTTAGGTTTAATAAAATTTAAAATTGACGGACATATTATGTCCACCCTGTCCCAGTAGCGGTGAAATTCTTCCAAAGTATTATAAAACGCTCCGCGTTTTCCCGCGGCTAAACTCCTATCCCCAGTTATCATAAGTAGATTCATAACCAGTTTTGGACAACTAGAGTTTCAAAAATTAAAAATATAACGCTCTTGTAGACGCTGTGAGCCTGCGGTTTGCTTGGTTGGCTGGAGTATAATTATTCTGTAACTCCAGCCAAAACCCAGGCGAACAGCGAGTGAGCTGTTTCGCTGGAAAACAGCGAACGTTCGGAAAGAGTGGTATATTTTTAATTTGCCAAAACCCTGATAGTCTTATCCAGCATCTTTTCAACGCTAAAATACTTCGCCGTTTCTTTGCCATTTTCAATAAATCTTTTTTGCAATTCCGGCGTCTGCCAAACAGTTTTAGTCGCCTCTATTAAATTAAACTCGTCATTATATTTTACCAGAAAGCCGTTTTCCCCCTGATGAATTATTTCTTTGTTGCCCCCAACGCATGTCGTTACCACCGGCACGCCGGCAAGCATTGCTTCAAGAATTTCGTGGGAAAAACCTTCATAACCGGTATTAAGAATAAAAATGTCAGACGCCGCCAGATAAACCGCCAGCTGTTCTTTACTCTGTTTGCCGATCAAATAAACCTTTTTTTCCAAACCCATGTTCTTTACCATTCTTTGCAGAATTTTTGACTCCGGTCCTTCTCCGACAATAACCAGTCTGAAAAATTGGTTTATCTCCAAAAGCTTAGGCATTATTTTTATCAGCATCCTGAAGCCCTTCCATGGCACCAACCGGCCATAAGAAAGAATGATGTTCCCGGCAATGCCAATTTTTTTTCTGGCTTCTTCCTTACTTAATTCCGACGGCTTGAAACTAGCTCCGTTATAAATAACTTGTATTTTTTCTTTAGGCACTCCCCAACCTTGCACCAATCTAGATATATACTCGGAAGGCACAATCACCATATCGGCTTTTCTGCAGATTAACGATTGAAGCCAAAACAACATTTTGACCCGGCCATTTTTCTTGGAATTTTGAAAGTCATCTATCAGTAAATCGGTCCGCCCTTTCAAAACTGCCGTCTGCCAAGCGTAGTCACCAACGATTCTTATAAAAAACTTCTTTTTGAAAAATTTGGCCGCTATCAGGCCCGTGATTCCGCCGTTAATAGTGCTTAAAGAAAAAACAACGTCATTCTTGCCCGCCAGCGACATCACCTTAAAAAAATAAGACAAGTGCCTAAAAAGCCAAAAATTTTTCCTCCAAACACGAACAACTTTAAAATTTAAATTTTTATCTTCAACAGATTTTCTCACCGACGAATAAGTAATCACGGAAATTCTAAAATTTTCCGAGAGTTTTTGTCCGACGGTTTTGGCGTAAGAAGCCGGTCCGCCGATATCGGGAGGAAAAATACCCGTAACGATTAAAACGCGTTGCGTTTTCATAAATTTATAATTGCTCTAATTGACCTAATTATTCTAATCAAATTCTAATTTCTAAATCCTAATATCTAAAAGTTTGCATTTTTAGACATTTGGCCATTGAGGTTTAGTCATTGGTTAGGTAAATTAGAAATTAGATTAATTAGGTTAATTTAAGATTTAATTTATTTTCTTGAAAAAAAGTTAAATCTGACAATATGCCATATTGCCGCCAAACCGTCTTTCCAGTTTATTTTTTTACCTTCTGCATAAGTGCGCCCTTGATAAGAAATCGGCACCTCTGCAATTCTAAATTTATTTTTACCAATCCAAGCCGTAAGTTCCGGGTCAATGCCAAACCTTTTAGAAACAAGGCGAGGATGGATAGCCGTAATCGCTTTGCCTGAAAAAACTTTATAACATGTGTACATATCAGAAGTATGAACGCCGCTGAAAATACCGGATAGCCAGTTCAACATCTTGCTGAATAAAAGGCCGTGCCTGTAAACAACCTTGTTCTCCTTCGTTTTCTCCGATTTGAGAAATCTAGAACCATAGACGACATCCGCCGTCCCATTTAAAATTGGTTTTATTAAATCGGGATATTCTTGCGGGTTATATTCCAAATCTGCGTCCTGAATAAGAACAATGTCGCCAGTTGCTTCCTGAAAGCCTCTTTTTACGGCCGCTCCCTTGCCCTGGTTTTTCTCCAGAAATATAACCTTGTGCTTGTTTTTGTAGCTTGAAAGTATGTCTCTACTTTTGTCAAACGAAAAGTCATCAACAAAAATAAGCTCTTTCTCAAGAGGCAGTTCAACTTTTTCCACGGCGAAAACTAAAACAGGTAAAGTTTTCTCCTCATTGTAAACTGGAATAATTACAGATAACTTAGTCATATGTTATTATAAATTCTAGCATATTCTAAAGCAATTTTGTCCCAGTCATATTTTTCTTTTACTAGTTCTTGGCCATTTTTAATAACTTTTCTTCTTAGGTTGTCGTCTTCCAAAAGTATCTCTATTTTTTCAGAAACATCTTCCGGTTTGAAAGCATTGCAAATCAAACCTGTTTGATTATGGAATAAAAAATCGGTAATACCGCCTACGGCTGTCCCCACTATCGGCAGTCCGGCTGCCATAGCTTCCAAAAAAGAGTTGCCCAAACCTTCGGACCGCGAAGGTCTGACAAATATGTGGGAAATTTTAAGATATTTTGTCAATTCGTCTTGGCTGACGGATTTAACAAAAACAACCTTGTCGGCAATACCCAAAGCTTCGGCTAAGCTGACGAGTTCCCGCTCTTGGTTTCCCTCTCCCACAAGAATAAGTTTATACCGTTTTTCTTTATTTTTTGCAGCCAGAATTGCAAAAGCTTTAATTAAAACATCTAAACCGTTCTTGGGCACCAGACGACCGGTGCTGACAACGACTTTTTCATCTGGAAAAATACCGAGCTGGTCAGCCAATGTTGAAAGCTCGCCGTAGCTAAAATCCTTAGTGAATTTAGCCACATCCACCCCGTTTGGAATCACGGAAACGGAAAGGTTCTTCCTTAGCTCTAAAACATAATCTTTGAGATAAACACTGATTGCGGTAGCAAAGTTGATTTTACTGATAATCAGACGGCGAAAAAACTTTTTTAAAAACTTCTGCCGTTTCAAATCTTGCCCCTCTTGCAGTGTTAATAAAACAGGCAGTTTAGGATACCGCCATTTTAAAAGCCAGGCGGCGCCGGCGGCTTGAGAAGCCTGAAAAACATGAACGAGATCATACGGCCCATTTTTTTTAATAAGCTCTAACGCCTTCAAAAACATACTGACCGGTAAAAAATTTTTAGGCAACAAAAAGTCAAAAAGACTAAGGCTCCCGCCGACTCTGAAAATGCTTACATTGCCCTTCTTTTCTTCTCTGGGGACCAATCCAAGGGGACCCCTTGGATAACCGGTAATAAGACCAAAATTAACGTCAGGAAGTCTGTCGGTTATTTCTTTTACAGCAACTTCCGAACCGCCGACCATAGGCAGATAGGAGGTGCTAAGTATTAAAATTCGCTTTGATTTATTGTTCATTTATGTTATAATAATGCCACAAATGGAAGACAAAATCAAACGGGTTTTATTTATAATTACTCAATCTGAAATGGGCGGCGCCCAAAGATTTTTACTTAACCTAACTTCCCAGCTCAATCAAGACAAATATGAGATCCTGATAGCCGTCGGCTCCGATGGCAACGGAGAATTCCTGAAATACTTGGACAGAGAGAAAATCAACCGTATCACCCTGCCTAATCTAAAGAGAAATATTTCGCCTTGGCATGACTTTAGGGCAACCCTTGAAATTAAAAAACTCATCAAAAAATTTCAGCCTGATACTTTATTCTTGAACAGCTCTAAAGCCGGCTTTCTCGGCTCTTTTGTTTCCCGATTCATGATTCACGGCTCAAGACTCAAGGTTGTTTACCGTATTGGCGGCTGGAGTTTCAACGACCCATGGCCCAAATGGAAAAAAGTTTTGTGGGTTTTTTTAGAAAAATTGAGCGCCGGTTGGAAAGACTGCATTATACTAAACAACCGGCACGATTTTGACCAGGCAAAAAAACTGAAAATCAAACCCAGAAAATCTTTGGAACTGATTTATAACGGAATTGATTTGAAAAAAATGGAATTCTTGGAGCCGGACAGAGCTAAGCTGGAAATATTTAAAAAAATTTCCGCCAGAGGAGGAAATGTTTTTCAGGCAGAATACATAATCGGCTCTGTCGCCAACTTCTACAAGCCAAAAGGATTGGAATACCTGATTGAAGCAATCAAGTTTCTGCCCAAAGAAACATCCGCCATTCTGATAATAGTCGGTGACGGAAGAGAGAGGAAATATCTTGAGAGTTTGATTGTAAAGAATAATCTGCGGTCAAAGATATTTATGATTGGCGCCTTAAATGACGCTTCCCAATATCTAAAAGCTTTTGATGTCTTTGTCTTGCCTTCGGTCAAAGAAGGATTCCCTTGGTCCCTGCTTGAAGCTATGGCCGCCAAACTTCCAATCGTTGCGACATCTGTGGGAGCAATCCCGGAAGTTATGGAATCCGGAAAAAACGGACTGCTGGTTGCTCCCAAAAATCCAAAAGCCATAGCTGATTCCATAACAACAATTTTGTCCAACGATAAGCTCCGCCAAGAACTGGGCATCCAAGCCCATCAGACGGTTTTGTTCAAATTTTCTTTAGAGAAGATGGTGAGAGAAATTGAGGCTCTGCTGTAGTTGACCTCACTATAAACTTTTGCCCAAGCTTTTCAAAAATATCCGCGCATCAGGCTCAAAAGACGGGTCAACTTCAACAGCTTTGCGGGCCATAATTACAGCTTCATCAATCCTGCCCAAATTAGCGTAAGCAGTTGCAAGTGAAGCGTAATTTTGAGGTTCTTTTGGATTTATTTTTATCATTTGCTCATATATCCAAGCAAGACGTTCGAAGTTGCTGGTCTTCAGATATGCGTTAATTAATCTCTGGAAATCAACTTCGCGCGGGGTGTAAAAATTTTTACTATTTAAAGCTTTCTCCAAGTCCTCCGCTCCGCTCAAATCCCCGCTTTCAATTTTAGCCGCTCCAAGATAAGCGTGAGATACTCCAACATCGGGATTTAATTCAACCGCCCTTTGAAAATACTTAATAGCGTTAGGATAATCCTTTTTGTTGAGATATGCCTGGGCCAGTTCGTAGTATGTCCTGACAAAAGTCGGAGAAAGTTCAAGCGCTTTCATGGAGTACGCCAACGCTATATCATTGTATGACGACTTGGGATCGTCTTTGCCAAGCATTATATTCAACCGCGAACCGTAAAGATAAGGAAGATAGTCAATCTTATTTTCTGCAATATTTTTGTCAACTTCAGCTATAGTAAACTCATATGCTCTCCAGATATTTCCTTCTTTAACGCTGGGCCCCCCCGGTCCAACCAAATACTGGGCAAGCCTGTGCCGATATTCATACTTGCCCGGCACATCGTAAGTAAGGGCTTCTTTATATTTTTGAATGGAACCATTGACATCTCCCGCCCAACCTTTGACAATCGCTCTCGTGGTCGCATAGTTGGCTTTAGTCGGTAAAATATTCGTCTCATAGATCAGCCACGGAATAAATATAATCAAAAACGCCGCCAGTATATTGATAAACGCTTTGTTTTTAATAATAGCCCCTCCGGCTTTATTAGTATCGCCCGGTACAAGCCACGATATGAAACCCATGATGGTAAAGAAAATAATAAAGTTAGCCGAAGTGTCAAAAATAAAAGAGTTATGAATTATATAAGCGATAACCAGCGGCATGAAACCAATTCCATAAATCGCAAGTTCAGAATTTTTTAACCATCTGCGCAGATAAGCAAATACCGCCGCAAAAATACCGAGATAAGACAATAAACCGACCAAACCCATAGTTGCAAGAATCTCAACAAACATGTTGTGCGCTCTGTCAAACAGCGTCTCTGACCCGGGACCGACAAAAAACTTTGGGTTGAAGTACTTTGAGAACGGAATATTAAAATTTTCCGGTCCCCATCCTAAAAATATTGTTTTGGGATTCTCAACCCAGCCCTTTAGTCCCGCTTCCCAAGCCCAAAAACGCGTCTCGGTTGTTTGTGATTTTAAGGAGAGGTCGGTTATTCTGCTCAAATACCTTGAATTTTCAATAAACTTAGCATTTCCAAAAAGAAGCGAGAAGACAATAAAAAGAACCGCCAACCCTACTAAGTAATTAAAGGCCAACCGTCCGAAACGGGATTTTTTATATCTGCCCCACAAAAACGCAAAAACCGTGATACCAACCGCATAAGCCAAGACAGACCCTCTGACCGCTGTCATTAAAGTGGCAACGGAAGTAATAGCAAAAGCAAACAAATAAAACAGCTTCTGATTTTTGGTATTTTGCGGCTGAAAAAATAATGTGAGAGATAAAAATACTGCAAGAAGCTGGGTGCCGGCAAATAAAGCCGCGTTACCGATGGTACCGAATATCCTTGCCCGCCCCCCGGAACCAAGAAAGAATTCAATGTCCGTTTTTTGAAAAAAGCCATAAAACGCCGACAGTATCCCGGCAAAAATAGTCGTATTTAAAAGATTCCGCCAGTGTTCTTTTTTGGTTAATACGGAGGTTAGGATTATGTAAAACAAAAAATAGTGCCAGAAAGTCCAAAGACCGCCCATTCTTTCAAGCCCCAGAATTTCTACCAGAGACCTGAAAATGACGACTTTCCCAAAATGAAAAGGGGAAATAAGATCCCTAAAAACAAGAAGGGGCACAAGCGCCGTAAGATATATCCCGAAACGAAGGAATTTTACCAAGTTGGACTCTTTGTTAGCAAATTTTGACATTGGTTATATAGTACCAGAAAATGGAGAAACTTCCACTTTATAAATTAATCCGGCCGCATCGTCAGAGATGTAAAGATTTCCGTCATTGTTAAACTTTAAGTCAACCGGCCGGCCATAAATTTGGTTACTGGTTACTGGTTGCTGGTTGCTGGTTGACAGCCATCCCGAAATAAAGTCAAACGGTTCTTGCGACAAAACTTTTCCGTTTTTGTCCAAATCGTACCTGACTACCTTGTAACCAGCCGGCTCGCTTCTATTCCATGAACCGTGGAGCGCCACCAGCAAATCCCCTTCCCACTCTTTTGGCCAACTACGGCCAGGCGGAATAAAAGCAAGCCCAAGCGGCGCCGAATGAGCCGGAATTTCAATAACCGGCGGCTCTGTTTCCGCGCAATTTCGCGGAATGTCTATTCGCTCAAATTTGTCCGGGTTAAATTTTTTGTCCGTAACTTTGTCGCCGTAACAAAATGGCCAGCCATACCGGCGAGCCCCAAATTTGTGTTCCGGACCGGCAACTTTGACAATGTTAATCTCGTCCGGCGGCAAATTATCCCCCAAATTATCTCTTCCCATTTCCGTTGCCCATATTTCTTTTGTGACCGGATGAAAAACAAAGAAAACAGAATTTCTTAAACCACCGGCAAATTCCGCCGTATAACTGCCCTCGGGGTCCGACTCCAGTATCGCCGCTCTTTTCCAGGTACTTTCTTCGCAAACATCGCAAGACGAACCGACACTGATATAAAGTTTGGTGTCAACTTGGGTATTGACAACTTTTAAACCCTTGATTATCTGGCTAGTGCGGAAGTTTGGTCCAAAGGCAATGGTTCGGGTAAAATGCCCGCCTGCCGGCGAGGCAGGCTGGCCTCCGTCTGGAAGTTTTGTAATTTGTTCGCCTGCAATGTCAACTAATTTTCCGGCATTAACATCATAGCGATAACGAACCACTTGCTGCGTTTCAGCAATGTATAAATAAATAATTCCGGTTGAGGATACTTGTCCTGAGCCGTTCGGCACTGAGCTCACGGCCGAAGTGCTTGCCGAAGGATAAAAGTCTAGTCCGTGAGGCGACTTCAAACCCTCAATCAAAACACGCTTGTTTTCAAAACCACCTCTTGCCCCGTGATCGCCTTGCGATTTTACGGGGTCTAAAATACTAACCTTACCTGCTTTTGTCTCGCTGACAAGCATCCTGCCTTTGGCGTCAAACAAAATAACTCGCGGATTGTCTAAGTCTTTAGCAACAACAGAAATTTCAAATCCCTCCGGGATATCTAAAAAAGACAACTCTCCGCCATTCTCCGAAACCGTCTTCGGCTCTTTAAGTTGCGGAATATTATAGCCAATTAGCTTTTTAACCAAACTAAAATCAGATAAAAACAGATAAACAACCGAGACGACTACAAACAAAACAACGCCAAAAATGGCTTTTTTCATAAGTTTAATATAGCAAAAGTTTACTGAAAATCAATTGGGAATTAGCACCCTTAAGGCTTGGCGGGTTATCTCGCCGAAGAAACCGGAGGTTGGTTTAACTCCGTATTTTTCTTGAAGTCGTTTAACCGCATCACGAGTGATATTGCCGAAATAGCCGGTCAGTAAATTGGCTGGATAACTAACTTGGTCCACCAGCAATGCTTGTAATCTTTTGACATCATCGCCTCTAAGACCAAGGTATAGGTCTCTGGAAAAATCAAAACTAACAGGGGTAGAATTACAAATACCATTACCGCATCCAAAAGGACAAATATAAACACTTCGATATACTTTGCCGTCGTTGCCGCAATAGTACTCAAAAATGTAATCGGTCTGAGAACTATCAAGACAAGCATCATAATGAATAGAATTTGCTCCTAAACTAGGATCTGACCGATCACTGGATATATTTGAGTTCTCTCCCACTATGATGCTTGGCGAACCATTAGCGGGCGGTCCCTTCGCGACCCCCCTTATAAAATAATCCAAACCCCCATCTGTATCAGTGCAAGCTGATGCTGTTGGAGTTGGGATAGGAGTGGGAGTGGGTGTTGGAGTTGGAGTAGAACTAGAACTAATATAGGTTACAATATTAGATTCCGTTCCATTAGAATAAGAACATCCGTAAAAGTCAGCGTTACCACATCCATAAACTTTATAACGGTAAGTGAAGCCGGACTCGAGATTGAGTTTGTTGTCATCATAACCAAAACCATCGACTTGGGACCAGATTTGATAGGCATTACCATTGACACTCCGATAAAGATGGTATTTTAGAGGGGTTCCTGACCAAGTAACCATAATTTTATCAGCGACCAGAGAAGCAGTTACCGAGGTTGGCGGGAGTGGACTTGAAGTTGAAGTTGGTGTGGAAGAATATGTCGGTGTGGGGGCGGGTGTCGGTGTCGGTGTCGGTGTAGAACTTGCCGGTTGAATAGGAATTGCCGACACTGCCGGAATAGCCGGTTGAATAGAAGAAGTTGGTGTCGGAGTCGGAGAAAGCGATGTTGAAGCTGGACCGGGAGAAACAGTTGGAGAGACTAAGGGCAGAGAGTGTGAGGCTGGAACCGCCGGAATAGCGGGTATAGCCGGCATGACAGGAGTAGCCGGGGTAGCAGGAGTAATTGGCGCAACTCTATGGTATTGCGGCACTTCTTTGACCGACTTTAATTCTTGGCCTCTTTTGTACCACTTGAATTCCTTGTCGTTGATACAGAATACCTTTTTAAAGAAGCTGGGGTCGTCTTGGACAGCTTGGTCTCCGGAAGTGTTGACCCAGCGGAGTTCTCCGCTGTCTTCGTTGTCTGATTGAAAGCCGTAGACTTTAGGGTCGTTCTTTTCACAGTTGCGAAAGAGGCCGACGACAGGGAAGGCGTCTCGGACTTCGGGGGTTACTAATTTAATGTTGGCAAAACCTCCTAGGTGGGTGTAGAACTTAAATATTTCGGGATTTAAGAATAATCTCTTGTAGCCATGCTCGTTGATGATATAGACATCAGGGTCATCGGAGAAGATGGCGGAGATGAGGTCGCCTTCTTTAAGACCGTAGTCGGAGGGCTTGGAAGCGTAAGAGAACTTAGATAAACCCAAAATTAAAACTGCCAAAAATACAAAAATTAATAGTATAGAATATTTTTTCACTAGTTGGAGATTAGCGCCCTTAACGCTCTGCGGGTTATCTCACCGAAGAAACCGGAAATTGGTTTAACTGCGTATTTCTCCTGGAGTTTTTTGACCGCTTCACGGGTGATATTGCCGAAATAGCCGGTAAGAAGATTGGCTGGATAACTGACTTCGTTTACCAAGAGAGCTTGGAGACGGACGACGTCGTTACCCCGAGAACCGAGGTAAAGATCTCTGGAAAAGTTGTCAAAACTTACACTGGAAGTAGTGGGAGTGGGGGTTGGTGTTGGCTCAACAAGATAGAAAGTGTAATCACTTGAGTAAAACACTTCTCCGGATTGGGTTGTAGCCTTGGCCCTGACATGATAAGTGGTATTAAAATTTAAATACTGACCCAAATAAGTTTCACCAATATAATAACCGCCATCGGCTGGGTAATTCCCTTTTGCTGCTTCGGATGACCCCCAATTATTCCAACCGGAGGTACCGCCATAACTCGTTGTAGTGCCGTACTCGTAAATCACTATTACCTGCTTATTTGAGTGATAGGCCACCCAAACTCGTTTTTGACTAGGCTGTAAGTCAATAGATAAGGTTATAGTTCCAACGACTGTCGGAGTTGGTGTCGGGGTCGGCGTTGGGGTGGGAGTAGCAGAACCCGCCGCAGTCACATTAAGAGAAAGCACAATGCTGTTGTAAGGCCATGAACCGCGCTCTTGCGCCCCGGTTGAAGTCACTCTGACAATCGTGTTGTTGTAAGTTTTAATTTGTTGTTGTAAGTTTTAATTTGACTGTTTGCTGTTGTTGGCGAACAGGTTACTGTAACTGTCTGGGGACTGGCTGGATTAATTAAAACTGAACTTGGCGAAACGGTGCAAAAAGAAAGAGGCGTGCTTATATCAAGCACTTCAACTTTAAGCAAATCATTGCCAGCCCAGTTGCCCGAAACAGCATTGCCATCATAAGTAGTGCTTATGCGCATGCTTGTTGAGGCATTGGAATTTTGAGGAATCGTCAAAGAAGAAGGCGTAACCGAGAGAAAATAACCGCCATAATATGCATATGTTGATGTTGATGTTGATGTGGGTGTCGGTGTTGGGGTCGGGTCGTCGGAGTGGGGGTCGGCGAAAAAGATAGAGATGAGGTTGGCGATGGTGTAACCGTAAATGACGGCGATGAAGTCGGTGACGGGGAAATAGTTACTAATGGAGTAGCGGTAGGAATCATCGGCGTCGGAGTCGGAGCAAAACATGACCCAACCGTATCTCCATGATCCAAATGGGCTTTTAAGGCCGAGGCGTTGACACTGATAGTCTGAAACGCGCCAGCACTATTGGAAGGATGATGACAGATAACCGCTTGGCCGATATCTTTAAACTCTGCTTTGGATTCCAGCTTTTTTTCAGTTGAAACTCTTTTCAGTTCTTTTATCCTTTCATATTTGGGTACTTCTTTGACGGTATTCAAGGCCGTTTGGCTTTTAGGATACCAGTTGAACTCTTTGCGGTTGATACAAAAAACTTTCTTGAAAAAATTGGGGTCGTCTTGGACAGCCTGGTCGCCTGAAGTATTGATCCACTTCAGTTGGCCGGAATCTTCGCCTTCTACATCAACTCCGTATACTTTTTCGTCATTATCTTCGCAATTCCGGAAAAGACCCGAAGTGGGAAAGGAATCTACCACTTCTTGAGTAACCAATTTAACACTGAAAAACCCTCCCAAATGAGTGTAGAACTTGAATATCTCAGGGTTGAGGAATAATCTCTTGTAGCCTTGTTCGTTGATGATATAGACATCGGGGTCATCGGAGAAGATGGCGGAGATGAGGTCGCCTTCTTTAAGACCATAGTCGGAGGGGGAGGTAGCTGAAACTGTGGAAAAATTAAAAAAGATTACCAAAAAAAGCCCAAGGAAAAACCAAGATTTATTCATATGCTTTTATTCTACTCTCTCTACAGACGAAAAAAAATGAGTTATCAACAAACAAGGTTAGGTTTTTTATTTGAAATCATACACAAAGAATGACTGCCCGATTTTGTCAACCGGCTCATACAACGCCAGCCAATTAAGGGCCGGGTCTTTTTTTTGCTCGCTCAATAACTGCATGCGAATCAGCAAAAAAGTGTTAACGGCAAACCGGCCTTTCGGTTCCCGCCACCAGCCGGATTCGTCGGCTTGCTTAAAGTTGCTCATACTCACCCGATAATATTCCGGACTTGAATGGCTCCATGAGTAAATAACTTTAGTTTCCGGGTTTTTTGCCTGATACTTGCCAAGCCGTTTTAAGTCCTGGCCCCATTCAATATTCGAGTCATCAAGATATTTGTAGCCGTTCTTGGAACCGCCGATAAATTCGTTGAAATAAGGCATGTAGTCGGGGTAGATGCTGAAAGCGGAATAAGCATACCAAACAGCCAAAACCAAAATTAAGATTGTTTTAAAATTAACAATTGAAAATTTATTGAAAATTGAAAATTGAAAATTGAAAATTTTTGATAAATAGCCGCCGGCGTAAAGAATTAAAAATGGAATTGCCGGAATAAGATATCTAATGCTTATATTTTGAGCCTTTGCGCTTGTCACAAAAGCGAAGAAAAGCATTGGTAAAAATACAAGCGCCTTGCTCCAACTGTCCATTTTTATTTTTTTGTAAAGTAAAATAGAAGCCGCAAACGCAACTAATGCCGGAATAGGCGTTTTTATCAGAAACGCTTCCAAAAAGTAATACCACCAGCCGTCCGGCGAAAATTTGCCGTTCAAATAAAGATTAAAATCCGGCTTCCAGTTGGCGTAAACGCTTTTGAAACCTCTTAAATAAAACCCGGAGTCGGCCGGCATAAGATAGGAAAAATATATGACGGCAACAGCGGGAATAGCCATGATCAGAGAAAGGTTTGCCAACCGGCGCATCTTCACATTAAGCTCACCGCCGCGTTGCCATGCATAAGTCAAAATAAATAAGGCAACCACGGGTAAAAAGATAGTGGCGGAGAATTTTGAACTTAAAGCCATGCCAAGAAACAATCCGGAGTAAGCCAAGTGTTTTTTTAGTCCGGCTGTAACAAACTTCCATAAATAATAAAAAGTAATGAATGAAAAGGATGCCAGCGGAAGGTCCATCGTAACAAATTGAGCGTTGGTAATAATCACGGGCATAAATGCGTACAGGAACAGAGCCAAAAGGCCGGCTTTGCGGCTAAACATTTCTGACCCCCATTTGTAGATATAAAAACCAAGCAAAACCGACAAGAGCATCATCGGCAACCGTCCCCAAAGCAGTAACCGGTCGGCGTCGTTAGAAAATAAAAATTTACTCCCAAAGGTCCACTGTTTTTTAAAAGGACCGGCTAGGTTGACATCATCGGCGTCAAATTTCAAATCCATGAAAAGCAGAGGAAACGAGGCCATTAATTTTACCAGCGGAGGATGTTCGGGATTCAATACTATCTCGCCTGTTTTCCAATAAGAATAACCGCCCGGCAAGTGAATTATTTCGTCGGTTGCCGGACTAAAATTTTGCGCGCTGAAAAACGGAATAAAAAACACTAACAACAACAGAACTGTGAGTATGCTTTTATAATGCGAAACCGAAAACATGCTGATATCTTATATCAAACATAAAAGACCCGCAAATGGGTCTTTTGTGTTTGAATTTTTAAATTTTAAGTTATTTAACCAGCTGTAGATAATCACCATGCACCCAAGCATCTTTGCTCTGGTATTTAATCTTATGCCACAAACCTGACTGACTTAAACTTTCTATAATGCTCCCTGCCGGCAACTTGCCCAAAAGCGCGCTTGAAGTGGCGGCTAATGCCCTCACATTAAGCTGGTCTGTGTCAAAAACTTTATACTTCTTCAATGCGGAGACCGGAGCAGGAGTTGAAGATACGACATTTTTTCTTGAGTAATCCGGTATTTGATTTACGGAAGTGTAGTCAGAACCTTTCGGATACCAGTTAAATTCATTGGTGTTGATACAGAAGACTTTTTTGAAGAAATTGGGATCGTCAGCAACAGCTTGCTCACCGGAGGTATTTACCCAGTGAAGTTTGCCGGTATCTTCGCCTGTCGTTTCCACGCCGTAGACTTTTTTGTCATTGGTCTCGCAGTTTCTGAAAAGACCGGAAGTTACAAAGACATCTCTGGTTACAGATGTGGTGCCCTTCACTTTAGAAAATCCTCCAAGATGACCGTAAAATCCGAATATGGCGGGGTTTAAAAATAATCTTTTATAACCGTGTGGATTAACTATGTAAACATCGGGGTCGCTTGAACCGGCAGCACTAATAACGTCACCGTCTTTCAAACTTACATTGGCTAAGCTGACAAACCCTCGCGAGGCCGGTGTTGCTTGTCCCGAGCTTGTCGAGGGGGCCGGGGTTGGAGTTGCTTGCGGTGAGCTTGTCGAAACCGGTGTGGGAGTTGGTGTTTTCGCAGGCGTGGTTGTCCCACCGCCACCACTGCTAGGAGGACTAGTGGTGGTAGTGGTGGCAGAAGAACCAGCAATGGAACCGGTGCTTTCGCAAGAAGTTGACCTGGGAGTAACTATGATAGTTTTGGTAGCGTCAGCGTTAATAGTAAGCCGTGACGCAGTAGCTCCACAAACAAAGCCGTAACCGCTGTCGTTGTCCAGATATAATTTACTTGCCGATGAAAGAACTATTTTTTGGCCGGAAATAACGCTTATAGTAATTGTGGTATTCGTAGTTGTTACCTCGTTTACTATGGAATTGGCTTCTATGGTAATATCACCGACACCCAAGTTTACAGTGGTGTCTTCAGAAAAAGTAACGGTTGTCGCTTTTGCTTCGTTGATTCCGACCAATAACAGTCCCGCCGCTAAAATGGTAACGAGTAAGGAGAGAAAGAAATTAGTCTTTAATAATTTCATTATGAATAGGTAGTTAAAAATTTTTATTTTTATTGTATGCTCTGAATCGTTTTGACAACTTGGGAATCAGGTCTCATATTTTCCCAGAATAAGACTTGCTTTTTACTTATTGTCATCTGGTCTTTGGGTCCATGCGGCTCTATCGCCCCCAACTTAACTAGTTGGCCGGCGCCGTTGTCATCTATCTTGACATAGTAAACATCAGATAAAATCAAGTAATCCTGATTGGCATTTTTTAAGCGTCCGAGTCGGTCAAAAGAGATGACCCAATAGCGCCGGCAAGAAATCCGATTATAACCAGACCAACTATAACAATAGGAAAGTTCTTGCTCCGAGTCATGGGCGTCATTCTCTAAATTAATTAATGGCATCGAACGGTGCTAAGAGTCGGTGTAGCGACACCCTGGTAAAAGCGCATATAAATCCATGCCCCTGTCGTAGATTTAAGTTGGAAACAAGTGCCCGTGGTCGCGGAATCATTGCCGCCGAAGTAAAAACTGGCTGTGCCCGTGCCGGGACCGACAAACCGCGCGGTATAACCTGCCCCGCCGGAAGCGGAAGCAGTAGTGGTGCCGACAGTTAGTTGGCTGGTTAATATCAAATCGCCGACAAACGAATGGGAAGCGGCCGTATCAAGTATAAATCTGCCCGATGCTTGAAGATTACCGGCAATAGAAGCCTTGCCGTCAACCTCTAAAGCCCCTGATATAAGAAGGTCGTTGGCAGAATCAAGTTCTCCGGTAGTACCAGTTGTATTGGTTCCAAATCTTGAATAAGCAACCGAGGCGCCGCCCGCAACTTGAATAGAATTCGAGGTCAGAAAGTAACCAGCAGAAGCCGTACTCCCAACCTCAAGACCTCTGTCAAATTGAGCCGAAGCATCAACCTCCAGACGGCCTGTTATTAAGAGGTCGTTGGAGCTGCTTCTTAGAAAACTGTTGGAAGTAGTGTTGGTTCCAATCCTGTTATAGGCGGCAGAAGCCACTCCACCGATTTGAATGGTATTTGCGGTCATTAAGTACGATGCCGAAGCGGTACCTTGAACCTCAAATACGGTAGACGGCGCGCCGCGAACACCTATTCTAGAGTTTGTGCTGTCGCCAAAAAAGTAGCTGGTGCCGGCGGCGTTTTGAAATTGGACGGATGTGGCAGAGTTAGAAGCGGGATTTACAAGAAAAGTGCCGGTTGTACTTAAATTAGTTCCGATCGTGCTGGCCGCATTTGCGGCGAGAGCAAAGACAAAAACAAAAGAAAAGACTACAAAAACTGTAGCCATTGTGTAGACAATCGACCCCAAGAGACCTTTAGGTTTATTCATGTTACTTTTTATTTTTCCAACATTCCGGCCATTTTTTAGTAAGGACCGAAATCTTGAATATCAACAATTAACTCTAATTATAAAATAGCTTCTATGGGTAGCGCAAGAGCCAATTTGTGGATAACTTAAGTGTTTGTCCAAAAGTGTAACGATTGGTTACAAACACTTACTACTTAGATAATGTTTGGACTTCAGAAATCTCTAACATTTTCTGAATCTCCGGCGCTGTGTTTCCCAGCTCCATCGCCCTTTTCAGATAAAACACGGCCGTTTTGTAGTCGCCTTTGATAAAATAAGCCGTGCCGGCCAAAGCGCTTATGTCGGGATTATTTAAATCGTCACCGAGATAATAAGCCACGGTATTGATAGCTTCTTCCGGCTTATTAAGAGCTATCTGGGTATAGGCGTACCTGACCACATATTCGGTAACGGGGTAAAATTCTATTACTTTTTTAAACATAGCTCCCGCCTCTTCCAATCGGTTTTGTTTAGCGTAAAGTTCCGCTAAATTTATCTGCGCATTGACAGCATCGGGATTAAGCTCCAGCGACCTTAAATATTTTTCTTCGGCCAGCTTCTGATTGCCTTCATGGTCGGCAATTATGCCCCAGAGATTTTGAACACGAGAGTTGTCTTCATAAATACCCAGAGCAATGTTGAGCTGTTCTTTGGCTTCATCCCACTCATCATACTTTACATGCACCGCCGCCATAGCCATTCTGGCGATTAAACTGTTGGGCGCTTCTTTGAGCGTCGCCGTAAACAAAGTCCTTGCGTCGTACCAGTCCCTGTTGCGTATTACGGTTCTGGCGCTGAAAAATACTATTATCAAAGCCAAAAAAACATATACAACCTTTTTGCTGATTTTTTCAGATAACTTAAGCAACAGATAAGAAAAAAGGAGAAGAAAGCCAAAGGAAGGAAAATACATCAGACGCTCGCCCATTATCGTGCCGACCGGTTTAATCAAGTTGGAAATTATCAAGTAAGGCGCCAAAAAGACAAGGGCCCCGAATGCGCCAAGCGGCTGGCGTATTCGTTTGGAAATCAAAAGCCACAACAAAAAGACAAAAAAACCGGCGCCAATCAGAAAAGTCGGGTCGGTAAAACTGCTGACCGGCGAGATGGCGCTGTATGAGTAATCCGCCGAAAGGCGGACCGGCCAGACAAGCCGCTCAAGATACATATAAAGCACTTTGAAAGCCGTAAGAATTCTCTCTTTAAGCGGCAGAAATTTTAAATGGTTTCCGACAATAGTCGTGGAGACATCGCCGAAAAAATAAGCGCCTAGGGCTTTATAACGCAATAAGGCATAAATAAAAATTGCCGGCGCAAAAACAAAAGTTCTTTTTATAGCCGGAAAAAACCTGTTCCTTAACAACGCCCAGTCAATATAAAAAATAATCGGCAAAACCATCAAGGCAACCTCTTTGCTAAGCAAAGCAAAAAGAAAGGCGACAGAGCTTAGTAGTGAGTCTTTTTTAGTAAAGAAGTAAATAGCGGCTAGAGACCAGAAAAACGCCAGAAGCTCGGCCCGTCCGACAAGTGAAGTAACCGCTTCGGTATGGATCGGATGAACCAAAAACAAAAGAAAGGTCGCATATGACAAAAACCTGTTTTTAAACAAGCGGTTAACCAGCCAAAAAAGAAGAAAAGAGTTAAAAGCATGGATGATTATATTCACCACGCGAAAACCGGCCGCCTCCTGAAAACTCGTGGCGGAAACGGGAAGAATCGCGTCATTTATAAAATGATTAACGGCGTAAGAAGCCATTGTAAATGGCCGGAAGAGGCCTAGTTTTGCCAAAAGGTGGTAAGGAGAAACAAACAAATTAAAGAAGTTGGATGAATCTTTCAGGTCGCCCCTATTTTGAATAACCGCCACGTCATCAAAAGTGAAATCGTTAAAAATGCCGTTGCCGAAAACCAAGAAAGACAAAACAAGAGCGACCACAAACACAAAAATCAGCTCGTTGTTTCTAACAAAATTCATAAAAAACAACTTGATTAGGTTAATTAGTATAATTAGAATAATTTTTTATTCGACGGTTAACTGTTGAATAAGCTGTTGTATCAACCTTCCTGTCTCAAGATCAACACTGGAATATTTCAACCCTTCTTTTAAATCGGCAATCGCTTTTTCTTTGTTATTTAAAGCGAGGTAAACAAGCGCGGAGTTGTAATAGACACGAGGATTGCCAGGAAGAAGCATTTTTAATTTTTCCATATTCGCCGCCGCTTGAACTAAATCGCCCTGTTGGGCGTAGATAACCGCCAAATCTTGATATGGATAGAAAAAGCTAGGGTCAATTTCTATGGCCTTGTTAAACTCGGCAATCGCGCCCTTAATATCGCCTCGCGACCGTAGTATGCTTCCGATGTTAAAATGTGGCTGGGCAAAAATATCACCGGCTTCAACCGCTTTTCTGTAATAAACTTCGGCTTGTTCTTTATCGCCCTGGTTGAAATACTGATTGCCCAGATTGTTATTTATTCTGGCATTGTCCGGTTCATATTCTAAAATATTTTTGTAAAACTCAACCGGTTTGCCCCAAACAATATTGCGCTGAATGGATTGGTAGGCAAAAAAGGAGAAATAGGCAATGAGACCAATGACAAATGACAAATGACAAATGACAAATTTTTTACTTCTAAAATACTCAAAAAGTTTGACCAGATAGAAAGAAACTATCAGCCAGAAACCGACCATCGGCAGATAAAGCCAGTGTTCGTACATTAAAGCGTTAATCGGCGTAATTCCGGAGACTGGAGCAAGGGCAACGAAGAACCAAAGCGCTCCCAAAAGCCAAATCCTGACATCGGATGCCGGAACGACATCCGATGTCCTTAAATTCTTATAAAACCTGTATGCCAAACGCCAAACGCCAAACGCCAACAACAATGCTATCAGCCACACCGGCCATTGAAATAACGAAGTGTATATCTTAACGCTTCGCTCCATGTGAAGCCCGACGGGAGCAACAAGGAGTTTTAAGTATTCCCAAAGTATCGGCAGAAAGGTAAAGATCCTAACATGCAAATTTTCAGAATAAACATTTTGCTGGGAATAAAAATTAAGCGTGTTCTGAAAATTTAAAACCGTGAGCCGTAAAATACCGTAAACGATAACCACCGCAAAATACGGCCATGTTTTTAAAAGTCCTTGTTTTAATGATTTTATTAAGGTCCGACCAACTGTTGGACGTTGAACGTCCCACAGTTGGATATAGAAAAAAACGAGAGCCAGAAATGGGAAAACTATAGCCGTTTCACGGCTTAAAAGGCTTAAAACCAAAGAGCCTATAATTAGTAGACGGTAACCAAAAGACGACGTTTTGACATCGGATGTCCGCTGGACATCCGATGTCGTTAATTCTGACTTGCAGAAAAACAATAAACCTAAGAGCATAAACATCGCCGCCAAAGCATCCCCCCTTCCGGAAATGTATGTTATCGCTTCGGTTTGCAGAGGGTGGATTAAGAAAAACAAAGCAGTCAAAAAAGCAAACGGGTCTTTTTTGAAAGCCCGCCTTATAAGCCAAAAAACGAGAACAGAGTTAAATATATGTATCGCATTGCTGGTCAAGTGGTAAAGCAACGGTTTCACTCCGGATATAATATAGTTGAGAGTAAATGTAAAAAACAGGAACGGCCGGTAGTAGTTGCTCTTCAGCCCTATCCCCGCCAGAACGTCGTGAGTAAACCAAAATTTGACATTATCCCAGCTCACCGAATGAACAAAACTATTATTGATTATCCAGTCGTCGTCGTCCCAAAATAACCCGTTGTTTATGTTGAACGAGTACACAAAACCGCCGGCAATAATCAGAGCAATCACCGCAAGTCCTGTTTTATTTTTCAGTAAATTCATATTTGTATTTGGAAAAAATTGGTTTGTTTTTTGGAATATTTTTAACTAAAATAATAGCACTATTATTGATAAATACCACCTTCCAATCAGAATCCCGAACTATATTTTTTAAGAACGCCTGCCCCCACGGCGTAGCGTCGGTGTGTCCGAAAAAGACAAAGTTAATGCCGTATTTTTCTGAAAGCTCTTTCCATTTCTCTTTACTTTCCTGCATCGGTTTATAAATTTCGCTGAAAAACTTAACCGAGTAGGCTTCCGGTCTATTATCCACGAAAACCCTAAAGGGGTCAGGTACCTTTTCGGCAGGGTACCTGACCCCTTCAATCTGCCATATCAAATAACCGCCGATGTCAAAATTATTGAACATCGGCCCCTCAATTTTATTTTCCTTAACAAAGTTAACGGCTTTTTCCAGTTCGCCGGGAACTGAAAAACCAAAAGCCTTGGCAGACCTTATCGCTTTGTAATACCCGCCGCCGGAAACCCAAAAAATCATAAAAATGAGAAACCCGGCAACTGCTATCTTGAACACACCGCTTAAATATCTCCTGACATCGGATGTCCGCTGGACATCCGATGTCGTTAATTTAAAAACATCACCCAACAGCATCGTCAAGACCGGAAAAGAAACCAAAGCATATAGAGGCAGATTGCGAAGCATCTTAAAACCGGCATAAATTGAAAAGGCTAAAATTAAAATTTCAAAAATTCTTTGTCTCGTTTTTCTAAAAGTTGTGACCAGCAAAATTGCCGCCACTGCCACGGAAAGTTTGAAAACAAAAATTGTCAGTTTAAAGCCGAAGAAATTTGACAGAAAAGCGAGCGTCTGATTTTCAACAATGCTATAGCCGTACTCTTTTAAAATTGTAAAGGGAGCTAAAGCGCCTTGAAGACCGTTGGGGTTGGCTAGAGTAGCAACAAAAACTAGAGATAAGATAAGGACAACTTTTTTAAGCGATAAATCTACAAACGGGAGAATATGTCTCTTTCTTGCGCCGGACTCTTCGCCGTCGAACTGCGAAAGAGACATATTCTCCCGTTTGTTTTTACGATTTATCGCTTGATCAATTAAAAAACTCAACACCAAAAACGGTCCGATGAAAAAATAAATATGTAAATTTACCCAAAATAGCTCGGCTAAGGGCAAAAACCACAACAGATTTGAGGTTCGATCTCCGTATTTCTCATTCGAGGAGGTCCGACCTCCGTATTTCTCTCTGAACAAAACAAACAAAAAGAAAGCTAAAATGGCAAAACTGAAAATTTCGGGTCTGACTTCGGTGCGCTCAATAAATATAAAAATTGAAAGCAAAAAAGAAATTGCGATCGGCCAAAAGGTGGCATATTTTTTGACGGTAAAAAAAAGCAGTAAAAAAGCGGCCAAAACAAAAAAGACTTTAAGCAAAATTAAGCCGGTAAAACCAAACCAGCCGTAAATTCCGTAAAATATGACCTCGCTTAACCAATGATGGTTTGCGAACGGAAAATCCGGTTCGGTAAAAGAAAAAAAATTTACCCTCGGCACTTCCTTTGTCTGCCAGATAACTTCCCCCAACTTTAAGTGCCGCCCGATGTCCTGCCCGATGGAGTCAAAGCTGTGAATCAGAAAAACAGCCAGAAGGCTAAATAATAATACAAAAACACAAAGCTCTAATTTATTCCTGTTTAGATTTGAGAAACCCACTCAGCAAGAAATGGCTACATTGTTATATTGTTACATTGTTAGCAATATAGTCATTCAACAGTGTAACAATTTAGCAATGTAACAACTTACCTACGGCAAGACTATTGTTGTTTTGCCTGAACATTGCTTTTCAAAAACTTTGACATCGCCCCCGACTGCCACAAAATTGCCTTTAGCATCCACCAATCGGCCGTATTGAATCTTCGCAGTCAGTTCATACTTCTTGTATTTTGGATTTTCCGGCAGGGCAATGCCCAGCAGACTTTCTCCGTTTGGCAGTTTCAATTTACTAAAAATATTCGGCCCGACTGATATGTCGTCCTGGGAAGTTACGGTCCACGAAATATTCCTTGCCGGGTGGTCAACTCCGCTGTAAATTAATTTTGCATCTTGGTTATCATAAGTATTGCGGTTCAAAAATTTAATCTCGCCCTGCAGTTGGCACGATGCCTGGCCTAAAAGCAAGTTCCAAGGCACCGGTTCGTCAATGAAAGCAGTTTTACCGTCTCCGGTTGGAAGCGGCACTGCCCCGACACCGACATTGCTTGTCTGTTGAGGCGCGCGCGTTGAACTTGTCCCTGTCGGCTCCGGAGTCGGAGACAGGCTCACCGTTTCTTGCAGTGAGCCAGTCGAATCTGCTGACGGTTCCGGCGTATTTGTGCTTTCAACATCAGGTGGTTCCTGTTTACTCATTAACATAAGAGAAACCCCGGCAACTATGGCAGTGACTGACAATATATAGATTGTTTTATTTTTCATAATGCTGAATAATATCAAAAATTACTAAAAAGTAAATGGTCTAAAAATGTGGCCAAAAAGCGCCTTAATCAAAGAACTCCACCCCGGCTTTTTTATCCAAAATTCGGGGGTACTGAACGGAATTGATATATAGTCGGGTTCGTGTTCCGACTTACGATAATAGCCGTAAATATTAACTTTGTATTTGCTCTCGGGATTAAGCCCAAGACCGTCGTAAAGAAATTGTCTTTCTTTTTCCCCCGATGATACTTTCAACTGTTTGGTCCATACCGGATTTAAGGCGCTGTCACGGTCAGATATCATAATAAAATAATCCACGGTTGAATCCGCGGGCTTGCCCGTCATAGCTTCAGCGGAGGAGGGCCAATCATTTGCAATAGTCCACCTAAAATCAGGATAAACTCCGGTTATCGGCTGGCCGTTGACAGGACTTAGAATGCTGACAGGGTTTAAAAACACTATTTTTGCTTCCGGAGAAGCCGGGGTTTCATTTCCGTCTTTGTCCACTCCGGCAACATAGTAAGCATACTCGCCTACCGAATAGTCCGTTGAGGACAGATAGGCTGTTGTGCCACCGCGCTCGCCTTGCCCGTCCGAGAGGCGGGCGGGCGGCACTATTTTCCGGATTGTCCAATATCCGCACTGGCCGGCTTCAGTCATCATCCACTCTCCGTCAATGTCTATATCCTCACAGCCGATTGAAGACATTTCTTCAAAGGCGGCAATTTTATGAAAATACTTTTCTCCGGGTTTCTTTTCATATAATCTGAAATTTTCAATTTTGTCTTTTTCTTTGTCGGAATATTTGAAAGTGATTCTTCGGCCGATACGGCCGTAGTT
>JACPNK010000008.1 GCA_016185525.1 Candidatus Yanofskyibacteriota bacterium
CCAAAAGGCCTCAAACACATTTAACTCTTTTTCAAGGCGTATTTTTAATAGAGAAGGTTCAAGACTTTTGATATGAAATTTTAACGCTTGAATGTGGGCATCCATGTCCTTTGGAAAACAAAATCCGCCAGCGCCGCGATAACCTCCATGTTCTATTTCTCCAAGCCATGCTCGGTTTATTCTTTGGTCAGCAGATACCGCTTCTCTGACTTTGTCATAGGAAACATCAACACAACAATTTTTTGCAATAGCCTCACAATAATCATAAAGCATATTGCCGAAAATAACTTTACAAAAGCCAAAAACGTTAGAAGCATATTTTACCACTTCTGCTTCTGTCGCCGTCATTTCAAACCGCCAATAGTCCAGACGCAGAGGACTTTGAAAGTTGCTTTCCGGCAGAAGGCTTAAAACAAGTGTCGTATATTTTTTACTTTGTTCTGTAAATCCGACAATCTGCCTTGCCGGGTGGATAAAATCCGCGTCCCGCTGGGACTCGGTCAAATATTCGCCATTAAACATAAGCGCTTTTTTAGGATTTTTGTTTTGCAAAAATTGTGTCGTTCCCGGAATAACGGTTGACTTTATAACAATTATCTTACCGTCTTTAACGGCGTCCACAGCACCAGCCACAATACTAGTGTTGCAACTGCCGTCAGGATTAGGCGGGGTAGGAACACAAACAAAAATAATATCTGCTTTGTTTATATCATCAAAGTAGTCTTTTTTAGGGTCAGTATCGTAACAAAAAAGATCTTTGCCTCTTATATATCCTTTGCCTTCATAACCCTTCTCTTTGTTGCCGGTAAACCACCAATATAAAGGTAGCCCAACCGTACCTAAAGCAAGTATGCTTACTCTGGCTTTCTGTTGAGACACTATTTATCCTCAATTTATTTTTCAAAAACCTGCGCTTCTTATAACACCTTAAAAAGTCTTTTGCAAATGAACGAGCGAACAACTTTTTGGCGTCTGAAAAATAAAAAGACAGATTGCGTAATCTGTCTTGTCTTACCCCACTGAGAAGTTCAACTTCTCAGTTTCTTGGGTTTTTAGGAAAAATAGTGTGTCCATCCCATGGACAATTGGGGCACTCCGCCGCGTGCAGCGCCTCAATCGCGGGCATGTTTTTATTAAGTATTTTATCATAAACCTGGAGTGCTTCATCATAAACCTGGCATGCTTCATTATAAACCCAGCATGCTTCATCATAAGCCCGGTCTGCTTCAACATAAACCCGGTTTGCTTCAAAATAAACCCGGCATGCTTCACCATAAACCCGGCATGCTTCGACTAATTCAGGAGACAGTTCTCCTTTGAATAGCTTAAAAAGGCGAAGGCGGGTTTCCCGCTCTTCTGGTGGTTTTTGTGTGCGGATATATTCCGCACGTTCGTCATAATCAAAGCACCACTCCACTAATTTTTCGTGGTGCAAATGCATAGCTAGGCCTTTTTTAATGTGCATTTTTCCTCCTCTAAGTCTGCAAAGAGATTATCACATTGTCGTTTTTTTGTCAAGTACAAGTGAAAAAAGCCAACAAATATATCTCTTTTGCGGTTAGTGACGGCAGTCCGACGCAAAGAAGAGACCTGTTTGCTGACTTACAGTTCGCTCAAATAGACAAAAGATGTTAAATAATGTATAGTAAACTCTGATTTATGCGAAAGGCGATTCTAATTTTTGGTGATATTTTGATCCTTTATTCGGCGCTATGGATAACGCTTTTGTTTAGATATGGCGAAAGGCTGCAGGAACAACTCGGATTCCACTTGTTGCCATTTTCAATTTTATTCATAATCTGGCTATTCATTTTCTATACCGCTAATTTATATGAAATCTTTCATTTAAAAAACGCTTCTGAATTTTTTGGCAGTTTTTTCAAAACAATAGCCTTAAACGCGGTAATCGGAATTGCTTTCTTCTACCTGCTACCCTTTTGGACTATTGCTCCGAGAAGAAATCTTTTTCTCTTCCTGTTAATTTTCTCTTTGGCAGACTTTCTGTTCAGAATTCTGTTTAACAGGACCATCGCCTCGCAAAGGTTCAAAAATCATACGCTCATAATCGGACTTAACAGACAGTCAGCTCAACTCGCCAAATTTTTAAAAGAAAATCCTCAAATCGGCTACCAGCTTGAATGCATTTTGGACACGTCGGAAAAGTCCGGCTCGGACGAATTTGCCGAGCTGGAAATCATAAGAAACATAAACCAGCTAAGAGAGCGGGTTGAACAAAGAGAAATCAACACGATTATTATCAGTCCCGAAGCCTACAAAATACCCCGCATGATAGAAATTTTATACCAGCTTCTCCAAAAAAAAATCAACTTTTATCCTCTTTCCGGTTTTTACGAAAAAATTGCTCACAAAATACTACTGGACAATCTGGATCAGCTTTGGTTTCTGGAAAACCTTTCCGAAGGGGGAAGAAAAATGTACGAGAGCGGAAAAAGAATTTCAGACATATTTTTCTCTTTGTTGTTTGGGGCTTTTGCTTTAGCTTTATCGCCGCTCATCGCGCTGGCGATAAAAATGAACTCAAAAGGCCCGATACTTTTCAAACAAACAAGAATCGGCCAGCTTGGCAAGAAATTTGAAATCATAAAATTTAGAACAATGATCGTAAACGCCGAAGAAAAAACCGGCGCTGTCTGGGCTCAAGAAAACGACCCGAGAGTAACAAAAGTCGGCAGATTTTTGCGCCGAACACGGCTGGACGAACTGCCCCAACTCTGGAACATATTAAAGGGCGAGATGTCTTTCGTCGGGCCAAGAGCGGAAAGGCCGGAGTTTCATGAACAACTAAAAAACGGTGTGCCGTTTTACGAAGAACGCTATCTGATTAAACCCGGCCTGACCGGCTGGGCGCAGATACAGTACCGTTACGGGTCCTCGGTTAAAGATGCCGCCGAAAAACTGCAGTATGACTTATTCTATATTAAACACCGCTCTCTCGCGTTGGATTTTTCCATTACACTCAAAACGGCCAACATAGTTGTTAGACAAGCTGGAAGATAAGTGCTATAAGAAAAAATCAATCGGAACATTGAAAATTCAAAGGAAGAGGAGGCAGTAAAATGGCTGAAGGTAAAGCTAAAAACCAGCTTCCTACTCCCTCAGAGATGGAAGCTTTTCTTAAGAAAAATCTCAAAGGCCAAACAAAGGCTATTGAGGCTGTCGTCAGGCAATATGAACTTTTTCACTCCGGTCTAAAAGACTTCAGCGAAAGAGACAAAGAAAGACCGATCGGGGTTTTTCTTTTCTTGGGACCGTCGGGTGTAGGCAAAACTGAAATAGGCAGATTAATTGCCAAGCTATTTCACGGATCAAGAAAGGCTTTGACCAAAATAGATTTGGAAGGCTACAAAGAAAAACATAACGTAGCCAGACTAATTGGAGCTCCACCCGGATATATAGGACATGATGAACTGCCGGAATTTTCAATGCAAAAACTGTATGCCGTTATACCGGGGATGAAAAAACCGGTTTCCGGCAAAAGCGCCGAAAAACCAAAACCGGAACAAAAAAGTAGCAATGAAGGTCCAAAGGTGATGACTCTTGGACCCATAGAGTCAATTGATTTTCAAAACAGCATACAGTCACTAAAAATAGGACAACTGTCACTAATACTGGAAGAGCTGCATATAATAGAAGAGTCGGCTTCGGCAATTCAAGCAGAGATTGACTCGCTGATGCAAGTTGCGGTTGAAAACAAAAAAACACGCGATAAGAGCATGGAAAGACTGGAAGTAGAAAAGTATTATCTGGACCGGCTGAATCTTAGAAAAAGACAACTGATTGTACAATACTTAATCATACTGAACAACAAATGGGCGTCCGAACAGAAAGAAAAGGAAGAAGTAGAGGCAGCAGAAAAAGCAGCAGCAAGTAGGTCCGAAGAAAAACAGGTTAAAGAATACGAACCCGACCAGAAAACAAAAGAAAAAGAAGACGACGAGGGGCCGGTTTTAATAATAATTCTTGATGAAATTGAAAAAGCCCACCCGGACATCCATAACTTTTTTCTTAATGTTTTTGACGAGGGCATAGTTTCCCTTGCTAACGGAGAAAAAACAGATCTTCGGAAAGCTTTTATATTTATGACATCCAATATCGCCGCCAAGTCAATTTCTACCATTCTGCAAGGCAAAACCAAAAAAATCGGTTTTGTGGGGCAAGGCAGAGAAGATATCCCCAAAATCGCCGAGAAAGAACTCAAAAAAACCTTTAATCAAGAGTTGCTTAACAGGATAGACGAGACAGTCACCTTTGAAGACCTGTCCGAAGAACAGCTGAAAGGCATCTTTGAAATTAATCTGTCAGAGTTTGCGGCAAATCTTAAAGAAAATTGGCGTATACTGCTGGACACGACTGAAGAGGTAAAAACCTATATCGTAAAAAGGGCTCTTGAAAAACCGGAGGGACAAGCGAGAAGTTTGCTGGAGGAATTTAGGCGCCTGATTAAAATCCCGCTTAACAAACTTGCTGTTGACAAAAAAATTAAAACTAATCAAATCATAAGGGCAAAACTGTCCGATAATAAAATAGTTTTTGTTACCTTAGTTCTCAAAAAGAACCCAAGTAATCCTGAACACCCCGCAACTTAGAACTTGCGGGTTTTTACTTTATGTTTTACTATACTTTTAGTTTTTTGAAACACAAAGGAAGCAAATGGCTGAAAAAAGAGCTTTAATTACCGGCATCACCGGACAGGACGGTTCTTATCTGGCAGAACTTCTTTTAAACAACGGATACGAAGTTCATGGTTTAGTCCGGCGGATTGCTTCAGAAGACCAGGAACAAAGATTTTCGCGCATAAGCCATTTAATTGAAAGGTTGAAGCTGCATTATGGAGATATCACTACCCAGCCACGGGTATTCCAGTTGGTTCAAAAAATCCAACCATGTGAAACTTATCATTTGGCCGCTCAAAGCCAAGTAGCAATATCTTTTGAAGATAGTTTTGGAGCATTTGAAATAAACCAAAAAGGCACCCACTATCTGCTTGAGGCAATAAAAACATTTGCCCCTTGGTGCCGTTTTTACTTCGCTGGAACAAGCGAGATGTTTGGTTCAACACAAGCGGTGCCCCAAAACGAGGACACCAAATTTCAGCCGGTTTCGCCTTATGGCATTTCCAAGGTTGGCGGTTTTTATTTGACTCGAATGTACCGAGAAGCTTATGGCCTCCACGCTTCGGCCGGCATACTTTTTAACCATGAGAGTGAAAGACGCGGTTGTGAATTTGTAACCAGAAAAATCAGCCAAGCGGCAGCTAGAATTAAAATTGGCCTCCAAGAAAATTTAAGGCTGGGCAATATTGAAACCAGAAGAGACTGGGGCCACGCTCAAGACTATGTCAAAGCAATGTGGTTGATGCTACAACAAAAGAAACCCGACGACTATGTTATTGGAACAGGAAAAAGCCACTCAATTAAAGACTTCTTGGATATTGTCTTTGATCATATCAACCTAGACTGGCAAAAATATGTCGTTATCGACAAAAGCCTAACAAGACCCTTGGACATTCGTGAATTGCGCGCTGATCCGTCAAAAGCAAAAACAGAGCTGGGCTGGCAGCCGGAAATATCATTTTTGGAACTGGCCAGGAAAATGATTGATCATGATTTGCAGACACTTGGAAAAAGATGTTTTAAAATATTGTGAAAATTCCACATACTACCAAAACCCCGCCACAGCGGGGTTTCAATATTGTTCAGTCAAAATAAGAATTACCTGAAACGCAGTTTCCACGGCAGCCAAATGGATTCCCAGATTACTCCCGAGGACATTTTTGATTTGCCTTCCCTGCGCTCCGAAAAAGTTATGGGATATTCGCTCAAATGCAAACCGGCTTTCATGGCCCTATACTTTAGCTCCACTAAAAAGGCATAACCGTCGGAAGAAATTGATTCCAAATCAATACCTCTCAACACGCTTTTTTTGAAACAGTTAAAGCCGGCGGTCATATCGGCTATGCCCGTATTCAAAATAAATCCAACATAAAAATTGGCAAAACGGCTTAACAACTTGCGACGTAAGCTCCAATTCTCAACTCCCCCACCGGCAACATACCTTGACCCCACTATCCAAGAGGACCCCTTGGATAGTTTTTCAAGCATTGGGCCGATTTCTTTGGGGTTATGAGAAAAGTCGGCATCCATCGTTATTATATTTTCATAACGCTGGTCATCAGCAACCATTTTAAAACCGTCCAAATACGACCGACCTAAACCGCGCTTGCCAGAACGCCGAATAACAAAAAGGTTTGGAAACGAGCTTTGCATAGAAAGTACTTCTTCGGCGGTGCCGTCCAAGGAACTATCATCGATAACCAAAACGGAAATGTCGGGATACAAATTAAAAATTTCACGGACCAACGGCCCGATATTTTCTTTTTCGTTAAAAGTCGGGATTAAGACTATTGTTTTGGCAAAATTGTCTGTCATTTATTGCTGTTTATTTGCTTTAGCTTGTGAATCAAATATATAAAAGAGGTGAGATGTGAAACCGTAAACCATACCGTAACCATTATAACAGAGCCCCACGAGCCGTAGTTTTTTATAAGCCACAAGCCCAGCGGAATGCCGCCGGCCAAAATAAGCGAGTTGATGAGTATGGAAACTTTTACTTTGTTGGTCGCCCGCCACATCGGTCCCAACCCTACGCCAATACCAAACAAGGAGCCGTAAATAATCAACCCAAAAACATATTTTATGCTCGGCAAATAACTTTCGCCGTAAAGAACCTTGAATGCTATCGGCGAAACAACCGCCGCGCCGACGCTTAACACCGCCGAAAGCAACAGAGAATACAAAGAAATCTTTTTAAAATTTTGGTACAGTTGTGCTCTGTTTGTAACTTGAATTTTAGGAAACTCCACATTCAAAAGAACGGAGATTGGACCAAGCAGGCTCAAAACCAGACTCATATAGCCAAAAGCTAATTTAAAAAACGAAACATCGGAAGCGCTGACATAAATACCGGTAAGAATCACAGGAAGAGCCATATAAACATTGCCCATATTTCTGTCAAAAGCAACCCAAAAAGTAAATCTGAAATACTTTTTTATATCCGCTTGCTTCGCTATTTTGACCAAACGGCGTAAACCGGGAAAAATTGGTTCACTTTTCGCCACGTTGCCAAACAGTATCCCGGACAACAAAAATATAACTGCCGCTCCGGCCAGTTGGCCGCTGACCGCTCCCAACACCCCAAACCCGGTTAAAACAAAAATCAGCGATAAAACATATCTGACAGACTGATCGGATAAAATCAAAAGACCCAGCAATTTAACCCTGCCTGTAACCTGAAAAGCAGAGTAAGCAAGAGTAAATAAAGATGAGGAAAAAATAGAGGCAACCACAACAATTGCGGCATAAACTCCGATAAGCGAGTTGCCGTATAATTTACCGGCAATACCCGGCAGAAAAGCGGAAACTAAAATAACAATCGTTGCGGCAAAGAAGGTTATTTTAAGCATAAACCCTAAAATATTTTCCACCTCGGCCTCATTTTTTTGGGCATAAGCCCTGCCCAGCATACTGGACACGGCTTCTTGGATGCCCATGCCCAATATTAAACTGGTCATACTTGCCATTCCTATCGCCAAAGCATAAACGCCAAAAAGCTCCGGCTGAAGCAGTCGGGCGATAACAATGCCGATTATGGCCTGAACAAGGGTTCCGCTAAAACTTCCCGCCTGTAAAGTGGCCACGCCGCGGACAAATCCGTTTCGGTAAAAATATTTAATTTTCTTATAAAAAAAGCCGACCATCGTTTAAATTTAGCAATAATAACCAGTTGCCGCAAGAAAAAACGGCCCCTTGGCCGCTTTGAAATTGAAATTTACCAAAGAAGCAATAGTTACCAAATTCCTTTATCCTTATCCAGTTTTAATCTTGATACTACCCACAACCCTACTGCGTAAACCATCGGTAAGAAAAAAACGAAAGAATTGCTCCAAAAGTTGTAGCCGAAATAGTTCCAGATGAGCCCTGTCAGGGTCATCCTGACACTGAGGGTGACACTGAGGGTGACACTGAGGGTGACACTGAGGGTCATCCTGACAGGGCTCACACAAAATAAACTTTGTCACTCGCAGCGAGGAGCGGGGTCCCGCCTCTTGGCGGGAATCCATAGGCCACAACGAGCTCATTTTCCTCGTTGGGGAAAATGAGCGTCCGGAAAAAGCATTATTCGCCAAACCCCGATACAGACGAACTACGAGTTGTTACCCACAACCCTACTGCGTAAACCATGGGCAAGAAAAAGACGAGAGGATTGTTCCAAAAGTTGTAGCCGAAATAGTTCCAGATGGGCAGAAAAACGAAGAAAGAGTCAATAAAAACTAAGGGCATTAGCCACTTATATTTTAATAAGTAACCAACCGAGGCAAGAGCAAAAAGAGTCGTCATCGGCAGAAGATACTTTGAAAAAGAAAAAGTCAGACTGCCAACCAAAAGAAAATTCAAAATTATAGCCAAAATTATTTCCTTTCTTAAGGGGTCAGGTACTTTTTTTGAGAGTACCTGACCCCTTAACAGCGCAAAAGCTCCCAAAACCACTATCAAGGGCGAGATCATTATTTTCCTGAAAGATAAGAGCAGATTTGCGGCCACTCTTAAGTAGCCTTTAATTCCCAAGGCAAAACTCTCAACCAAAGGCGGCGGATTGCCGGTGTCAAAATTGCCTTGATAGGAATTAATCGCCGCGTTGTTTATCAGATGTCCGGTCTGATAGTAGCTTGCGCCGAGATAAGCGCCGCCAATCAAAAAAGCCAGTAAAATAAACACTACTCTCCACTGATAAGTTGAACTTCTCAGTGATTGTTTAAAAAACAAGGGGAAGAGGGCCAGCGCAAAAGGCTTGACTATCCCCCCAACCGCCCAAGCCAGAGGTGTCCATAATTTTTTATTAAGACTTCCGTAAACTATCAAAAGAATAAAAAACAAAAGCGCCGCTTCCTGAAAGCCACGGAACATAGTCGTATAGGGATAAGGAGTCAATAAAAATAAAATTAAAAAATAAACACCAGCTTTTTTATTCTGATAGTAGTCGCGTCCAATAAAATACGCCAAAGGAATGGAAAGCAATGAAAAAATAATCGAAGCAATGATTATGGAGTTATGCGAACCGGCTTGCCATGAGGGAATCGAACTGGTCAGCCAGAAAATAGGCACGGCAAAAAATGACAATCCCTGAAAACCGTAAAAAGACTTAAAGTCCAGTTTGCCATGAGCCAGCAACTCGGCAAACCCTTCATAGTGGAAGCCGTCATCCATCATAACCGGAGTTGCCAAAAGGAAATAGCCGAGCATGCCGGCCGTAACTAAAATCAGTAGTAAGTAGTGATTCTTCAATTTAAAATAGGGTGTAAATAAGAGGACCGAATACCGAGGTTTCGGCAAAAATAATCAAAAAACCCAGGAAAACAAGAAAAATAATTACCGGCGCTATCCACCATTTTTTTCTAATCTTCAAATATAACCAAAGTTCTTTAAAAATTTCCATAAAAACTCACAAAAAGAAAATTAACAAACTGTGTTTGTTGATTTTCTGTCAATGATTTATAAAGTTAGTAAGAAAATTGCTGATGCCGTCTGCTATTATTCGCTGTCCGTATTTACTAGGATGTCCGTCCGTAATCAAATACGGAGGCTCGCCGGGATTAAGTTTGGCCCATTTTTTGAAATACGGCAACAAGTCAACATGGTTTATTTGTTCTTTCTTTAAAAACGACAGTAAACCGCGATGCAATTCGTCAATATTTTCATCTTTGCCGAAAACCTGCCCGAATGGAGGCAAAACGGCGACCACTAAATCCACGCTATTTTCGTTCGCCAATTTTTGAAAGTTTTTTATCAGAGACGTTGAGCGGTCTGTTTGAGCTTCAATCTCTGTTTGTCCTTCCCTCTGCCCAAATTCCTGATTTGGTTCTTTTTTATTTATATTTTTAAAATAAGCCAAAATGTTGTTGTGCGATTTCATTCTAAGCATGAACCGCCACGCCGTTGAATGGTTACGGAAAAAAAGTTTAATCTTGTTTTTAATATCCCGCGATTTTGAAAACGACGCTTCCGGATTAACATTCTCTCTCATGTTATCAGAAAAATCGTTGCCGGTAAAAAAGCCCAGAAGAATGATATCGGGATTAAACTTCAAACCCTTGTTCTTAAAAACATAATACTCTCTTTCCGTGCCGTAGCCCGCTATGCCCATGTTTAGAACTTCAAAATTCTTGTCCTTAAAATAATTTTTTAAATTACTTTCAAGCAGTTGAGAGTAAGACTCGTTTTCTTCAACCTGAAACGCCTCTGTCAAAGAATCGCCAA
>JACPNK010000004.1:0-17706 GCA_016185525.1 Candidatus Yanofskyibacteriota bacterium
TACAGAACTCAACGGCTTTTTCAAAGCCAGAAGGTGGGACGCGCGAAGCGCGTCCCACTGATTTCCCCCCATTTTTCCAAACGAATTCAGGATTTTTGGCGCGCTGGCGCGCACCTGTTTTTCGCCGAGGAGGAGGTTCGAAATCAGAAGCAATTTTGACCGAATTTGCTTTGCCCGAAATACAAAAAGAATTTTTATTACTATGAACAATAATATGGAAAATAAAAAATTCTTTTTGTATGCTCGCAAGTCCACTGATGTCGAGGATAAGCAAGTTTTGAGTATTGAGGCACAGCTTCAAGAATTGCGAGACTATGCCAAGAGAGAAAATCTGAACATCGCCCTTGAGTTTGTAGAAAAGCAAAGTGCTAAAATTCCAGGTCGTCCGATTTTTAATGAAATGATGAAGCGTATCGAAAAGGGCGATGCAGATTCTATCCTCTCTTGGCATCCGGATCGTCTCGCAAGAAATAGTATTGACGGTGGAAAAATAATTTACCTCCTCGACACAGGGAAACTTGCGAGTTTGAAGTTTCCAACCTTTTGGTGCGATTCCACCTCGCAAGGTAAATTTATGTTAAACATGGCTTTCGGTCAAAGCAAATACTATGTGGATTCTCTTTCCGAAAATACCAAAAGAGGGCTTCGCCAAAAAGTTCGTAATGGAGATTATCCAACGCTTGCCCCCGTGGGATATATCAACGACTCTCGCACAAAAACTGTTGTCGTTGATAAAAAGAAAGCCAAAGTTATCAGGCAAGCGTTTGAGTTCTATGTAAAAGGTGGCAATAGACTGGAAGATGTCTCAAACTTTTTGGCGAAGCACAATCTTTTTTCAAAAACCGGAAAGAGAATCCACAAATCCCGTGCGACTTCAATTCTCTCAAATCCATTTTACACTGGACTATTTCGATATGGTGGCGAGCTTCACGAAGGAAAGTACGAGCCAATCATTTCAAAGAAACTTTTTGATCAGGCGCAGGAAATGTTGAAACTCCGTGGTAAACCTGACAGGAAGCCCTTAAATGACCCTCAACCTTTCTGTGGCCTCATTTCCTGCGCCTCATGCGGAATGATGATAACTGGCGAATACAAGGTTAAGAAACAGCAGAATGGTAATGTCCACGAATATGTCTATTATCACTGCACCAAGAAAAACAAAATGGTGAAGTGTGAAGAACCTTGTATTCGTCAAGAAGAATTAAATCGCCAGTTATCATCCCTAATCAAAAAAGTTTCTTTACCCAAAGACTGGGCGGTTGAACTCAATCGTCTTGCTCTGCAAGACCATGGAAAATCCGCCCAGTCTTTGACCGCTTGCGTGAAAGAGAAACAAGACAAGATTTCTTCTCTGTCGCAAAAGTTAGAGCGACTTCTTAATGGATATTTAGACCAAATAATTGACCGAGAAGATTATCGTTTGCAAAAAGGAAAGTTGTTATCTGAAAAGAAGTCGCTCGAAGAAGAAATCTACAATCTTTCACACAAGCAGAATGATTGGCTCGAACCTTTCCAAAACTGGTTGGAAGTCGCACAAAATATAGACAAAATTGCTTATGATTCAGACCTTTTTGCGAAAAAGGTCTGTGCCAAAGAAATCTTTGGCTCGAACCTCCTCCTCGGCGAAAAACAGGTGCGCGCCAGCGCGCCAAAAATCCTGAATTCGTTTGGAAAAATGGGGGGAAATCAGTGGGACGCGCTTCGCGCGTCCCACCTTCTGGCTTTGAAAAAGCCGTTGAGTTCTGTATGCTTGGAATCGGACCAAGAACCTCTGTCTTATCAGGACAGCGTTCTACCATTGAACTACACGCGCGTCAAGATGTGTTTATTAAACTGTTTACAAATTATAAAAAGTTTGATACAATCATGCTAGCTAAAAAATGGATAAAAATCAACAGTTAACAGAACTAAATAAGCGCATAAGCGCGAAATTCAAATCAAGAACCCTTCTTTTTGGCAAGGGAAATTTTGGTTCGCAAATTATGCTTGTCAGTGAATATCCAAACGAAGAAGAGATAAAAAAAGAAAAGCATCTGGCCGGAAATCACGGAAAGATAGTTGACCTTCTGCTTAAAAATTTAAATCTCACAAGGAGAAACCTTTACATCACTCACGCGGTCAAAGCCTCTCAAGATAACAATGAGTTGCCCCACCCCAAAGAAATCAAACAGTTCTCGCAATTCCTTAGGGAAGAAATCAAGATATTAGAACCCAAGCTGATTATAGCTCTTGGCGGTGTCGCCTTAAGAGGCTTAAATGTAAAACTTCCACTCTTCAATATCCGAGGCAAACTGATAAGATTCGGGACTAATTCTCTCTTTGCCACTCACCACCCGTCAACCACAACCAAAGACCCCCTGCTCCAGATGGAGATGGAGAAAGACTTTAAACAACTTGTAGAAGTAATAAAAAACCTCGCCTAAAGGCGAGGTTTTTTATTTGACACTCAAAATACTTTGCACCAAAGAAACAAACCCCTTGCCTATCAAAAGCACAGCCAGACCGATAGCCGCATATTTTAATCCGTTGGTTGCTTTTTGCACCACCGCCGGCCGATCAGCGGAAACTAGGTATAAAATGCCGGAGTAGATAATAATTATCACGGCCACCGGCACACCCAGTTGAAAAATAAAGTTAGCAAGAATAGCTAATAGGTCTATAATATTGTCCGCTTTGCCGGCCAAAGGGTTGTCAATCTTAAATTTAAAAATATCAACATTCAGATTAAAACTGCTTGACCCCGGATTCCAAAAAGCATTGGGCGGTACTGACTCCTCTGCCGTACTTTTACATTGGCCCGGAGCCATTCCGACACCTACTGGCACCGAGGCACTGGTTATTTCAAAGTTAGCATTATTTGAGTCATGCCCTTTAAGTTTAAAATAAAAACAAACTGTCTGGCCGTTTTCATAACCTAGACTGGCTGGTGTTGCTTTCTCGCTTCTGGTTTCCACCCAAGCATCATTGCCAAATAAAGCGGTATTGTGATTCACAAACTGGTCTTTCGTCCCAACTTGTTTGTTATCGCCATGCAAGAAAATAACTTGGGCGTTTGTCGTACACTTAGTCGTGCTTGAGGTTTGTGCGATTCTTGCTTCCAGATTAACTTCTTGACTAGCTGATTGTACCTGTCTTGGATTTGCGCTTAAAACCAGACTGTACTCGCATCTGTACTCAGCCGCCGATGTTATTTCAGGATAAAAAATAGTCATCAGTCCAACCAAAAGAAAGACTAGGGTCAGGCTGTATTCTTTTCTTTTGATATCTTTATTCATCCCCCAATTTTAAGTATCCCCAAAAAGGTTTGAGAATCTGCCCCAACATCCCACCGTTGAGAAAACCGCTTTGGACAGTTGAATATTCAAAATAACCGTTCTGACAGTAAATAGTTTCACTTCCAAATCTTCCTGAAGCACAACCGGTTGTCGGAGACCAATAACCTTGCTCGTAGGCATCTTCAGACTGATAGACTCTGCCGTTTACAGAAATGTAATCAACAATCAAATTCCTGTCTTGGATGCCGTCAAAATAGTCATTAAGAAAATGGACCGAAAGATTAGTCAAGCCAATGTTGTTACCGCTTGTGTAGGTGTAATCTCTATAACCTCCGGTTACGGTCCATCTTTGCAAAGCAGTACTGCCTTGCCGTAATTCCATGATTGGATACTGGCCTGCGGCCGAAGTGCCTCTGGCTCGGACCGTAATGTTGGTAGAAACATTTGGTTGAGATGCTGGAGAAGGGCTACTCCTAATGTCGGCATAGGCAGACTCTAACCCGGCACTATTGATTATAGTAGCAGGGACTTGGCTCAAGTCCGTAATCTCGTGGTTGTTCTGTATAGTGTTTGGACCCGGTTCGCCACCGGCATAGGCACCCTCACCGGGATTATAATAAAAATATACGTCCGTATCATAACGATTCTGCCAATAGTTATTGCGAATTGTGTGCTCCCCGCCTTGTGCACCGCCCTTAAATATCGCGCTCCTTTTATTGTCAAACAGCACATTGCCGTCTACAGTAATCCCCCGCGAACGGTTATCAAGATACATTGCCGCACTGTCGTTGGGCTGGCCGTGAATAAAGTTTCCGGAATACACATTCCCCGGTTGAGCTGACAGTGAATACACTCCACCGCCATCCGTGAGCACATTCACATGGTCATAAATCAAATTTTGCTGAATCTTGTTGTCTCGCGCCACACTCGGATCGGAGCCGCCCCAGCCCCAGCCGATGGAAACGGCAGTGTAAGGCAGATCATGAAGTTCATTGTGCGCAACCGTTGTATTCTGCGTATAGCCGACCCACAACCCCACCCCGCCCCAATACTCAGCCGCAACATCATAAATATAGTTATTCGTGATCCGGTTGTTTTTGACAATAATCCGCTGGTCTGTAGTCTGCGGGTCGGAGATCTCACCAAGCATAAGACCGCTACCCGAGATGTCATAAAACTGATTGCCGGAGATCACATTGTTCTGGCTTCCGGAACCGAAATTTAAACCACCGGCCCCGAGATGATTGAATATATTTCTTTCAAAAACAATGCTGTTGGCATTTTTGAAATCAACATTGGCCGAAATTTTTGTTAAAGGCGTAACGTTTATACCGCCAACTCCAACCAAATGAAAGTTGGCTTGCACCTCAGCAAAACCATTTGCGTCATTTGGACGCGCCCAACCGGCATAAGAAAAGGTAATGCCCTCAAAACGCAGGTTTCGCAACGGTTGATCTAGTGTTCCTTGTCCGGCAACCAGAGTTTCCAAAACCGGCAATACAACCTGCGCGCTTGTTATATTTTCGCCCGCGCGCGGTTTGTAGTAAAGCCAACCAGTCGCACGGTTTAGATACCATTCTCCTGGCTGATCAAGAAGCTCATAAGCATTTTCAATCCAAGACACCTCATCCATGGTATAACCAGTATGGCTTTGGGCGTTATCCCAACAGAGCTGTTTAACTCTCATACTACCACCCAAGATGCTCTGCACGCCACAACGGAAGAGCTTCCACTGGGCTTTTGACACCAACTCTATATCTTGAATGTTGCCCCAGTTCTGCATACTCATATCACTGGTAGTAAAACCGGTTGAAGTTTTTGCGCCGCCGGGAAGCGCGCCTTCACTGCGCGCTCTCGTTGCGCGTATTCCATTTACATACAACTGACGGGCTTGCAAACCGGCGCCAATACTGGCTCTCCATTTGTCGCCATCTTGAACCCACCCAGTAACCACGCGGCCTCCGCTCACAACCGGCTTCTCACCCGGATAATTTTTGTAAATAATATTACGGCCGTTAGTGCCGGAGTCATTTTGATTAAAAACCAAAGTCTGGCTCAATTCATAAGTCCCGCCCCGCAGATAAACAGTAATATCTTGCGCCATGTTGGTATTATTGGCGCGAACCACATCTCGCGCCTTTTCAATAGTACGAAACGGAGCACTTCCAGAAGTTCCGGCATTTGCATCATTACCGGACGGCGAAACATAATAGGTTAAGTTGCTTGGTAAAGTAGTTGTGGTAGTTGTAAGTGATATGAAGGTTGTAGGCATAGAAACACTTAATATTCGAGCGTTACTCATTCCTACATAAATTATGCCATCTAAAATCCGAAAGCTAGAAGGTTTATTTGGGCTAGTTACCGTTGTGATCGCACCAACAGCTTCCCAATTACTCAAATCTGCTGTTCTAAGTAAAGCATAACCTCCATTGCCCACTGCTAAAACATAAAGATAACCATTGTAATTTTGAAAGTCAGTAACAGTATCATACCGTCTAGAGAATGGCAAGAGCGGTTCACTCACATGACTTCCGTCAAACGCAAGCATCTTATTATAAGCAGTAATGTATACCATTTTACCGGCAAACTCTAATGGACGACTACCAGAAGAGTCTGAAGATCCGTATGATGGAAGTAGATTGGGGCCTTCGGTCCAGACCTTAGTGACTGGGTCAAAAACCCTAGATTTGCTATAAAAGCCGCTTTGCGTATAGAGTTTACCATTTAATGTACCGCCGAAGTATAATCTATTCCATCCCTGACTCTCCACTGTGCCTGGTAGATATAGATTAGCAGAATTTTCTTTTGGATCCCAAGTCTTACCACCATCAGGGCTATGAATAGCAGCCCCATCATCGGGGTCAACCGACCCAAACAACCAAATACCTTGACCATCAAGAGAAGCTATATCAAACACATGCGCGAACCTCGAAGTTGTATTATTGCCTCCTACCCAAGCGCTACCACCAAGTTTCCTATAAGCATACTCTACATCACCGCCTATTGTCACTGAATTACCTCCACCACCCGGATCAATAGCAACCGCATAAAGACGGTCACCGACATTCATGTAGCGGGCTATTTGTTCAGTTCGCATTACATATTCTACTCTCGAATTTTTAGTTAATGGATTATAGGAACGGATCGCTATGGGTCCGGTGTTGGCGCCGTAATCTCCGTAACCCGAAAAGATCTTACCATCAAAATCGTGTAATGTACCAATAATCCTTCCGTCCGCAGTGGGCTGTGCAGCGGCTTCTGGGTGAGTGAATAGTAGTTGCAACGACAACAATGGTACTGACGGGGACGGCGCCGCGCCGAAAGTCGGATATTCAAAAAACGAATCGTCGCAATATAAAGTCGTGGTCTGCAGATAACCAGTGTTGCAGTCCGAAACATAGACCGTGGGGCTATTCGAAAGATAAACCGTACCATTCACTGTGATTGAATCAACTGTCAAATTGCGATCCTCGCCATTGCTCCATAAATCATTTGTAAATACTACCTGCAAATTCTGCGCAGCAAGGGCGGTTTGGGATGTATAAGTATAGTCCGCGCGATCCTCCTTGACCGTCCAAGTACCCAAAATGTTGCTCCCCTGCCACAACTGCATGATCGGATACTGCCCCGCTGAACGAGTACCCCGCGCGCGGATGGTGATTGTAGTTGTCTGTGGTGGAATAAAAACCGTCGGTGTCGTAGTTGGAGGAAAAGTAATAGTGGTTGTGGTCGACGGTAAGGTAGTCGTGACAGAACCAACATCCAACTTAATAGAAAAATCCATTGTGCCGCTACTGCTGACAGTAATGGTTTTAACTTGTTCTAGTGAATCTTTCTCGTAACGCGCTACGATAGCCGGTATGGTTGGCGGCAGACCGTTTTGACCTTGAATTGTAATGGTACGGTTGCCGTTGCTTACAGTTATGTCTCCTCCAGTATTGTTTCTTAGGAAGTTAATAAATTCGCCAGTGAAGACAACTTCGCCGTTGCCATTTGTTTCGCCGATCTTAAGGTTGGAACCCTCCGCTCTGCCTAGGTTGAATTTGAGCTGTATAAATTTAAACAAGCCAAAAACAGGGTCAAAGATACTGGCCAGAGTGGATTTTGCGGCTGAACCGATAGTGCGATTGTTGTCATAAATCTGGACTCCGTTGACGGGGTTACTGTTAGTGTCTGTTACCCGGCCGACGAGAATAATAGGTATGGAAGGTAATGTGGTGGTCGTAGTTGGAGAAAGAGTGGTAGTTGTAGCAGGCGCTTGAGTGGTCGTGGTGGTCGGCGGCAAAGTTGTCGTCGGCGCTATTAGTAAAGTCGTAGTTGTAACTGGTAATTGGGTTATCGTCGCAACAAAAGTCGTTGTTGTGGTCGTTGTTGAAGTTTGATTTGGACACAAAGAACCAATAGGGAAAAGACAGTAGCCCCACAAAGACTGCCGACAGAATGACTGCGGTATGCATTGAAGCACCCTGCCTGAATCTGCGGGTAAAGATGTCGTAGTCGCAACAACTGTGGTTGTGGTCGAAGAGGTTGGCGCCACGGTTGTTGACGCAACGGGCAAAGAAGTTGTGGTTGCCGGCGAAATAAAAGAAGTCGTCGTGAAACTAGGTATTGGAGTGGCAGCTGGTGACTGGCAAATTGAACCAAGGGGCTGGGCACAGTAACTTGTAAATCCTTGTCTGACTATTTTTTTGCAGAATGATTCCGGCACACAATTGGACGATTCGTTGTTCTTGGCAAAAATCAAACTTAAATCAATAGTAACCTTCTGAAATTCTTTAATAACTTTGCCAAAAAACCCGGTTGCTCCCGATAAAAAACTTGCTTGGGCAGAGCCAGCGCTAAAAAACAAAATGCCAATGAAAACAATCAGAATAAAAACTGGTTTTATTTTTTTATTGCTCACAAAATTATTTTTTTCTGCCTAGAACTTTTCTAACTGCTTCTTTGATTGAACCGACACCCATACCAAAGGCCTCAATCAACTCGTCCGGCTTGCCGGACTCGCCGAAGCGATTTTGCACACCGACAAATTCTTGAGGCACAGGATAATTACGGGCCAAAACTTCGGCAACAGCCGAACCCAATCCGCCGTCAATTTGATGTTCTTCCACACTGACCACGGCACCGGTCTTTTTTGCTGATTTAATTATAGCTTTTTCATCCAGCGGCTTGATGGTGTGGCTGTTGATAACCTCGCATTCAATTCCCTCTTTAGAAAGTTCTTCGGCGGCTACAAGAGCATTATACAGCAACATTCCACAACCAACTATGGTGCAGGTCTTTTCCTCCTGCCTGCCGGCAGGCAGGTCTCTAAAAATTTCCGCCTTACCAATTTCAAAAGGCGTTTCTTGAGTTGTAAAAACAGGAGATTTCTCTCTGCCGAAACGGATATATGTCGGCTTACTATTAAAAGCAACGGCAACAGTTGCTTTCTGGGCCTCAATCGCATCACAAGGAACCAAAACAGTCACATTCGGCATAGCGCGCATCAAGGCAATGTCTTCCAGCTGCTGATGAGTTGCGCCATCAGGTCCGACTGAAATTCCCGCATGCGCTCCGCCGATTTTTACCGGCACGTTATTGAGCGCGATGGTGGTGCGAATCTGCTCCCAGTTTCTGCCCGGAGAAAAAGCGGCATAAGAAGATATAAAAGGAATCTTGCCGTAATTGGCCATACCGGCGGCGACCGTTGCCATGTTTTGCTCGGCCACGCCCAATTCAACAAATCTTTCCGGAAATTTTTCTTTAAACCAATGCGAGTGAGTTGATTCGGTCAAATCGGCGCACAAAACCACCACTCTCTGGTCTTTTTCCCCCGCTTCAACCAAACCCTTGCCATAGCCGACACGAGTCGCTAACATTTCCAGTTTTGATTTATCTGATAAATTTTTTACTAAAGTATCACTCATGTTCACTTTTTATTTTCCCTTGCAATGTTCTTAAATCGTGCAGAAAGTGTTTGGCTTGCTCCGCCTTGGGAATCTTATCCTCCGGACCGCTGCCCGGCGGAATGCCGTGCCAGCGGTAGTCAAATTCAATTTCCGGAATGCCTTTGCCGGGGATATTATGCGAAATTATTACTGTCGGTTTTTCATAAATAGCTTTGGCCTGCTCAACCGCATTAACAACCTCCTCAAAATTATGACCATCTATTTCCAAGACATGCCAGTTAAAGGCTTCGTATTTGGCTCGCAAATTTTCCAGAGGCATGATATCTTCGGTCATGCCGTCAATTTGGATATTGTTGCGGTCAATGAGACCAGTTAAGTTGCTCAACTTGTATTTTCCGGCAAACATTGCCGATTCCCAAAGATTACCGGAGTCGTGTTCGCCGTCAGACATAAAACAATAGGTGCGAAATTTGGCGCCATCCATCCGAGACGCATAAGCAATACCACAAGCCTGACCCAAACCCGAACCGAGCGGACCGGAGGTAGTCTCCACGCCCGGCAATCTTTCTCTTTCAGGATGACCCTGCAAACGTGAGCCGAATTTTCTCAAAGTTTTAAGTTCTTCAACCGGAAAATAGCCGGCATGAGCCATAGCCGCATAGCGAACAGGACAAATGTGGCCGTTGGAAAGTATCAGCCTGTCTCTTTCTTCCCAAAACGAGTCTTTGGGGTTGTGATTCAAAATATGAAAATAGAAAGCCGTAAAAACATCGGCCATACCCAATGGCCCGGCCGTATGGCCCGACCCCGCTTCAACCAGCATCTCAATAATAGACTGACGGATTTTATTCGCTTTTAACTCTAGCTCTTTGATTTTGTTTTCGTGAAGATAGGGCATTAAATAATTTCCTAATGACAAAATCCAAATGACAAATCAATGTCAAAATCCTAAATCCAAATTAAGTTCTTTTTTGAGCTTTGGCATTTGTCATTGAATTGTCATTAGTCATTTGAGCTTTGGATTTATTTAGTCGCTATTCTAAGTATTATCGCAAAAGCCACAACAAATCCGGCAATCGCAAACAACAAACTGGCAATCGGCCAAAATCTAGCCCGGCCTTTGGAAACTAAAACAAATTTCTTTTCAAAATCGTTTATGAAACTCTCAACTTTCTGGTCTAAAACTTCTGGCTTGTCAGCTTCAACCTCTTTGGACACACTATAGTCTGCAAAAAACCTAAGCAGGTCAAAACGACTCACAACGCCAACTAACTTGTTGTCGCTGTCAACAACAGGAATCGGATTGACTTTGTGGTGGGCGGCAAAAAGTTCAGCCGCAACTTGGATCGGGGATGTGTCCCTAACGGTCAAAGGCTCTTTGTTCATAATATCTTTAACCTTCAAAATCAAAAGTCTTTTAAGATCGTCTCTTATCAGACTGCTGTCTTTTTTATAGACATCTACATTGCCCAGCAGGTTGATAAGAGTCGGCAAATGCAAAGCTTCGCCTTTAGAAATCAGATCATACTCCGTAACAATTCCGATTATTTCTTTTTTTTCGTTTACCACCGGTAAGCCGTTGAAGTTTTTCTCAAACAAAAGCCGCGCCGCAAAAACAACCAAATCTTCCGGCCCAATCGCCACCGGATCCTTGCTCATTATGTCTTCAACAAAAAGCCTCTGCTTGGTATCCATACAGTTAATTTTACAAATAAAAACTTGTTAAGTACAGCTAACTTTCTCCTTCTATCTTTCTCAATCCGGCTAAAAACGTCGTCTGCTCCAAACGACTCATTTCGGGTAAACGTTTAAGAATATCTATTTTATTAGGGTCGTCGTCGGGAAAACCAGCCAACAGTTTTTTAATCTCCTCTTCAGTTTCCGGATATCTTTCGGAAACTAGATAACCTTCTCTTTCCAAAAAACTTTTCAAGGCATATGGGAATAAGGGATTGTCAGAATTTGTATGGTCCATAATTTCGTCCCGCTCCCCTTCCAAAAACTTAAACCCGCCGGCGGTAACCTCAAAAATCCCCAAATTTTTCCCTTCTTTATTTTTAACTTTTAAAATCATGATCAAAAGTTATTAGCCAACTTTTTGCAACCTTGAAGCCAACAAGACTTTTAACATTTTGCCTCTCTGTATGCTTGCAGCAAAAGCATTGTAGTCAGAATCGGCTTTTTTGACCACAGTGTCAACGAGTTGAAAATCTGAAAAATGTAGTTCAGTCGGATCCTTAAAATATTGCGCGCAAATTTCCGCCCAGTATTCCATAATTCGGTTGTAATTTCTTTTTTGCTCATCCTGTTCTTGTATTGACTCTACGTAGTGAGAATAAAATCTATCCGGAGATTTTATTCTTTCTGCCAAAGAAAGCATTAATTTTAGTCTTTCAAAGTCGTTGGATTCGTTGTCGCTAGTAGGGCCATTTGCATGTCCAAGTTCATGCCACAAAGCATTAAAAATCCCTTCTGCCGATACGTGTTCGGAAGAATCTTTGTAAAAAACAATTCTGCCCTTTTCTTTTTTTCCTTCTTTAATGCCTCCTCCAGAATAAGACGCCAAGGCCCTAGAATTTACTCCTTCGTAAGCAATAAGGTGACTTTGGCTTTTTAAAGTTATAGACTCAACTTCGTCATTGACCCAGCCTTTTGGAATCATGTTGTCGGCCAATAGTGTTTCTATTAAAATTTTCTCAATAAGACCCTCACTACTAACAATATCCTCTACTATTGGATATACAACCTCTTCGTCTTTCATTCGTTCTTGAGCTTTGTTAAGAAATTGCCTGGGTTTTCCGCCTTTTAACAGCCTCAGAGACTCCGCTATCGGTTTCTTTTCAATTTCTTCAAAAATTTCTCCTTCCGACTCTTGATCCAAGGCATACTTGAATACGTCTCCGAATAATTTTTGCGCTTTTTCTTTCATCGCTTGAAGTTCTTTCAAATCTTTAAGTTGGTCTTCGTATTTGGTCTCAACAAAAAATTCGGCAGACTTTTGAATTGCGGCACTCCCCGCTAATCCAATCACAGTGCCAAGAAAAACGGATCTAACCCACGATGTCAAAACCGACAATTTGTGGTTTTTTCTTTCCTTGTTTTTTTCAAACTTTGCCGACAGTTGTTCCTTCTTTGGTTTTGAAACTGACCGAGACACAGGCAGAGTTTCTTTCTTTTGTTTTGATGTTCTTAGTCTTATTTCTTCCAACTGCCTCCTTAACTCTGCGTTAGAACGTCTAAGTTCTTCCGTTGTTCTTTTTGGTTTTGGTTTTTCAGAAAAAGATTCAAATTTAGGCATATGGCGTATTTAGATTACAAAATTATAACAGATCGGCCACCGACTTGAAAGACTTGCGATGTATCGGGCAAGGACCTAGTTTTACCAATCGGACTTGATGCTCTTTTGTGCCATAGCCCTTGTGTTTTTCAAAACCGTAACCGGGGAATTTTTTGGCGTATTTTACCATCATTTTGTCTCTGTAAACTTTGGCCAAAATTGAAGCGCAAGCAATCGCAAACACTTTTCTGTCCCCTTTCACAATCGCCATTTGTTCCAAGGGCATCCCTTGTATTTTGGTTTTTCCGTCAACTAGAACCACAATGCGACTAAGGTCTAAAGACCAAGGGCTAAGGCCGGGATTGATTATTTTTCTGACTCTAGTCCTTAGACTTTGGTCTTTAGTCAATTTAGCAATCGCCTTGCGCATTGCTAAACGTGCCGCCTGGTAAATATTTATTTTATCAATTGTCTTGGGATGGCAATACGAAATTTGGAAACTAAAGTCATCTTGCTTCAAAAGTTCGGCGGCAAACTTTTCGCGCTGATAAGACAAAAGTTGTTTAGAATCTCTAAGCCAATGAAGTTTTTCATGCGACTTTTTAAAAAAGTCCTTATTGAAAGACACGGCGCAAACAACTACTGGTCCAGCCAAAGCTCCCATACCAACCTCATCTACGCCGATAATTTGGCCGTAACCATCGGCAAGTAGTTTTTGTTCAAGAGTTTTGCTTGGTAATTTCATATAAAGCTACGCCGACGGCAACCGAGACATTTAGCGATTCTTTTTTGCCTCTCATCGGAATTTCAATAATCTTATCGCAGTATTCTAAGATTTTTTTGCTTAACCCATTGACTTCGTTACCAACAATTAATGCCAAGCGGACCTGCCTGCCGACGGGCAGGAATTTTGGCTTAAACTTTCTGTAATCAACCGCATTGTCGGCCTGCTCCAAAGCAATAATTTCAACTCCGTCTTTTTTTAGTTTTTCCAACAGTCGCCAAGTCTGAGACCAATGTTCCCAAGATACGGTTTTTTCTGCCCCAAGAGCAGTCTTTGCTATCTTTCTTACAATGGGCATCATTGCACCCTTTGCAATGATGCCCATTGTAGTGGGTATCGGGGTATACCCGCAAAGGAAAATTTTATCTACCCCTGCTCCATCAGCCGTGCGAAAAATTGAGCCGACGTTATAAGCGCTACGGATATTGTGGAGAACTAAGAAAATCTTTGCCTTTAAGTTTGCTTTATTTTTTGGTAGCATATATTTGCTATGAACAACAAAAACTTAGCTTGGTCGATTACTGTTCTTTCTTTAGTTGCCACAGTATTTTTAGCTGTCGGCATTTACGAAAAACTTAATCAGCCTGTTACCGGCAATACTATATCTTTTTCAGGTGAAGGCAAAATTTTTGCCAAACCGGACATAGCCAAAATTAACTTTGCCATAATAACCGAAGGAGCTACCTCCAAAGACGCGCAAAACAAAAACTCGCCAAAGTCGCAAACAGTTGTTGATTTTCTAAAAAGCCAAGGCATGGAAGACAAAGATATCAAAACGACTTCCTATAACATCTCTCCTCAATATAACTATCCAAGGTCAAGTACGCCGGAAATAAAAGGCTATCAAGTAAGCCAAAGTTTTGAGGTAAAAGTTAGAGATCTTGACAAGGTTAGCGTTGTACTTGACGGCTTGGTATCCGCAGGAGCAAACAATATTATAAACCTAGGTTTTTTTACTGACGATCCGGAAATACTTAAAGCGGAAGCCAGAGCTAAAGCAATTTCCGACGCCAAGAAAAAAGCAAACGAACTTGAGAAGCAGTTGAGCATCCGCCTTGGAAAAATTGTTAACTTTAGTGAGAACGCTGGCGGTTTTTCAAATGGAGTATTCTACGCTAAAGCGGCTGAAGCCGGAGTTGGCGGAGGCAGACCATCTTTACCCACCGGAGAAAATGAGATTACAATTAATGTGACCTTGACTTACCAGATAAAGTAACCAACACAATTAAAAAAGCACTATCAAGTGCTTTTTGACTATAGTAAAAAGTCGTCTCTCACTAAATAACTTATTCCCTCGCAATAAGGACACAAGGGATCGCAATAATGACGAGAAAAATCAACTTTTTTATGTCCGCATTTTAAACATCTGAAATCCCGAAACCTCCTGTAAAACAACCAGATCTTTTTTAACATTGCTTCTCCTTTCTGTTTGAACTGATAAAAAAGTAACATAGACCAGTTAACAAATCAAAAACCAGAGTTACAAATCTGGTTTTTAAAATATCAGCTACTCAAAGATATATCCATTTTCAAAAGACTGCCAACAACTTTCACTTAAATCAACTTTCTGTCCGGGCATTATCCAAGATTCTTCTCCATATTTAACCGAGCCACAGCGTCTGCACCAAAGTATTAGCAGGTCATACCAACCTGTGGTCGCTAGAACGTCGTTATTCTTATGAGTACATTCATTTGGAAATAAAACCGGTATTTCTTCAACTTCCCAAGGTTCAGACATTTAATCCTCCTAAGGCATCAATTTAAAGAGCTAAGGGAAATATTAGCATCAAGTAACATAAACTGTCAACATATACGAAAACTCAAAGTCATTTTTTGAAAATTAAAAATTTTAAATTGAAAATTGCAAAATCCCGCCAGGCAGCGGGATTTTGTTTGTTATCTATTACAGTCAACCAGACTAGACGGCCATTTTTAATCGGGCCATCTAACGATCTCCGATTTAGCCTTCGGACCAGGCAGAGATTTAAAATAGTTATCTCTATCGACTCGCTATTTTTGGTTATCAAAAATAGAAAGGAGGTGATCCAACACCAGGTTCCCCTAGCGTTGCCTTGTTCATGTTTGTCTATATATCGCTATACAGCATGGACTATATCATCATCCACCAAAAACAGTGGAGGTCGGCGTGTAGTCTCTGAGGGGACTAAATGTGTAATTGCTTCGCTAGAATTTGTGCTTTGTGAAACCCTTTTGAGCCGATATGTTCTTTTGCCTCTTTCATTCTTGCAATCTCCATAAATTTCTCAAAAGTTTTTTTCTTTTTGGGAAATTTCAACGGATACTTCCGAAAGAACGGGATAACGATTTTAGTTAATGACCACATATCTCTCACTTGAAACCTCAATTGATCGGAGAAATTTTTTCTCTCATCATTTTTATAGGTAATCTTGCCACAACCAAACCAATCTCTTACGTCATATAGTATTTGGCCGTCAACCACGTTGAGATCGATACCAAACACCATCCTGACGTTATGGCAATTCCAACCTTGAGATCTGTCAATTGCAGCACTGACGGAAAAGTAACCTTCTCCATCCACTAACCCCAAAATATAATCTGGGGTTAACTTTACATTTAATCTTCCCTGCTGATTGTCTGCAATCTGAGCTTTGTTACTCATGGTATACGCATACTCTACCATGAATATACTTTCATGAGTAGCCAGATATCCACAGATATTCCAGCAAATAGCCAACTTTTTTCAATCACATTACTGTGATGAGTCGCAACGTGCAGTTTGCACCAACGACTTAGCCCTCGTTATCGAATCTACCGTAGTCCCATATAAATACGGGCTTTTGGGTATCCCCGACTTCGTTGACTTGACGGGCAGTATTGAGATAGTTAATTTAACTTCTCACACCACCGGGCGAACGGTTTTCCCGTACCCTGGCGGTTTTCACGGAAATAAATCTGTCCTGATTCCGACCAATTTTACGCATCTGATTACGCAAGGTCACAATTTTAGCAAAACCTTTATTTGTAAGATGCTCTTTTCTACGCATCATCATTACTACTTTTCTAAAAATTCTGTAAGATTGAGCCTTTTTAGCCTGCAACCGATGCTGGTCAAAAAAAGGAATAACAAATTCTTCCAATTCTCTAGTGCTACCGACTTTGTATTTAGAATGCGGTTGCCAACCATAACGCTCGTAAGAACAGTCATAGATTTTACCGCAACTAATAGTTAGCAAAATTCTCTCCAAAATTTTACGATCATCAGCCCTCACTTCAATTTCGAATAAAGGATGAATTTCTATACCGCGACGAAGAGTTTTGTGCTTACTAATTCCTACACAAAAAGATCCTTCGCCATCAACAAAACCAGCAACATAATTTGGATTTAGCTTTTTTCCATGAATTTGCTCCTTCCCCATTGGTTCCTTTAATTTCAAATTTCTTTGAAAAGGCAACCTGTGGGTACTACGAGCTCTGCTGACTTCTTGTTTGGTCATAATTTAGAGATTACTCTCTACTTTTATCTCGGTGTTAGTATAACACATAAATTATTAAAAATCATGTGCATAACACAAGAAACCAAACAAGATCTCCTACGGTAACCCGGTAAAACTTTTTACTCATCTTGGTTTTCCGGTCACATTAGCAGTTTTAAATAGATAACTTCTTCGTGTACTCGACGAATCGTTACTGCTAACGCCTCTTTGAAAACTCAAGCTAAGCAATGCCTCCAGACCCTTCATTCTGACCCTCACGGCATCAGAACTGTCTTTCGGCTTGATAAAATCTATCTTTTTATCACAGGATTTACACCTGCTTTTTTACCGGATCGCATAGCGACCCGAGTACAAAATCCGAGAACGTATTCACCGCAGCGTTCTGATCTGCGATTACTAGCGATTCCAGCTTCATGGAGGCAAGTTGCAGCCTCCAATCCGAACTGAGGACGGCTTTGATGGGATTGGCTCCAGCTCGCGCTTTAGCGACCCATTGTACCGCCCATTGTACCACGTGTGTAGCCCAGGGTATCAGAGGGCCACGCTGACCTGACGTCATCCCCGCCTTCCTCCCAGCCCGAAACACGCTTCGCGTGCAATTTTTAATTTTATAATTTTTAATTTTCAATCAATTCTTAATGTTTTAATTTTCAAACATTTTAAATTCAATGAAAATTTTAAATTGAAAATTAGTCATTGCGCACGCAAGTGCGCTTTGGGCTGGGCAGTCTCGTGTGACACTTATAACACACAATAGGGGTTGCGCTCGTTTACCTACTTAAAGGAACTCCCTACGGAACGAGCTGACGACGGCCGTGCAGCACCTGTCCAGCACCCTCGAAGGCGTCCGCCGTTTCTGGCGGATTGCAGCTGGATTTCAAACCCTGGTGAGGTTCTTCGCTTACTATCGAATTGAACCACATGGTCCACCGCTTGTGCGGATTCCCGTCTATTCCTTTGAGTTTTAATCTTGCGATCGTACTTCCCAGGCGGCAGGTTTAAC
>JACPNK010000004.1:17711-74816 GCA_016185525.1 Candidatus Yanofskyibacteriota bacterium
TTATGCCCGCGCTTTCGCGATTGACCGTCAGCAAAGCCCCAGCAAGCTGCTTTCGCTTTTGGTGTTCCGTGCGATATCAACGGATTTCACCCCTACACCGCACGTTCCGCTTGCCTCTGACTTGCTCTAGTTACAAGCCGTGCCTCGCTACCGCTCGCCACGAAATTTTTAATTTTACAATTTTCTAATTTTCAATCAATTCTTAATGTTTTAATTTTTAAACATTTTAAATTCAATGAAAATTTTAAATTGAAAATTCTAAATTGTGCCGAACGAAAGTGAGGCACAGATTGCCGTTTCCGATGCGGCCTCACAGTTAAGCCATGAGATTTAACATCGGACTAGCAAAACCGGCTACTCGCTCTTTACGCCCAGTAATTCCGGATAACGCTTGGGGCCTTCGTATTACCGCTCCTGCTGGCTAAAGTTACAACATAACTTAATTTTTATGTCTAACGTTGGACTATCTCACCATCCTTAAATAATTAAGGATGCTCAGCGTATTATGGGAACTTAAAAATTCCCATCTCCAGGCACTTTCTAAGATTTCAAAAAAAGTGACTGGAAGTCTCTGAGGGGTTAATTTGTTCAAATTTTTGAAGACTTGATTTTATACAAGTTACTATGTACAATTTTGTGGCACATTACCAAAATTGGAGGCCTAATGATTTATTATATCCTCGAAGGTAAATGGTCAAACAGTATAGCGGAAACATCTGGAACAGAACTCCACATTTTCCAAGCATACTCTGATGAACATGCCACAGAAAAGGCGCAAAGTTATGCCAATGCCCTTCGATTCAAAATTTCAAAGTTGCTTAAAGTAACTGCGGTAGAAAGAGTAGAAGTAGAATAAATACAAAGAAAATCAAGGCCACAATCTTTCACTGAGCTTGAAGCTCGGTTTTTTTCTCCAAAAATTTGAACAAATCAACTTCCCTGCTGATTTTCCAGTAATTTTGTTAATAAAAACCAACAAAATTTTAATTCAGATTGTCACCTCAAAGGGTACTGAATTATTAACTGGGTTTTCCAGCATATAAGCCAAGTTTTTCCTTATTGCCTTACAGCAATAGGTCGCGCCCCCGCCCGAAGTGGCGGGAGTTTCCACGAAGTTAGGAGCCCCTTATTCGCCAGGTACCGTCACTCCGCCAAAAGGCGGATTCTTCCCTGGCAAAAGCGGTTTACAACCCTAAGGCCTTCTTCCCGCACGCGGCGTCGCTCGATCAGGCTTTCGCCCATTGTCGAAATTTGTCCACAATCACTTGTAGTATAGACTATGTCTTCTTCCCCAAAATAATTGAGGAGCTAGCATATTATGGCCTCTAAAAAGAGCGCCATCCAAGTTTAACTAAACTTGAGTCGTTACGGGGTTAATGACCTCATAATTCTTTTTACCGCCTGCGCCTGAATTTATTTTCCTAATTTCCAGTGCCATGGAAAATAACTTTTCGAAATCTTTATCGGAGAGTGAACTTCTGATGTTCACTAGACCCTGATCAAAGATATCAATCATGGCAAGCATTATTTTTGCTTGCCTTTGTTTAAGAATCAAATGCGGTAAAAGTCGCTCTAATACTCTTTTCAGATCTTCACGTTTCTGAATAACTAGTTCCGAAAGATTATGAGTTGGAGTGTATCTGACTGAACCAACCTTGCCCAAAGATTCTTGAAGCAGAAGCATTAAATTTTTATGCCTAACATGCTGTGTAAAATTTATTTTCAATCTCACACGATATGGAAACCGGCGTCTATCTGGCCGCTTTTCTATAACAGCTACAATAGATCCGTCTCCATCAAGAAAACCGGCAATATATTGATCCGATACATTTTTTCCATTAACTTCCCACGGCGTTGTCTCCATATGGGGTATTATACTATAACCACTTATTTATGGTTATAGTTGCTTATCCACAAAGAGGTTTCGCCGTTATAAGCTAGATTTTACTTCAACGTTACCGCTGAAGGAGACAAAATTTATCTCAGTTCCGTCGTTGGGGGCCGTGCTCTCACACCCCCTACCCGTCATAGCCTTGGTGAGCCATTACCTCGCCAACAAGCTGATAGGACATAGGCCGCTCACCGAGCAGATTGCTCCTTTAATCGTGCCTCGCTACCGCGAGCCACTGGGCCAAAGTCTAAAGTCAAAAGTCTAAAGCCAGAAAATTCTTGCCTTAGTCTTTAGTCATTAAGCTTTAGTCAGTGACTCACAATAGTGAAGCACGATGCCATTGGGTATTAGCCAATCTTTCGACTGGTTATTCCCATCTCGGTGGTACGTACCAATGTGTTACTAACTCGTTCGCCACTGTGCAGAGTATTGCTACCCTGCACCGTTCGACTTGCATGCATCATCCACGCCGCCAGCGTTCATCCTGAGCTAGGATCAAACTCTCAAAATAATTCGTCTAAGCTTAGCCGAAAGCCAAAATTAGACGAATAGTAAGTCTAGTTGACTGTAATAAATAACAACCTATTCAATTCTCAAAATGCTTTCCCTAAAGACAACCACGATTGAATCTTTAAAGATTCAATCGTGGTTGTCCACGCCAATCTAAATTGTCTTTCAATTCATTTCAGACAATTCTAGCAAATGGAAAAACATTGTCAACCACCCCGTAGAACAAAAAAAACAAAAAGAGGCCAATGACCTCTAACTGACTGCCGCATCCATTATTTCTTCTATTCTATTTTTTCTGTCGGTTAATTCTTTCTCTGTCGGCAGTACCGGTACAACTTCGATATTTTTTCTGCTCCAACCCCGATACTCCAAACGCCTCTTCTTTATAATCTGCCCAACTTCTTCAGCCAAATTTTTTAAACCGGGCAGACCCTCAATCAACAGCCACGACTTGTCGTCAACCTTGCGTACAAACAACTTGCGTGATGACAGCAACCACCACTGACAGTCATTAAATTGCGCCCTAAAAGAAATCCCGAACTTGAACCAAAATATTTTACGATCTCGGCTTAATGCCAAAAGAATATCAATAAGTTCCGATTCAAGTTCCAGCATAATCGTCAACCCCCAAAACAAAGAACAGGTACCACCAGACTATTTGAATAATAAAAATCAGTCAAACTGTATAAAAATAAAAAAGGGCACTGTGGGATGCCCTATGACTGTGACTTAAGTTAATTATTTGGAGGCGGTTGAGGCAAAGGCGGCAGAACAGGTTGTGGGGGCCTGTTGCTGTTGCCGTTACCGCTATTATGAGTATTGTTGGCGCTACCGTTGCCAACATTTACAACCGGATCAGGCGACGGCTCTCTCGGCGGCCCAACTGTCGGTGGCACAGTCGGATTACCCGCCGTACCGCCGCTGTTATTATTTGTAGATGCCTGATTCTGTGCCTGTCCTTGATTCTGTTGATTGCTATTATTATTGCTGTTAGTTCCTGTATTGCTGTTTCTATTGTCATTGCTAGCCGAATTATTTGAAGTATTAGTGCTGGTTACTCCGACATTAGTCGGATTGTCGTTTTGATTGTTGTTAACACTGGAATTTTTGTTATCATTGCTGGCGCTTGCGCCACTATTGCTGTTTGCGCCGCTGACGGCCGTATTGGTATTGTTGGCCGTGCTGTTTGCCGAATTGCTGGCATTGCTGTTACCGCCTTGAGCGTTGCCGCCCTGCGCATTTCCGCCTTGTGCAGTATTACTTGCTGTATTGTTACCGCCTTGCAAACTGCTGGCAACATCTATGACTGGGTTGTTCTGGACATTGGCGTTATTGGTATTACTAAGAGCTGGGTTGCTCGTCAAAGTTTGAGTAAGATTAAAAACCACTCCGTCTAAATCTGTACCGCCACGGCCTCTAAAAGCAGCTATGCCGCTGAAAACCGAACTTGTTATGCCGGTTGTATACAAGACAAACCTATCAAGTTTTGTAAAGCCGTCATTTCTCGGCCTTTGCAAGTTAACAACATTTTCTAAATTCTGCTGACTTGTTTTTTGATTGAGCGATAAAAATTCCAAAAACTTTCCCTGCTGTTCAATTTGCTTTTCCTGCAACTCTTGCTGTTTTTTCTGGTAGTCTGACATCTGGTCAAAGTAGCGGTCCAAAATATGACCCGCCATCTTCTCTGCGTCTTTTACTACAACCACTGTTTCTTGAGTTAATCCCTCGGCTGGCATCGCCGTCTGTTGGATCCTGATCTTACCAACAATTACCTCATTCCCACATTGGGCATATTTTATATTTCCGTCTTCGTCTGCCAAGACTCTTGTTCCCGGTGTCAAAAGGAAAGCCTTAAAACTACCCGCCAGTTCCATAACTACTTGGGTTAAATCTTCAAGGGTGTAAAAACCTAATTCCGGATGCTCCTTGGCTAATCGGTTAAACATTAACGGATTATTTTCGGGCGTATAAATTTCAACACGATCCACTTTTCCTGTTGCTCTTTGACCTTGAGCAGACACGGGGAAACTCCCAAGAAATAAAGCAAAGACTAAGCCAAGCGCCAGATTTTTTCTCATTTTTTTCTCCTTTTTTGTTTGTTGTTTTTGTTTTCTTTGTTTTTGGTTTTTTGATTCACGCCGGGTTGTCCGGTCAGTCTTCATCGCTCTGAAATTGTTTGCAAATACTCCCAAAAGTAAAATACCCAAAAATGACACCGGCAAAAATCTACCCAAGTCCGCTAAACCAGCTAATCCTGCTTTTTTAACTTCTGTTTTTTTCTTCTCTTCTTTCTTCAAACTTACAATTTGGGAGTTGTTTTTTGTCTCGTTTTTTCGTTCCAGACTGGTTAATCTTGCTTCAAAAAAAGTAGTTGAATTTTTAACTTCAGAATACATTTCCCTAATATTCGCGAGTTCGGCCGACTGAACAATGCTTTTCTTTTGTAAAATTCTGACCTTGGCAGATTCTGCCGTAATTTGTTCCTTAAGCTGGATATTTTCTTTTTGAAGTTTTTCCGAGTCATTTCTTGTGACTCGCAACACCTGCGTCAGCGCAAATTCTCTCTCCTGATTTTGTCTTTGTTGTTCCGCCAAAGCGGAGCCCATCAGGATGATTTGCGTTTCAAGTTCTTCTATTTTTTTCTGTTTTTGAGCCAGCTGGTCAGATTGATTTACAGTCGCTTGTTTCAAAACGGAAATTTCTTCGGCAATCAGCGAGTTGGTTTTTCTCAAGTCAACCATGTTGCGATAAAAAACTTCCTGCGCAACCTGATTGTCGCAATAAATATTAAGTCCGGTCGTTTGTTGTTGCCCCTGCCTTCCCACAAAGGAAGAAGCAACATTCAAACTGCTGGACATAATAAAATTGGAAGCAATCAAGTTGCCGTAACGCAAACCCATACTGACAAATGGAATAGAGTTTATAATTTCTTTTTTTAACCTTCCTCTTGTTTTCTCAAAAAAGGTTACCTCCGCTTTGTCGTAGCCCTCTTCAGTTAAAACAGTCCCTTTGTGGCCAAGCTCCGAGGAATTTGCAACCAGATAAATCAGCTTTTCAATTTTTTTGTCCGTTTCTGAATTTTTCTTTACATACCTGACGCCATTTCCCCCGTCCTTAAATACCGCCCCCTTGGGCTGAAAATTTTCCTGATCTACATTGTTTACCTCTCTCTGTTCCCAAACCATTCCAAGGGGACCCCTTGGATAAAAAATATGACTGCCATCGTGGCACAAAAGAAAAAATCTTTTTTCTTTATACTTTGCAAGTTTTGCGACATCATCCGACTTCGTAATCAAGGCAACCAATTTCTGTTCTCCCACAAGAACAAAAGAGTTGATCTGCTTTGAATCTTTGTCAAAGTAATGAAGCGTTGAAGCAAGAGTTTTCGCAACTATTTTTTCTTTTCCGTTATCATTAGCGGTTACAACCAGTTCCCACGAATTGCCGGTTTCCGCGCCGACATTTCTTAATTCCTTAAGCTCTTCCGGCATGGAAGAAACAACAACAATATATTCTGCTGACCTAGAATCAAACTCCGGCACAACCGTATTTTTATTCTTTTCCTTTACCTCAAAAGGTAAACGCCTTAGGGCGTCAAGTTCGGAAATACGATAATTAGTGTTGCCAAAAACAGACACACCAAAAAACCCAAGAACAAACCACACAAACAAAAAGCCTTTTTTCAGCATACTTTTTCCTTGTTGTCAAAGATGCTTTGTAAGGAGATGGTATATTAAGTTGACATTTGTGTCAAGCCCGTACACATTAATCCAAGGGCCGCCCTTGAATTAATTAAAAAATCACCCCAGGGGGTGATTTTCAATTTTACTGCTACACTAGGCTTCACTACTTGTTGTAGTACCCACAATCTCTTTCAGCAACCGCAGCTGCGCTCGAATAAGAATTCCAAGATGCCTCAGATCCTGTAAAAGCACCCCGCGAACTTGCGGACCCAAAGGATTCATGCCCTGGCTGTGACGGTCCGGTCATCTGGCTACTCGACTTGCCACTAGAACTACCGGAGTCTCGAGAGCTACTGGTACTGGGGTTTGACGATCTGTCTACATTATCCGCCTTTTCAACTTTGTAAACCATTGATCTCTTAACTATAAAACTACTACCATCACTTTCCTTAATTCCAATCATCCCGTCGTGTCTTTCTTCTGGAGATCCGTTTACGTACTCAAACGGTAAAGCTGTCCCCCTTGATACTTCCTGTCCATCCTTCATAAAAACGACAGGTTCTCCCTCTAATATCGTAGGACCATCAACCCAACTTGCTCCTATTGGTGTTAGCTTTTCTTTTTGTTGACTGCATTGACTGGATGTCTTTTGTCCACCAGCAACAGAAACAGAAGAATCTCCTGATTGATAACTACAACAATGCCCGTTTTCAAACCCACCAGCATTTATTTCTTGAACCAACTTATCAACATTGACATTGTTGAACTCATATATAATATTTTTTAATTTTTCTGCAGTTTCTATATCCCCCTCCCTCTTCTTTGTTTCTATAAGCGATTGTGTTAAGTAGGTTATTTTTTGCATTAAAACTCGTATTTCATTTTCTCTTGTATCCAACATGGTTTTCTCCTTTTTTTGTTTTTGTTAAGTTTCTCAGCCCACGAAAATTGGGCTGTCTCATTAGTAGACTTTTTAATAAGTTTTGTCAAGTAGCTGCGCTGGTTCATATGATATTCTTACGCCACTCCTTAATTTTTTTGTGGTCGCCTGATAAGAGGACTTTTGGCACTTTTAGTCTCTTTTTTCCCATAATAAAAACCTCTGGACGGGTATACTGGGCGTGATCAGCTTTTTGCGCCGACTCTTTTTTAGCAATAAAACCGGGTATCAGTCTGGAAACCGACTCAATTACCGCCATGGCCGCCACTTCGCCGCCATTCAATACATAATCACCGATTGAAATAACTTCATCGGCAATATAATCAGCAACTCTTTCGTCAACTCCTTCATAACGTCCGCAGATAAAAATTAGCTGATCTAGTTTAGCCCATTTTTTTGCCAACTCTTGCGTAAGTTTTTTACCTCGAGGGCTAAACAGTATTACTCTCTGTTTTAAGTTATAAGTTTTAGGTTTTACGTTTTTGGATCTCTTACTTTTAACTTTTAACTCAATACTCTTAACTGCTTTAAAAATCGGCTCAATCTTTAACACCATCCCCGGTCCCCCGCCGTAAGGATTGTCGTCAACCGTCTTGTGCTTGTCTGTCGTCCATTTTCTTAAGTTGTGCAGACCGATTCTGATAATCTTCTTTTTTTGCCCGCGCGCCAAAAGAGACTCACTCACAAAGCCTTTAAAAATTTCCGGGAAAATTGTAATAACATCAAATTGAATCATACTTAAATTTGTGTTCTAATATAACACATTGCGGTTCTTTTTAAAACAAGGAAAGAGTCAGTCATGCTTAAAATAATTTTTATTTTACTTTTGCCGTTATTAGGCCAGACTACTGGCACCGAACAGCAAAATGGTCTCCCCGAAAACAAACAATTAATTCTGATAAACCTAACTAAAAGAACTTTAGAGTTCTACGACCAAGACAAAATTATTTTTAAATGCCGAATAAGAGTTGGCAAAAGAGGAACCCCTACGCCAGTCGGTTCGGGTTATGTTTACGAAAAAAGAGAAAGACCGGTTTTTAGATATGTTGATCCGGGACCGCAACAAGGAGAAGTTATAAATTATGCCGAATGCGCCGACGGCCTCAAAAAAGTTGTTCATTCCAAAATGAGAGCCTTGGGTATAAGAATTAAAAATACCGACCGCTACAGCATCCACTCAACCACTTGCAGTGAAACTATCGGAAAGCCTCTTTCCAACGGCTGTATCGGAATGACAGTCCAAGATATGTTAAAACTTTACCCACTGGTCCAAGATAAAACCATAGTTAAGATAATAAAATAAACAGTCAACCTTTTGGCTGTTTTTAAGTAATCAAAAACCCCATATTTTGGGGTTTTTGATTTGAGCATTCGCTCAAAAAATTACATGTCCAGCTCGCCCATAACGTCTTCAACGTTTTTGGTCTTGCCGCCTGCAGCTACTGGTCCTCTTCCGCCTTCCGGCTCTTCAATGCGCAGATTAACTCTGGCATTGTTCCTCATGCCGATTATTCTGGCAAGAGTTCTGATAGCCTTGGCGGTAGAACCTTGTCGGCCGATCAGCAAACCCATATCTTCTGGGTCAACCTTGACCGAAAGCAGGACTCCCATCTCATCAACTTGTCTGGCAACTGTAACATCATCAGGCTTGTTGACGATAGCTTTGACGATAAACTCTACAAAATCTAGATCTTTATCTTTAGCCATACTGTTAATAATCTTTTTTAAATATTAAACAATCTTTCGACCTGCCATCTCTTTCTTTCCGTGAGTGGCCTTAAACTTATATTATAATTCTATCACTTATTAAAACTGGTGTCAAGGTGTGGCTATTGACTGTTCGGCCGGAGTTTCAACAACAGACACTTCCTCAACCATAACTTCTTTAATTTCCTTCGACGGAATCACAGCCTCGGTTTTCAACTTCGGCAATTCAGAGACTTCAGACTTCAACGGCTTACTTTTAGCTTTCCAAGCCTGGACTTTTTTACCCTCAATGACTTTTCTGCCAACTAACAGATTATGTGTTGTCGGCGAGGCTTGCGCACCTTTTGATAGCCAAGATAACACCCTTTCTTTATCTACATTAACCTTGTCTTCGTGAGGATTATATGTACCCAAAAGCTCCAAATATCTGCCTTTTGGTTTCTGGGTGTGTTCAGTGACAATTATTCTAAAATAGGCCTGACCCCTCTTGCCGATTCGCTGTAGTCTAATCTTTAGCATTGTTTCAAGAGATTATCATAAAAAACTTTTCTTTGCAACGTAAACAAAAAGAGAGGTTATTCCTCTCTCAACCTGCGGGCGGCTTCTTTAACTTCCTGTCTGGTCAGATTTGGTCTGGACAATTTAAGATTGCCGTATGCCCAACTTATTCTTTGCTCTTCCAATTCTTCTTCGGTCATCTTTATATTTTTAACTCTTTCAATAAGTCTTTCCAGATCGTCCACTGACTAGTCTCCTTACTAAAATATAAGTAACTTGAATGAATGTAGCATATTTTTAAAATTTTACCACCCCTTTTTATTCAACACCTTTAAATTAAATTTAGTTCGTAGATTTCAGCATTTGTTCGATAGCTCTTTTTAAAGTCGGTAAATCGTTTTGAACCGTTGACCAGACCACTACCGAATTGACGCCGAAATACTCATGGATTAATTTATTCCTCATATCAGAAATATCTCTCCAAAGTAGAGTTGAATTTGTTTTCTTAATTTCACCAGATAAACGACCCACAGCCTCGCCAATAATTTCAAATTGTCTAATAACAGCATCTCTTGTTATTTCATTATTTCTTCCCAAAAATTGCTCCTTATCCAAGCCTTTGGTATAAGTCTCAATTTTAGAAATAGCATCGAGTATGTGTTTCAGGTAAGCTTTATCTGGAGACATAAAATTATCATTGATAGATTACTTTAATGTCCTTTGTTATGTATTCTTCAATGTATGGGCTAATTGCTTCTTGAGTCACTAAATCTACTTTTTGTTTTAATGCTTCTGACAACTTTCGTTCCAGCGCAATATAACCAAACAATCCCGGTTCTTTATCTTTTTTAAATCTAACCAAGATATCTAAATCGCTATCTGGCCGGTTATCGCCCCGAGCGCGCGAACCAAAGATAGCGGCATACTCAATGTCGTTTTCAGCAAAAATACTTTTGATTTTTTCTACCGCATTTTCGTCCATAAAGTAATTATAACATATTTACCACCCCTTCTTCTTCAACGCTTCTTCTGCGGCTACTTGTTGGGCTTCCTGCTTGCTTAAGCCTTCGCCTTTAGCAACAAGTTCATCGCCCAAGAAAACTCCGACGTCAAAATGGCGGGCATGGTCCGGTCCCCATTCTTTGAGAACTTCGTAAGTCGGGGTAATACCAACTCTATCTTGCGCTTCTTCCTGAAATAAACTTTTCGGGTCGCGATAGGCTTTTTGCTCAATTATTACCGGCAGTTCTTCAATAATAAACCTGTTTATAAACTCTTCGGCTTTTTTGTAGCCTTGGTCTAGATAAATCGCCCCAATCAGAGCCTCTATGGCATTGGCCAAAATATATTGCCGAGCACGGCCGACATCTTTAGCTTCGCCGCGAGAAAGCAGAATGTAGTCGTTTAGATTAAATTTCTCACAAATTTTTGCCAGTATCACCGCATTGACTATCGCCGCCCGCCAGTTAGTCAGCTCGCCTTCCGGGTTGGGATAGTTATTATAAAGATAATCCGTCACAACCAATTCCAAAACCGCGTCGCCTAAAAATTCCAGACGCTCGTTGTGGTCCAAATACCATTTGGTATTTTCGTTCAAATAAGAACGATGGGTGAGGGCTTGCAGAAGAAGGTCCTTGTTCTTAAAAGTAACACCTATTTTATTCTCGAATTCAGAGAGTTTTTCCTGCACTTGTTTAAAATGACAAATGACAAAAATTTAATGACTAATCAAATCCAAAGCTCAAATGACAAATTGGGTCTTTTGTCATTTGGATTTTGTCATTGAATTGTCATTAGTAATTTGGATTTTGTCATTAATTATTTTTATTTTCCTGTTTCTCTTCTGTCACATTGTTTGCCACGTTGTCATCCTCTGAAGTTTTTACGTGGTCTTTCCCCGGCTCGCCTATTTCCCTGTATATCGTGCCCAAAACTCCGTTGACGAATTTACCCGAAGCGTCGCCGCCAAAGGTTTTGGCAAGTTCAATTGATTCGTTGATTGCCACTTTAGGCGGAACCTCATCACGATTACCGAAAAGCAACTCGTAAATACCAAGCCTTAAAACATTTCGGTCAACAATCGCAATTTGCTCCAGCGGCCACTGTGGCGCGGCTTTTTCAATTATTTTATCCAGTTCTTCTATCTTAGACAAAACTCCGTCAACCAAGTCGGAAACAAATTTTGTATCTTCTATGCCCGGACCGAATTCTTTTATATTTTTTTCAATAATTCCCGCCAGCATTTCATTATGCCTACCACGAAAGTCCCACTCATAGAGAGACTGCATTGCGATACTTCTTGAAAGATGACGTGAAGCCAACTTGTCTAATGACTAAAGACTAACGACTAAAGCTAGAGTTTCTGGCCTTAGACTTTGGTCTTTAGACCTTAAGCTATCTCTTCTTGTGTTTCTCCTTCTTCTTCAATTCTTTAGCTAAAACATTTATTTTCTCCTCGCCTTTGTAAAATCCGCAAGACGGACAGACTGCGTGAGGCAGTTTTAGCTTACGGCACTGATTACAGGCAACAAGCCCTAACGGTTTTAGAGCCAAATGGCTTCTCCTTCTTCCTTTTTGTCCACGCGTAGAATGCGCTCTGGGAACTCCCATAATCTACTAATTACTAATCAAATACGAATACACTAATTAAGATTTTATTCGTAAATTCGTAACGGATTCGTAATCAGTAGATAGATTAACACTTTTCAGAAAAATTTGCAAAAATACAACGCCCGCCTTAGTTGGCGGGCTTATCAAAAACATCTCTACTCAAACGGGAACTCGCAATGGTTCAATAGCTTGAAAACACCCAAAATCTTTAATCTTGTTAGGCAATAATAGTATTATCTGTCCGGGTAACACTCCTTGCAGAGCTGATAGTTTTGGGAATCCGGTGATCCGACGAAAGAACAAGAAGGGACGCTGGAAAAACTAGCGCAAAGCTCCGGCGTTACTGGAATTTCAGACGGCGATCCGCTGGGAGACGGCACCGGCAATTGAGAACCGACTGGCGGTTGCTCTCCGCCGCCCTTGGGCTGACACGACATAAACTTAGCTTGGACAGCCGGATCAGCTACGCCTTGCTGTTGCTCTCCGCCGCCGCCTAAGGAATTGAGACAGGCCTGAAATTCACCGCATGGTTTCGTGAGACACGCATCCATTTTTTCTTTTTGACAGGCCTGAAATTTTGCACTGATTGCCGGATCAGAAGCGCCTTCCCCTTGTTGGTCCCCGCCCTGTCCCCCACCGCCTGACTGCAGAGCTTTTAGACAAACCTCGAACTCTGAACAGGAGAGCGCCAGACAGGCAGCCTGTTTTTCCTGAGCCATCTTGCTCCCACATTTTCTTTGCGCCACTTCCAAGGCGGGAGATTTTGCTTCTGATTGTGTTATTTTTCCTGTCTTGAATCGCCCAAAAAATTCAGTGCCCAATTCTTTCTCCATGCAGGCAAGCCATTCCGGAGAAGCTTTATCAAGCATTGCCATAAACTCACGCTGTTGCTCGATGTTTTTAAGATCTTCTTCGCTAAGCATCCCGTGTTCCTTGGCAAAGTTAAAGCAGGTGTCCTGATTTTCTGGAAGTACACAGAATGCTTCACATTCAGTTTTACTCTTGCATCCGCCAGGACCAGACTGGATATTGAATTTTTTGGCCATTTCCGCGTCTTCCGCCGATATAAAACCGGCTTTTACCGCAAAGTCAACGCATTCGCCAGTATGCGTTTCGTCTTTGCAATAACTGTCGCACGCTTCTCTTGACCTGCAATTTCCCGGACCTTTACCATCGGTCTTTTTTACTATTTCAGCATCCTCTTGTGTCATAAAACCGGCTTTTACCGCAAAGTCAACGCATTCGTTGGTGTGAGTGTCACTCTCGCAATATGCGTCGCACGATTTTTTTGTGGTGCATCCGCCGGGCAATTTCCCGCCACTCTTTAGATACGGCAGAATTTTGCTGACTGCTTCAGCGTCTTCTTTTGGTATAAATCCGGCCTTTTGGGCAAATTCCATACACTCAACCGCGTGAGTTGAATTTTCACAATAGGCAAGACAACTTTCTTTGGTTTTACAGTTTCCCGGAAACTGCACACCCGCCTTTTTGACATCGGCCATCTGACGTATTTCCTTTAACTCATCGGGACTGGCCAAACTAAATTTTTCGGCAAAACTGACGCATTCCTCTATGCGGTCAATGTCTTCACAATAATTTCGACAGGAGGCCTCGTCCTTGCACTGACCAGGACCTTCCCCTTTTTGCATCGCCGCAACAACGGCTTTTTTGTCATCGGGTATTTCTACCGTCAGATTATTTTTTTGAGCAAATGCGATGCATTTTGAATAATTGCTTGATATGCCGCAATAGGCTTTACAATTTTGCTGGTCGGTACAATTCCCCAACTCTGTTACCGGGTATGTGACTGTGCTCAACGCTTGAGCTATTGGTGATTTTGTTGGCGTAGGAGATGCTGGGCACTTCATCGGCTTGCTACCAAAGGCGCTGCCCCCGACTGATTGGGGTCCGCCCCCTCCTCCGTATACAATCACTTCTGGAGAAGCCTGCTTAGAATTTTGCTTGCAATAATCAATCAAAAGTTTTTCGTAAACCTCGCGTGTACAAACTTTTCGCAAATCCGCAATTGAATTTACTCCGGGCTGTCTCTTTTTTATATAACCAACTCCGATATCTGGATCAAAAAATCCTGGCGCGCTTGCTTCGCCGCTACGAAGTCCGCACGCACCGGTTATTGCAGAAAGATCAGCGCCAAGAGCGTTGCAGTAAAAAATAAAACCACTGCCAAGAGCGCCGCTTGATCCAGTAGAACTAACTTTACCCGCCTCGTTATACGAAATCACTCCGGCAGAAACAGGCTGAGAATTTTGCTTGCAGTACTGCTGAAACAGTTCTTGATAAACCTCTTTTGTGCAAGTCGCTCTCAATTCAGCAATAGTGTTAATTCCGGGTTGTGTTTTTTTCGCGTATCCTACGCCGAGATCGGGAAGATTAAATGTAGGCGCATTGACAAAACTATTACGGACAACGCAGACGCCCGAAACCGTCGTTTGAGCAAAAACGATATTAGAACTCGCAAACAAAGAAAAAATCAGAACCGGCAGGACGACAAAAAGATTTTTTTTGAAAAAAATGTCCATTTATTCAAAAGGGTTTTTATAGATTGTATCCAAGGGATTTTTCTGGTTTTTGAAGGGGTTAGTATTTGGTATCTGACCTTCAAGCGGACTCTGTGTCTTGTCAAAAATTTCGCCGCCCAACGAAAAGCTTTTTTCTGAGGATGGGGCTTGCTTGCTCTTTGACCAGTACCAAAAAACACCGACGGCAACAATAATCGCAATAACGACAGAGGTGAGAATTATCGGTTTTGATTTAAAATCCATATTATACTTTAACAATATCACATCCCACCAAGTTGAGAAATCCACAACTTCGTGAACTTGTCGGTGCCTGTCATGGTTATCCACCCCGAAAGAAATTTTGGGTTGTGGATAAAGTTTTTCTTAGGACAAAGAAAAACTTAATAAAGTTAGCATTTATAAGCTGAAAAAATTTCTAACGGGGCAGGCAAAAACTGCTTGTTGTGGCAAAAACTGTGAATGCTAAAATAGAGTTACTATGTCATCTCGCTTCACACATCTCCACACTCACTCTCATTACTCTCTCTTAGATGGACTCTCAAAGGTTGGGGAATTAGTTAAGAAAGCGAAAGAAACGGGAATGGACTCTATGGCAATCACCGACCACGGGGCGCTTTATGGCGCCATAGAATTTTATCAAAAGGCAAAAAAAACTGGAGTTAAACCAATAATAGGATGTGAGATGTATGTTACCGAAGACATGCGCAACAAACAGCCCTCAAGCGACAGAAGAGACTATTTCCACTTAGTGCTTTTGGCCAAAAACAACACTGGCTACCAAAATTTAATCAAACTTGTCACCGCTTCTCACCTTGAAGGCTTCTACTACAAGCCCCGCATAGACAAAAACCTTCTCCGCCAGCACAGCGAGGGACTGATCGCTCTTTCCGCCTGCCTAGGCGGAGAGCTGTCCCGAGCCATACTGGCAAACAAATACGACAAAGCCAAAAAAATCGCTTCGGAGTATTCGGAAATTTTCGGACCGGAAAACTATTATATTGAAATCCAGCAGCACGAGAATACTCCAGAACAAAAAACGGTTACCCCGCAGTTGGTGAAATTAGCGAAAGAACTCGGCCTGCCTTTGGTAGCCACCCAAGACTCGCACTATCTGAACAAAGAAGACGCTCACGCCCACGATGTTCTGCTGGCCGTGCAGACCGGCAACAAACTTGACGACCAAGACCGCCTGACCATGCGCCATGACAACTTCTCTTTGTGTACTCCCGAAGAAATGGCCGAAAAATTTAAAGAGTGGCCGGAGGCGATTGCAAACACACAAAAAATCTCTGACCAGTGCAACGTGGATCTTACTCTGGGTAAATTTATCTTTCCCGATTTCGCTCTTGAACCGGGAAAAACTGCTGACAAAATGCTTGACGAGCTGACTCTGAAAGGAATATTGGAAAAAGGCTTGAATAATAGGCCTGAAGTTCAAGAAAGAAGACGCTATGAACTTGATATCATCAAAAGCAAAAATTACGCGCCGTATTTTCTCGTAGTCGCCGATTTGCTCCGTTTTGCCCACGAGTCAAAAATTTACACCACAGTCCGCGGTTCAGTCGCTGGCTCCCTTGTCGCCTATCTTTCGGGAATTACCAATGTAAATCCTCTTGATTTTCAACTTCCTTTTGAAAGATTTCTCAACCCATACCGGCCGTCAGCGCCCGATATTGATATGGATTTTGCCGACAACCGGCGGCAAGAAGTTATTGAATACGCCAAGAAAAAATACGGCGCTGACAAAGTCGCCCAAATCGGCACATTTGGCACCATGTTAGCTCGCGGAGCAGTGCGCGACGTAGCCCGAGCGCTCGGCAAACCTTATGACGTCGGCGACCGGATCGCCAAACTTATTCCCATGGGCTCACAGGGTTTTCCCATGACTATAAAACATGCCATGGAAATTGAGCAAGAACTTAGAAAGATTTACGAAACAAACACAGAGGCCAGAGAAATATTAGATATTGCTAAAAAACTGGAAGGCACAGTTCGCCACGTATCAGTCCATGCCGCAGGCGTAGTCATAGCTCCCAAACCGCTGACCGATTACGTGCCGATACAATTTGACCCCAAAGGTGAAGACAACCTCATTACTCAATATGACATGTATACCGTCGGCGAAGACGGCGTCGGACTGACTAAACTTGATTTTTTGGGCATCCGAAATTTGGCCATTTTAGAAAATGCTGTACGGCTGGTTGAAGAACATCAAAACGTTAAAATTGATATTGAAAAAATTCCGCTTGACGACAAAAAAACATTCGCCATGCTTGCCAAAGGCGAGACCGAAGGCCTTTTTCAATTAAACGGCGACGGTATGACCAAGCACATTATGGACTTAAAGCCGACGACCATACACGACATCAACGCCATGGTCGCTCTTTATCGTCCCGGACCTATAAACAACATCACAGAATACATCGCCCGCAAGCAAGGACGAAGCAAGATTACATATTTTCACCCTAAAGCAGAAAAATTCCTTGCCAAATCATATGGTATCTTGGTTTACCAAGAAGATCTGTTGTTTACTGCTTTGGAACTGGCCGGCTACAATTGGGAGTCAGTTGATAAGTTCAGAAAAGCGGTTGGCAAAAAAATTCCGGTTGAAATGGCTAAACAGCACGAAATTTTTGTTGAAGGCTGCCAAAAACACAGCGCTATGAGCAAACAGCAAGCAGAACAAATATGGAATCTTTTTGAGCCGTTTCAGGGTTACGGCTTCAACAAAGCCCATGCCGCCTGTTACGGCCGAGTGGCTTACCAAACCGCCTATATGAAGGCTAATTTTCCAGCAGAATATATGTGCGCCGTTCTGACAGCAGAAGCCGGTGATACTGAAAAAATAGCCGAAGTCATTGATGAGTGCCAGCACATGAATATCCCGGTTTTACCGCCAGACATTAACAGCTCTTTCAAAGACTTCACGGTTTTAAAACAAGCAGATGGCGACCAGATTAGATTTGGCCTCCTGACAATAAAAAATCTTGGCGAAGGAATCGCTGAAGCAATCATTGCTGAAAGAAAAACAGGCGGACCCTTCAAAACTATAGACGAACTGGTGCGCAGAGTAAAAAACAAAGACCTCAACAAAAAATCTCTGGAAAGTCTTATCAAGTGTGGGGCATTGGACAATTTGGGCGAAAGAAATTTATTTTTAAACAACGTTGACCAGCTTCTAGCTTACGCCCGAGACAGCCAGAAACAGCATGCCAGCGGACAAACCAGCCTTTTTGGCGACCAGCTGAACGTTCCCCTGCCTCCGTTGCGTCTATCGTCCGCCAGCCCAGCCTCTTCAGCTGAAAAGTTGGTCTGGGAAAAAGAATTGCTTGGACTTTTCGTTTCCGGCCATCCGTTAAGAAACTACCAAACACAGCTGGCCTTAGAACAAGGCCTGACGGCAATCAGGGATATTGTAGAGGCAGTTCACCCCGTCAAATCCGGTCAGACCGGAACTGCAAAGCAGTTATTTGACGGGGTAAAAATCGGCGGCATAGTAACTAAAGTCCAAAAAATCGTAACCAAAACCGGCAAGCCCATGCTTTTCTCATGGCTGGAAGATCTGACTTCAAAAATTGAAGTTGTTGTTTTCCCCGGTGTACTAGAAAAAAATCCCGCCGCTTGGCAGGAAAATTCCGTACTTGTAGTAAAAGGCAAAATCAACGAGCGAGACGGCTCCCCGAAAATTTTGTGTGACGAAGTCAAACTTTTAACATCACTTGCGTAACTTCTTTTTCCGGCGTAAGCGCCCACACCTCCAGTCCCTTCAAGAGAAGCTGTAAACTTTCCTCACTGTAATTACTAAGAATAAACAAAGACTTTTGTTTGTCTCTTGCTCTTTCAAAATCTCTTACACTGCCTTTTGAATCTTCCCAGCCCGGAAGAACAATTATTCCGTCGCAAACTCTATCATATACAACATCGTCTAAGGCGTAGTAATAATCCTCGCTCGCATTAGCCAGCTTCTCAAAGTTGGCTGTGTGATTGTGGAGACAAAAGAAACCTACCAGTTTTGAATCGGAAAAATAATTTGCAATTCTAATTGCAACATACAGCGCGTTAGCAATGTTGTGGTCAATAAGCCGTCTATTGCCGCCGCTAAAGTAAGGCCCGACAATCCCAACAACACGCATTGAGTTCTCCTTTTGAAAAACAACTAAACGTCTTTTACCACATTTGAAACCAAAACTCAATTTTGATATGATTTCTCATATTAAGAAGTGTAGCAGATACAGCCTTTGAGGTCACTGTGAGCTCGCGGTTGGCTCGGTTGGAAGGAGTATAATGTTTCTTTAACTCCTTCCACAACCCGAGCGAACAGTGAGTGAGTCTGCCGCCTGCCTGCCGGCAGGCAGGCTGGAATCAGCGAAAGTACCGAAAAGGCTGTATCTGCGAAGCTTCAGATTATGGACGATAAAATAAACAAAATTCGCCACTCTTTAGCTCATGTCATGGCCGCCGCGGTGCAGGAAATTTATCCTGATGTAAAATTTGGCATTGGCCCTGTCATTGAAAACGGCTTTTTTTATGATTTTGATTTTCCCTCTCAAGAAGGCAACAAGACACAGTTAGCCGCCGACATTCTGCCGGAAGCAGAAAAAAGGATGAGAAGTATTATCAAAAATAACCTGCCGATTGAGCAAGTATTTTTAGATATTGATAAAGCTGAAAAAGACGCAAAGATTCAAGGACAGATTTACAAAGCCGAATTGCTTGAAGAAATCAGAAAAGGCGAACGCCCAAGTGCAGAATCTGATACCGAAAAAACAAAAGATGGAAAAATTAGTTTTTATAAAATCGGCAACTTCATAGATCTCTGCAAAGGCCCTCACGTCAAAAACACCAAAGATCTGCCCGCTGACGGCTTCAAACTGACTCGCCTTGCCGGCGCTTATTGGAAAGGAGACTCCTCAAAACCGCAAATGCAAAGAATTTACGGAGTCGCTTTTAGCTCTAAAAAAGAACTGGAAAGTTATCTGGAACTTCAAAAAGAAGTAGAAAAAAGAGACCACAGAAAGTTGGGCGCGGAACTGGATTTGTTTGTTTTTTCGGATCTAGTCGGTAGCGGCCTGCCACTCTGGACCCCCAAAGGTACTTTACTAAGAGACGCTCTAGATAATTTTGTCTGGGAACTTCGCAAAAAACACGGCTATGAAAGAGTTGACATACCCCACATCACCAAAAAAGACCTCTACGAAAAAAGCGGGCATTGGGAAAAATTCAAAGATGAGCTGTTTAAGATTACTACCAGAGAAGGTCATCTTTTTACAATGAAGCCCATGAACTGCCCGCATCATGCTCAAATTTATGCCCGTAAAACATTCAGCTACCGCGAACTGCCCCAACGCTACGCCTCAACCACTAAAGTTTACCGAGACGAACAAACCGGGGAGCTGGCCGGCCTTTCCAGAGTCAGAGCCATAACACAAGATGACGCTCACGTTTTCTGCCGCTATCCTCAAGTTAAAGAAGAGATTCTGAAAATTTGGGAGATTGTAAAAGAATTTTATGAAGCCGCCAGTTTTAAGTTAGAAATTCGGCTGTCTTTGCATGACCCCAAACATATGGAAAAATATTTAGGCAATGAACAAACTTGGGAAAAAGCCGAAAACCAACTTAGAGAAATTACAAAAGAAAAAAAAGCCAAAGCCGTTGAGTCTGTTGGCGAAGCGGCTTTTTATGGGCCCAAAATTGATTTTATGGCGAAAGATTCAATCGGCCGAGAGTGGCAAGTCGCCACAATCCAGCTTGACATGAACCTACCGGAGCGTTTTGACTTAACTTGTGTCAACGAAAAAGGAGAAAAAGAAAGAATCGTTATGATCCACGCCGCCATAATGGGTTCCATAGAAAGATATCTATCAATTTTAATTGAACATTATGCCGGCGCTTTCCCCGTTTGGCTTGCCCCAGTCCAAGCAATTGTTGTACCGATTTCTGACAAATCAACTTCCTACGGACAAAGCGTCTACGAAAGACTGGTTAAAGAGAACCTAAGAGTAGAAATTGACTCTCGAAGCGAATCTGTCGGCAAAAAAATAAGAGAGGCTGAAATGCAAAAAATTCCATACATTTTGATTGTGGGCGAAAAAGAGCAAAAAGCCAAGTCGGTTGCCGTAAGACAAAGAGGGAAAGGAGACACCGGCTTAGTGAAAATAGAAAAATTCGTAGAAAAAATAGCCAAAGAGATAAAAGAAAAAAAGAGCTCCTAAAAAGCCCTCTCTCGCTTGGCTACTATTTTGTCAGTAACCAAGCAAAGAAAATATTTTGTTCCACCCCCAAACAATTACTGCCACATGAAGTATGTCGCTGAAGATAAGAGTATAAATACCTCCTCTCCAACCGATAGAATCGCAAAAAATAAGACAGAGAGTTCTCAATGCCGGCAGAGGTTCCGCTCCTAAACCAAAAACTGCCAAATGGCCGTATCTTTTAACCCATTTGATAAGTCTGTTATTCGGGTCGGTTGCTTTTGAAAAACTTTTTGCAAATTTTACAATAAGATTCCACTGGCCGGAAATTTTTAAGACTTGATGGGTTTTTTTGCCTAATTTAATCGCCTCTTGCATTTTAGCATTTTCTTCAATAATTTCCGGTATGGCTTTCCGCCTGAACCAATGCCAGAAAGCCCACCAGCCCAACATTCCAACCAAAGCCGTCGGTAAAAGTACAAAAAATATTTTCCACGGCCCCACGCCTAACCATCTCAACACCGGACACCAAACATCAACATTTAAAGCCGCTAAAACCAAGGCTCCCTTAAATTGCCAGTGTCGTTTAAACAAAAACTTTACGGGAACAAGCGTTCGGTGTCATATTTCCCGCCTCCTCGCTTTTCAAATTGCTGTGTTTGTTTTAGATTATGAAAAAATATGCAAAAAAGCAATCCGCCGGCTGGCGAACCCAAACTTGTGGTTATTCTCGGACCAACTGCTTCCGGTAAGACATCTTTGTCTTTAAAATTGGCTAAAAAATTTAACGGCGAAATCGTATCAGCCGACTCAAGAGCGATTTATAAAGGGTTAAACATCGGTTCAGCCAAACCGACCAAAAAAGAAATGGCTGGTATTCCCCACCACTTGATTGATGTTGTGCCGCCTAACAAAACCCTAACTCTTGCCCAATACAAAAAACTTGCCCTCGCCCAAATTCGTTACATCGCAAGTCACGAGAGGGTGCCTTTTTTGGTTGGCGGGACAGCTTTGTATATTTATTCCGTCATAGATAACTGGCTGATTCCTGAAGTTTCACCAAACAAAAAACTTCGCGCCAAATTAGAAAAACTGTCCGCCGAAAAATTGTATGAAAAGTTAGTCAAAAAAGACCCGGAAGCCAAAAAATTTGTTGACCCCAAAAACAAGCGGCGCATAGTCCGCGCTTTGGAAGTCATTGCCGCCACCGGCAAGCCTTTTTCCCAACAAAGAGAAAAAGGGCCAAAGCTTTTTGACGTCCTTATTTTGGGAATTAAAAAGTCTCCTAAAGAAACTAAAAAAATAATCGTCAAACGCACCAGACAAATGTTAAAAGCCGGACTGGTTGCAGAAGTTAAAAATTTGCTAAAAAAGGGTTACTCTCCCAAATCTCCCGCTCTTTCTGGCATCCACTATAAAGAAATTATTGAATACCTAAATAAAAAAATATCCCTGCCTGAAGCCGTCTCTCTAATAAACAAAAACGATGAACAACTTGTTCGTCGCCAAATGCAATGGTTTAAAAAAGACTCAAGAATCAGGTGGATAAAAAGTCAAAAAGAAGCAGAAAAATTAGTTAAAACTTTTCTCAAGTAGTTCCTGCACTATCTGCGTAATACGTGCCTGGAATTCGGCCGCCGAAGTCCTTGAACTCCGACAGATTCGCCTAGTATCCATAAACAATTTACAAGAAATTATTATAAAAGAAAAGTCCGCACGGTAAACCGTGCGGACAAAAAACCAAGATTCTGAGAATCCTAGTCTCAAAAACACTTGCGAAAGAAGACCTGGAAGTCACCGCACCACCGGCGCGGATGGCCGAGTGGATCGGCATTGAAGCTCCAACCAAAGCCGCTCCGTAACACAAGCACCAGCCAGAGGTTGCCATTCACGCCATAGGACAGAAAAAAATTGCCCCAACCGTTAATGAGCAGACCGGAGTGGCCGCCGGCTTCGTGTATACGGACCAGCTGATAAATCTGGCCCGTCTTAACGACTCGCCTTTCTCTCGGAATCGCTCCTGCGATCTCAAGAGCGTCGGCCTGTCGCTGAAGACGGCTAACTGTGAGCTCGGCTTCCGGGATATTCTCCTCGACGATACCTCCGAACTGCTCCTGGAAGTTTTTGCCGAGAAAAGCTACCCTTATGCCGTCTCGGTTGGTTCCGGTACGACCGAGGACTTCAGAAGCGACAAAACGTTTGATAGCCGGGACTCGCACTGTGATAACATGTGCGAGTAGGGTCGAAACAACCCCCTTCAGCCACAGCTTGAACTCGTCAAACCGAGCTCGACCATTCTCGCCAGAGCACTGGTCATAGAGTTCTCCGAGCGGTCCCTTCATTTCTGCAATAGAGACTTCATTTTTCATAACAATCTCCTTTCAAGATTGGCTAGCGGACCACCGGTATGGCAGTCATAGCTATAAATCCCCAATTTAAATTAGAAACTTATAGCTATGACTGCTTACAGTAAAGATTAAAGAACAGTAGACATGGTTTTAATTATATCATAAACCAAATAATTCTGTCAATATTTCCTGGACCACTTGCGGGTTTGCCTTGCCTTTTGTTGCCGCCATAACTTGGCCGACCAAAAATTTTAGAGATTCTGTTTTTCCTTTTTTGTAATCCTCAACGGCTTTGGGATTTTTAGCAACGACTTCCTCCACAGCTTTTTGCAATTCACCGGTATCAGAAACCTGGCCCAGATTTTTTTCTTTCATAATCGCTTCGGGATGCAGACCAGTCTCGGCCATTTCTTTCAAAACAGCTTTAGCTCCCGTAGAAGAAAGTTTCTCGTGAAAAATCAAAACCATAAGCTCGGCAAAAGCTTCAGGTGAAATTTTGAATCCTTCCAGTTCGTCAACTTCCAAACCCTTAGCGCTCATTAGCGACGGAAATTCTGTGATAATATAGTTAGCGGAAAGAGTATGCAGTTTTGCTGGTAAATGGGCTTCTGTTTTTTCGTTTTGGTTTTGATGAATAACTTTTGCCGCTACATCAAGTTCTGTGGCAACTCTCTCGTAATAATCCCCCAAATGCTTAGCAATGGTAAAAATTTCAATTTGAGAGTCATTTAGACCGTACTGTTTTTTAAATCTAATCTTCCTTCCTTCCGGCAATTCCGGCATCAAATATTTAATATCTTCCAAATACTTCTCGTCAAAATTTAGTACCGGCAAATCCGGCTCTGGAAAATAGCGATAATCATGCGCCTCTTCTTTGCTTCTCTGACTGAAAGTTTTTTGTCCAGCTTCATCCCAACCCCGAGTTTCTTGTTTAACTTCTTTTCCCTCTTCCAGCAATTCTGTTTGTCTTTTAATTTCATATTCCACAGATTGAGCCGCCGCTCTAATGGAGTTTAAGTTTTTAATCTCAACCTTCGTTCCCAACTTTATAACTTGGGACTTAGAACTTAGAACTTCCGGTCGAAGTGATATGTTCACTTCGATCCGGTATTGTCCTTTTTCCATGTTGGCATCCGAAACACCAAGATAACGCAAAATCAAACGCAATTTCTCGGCAAATTCTTTAACCTCTTCCGCGCTGTTTAAATCCGGCTCCGTCACAAGCTCCATCAACGGCACCCCTGCCCTGTTAAAGTCCACCAAGCTATGATCGCCTTTGCTGTCATGCTGAAGCCGCCCAGCATCTTCCTCTAAGTGAATCCGTGTGATTCGAATGCGCTTAAAGTCTAAGGTCGAAAGACTAATGCTCTGATTATTCTGGCCTTGGTCGTTAGTCTTTAGACTTTTGTCACTGATCTCCAACCAGCCGTTTGCGCAAAGCGGTCTTTTATATTGGGAAATTTGATAGCCTTTGGGCAAATCGGGGTAAAAGTAATTTTTTCGGTCAAAATTAGTCTGCTTAGCAATCTCACAATTCAAAGCAAAACCGACTAAAATGGTTTTCTTTATCGCCTCTTCATTTATAACCGGGAGAACCCCCGGAAAACCCATACAAATAGGGCAAATGTTTGTATTCGGGTGTTTCTCGTCCGGATCGTTCAACGAATCGCAGAACATTTTTGTCCTGGTTTTCAGCTCTGCATGAATCTCCAGCCCGATTGTGGGTTTATAGTTCATGTTGGTTATCTTATCACCATTTTTTATAACAAAAAAGAGCCCACAAGGACTCTTTTTTTTAGAGTCAAGAACGTATAAGGGACTGGATTTTCATCGTCTGGATCATGTACTTCTTTTTCGACCTCCAGCCAATCATCTACATCAAATTCCGGGAAAAACGCATCCCCTTCAAATTGAGCATCAACTAGCGTCAGATACATTTTGACTGTGGCAGAAAGAAATTGCCGGTATATTGTCGAACCCCCGATAACCATAACTTCTTCTGTATTTTCTTGAGCTGCATAATAAAGCGCTTCTCTAACAGAATGTGCAACAACGATATTTTTTAAGTGGCACTCTAAGCCCCTCGTTATAACAATGTTTAGACGTCCGGGAAGTATTTTTCCAATAGACTGGTGTGTCGTACGGCCCATAATGATGGGCTTTCCCATTGTGCATTCCTTGAAATGCTTAAGATCTGCCGGAAGAAGCCACGGTATACGACCCTTGTTTCCGATAACTCGATTATTATCAAACGCCGCAATTATTGAGATGGTCATAATCTAAACAGCCATCTCAGCCTTAATCGAAGGATGGTATTCATAGCCAACAAGCTCAATATCATTCATTGTAAATTTATTAATATCCTTTACTTCGGAATTTAGCCAAAGCCTAGGAAGCGGAAGAGGTTCCCGAGAAAGTTGTTCGCGTACTTGGTCTAGGTGATTATGATAAATGTGGGTATCAGCAAGCACAATAATCAGCTCATGTGGCTCCAAGCTAGTAACTTGAGCCACCATGTGTAAAAGAAGCGCATATGAAGCAATATTAAACGGCACTCCGAGAAACATATCACAACTACGCTGATACATCGCAAGTGAGAGTTCCTGTTGAGGTGAAACAAAAAATTGATAGAACATATGACACGGGGGAAGAGCCATATTATCAAGTTCGCCAGGATTCCAGGCAGTAACCACAAGTCGGCGATTGTAAGGATCATTTTTAATACGCTCAATAACTTGACCAAACTGGTCTATCTCTCTACCATCGGGCGCGCGCCACGAACGCCACTGTACGCCATATATTCGGCCAAGATCGCCATTGAATCGAGCTTTCGGTTTCCAATATTCCGATTGAGCATTTAGCGTCCAAATAGTTCGGTCATTTCCCACAAGTTCTCTCAAACGATTATCATCCGAACTGCCTTCAAGAAACCACAGTAGCTCGGCTTTTACCGACTTAAATGCCAGTTTTTTTGTTGTGATAGCAGGAAATCCATTTCTAAGATCAAACCTCATCGGTTTCAAAAATAGAGCTCGGGTATTTACCCCTGTCCGATTTGGCTTATCGACACCACGCTCAATAACCTCTTTAAGAACATCGAGATACTGTCTCATGTTTTTTCCTTTTTTAAAGAACGGTTTTAGAATCTTATCAAAAATAAAAATAAAAAAAAGAGGCCAGCGGCCTCGTTACTTTGCAAATAATTTCTTAACTTCCTGCCAAGCCAGCTCATGAACTTCTGGAATTGTCAGAAGCCTCTGCTCTTCTTTGCTAAAGACATTGATTATTTTCCAATAGTCGGGAAATAATTTAGCCGCATACATATACGCCCACCACGATTTCTCTAACATTTCTTTATTAGACTCATGGGCATCCTTTTCCTTCTCTTCTTTTTTAAGCTGTTCTTCCTTAAGCTCCCAAGCAATCTTCGGCGGTACGTTAAAAAGCAAAACTAGATCGGGCTTTGGTATCTCTAAAAGCTCATACTCTGTTTCAAGAAGCCACTTAATAAATTTCTCCTGTTTAACGGTGTCTTTTGCCTTAGCTCCCTGATGACCTATATTGGATTCCATATAACGATTAGAAACCACCACAAAGCCATCTTTCAAAAGATTAGACAGGCTGAATATGTTATCTTGAGAGAAAGCGGCATCAAATCTGTCTAACGCATAAGCCAAAGAGGCAAAAAACTTATTGACCTTGTCTGCCGGACCATAACCAGGACGCTCAAAACCGCCATCTTTTTTGCCCAAATATTTTTCAACAAACCAAGCTGCAGGATGTCCATATCTAGGAAAATCAGTTGTAAACACTTTTGTGACACCATCCGCCCTTAGCCTTTTTTGTAAAAGTCCAAATTGCTCTGTCTTTCCGCTACCGTCTATTCCCTCACAAACAATTAACTTGCCGGGATATTTCGCTGACATATTTGCTCCTTAAAAAATAGAGAAAGCAACAAGCTTTCTCTATTATAGTCGCAAAATATTTTAGCGCAAGCGCGGACTAGCTTTTAATATTTAAGGATTGTTCTATGCGAGACATTCTGCGATTAAGGTTCTTGACTTCACTTCTAACATCCAAATCTTTTTTAATTTCTTCAAAGCCATTGGCAGTCATTATTGCTAATTTTCCGACTTCTTCAGTAACTAAACTTTTGACGTCTTCAATATCATCTTTCGTTGCCAATTTATTTAGTTGTTTATCTAGATATTCCTTAGTAAGTTCTGACATAACAATTCAATTATATAACTCCTAACAATCTTGGCAAACCACTATTTCACCTCTACCCCCATATTTCTTGCTGTGCCCTCAATGATTCTCATGGCTCCCTCAACGTCATTGGCATTTAAATCTTCCATTTTCAGTTGAGCTATCTCTCTGACTTGACCCTTCGTAACACTGCCGACCTTTTTTTTGTTCGGCTCACCGGAGCCTTTTTCAACTTTAGCCGCCTTGAGCAAAAGACTGGCCGCCGGAGGGGTCTTTAATTTAAAGTCAAAAGTCCTGTCTTCATAAACGGTAATTTCAGCCGGAATAACCTGCCCCATCTTGTCCCGAGTCGCCTCGTTAAACTTGAGAACAAATTCCTGGATATTTAATCCGTGCTGTCCTAAAGCCGGCCCAACCGGAGGCGCCGGTGTTGCCTTACCGGCATCAATCTGAAGTTTTAATACAGTTTTAATTTTCTTCATAAGCTTAAGGTCTAAAGACTAAAGTCTAAGGCTAGAAATTAAAGATTTAATTTTAGAAGCCAACAAACAACTGTCTTTATAAAAACCGTCAAATTCGCTTTTCACAATAAAATTTAGATCTAAGGAAATATATAATCCGGTTACGGTTTCGTTAAGTGATCCCAAAGAAATTCTTAGAAATCTTTTAAACTCTGGGTCCGACTTCTTGTCACTACCTTCCGCTATATTTAAAGCTATGGAAACTGCCGCTCGTCTTAATTGGCTTGTTAGTCCAAAAAGTTCGCTCTTTGGAAACTTACCTGTAATTTTATAAATATCGGCACTAAACTTTTTTGCTAATTTCCAAATTTCTAAATTCTCAAATCGATAATACATGCCTTAGTCTTTCGTCATTAGACTTTAGTCTTTTATAATTTCTTAATCTGCAAAAAGTCCAATTCAACCGGTGTCTCTCTGCCAAACATCGTCACTAAGACCTTGATTCTGCCACGCTCTTCATCAACTTCCGAAACTCTGCCGTCAAAGTCCTTGAACGGACCGTCTGTAATTTTGACGTTATCGCCTACCACAATATCAAACTTATACTTGGGCTCGTCCACGCCCGTTCTTTTTATGAGGGCCTCGGCCTCCTCTTTTGACAAAGGTGTCGGAATAACACCGGCGCCGATAAAACCGGTAACGTTCGGCGTGTTTCTGACGACATACCACGAATCATCGGTAACAATCATCTCAACCAAAACATAACCCGGAAAAATTTTTTCTTCAACCGTCTCTCTCTTACCGCCTTTTATTTTTATCTTTTTCTCCTTGGGCACCAAAACATTAAAAATCTTGTCTTCATACCCTAAAGACTCAATACGCTGTCTCAAGCCGTTGGCAACATTATCCTCATAACCTGAATAAGTATGTATAGCATACCAATGTTTTTCCCCGGTTGTAGCTTGCTTTGCCATTTTTATTAAACTCAGCGTAGTGTCTGTTGCTTTTGGAGGCTCTGAAAGCTGTGGATTGCATGGTTGCGAGCAGTATAATGTTGCAAAGCAACTGCGAGCAAATCCACAGCTTTCAAAGAGTGCAGCTTTCCCGCTGGGGAAAGCAAACGTCCGGAAAAAGTAACAGACACGAAGCTGACCATTATCTTAAAAATATTTTGTTCAACAGAAAAGTAAAAACAGCATCTAGGCCGCCTAAAAATGCCGCCACAAACAAACTTAAACCAATCACAATACTTGTGTATTTTATAGTCTGCTGTTTTGTCGGCCAGTCTACCCGGCCCAATTCACCTCTAACGTCTTTAAGAAAACCAGGAACATTCATTTTTTCTATTTTAAAACCCCTCGCGGGGGCTTATTTAATTAACCCCAGTATAGCACCCGGCAAACCATAAAGTCAAGTTTACGTTATTATACATCTAGGTTTTTGACATTCTTAGCGTGAGTCTGGATAAATTTCTTTCTTGGCAAAACTTCACTGCCCATAAGAGTGTCAAAAACTTCGTCAGCTAATTCGGCATCCTTCATGGTGACCTGAAGCAAGACCCTATTTTCCGGATTCATCGTCGTTTCCCAAAGCTGTTCGGGGTTCATCTCTCCAAGACCCTTGTATCTCTGCAGAATGATTCCCTTCAATTTGGCGGGACTCTCTTCAAACGCTTCAATTTCTTCTCCGGCTTTTCCGTTAATTTCACTAACCTCCCATTCTCCCTTTTTTATTTTTTGAGCTTTTTCAGCCGGCATAAGTTCTTTCGAAATCTTTTCTTTCGCTTCGTCGTTATAAGCATATCTTACCTCGCTACCCTTTTGCAAACGGTACAGCGGCGGCTGGGCGATATAGATATGCCCGGCAGAAATTAACTGCGGAAAATATCTGTAAAACAAAGTCAAAAGCAGAGTACGAATATGCGAACCATCGCTATCAGCATCAGTCATAATAACAACTTTGTGATAACGCAATTTTGTGAGGTCAAACTCCTCGGCAATAGCAGTACCGATGGCAATAACCAGCGATCGGATTTCTTCGTTGGCCAGCATTTTGTCCAAACGAGCTTTTTCTACATTTAAAATTTTACCCCGCAAAGGAAGAATGGCTTGGGTTCTGCGACTTCGACCTTGGGTTGCGCTTCCGCCGGCTGAATCACCCTCTACAATAAACAGTTCCGATTCTGACGGATCACGACTGGAACAATCTCGTAGTTTGCCCGGCAAAGTGAAGCCCTCCATAGCGCCTTTACGAATAACTGTCTCGCGAGCGGCTTTAGCGGCAATTCTAGCTTTGGAGGCCAAAATCACTTTTTCCAGCATCCCGCGGGCATCTGAAGGATTTCTTTCCAGCCAGTCAGGAATCTCCACGTTTAAAACACCCTCCACCGCCGTCCTGGCTTCGGGATTGCCCAACTTGGCCTTGGTTTGTCCCTCAAATTGCGGCTCTCTTAATTTTACGGAAACAACAGCAGTTAAACCCTCTCTGATATCGTCTCCGGTCAAATTTTCGTCTTTATCTTTGAGATAGCTGTTTTTGCGCGCGTAGTCATTCAAAGCTCTGGTGATAGCCGAACGAAAACCGGTAATGTGCATACCGCCTTCTAATGTGTGAATATTGTTGGCAAAGCCCATTTCTTTGCCTTGAATATCATCAGTGTATTGAAAACCGACTTCCACCTGCATATCTTCCAAATCTTTGGAAACATAAAAAATGTTTGGATGCTTCGCTTCCTCCTTGCGGTTCAGGAAATATTTTATGTAAGAAACCACGCCGCCTTCAAAGTAGAAGCCATGGCTCAAGAAAAAAGTTGACTCTTCGTTATTTTCTGGCCTAACAGATTTTATAGGCAAACGCTCGTCGGTGATATTGATCTTAACCCCCTTTATCAGATAAGCCTGCTGGCGCAAGTGAGTAATAATTTTATCCCAATCCCAGTTAATTTCTTTAAAAATTTCCGGATCAGGCTGAAAAGTTACCGTTGTCCCAGTCTTATTGGTCTTACCAACTTTTTTAACCGCCGCCAAAGGTTTGCCTCGTTTGTATTCTTGGGCAAAAACATCCGGTTTGCGGTTGACTTCCACTTTCATCCAAGAAGACAAAGCGTTGACCACAGACAAACCGACACCATGCAAACCGCCGGAAACTTTGTAGGCCGAATGGTCAAACTTACCGCCGGCGTGAAGCATGGTCGCCGCCACCTCCAAAGCTGACTTTTTAATCTTGGGATGAGTATCCGTAGGAATACCACGGCCGTCGTCTGATATGCGCACCTGGTTTTCGGGCAGAAGAGTTACGGTGATATTTTTAGCGTGACCGGCGAGAGCTTCATCATATGAATTGTCAAAAATTTCCCACAATAAGTGGTGCACGCCCTCTGCGCCGGTTGAACCGATATACATACCCGGTCTTTTCCTGACCGGTTCCAAACCCTCCAAAACATCTATATCAGCGGCTGTGTAGCCGCCTTTTTTTCCGCCAGCCGGCGGACTTTTTTCTGCCATAAGTTGAGTAAATTTAACTCTCTAATTATATCAAATTTAAAAACAAAAACAAGTCAGGCACTTTTTGAAAAAGTGCCTGACAAGCCAAAAATAGACCTGTTTTAAGTTAACTTATTTATCTAATTTCCGCTCCAAACTGCTTAGCAGTTTCCCGGTAAATTTTTTCCTGAATCGGGTCAATTTCACTTGTCTCTAAAGTCCTTTCGTTTGAACGATATGTTATCCTGTAAGTATAACTCTTTTTGTCAGCGCCGAATTTTTCGGCGTTTTCGTAGCTGTCCAGCAACTTAACTTCTTCCACCAAATTACCTCCCAAGTCCCTGATTAAATCAAAATAATTATTAGGCACGAAATCTTTTTTAACTACAAAAGAGATATCGCGGGTTATGGCCGGATATTTTGAAACCTCTCTATATTTTTTTCCGAGTTTTAATTGTTTTTTAACCCTTTCGTCTTCCGACCACAAAAGCCTAATATCGGGCAAATCCATGCTGGCCATAGCCAACCTCTCTAAACCAAAACCAAAGGCCCAGCCGTGATAGCCGGTTAAACCAAAATTTGCCAAGACGCTTTTTCTGGCCATGCCGGACCCTAACATTTCCATCCATTGCCCGTTTATCTCCGCCTCCATCTCAAAGCTTGGGTCGGTGTATGGGAAATTGTGCTCGTAGAAACGAAAATTAACGTCGCCGAAAATACTTTTGGCTATTTCCGAAAGCGCATTTTTTAAATCATCGGGAGTAATTTTTACTTTATCGTCGGGACCGATATAGAGTCCGCCGAATTGATGAAAGACATTCATGTGTTTTCTGTCTATCTCATCTTTGCGGTAAACTTTTCCATGACACAGCACTCCTAAAGTTTCTTTATTCTCAATTCTCTTCTTAATCGTCTCGTCATTTAAATAATAGTACCAAAAAACTGTATCGTGAGTTCTAAGAACATGATTTTCATCAATATAGTAAGTGTCCGATTTACTGCGGGCGGGATGGCCTTCGGGCATATTGAAAAGGTCAAACAAAATATGAGTGGAAACGATTTCTGGTACTTTAATAATGTCAAATCCATCCAAACTTTTGACTTTAGATGCCCGGTCAACAATTTCTTTTAAGGGACTCCCTTGTGTCCGCGACAAATCCGGCATATTCAAAAAGCGCTTCAAGCGAAGCCCTTCTGCATCCTGCCGACTTTCCAATTCTTTTTTTATCTTCTCCTCTTCTTTTGAATCTATAACGATTGTCTTCATATCGGAGTCTTGTAAATGAGTTTAGCAATATTTGCTAAACTCATAAATACCTTCTAGTAAAAAATAGGCTAAAAATTAAAATTGTAGTCAATAGCCCCCACCAAAAAGACGACTTAAAAGCTTCGTTAAAAGGTTGTCTTTTAGACCAAAGACAGCGGATAGACAGAAATACAAAGCTAAAAATTCCCCACAAAGCTATAAAAAAAGAAACAAAGAAAATGGCTTTTTCCAACTCACCTGTCTCAAAAGGGTCTACCTTGAAAATTATTATGCCAAGCGCCGCTACGGCAAAAATTGTAGCAACAACAACACCGCTAAACAAGGTTCTGTCTCCAAAGATCATGCAAAGATTCTAGCAAAAAAATTTATAAAAAAACAGTCGCTTATCCGACTGTTTCAGTAGACGACACCGAGATAAAGCGGAGGAACAATGCTGTGAAAAATATCGCGAGATTCATTTTCTGACAAAATCTTCTCCTTTTTAAAACAACCCAACCCCCGCGAATATACTTCAAAAAAAACAAAAGTGGCAAGAGTAGCGCAAAGATATGAGGGATTACTAACGCAACAAAAAAGCCGACTTGTTAGTCGGCATGGTTACTATAACTCTACAACCGTAACCCCACATCCAGGAGGAGCATTTTTATTAAACTCATCCTCCGTCACAGAATTTATTAGTTCACGAGCTGTTAAAGGATTGAAAAGTTCTTTCAAGGGAAATAGTTTTCTAACCTCTTTCCCTGTGGGGCTATCCTCGGCTTTCAGGCCAACGGTAGCCACGCCACCATCTACTGAAACCAATTTGTAAGTAATCGGGTCGTCTGGATGAGCAACCGTCTTACCAGGAAGCAACCCCTTCTCTTGAGCGACTTTTTGGGCTCTTCGAACAGCCTCTGCGACAATGGTTTTGTCGTTCATATTTTTTCTCTTTTTTTAAGAAATAACAAAACAATATCACATCGTGGTAGCATTGTCAATTTAGTTTTGGAAATTAAAAAGCGGCTATTCACCGCTAAAAAGATGGCTTGCCCTGATCCTTATCACATAAATCAATTTGAGCATCTGATATTGAGTCTAGATTTGGAACAGAAGAAATATGTTTTTCGCAAAACCAATTCTTACATTTACCGCACTGTTTCAGCTTATCTGATGTTATATCTTCACGACATTGGTAACAGTAGCCATCCTGTTGAGTGTTTGCCCTGAAAGTTGCCATTCTTCCGACCCCCCCTAAATATTAAACAACTAAAAAGTAAAATATACCCAATCGGTGTATTTTACAAGATGCCAACTTTGTCTCATTTGTACATTCGGCCTACTGACCTCAGTACTTCCTCACCTTCGTTCGTCAGTTGCGGGGGGCTTAGTTGGCATTTGTTAATACCGAGTATCAAAAGAAATTTATCAGTTTGCGGGTTTATAAAATAAAACAGAGCTTTATGCTCTGATGTTTTTGATGAAATCTCTAACATTGTTCGGAAGATAGCCGTCAACCGCTTCATTATTAAGAATTAATTCCCTGACGGCAGTAGAACTCATATGAAAGTGTTCTTGTCTGGCAGGTAAATAGATCGTAGTAAGACTTGGCGCAATCTGTTTATTAATCAAAGACATTTGAAACTCATACTCAAAATCCATTGTCATTCGTAAGCTTCTAACAATAAATTTTGCGCCTATGGACTCTGCAAAACGCACAAGTAAACCGCTAAATTGAGACAATTCAACGTTCGGAAACTTATTGGCTAGTTTCATCATTTCTGACCTTTGCTCCAAAGTGAACATTGGCTTCTTGGTTGGATTAATACCAACTGCCCAAATAACCTTGGAGAATATCTGTGAGGCATCCCCTACCACATCAAGATGTCCATTGTGAACTGGATCGAACATTCCCGGGTAAATTGCAACTGTGTGTTGTTCCATTTCAGCCTCCCTTACAATAAGAATTTGATAACAAGCCATAAGCTCAAAAGATGAAATGTGTTATCAGTTACAGCGTAAACAAGTGACGTAAAAGCAACATCAAATTCTCTGTATTGATCTTTGGAAAGATATGCGGCTTCAAATGTTCTGCCCTTAATAAATTTTAACCAGACAGATGCAAGCGACCAGCGATCTATTATCCAGTGAGGAATAAAAATTACCAGCCAGACCCAAACATTGGATGTCCAGAGCATCAAACCAACTGATACTGTGTAAGTAATGACATGCCGAGAACAGGCCTCAATGCCGAGCCAACCTTTGGCCGATTTGTTTAAGGCCATATATTTTGTTTGAAAAAGATAATCACCGATTAAGTGTCCCAGAAGAGCAAGAATGAATAATTCTGCCATTTATTCTTCTCCTAATTTTCAAGTTGCTAAGTAAAAACAAAATACCACGAAATTGGTATTTTGTAAATATCTTGTTGCGGGGAGGGTTTGGTTTCGCCTCTCCTTCGGACCCCGGCAAAAACCCGGGGAGCCCAATAACGGCTCCCTTCAAATCCCACTTTCTACAAAATTAAGAAAACTAAAAGCACCCTTCGATAAACTCAGGGCACTTTTAGTTTTCTTATGTTGCGGAACTGTTACGTTGGCATCAAGTAATACTAAATATCAAGATCAAGGAAATCTATCAGTTTAGTTTTGCAAATTAAAAAGCGGGCGAGATTATCGCACCGCTGGTCGTTCCCTAGCTAATTTATTGTAAACTCTAGGGCGATGTATTTTTAGATGTTCCAATAACTCAGACCAACTCAATTCATTCTTGTGCATAGTAAAAAATTTCTCAATATCAAGACGAGAATGATGTCTATTCCTGACAAAACTATTGACCATTGACCACTGCTCAAGCTCATTCATTATCCATACCTCTTTTTCAAGAAACTAAAAACCGTGCCTTATGATAGCATGGCTTTAGTTGGATGTCAACATTCCTTGGTTGCGGGGACAATCAATCGTTGGAACCACTTTAGCATGCAAAAGATTGGTAGAAAAGGTGTTTAAGTATTACTTGAGAGAAAAATAAAAGAGGCTTTATGCCTCGATTTTTACTATTATCTTTTGAAGTTTTCAGTAACTTCTTTGAATATGTTTGCGGTAGAGAAATGGTGACCGTCCACAAGTTCAACAATCTTGTCTTTTTGCGGATGGTTGTAGATGTAATTTTCACTATTACACTTAGGACACACAATATCGCAGGTTTCAGTCTTGCTATAATTCCAATAATCTCCGCCAGTACACGAATATGGCTCTACGTACCATCTGTCTTGAATAAAAGACCAAGTACCCAATCTACTTTTTTTGTGGCACTTAACATACTTTACTAAAATCCTTTGAATTACTTGCAGTTTTTGTTTCAGAACGCCAACTCTATCATTATCTAACTTATCCAGTTGACGCTGAAGTGTTGTGATAACAGCCATTAAAACTCTCCCAAGTTCTTAAATTTCTAATCAGAATATTAGTATTTTAAATCACTGCAGTCAACGTCCTCATTGTCACTCACGACACTTGTCCGTCCGAAGCCTTGACGAAGAAGGATTCACCAGGTTCACTATCTTTAAAGTTTTGAAGGAAGATGATAGTATCTGAAAATGCCATACATTTTGTTAGATGAATCTGGTGATTTGGGATTTTCTTTTAGGAAGGGCTCTTCTAAGTTTTTTATTGTTACTATAATTTTCACTGAATCAAAGAGAAATTTGGAGAAAATTGCCAGAAGAGTTCATAAGACATTAAGGAAGAAGTTTAAGAAAGTCGGCGTTTTGCATGCCTACAAAGAAGCATCGATAACTCGACAGAGGTTACTAAAAGATTTAGCGAAAACAGACTGCGGTATTTTGTTGGTAATTTTAAATAAAAAAAAGGTTTTTACAAAGTTACAAGACGAAAAGTCAGTTTTATATAACTATGTTACGAATATTTTATTGGAGCGCTTAATGAATAAGAAGCCTATCCCTATTGATAAACCCATTATTCTTATTGCCGCTCAAAGAGAAACTAACAAATTCCTGAACGAAAATTTTAAGAGTTATTTGTCTAAACAAATTAACAATAATCACAAAATTTCACTAAAGGTAGAGATTGCTACTCCAGCGGAAGAGAAGTCGTTACAAGTAGTTGATTTTGCTTCTTGGGCGATATTTCGTAAATATGAGTTCGGAGATGATAGTTACTATAATTTGGTCAAAGTGAGAATTATCGAGGAAGCATCACTTTTCCCCTAAAAACAAGGCCCCGCCGCTTGAATGAGACGCCTTACGGTATCCCAACGGTGAGGTCTTACTTGTTAATCCTATTGTATCACAATATAGGTCCGTAATGCAAATTCTGTTGATAAAGTTAGAACCGCTCTTAAAGGATTCAAAAAAACAAGCATTTCCTTGAAGGAAACGTATACTTACATTTCTGAAGAGCAAATAAATATAGTATCTGAAAGTTCTAGGTTAGAACTTTCAAGTAATGGCGTGGATAAAAGAAAAGAAGGCATTTCGGTGCCTTCTTTTCCGTCTCTGTTGCGGGGGGAGGATTTGGTTTCGCCTCTCGTCGGCTTCCGCCTCCTCGAGCTAACCACCGCCTCGCGTCCCGACTCCCCGAAAGGGTCGTCGGGACAAGCTCCGGCGTTCAAATCCTCATGAAAGTGGCGCAAGCCACTTTCTTCCCCTCGCGAGCATAAAGCAAAATTAAAACCGCCTAAAAAAGGCGGCTTTAATTTTTCTTATGTTGCGGGGGGAGGATTTGAACCTCCAATCTTTTGGTTATGCTTACTACTTCAGCTTTCGCTGCTCCTTTCGGATTTGTAGTCTGGACTATCCCTTTACCAGTCCTTATTTTATTAGAACAAGGATTGTGGTATCTGCCAACTAGTCTCTACACCTGCCTACGCCAAAGGCTGCGGCAGGCAAGCCTTCTCTCTTGCGAAGTAAGCTTGCTTGCAATCCAAAGCTTTAGCGAAGGATTGGTTCGGGATTACCACTATTATCCAAACAAGACAGTAAAGGCTTCCCCGAATTTGACAGATTATCTTCTAAGCTATTCCTAACTTAGACGCCCTAAGTTGTTTAAAATACGAATTCTTGGTATACTACCAACACATGAGAAAGTCTTTAACTAGAAGTGCTTCTATCTACAAGTACAAAAATCCTTCGGGCGACCCTTTTGATTATAAACCAGAAATTAGTAGGGAATTGGAAATTGTAGGCTTGCTACTCTGGGTCACAGAAGGAGATCGAACACAGTTATCTCTTGCAAACGGAAACCCCACTATAATTCTACGTTATCTGGATTTTCTCCGTAAGATTTGTGGTCTAAAAGAAGAAAAAATCAAAGCTGTAGTACACTGCCACGATACATTGCCCTACAAAAAATGCCTGGGATATTGGTCTGAAATTACCAACATACCAAAAACCCGATTTACAAAACCTTACATTAAACCGGACAAAGGAGGACATAGAAAATATCCCTATGGCATCCTTAGAATAGCGGCAATGAATATCAAGCTAATCCGTATTTTTAACGAACGATTGAGAGAGTTGGGTCTCTCTAAAGATTGAGCCAAACGAGATACCGGATTTCTCTACCCCGCGATATTTAAAACCTATTTGAAAATAGGTTTTAAAATTATAACAGTATTGAAAAATCAAGTAAAGTCATATAAAATTTAACTTAACTAAAATATGTCGGCGTAGCTCAATGGCAGAGCGAGCGTTTCATAAGCGCTAGGTCGCAGGTCCGATTCCTGCCGCCGACACCAAAACACAGAACACTGCCCCGCTTTTTAAGCGGGGCAGTGTTTGCTTGTGGCTAAAAGATTATGTAAAATCATTGAGACTTTACACCTTAAAAAAAGAGGGAGCGGAAAAATGCAATTTCACGTTGAAGATGTCTTTGTCGGTAAAACATTTGACGATTTTTCTATAGAACCACAGCTGGGAGTAGTTGAACACAGGAAAAATATCCAGCTAAAAACTAGGTTCTCTAAAAATATTGAACTGAACTTGCCATTAGTTGCATCAAACATGGATACGGTAACTGGCCCCAAAATGTGCATTGCCTTAGCCCAAAACGGAGGAATTGGCATCTTGCCGCGAAGCGGCGCTATCTCAATCAACCTTCAGACAGAATGGGCCAGAGAAGTAAAAAGAGCGGAAAACTTTATTATCAGAGACCCCTACACAATCTTGGAAAGCCAAAGCGTGGGTGAGGCTCGCAAAAACATGAAAGAAAAAGGCGTTGGCACATTGCTGGTTGTCAGCGAAAAAAAAGAATTGGTCGGCATGGTGACCGAAAGAGACACAATGCTTTGTCTCAACGAAACTGAACCACTGACAGATTGGATGCAAAAAGTAACAAACGGCAACTTGAGATTTATAAAAAACCCAGTCACGTCTATTGAGGAAGCCGCAAACGAGCTAAAAAAATACAGGGTAAGCAAACTGCCCATAATTGACGGATTGACATTCAAAATTTTGGGCTTAATAACCGCTAAAGATATAGCCAGACTGCTTAAACACAAATGGGCAAACAAAGACAAAGAAGGCAGGTTGAGGGTCGGCGCGGCCATCGGCGCAACCGGAGACTACATGGAAAGAGCAAGTGAACTGATAAAAGCCGGAGTGGATGTAATCGTAATGGACATGGCTCACGCTCGCAATAAAGCGGTGACCGTTAAAGCTATAGAAAATTTTAGAAAAAGTTTTGAAAGCTTTGAGCTGGTTTGTGGCAACGTGGCAACATTTGAGGGCGCTGAATTTCTAAAAGACCTAGGCGTGCAGGGCATCAAAGTCGGCATTGGTTCCGGACACGGTTGTCTGACAAGAATAAAAACAGGAGTAGGAGTTCCGCAAATACAAGCCGTCAGAGCCGTTTGGCACGCTCTGAAAGATTCTGATATTCCAATTATTTCAGATGGCGGGATAAGACAGACGGGTCATATTTCCATGGCCTTGGCAGTCGGAGCGTCAAGTGTTATGGTCGGCAGTATTTTGGCCGGCACAGAAGAAGCTTTGGGACAATTTATCCAAGACCCTCTAACTGGTGCCAGAAAAAAAGAATACAGAGGCATGACTTCCCCGCAAGCCAAACTTGAAGCAAACAGGTCAGAGGACCTACCGAGCAACATAGAAGGTAAATCAGAAAATATCCCCTACCGTGGAAGCGTGACCGGAATCCTTAAGGCAATCCAGCAGGATCTGCAAAGCATGGTCAGCTATTGCGGAGAAAATGATTTAGAGAAAGCAAGATTAAAACTAGCCAAAGATCCGACAAAATTTTTAATTCCGCTTTCGCTGGCGGCGACGCAAGAATCCTATCACCGATAATCCCGTATTTGACGGGATTATTTTTTAATGATATAAGTTTAAAGATTTTTAAAAAATCGGGGAAAGCAAGTGGCAAAAGAACGAGTCCTTTTAAAAATCTCGGGTGAGACGCTTTTGAAAGTTTTCGACGAACCTTTTGAAGCTCAAGCTAAAGTTGGCTATAACAGAAAAGCGATAAACTTTATTGCCAAAGAAATTGTTTCTGTTAAAGATTTTTTTGAGTTGGCTATTGTTATCGGCGGCGGCAACCTGGTTCGCGGAACACAACTAAAGGAAGAAGTCCTTCTGCAAGATGGGGTGGTGGCTGACTATGCCGGTATGCTGGGAACAGTTGTTAACGCCATAGTTTTTCAAGAAATTTTGGAAAAAGATTTTGGTTTGGAAACAAGAGTTCAGACCGGACTGGAAGTCAGGTCAGTCGCTGAGCCTTACATCAGACGAAAAGCAGTTAGTCATTTAAGAAAAGGGAGGGTTTTGATTTTTGCCGGCGGGACGGGTCATCCGGACTTTTCAACTGACACCGCTATGGTTTTAAGAGCGCATGAAATAGGGGCCGTGCTTGTTTTGAAAGGAACAAAAGTTGACGGAATTTATGACAAAGACCCTAATAGTTTTTACGATGCTAGATTTCTGGCGCGAATTAGTTATATGGACTACCTAAGCGGACACCTAAAAATTGTTGACGAAACTGCGGTTACCTTAGCAAGCAAGCACGCCTTGGCCATAAGAGTTTTTAATATTTTCAAAGAAGGCAACCTAAGAAAAATTTTGACGGGAGAAAAAATTGGATCAGAAATCAGTTAGTTCAACATCTTTACTGCTGGATTTTTTAAACCATCCGGGTTCAATAAGATCTGCCAGAGAAGAAGCTTCGGCTGACGCATTGCTTCTAGAAACGAATGGGAGTTATGACTTAGATAAGTTAAGAGAAGCCTACAAAAAGAGGCTTTGGAAAAATCCAGAGGATGCTCCAAAGTAAAAGCCCAAATGGGCTTTTGTTTTTTGTAAAGTGTGTTAAATTAAAAGAAAAATTGCGGGCGTGGAACAGCCTGGAGTGTTCGTCTCCCTGTCACGGAGAAGATCGTGGGTTCAAATCCCATCGCCCGCGCAACTTAACTAAACAAAAATGTCTCTGATGAGACATTTTTGTTTAGTTAACCCCATCAAGCAACGTTTGCTGTTGGTGTTGATTTCTGCTAGTAATACCTCAAAGACACTAGCACTTTAAAAAAGAGGCAGTCGTGTTCAACTCTCCGGAATTTATTCCTTCTATCATTTCCGGTTTTGAAAAAACCGAAAAAGAAAGAATTAAGTTTAAAAAAAGACACAGGCAGGCCACCTTGGTTTCACTTTTTTTTCATATCGCTTTGTTCAGCCTGGTCATTTCCTTACTGATCAAACAAAAAGACGAAGCAGACCGGGTCATAGTCATAGTCAGCAACACTCCCATGTACCTACCTCCCGGCAACAGCAAAGAAGGCGGCGGAGGCGGCGGCGGAGGAAAAAAAGAAAAACTTCCTCCAGAAAAGGGCAGATTGCCGGAAACAATTCGGCCAAAATTAGTGGCACCTGACCCAAAAGAACCCCAACCCCTAATCCCCCCGGAAAACAAAGAAGACCCCGGCCAAAAAATCGTAACTCCCATAGAAATCCCGCAAGATTCAACATTGCCCGTCGGCGACATACAGGCGCCGCCCAACAATCAAAAGTCTTCCGGATCGGGAACTGGTGATGGTGTCGGCACCGGCAAAGGTGACGGATCAGGCTCGGGTTCCGGCAGTGGAGGCGGGTCTGGCAGTGGCGGCGGAGTTGGCTCCGGCACCGGCGGAGGAACCGGCGATGGTATCGGTCCGTATTCGGCGGGCAGTGGTGTCATTTTACCGGTCCCCATCCTGCAACCTAAGCCGCCCTACACGGAAGAGGCGCGCAGACAAAATATACAAGGAAATTTAGTTCTTCAGGTTATCATCAGAAAAAACGGCAGAGTTGAAGATATTAAAATCATAAAAAGCCTTGGCTACGGCTTAGACGAATCAGCGGTTGAGACCATAGCAAACAAATGGCTTTTCAAACCGGCTACACTCAAAGGAAAGCCTGTCGATGTGCAAGTGCAAATTGAGGTTACTTTTAATCTCTTATAAAGATGACGGTTATTTTGTTTGACAGTAACCGTTTTTTATTTTACAATTCAGCAAATAGTTCCTTAACTTATGTCCATCAAGGAGAGCAAGATGACTGACCCTAAAGTTTTAGCCGCCCAGTATTATGAAGACTTTAACAGGTTCGCCGGAGACTTGTACCCCAACCGATACAGTCATATTTTTTGCCTGCAACTGGCAGAACAGACTCTTGAGATAAAGCGTTTAGCTCAAGAAAAAAATTCTAAATTAGCCGTTCACTACTACCCACCCCCGGAATTTCATGAGATAGCCGATAAACTGGGAGATTCTCTGGCTTTAAGCAGATTTATAAATGAGGCCAAATCTCCCAGAGTAGACTTCCAAGCGGTATTTTTCATGGCCGCCACAGCCAAAATGCTGGCCGGTGACGCAACCAGAGTCTTTGTTTCCGGAGGTCCGGAAGAGCTTGGCTGTTCTTTGGTCTTCGGTACCGACCACATCTGGCTTGAAAGTTGGAAAAGAAAAAACCCCGAAGGGCTTTTGATAACTTACATAAATAGCGACGCTTATACAAAATCTATAAGTGATTTTATCTCAACTTCTCGCAACACCGCCCAAATCATCGCTCACGCCGCCACGCAATACCCCGGAAAAAAAATATTGGTTCTGCCGGATAAATTTCTGGGTTATGTTATGAAAGCAAAAGCGGTTGAAATTTTAGAAAAAAAAGATTTTTCTATAGACCCCGATTTAATTGAAGTTTACGAACAGAGTTTTGGCGGCTTCAACGCCTGCTGTTACGTTCATGAACAGTTTGGGCATGATGCGATTGAAGTAGCCATGATTGAACATCCGGAAGCTGTAATAATGCTTCATCCGGAGTGCGGATGCTTTAGTTTATGTCTAAGCAAACTGCAACAAGGCATCATTCCCTACGAAAAAGCTATAATAGCATCGACCGAACAGATGATTAAATTTGCCGAATCGTCGGAATCGGAAGAGTTCATTGTCTCCACCGAACCGGGCTTGTTGTACGCCTTACGCAAACGGTTACCGGACAAAAAGTTTATTCCGGTTTCGGCGGAAGCCCATTGCCGGTACATGAAGTCCAACACCTTTGAAAAACTTATCCGGTCACTGAAAGAGGATCGCATGGAAGTAATCCTTTGCGATAACTGCAAATTCTGCACTAACCCCAAAGTAACTTACAGAGACGAGAGGACGATTCATATCCCAAGAGAAGTAGCCAATCTGGTCAAACCAAAAATTGAAATAATGAACTCCTTTCAGTAACTAACCCAGCACTCCCAATTCGCGGAGTGCTTTTTCATAGTCGCGAATAGCCTCCCGAGCGTCATTATATCTAATCTGATAATCCGGATCGTGGACGATAAGATTTCTTAATTTGTGAGCTGACCAAAGAGAGTCAATTGAGGCTAGTTGATTCTTGTTTATCTGCTTTAATTTCTCGCCAAGTGTCTCACCCGGATAGCCGGCTTGAGTTAAAATGTCTTCTACAATATTGTCCGCTTCTATAACCGCAAACTTCCACTCGGCATCGCGCAACGACTGGAGATGCTCCAAAACCTCTTTCCACCTGGCATCATATTTGCTCTCGCCGACAGCTGGGGGGTTGACTTGGTCTTTGAGCTCAACAATCTTTTCTGTGTATTTGTTTCTCATTTTGACCACCAGCCAAATAAGCAAAACTCCAAAAAATAGCGATAAGCTAATGCCGATTATTTTTAAAATTAAAACTGTTTGGGAAACATCAAAGTCTCTGACAGTTTGCAGTGTGTTTGCCGCAAGTTTTTCAAACCCTGGCTGGCTGCCATCTCCGGGTCCGCCAAGAGCCGGCCCAACGCCGCTGTAAATATTGCTCAAAGCTTGGTTTGTTATTTCGTCTATATCGTTTAAATCAAGAGCCATAACTTGAGAATTTCTAATTAACCTAACTGCTCTAATTGATCTAAATAACTCCCAATGTCTGAATTTCTAACATCTAAACTGGGTTTTGGGTTATTAGGATTTGGAACTTGATTAGAACAATTACGTCAATTAGAGTAATTAGGTCAATTTATTTATAACTAACTAGCCATTTCATACTGATGCGCCACTCTCAAAATTGTCTCCTCATCAAACTTTTTGCCGATAATCTGAAGACCAACCGGCAAATCGCCGACTTTGCCGCAAGGCACGGAAATTGCCGGTAAACCAGCCAAATTAACTGAAACCGTGTAAGTATCAGATAGATACATGGACAAAGGATCTTCTTTCTCCCCTATTTTAAAAGCCGGTGTCGGCGTAGTCGGTCCGACAATTATATCAAACTTTTCAAAAACTTTTTCAAAATCCTGCCGTATCAAAGTTCTCACTTTTTGAGCCCTTAAATAGTAAGCGTCATAATATCCCGAAGACAAAGCGTAAGTTCCTAAAATTATTCTTCTCCTGACTTCTTCGCCAAAACCTTCAGAACGGCTTTTAATATAAGTGTCCAGTAAATTCTCCCCTTCTTTGCGCAAGCCGTACCTGATACCGTCATAGCGGGCCAGGTTTGAAGAAACCTCCGAAGGAACAATCAAATAGTAAGTCGCTAAAGCATAGTCGGCATGGGGCAAACTGACTTGGTCAACATGAGCGCCCAAGCTTTCAAGTTTAGAAATAGCTTGTTCAACCTTGTTGTTAACTTCAGAGTCCAAACCCTCGCTAAAATACTCTCTAGGCATGGCAATTTTTAAACCTTTTACTGACTTTGTCAAGTCTTCTGTAAAATCCGGGACTCTCTCGTTGGCAGTGGTAGAATCCAACGAATCTTTTCCGGCCAAAAAATTAAGAATCAGAGCCGAATCGTAAACATTTTTAGTCAACGGCCCGATCTGATCCAAGCTTGAAGCCATTGAAATCAAACCGTAACGGGAGACGCGCCCGTATGTCGGCTTAAGGCCGACTACCCCGCAAAACGCCGCCGGTTGTCTGATTGAGCCGCCAGTGTCCGAACCCAACGCCGCCACCGTTAAACCAGCCGCCACAGCCGCCGCCGAGCCCCCGCTTGATCCGCCCGGAACACGACTGTGGTCATACGGATTTTTGGTTACGCCAAAAGCGGAATTTTCCGTAGAAGCGCCCATGGCAAATTCGTCCAGATTTGTTTTACCCAAAAAACTTGCCCCGGCAGATCTCAACTTGCTAATCACCGTAGCGTCATAAACAGCTCTGTGATTTTTCAAAATCTTAGAGCTGGCAGTCGTAACCATATCTTTCATGCAAATATTATCTTTAACCGCCAAGGGTACCCCGGCAAGTTCTCCGTCGACTGGTTCTTGAAATTCTGCCACACTAAGATAGGCATTGAGTTTGCCATTTTCTTTTTCTATCAAATCCAAAAACTTTTTATACAATTCTCCAGCCGAAAATTCTCTCTTCCGTATTCCCTCTTGAACACCTCTGACAGTGAGTTTTGTCATTTGTTCATTTGTCATTTGTCATTAAAATAGATTTTACTTTAATAAAGCCGTCTTTTTTATCCGGCGCTTGCTCTAAAATATTTACCACAATTTCCGGATCGTAAACGCTGTTGCTAAAATCGGAACGCATTACATTTGCAGTGCCGCTGCCGCTAACTGTCGGCTCAACTTGGCTGACATCAAGTTCATTAAGCTTGTCAATATAATCCAAAACCAAAGAAAGCTCCTTTTGGAACTTGACTTTTTCCTTTTCATTGAGTTTTAAGCGGGCAAGTTGAGCAATATGTTCAACTTCTTTTTCTGTAATCATGCCTTGATTATATGTTTTTTTAGTTTTTCAGCAAATATTTTACACGGTTGCGCGCATGCTCTTCCGCTGTTTTGCTGAATATTGTCCGACCGTCTTCTTTTGCCGTAAGATAGTAGAGATAATCACTGGCTACCGGATTTAAAGCGGCACTTAACGCTTTTAATCCTGGGTTAGAAATGGGGCCTGAAGGCAGTTCCTTTCTGGTGTAAGTATTGTATTGACTATCTATTTTAATATTCTCAATAAGATTAACTTGTGAAACGTCGCAAGCTTTTTGATTTAGCCATTTTAGCAAACAGACTCCGTAAGCTACCGTCGCATCAATTTGCAAAAGCATACCCAGTTCCAGCCGCTTATAAATTATCCCCGCCACCAGCGCCATGTCTTCCGGCTTTCGCACTTCTTTTTCCAGCATTGAAGCGACGACTACCGCCTCATAAAGCTTGGAAACCGAAATCTTGGGCACCAATTCTTTGGTTTTGATATTAAAATTGTCGGCCATTTTTTTGATAATTTCTTCCCCATTTTCCTCGTCATCAAACCAATAAGTGTCTGGGAATAGGTAACCTTCGTTTTTTTGAAAGTCTGAAATCTTTAGACCTTTAAAATTTTTCCCCAATACTGCGACTATTTCTCCCGAGTTCAGCCCTTCAGGAATAGTCACCTTAATCCCCTCCGGTTCAGCTCTGCCTTCGGAAAAGATTTCTACAATTTTCGGAATGCTCATAGCTGAAGAAATAAGATAGCGTCCGGCTTTAAAATCCTTTTCTTTGCCAACCAGCAGAGTGTAACCAATAAAAAGATAACGGTTCCTGACTAAGCCTTGTTCGTCTAAAAGTCTTGCCACTTTTGCCGAACCGTCACCTTTTTGAACCACAAACTCCAGCGGCTTATCCGCTGACCTATCCAGTGGCAAAAAAACGAGACCAGCCACGGCAAAAAAGACAGACAATAAAATAGTCGGCAATATTAGACTTTTTAGAAGATGTTTAGAAATTAGAATAATTAGGTCAATTAGAAATTGTAGCCTGTTACAACGGCTTCTTGCTGGTTATTTTGCCCGGCGGAAATTCCCTCTTGCCTTTTTCCAACGCGGCTATTTTTTCCAGAACCACAGGGTTGTCTTTGTTGGCTTCAAGCTTCAAAATTTCCTGCAATTGTCCAATAGCTAAATCCATTTCTCCTTTTTCCTCAAGCATCAAGGCTAGATACCATCTGGCGTTGGAGTAGTCTTTAAACAAGCTCACTGCTCGGGCCATTTCAGCCAAAGCTTTGTCTTTCTGATTATCACGATAGTAAAGCAAGCCCAACTCAAAAGCCAAACCAGGATTGTTCGAATCAAGAAGCTTGGTCAGCTCAAGCTGTTTGACCGCTTCTTTCAATCTGGCCTCTCTTTCGTAAACTGTACCCAGATTATAAAGAGCCGTGGCTAGATCACCCTTGAGCTGAATGGCTTTTTTAAAATTATCTTCGGCATTTTTGTAATCTTTGGTAATTGCTGTTTTTATCTCTTCTTCATTTTTAATTTCCTGACCCCTTGATTTTGCGTCCCGCAAAGCCACGCTGGTGTTGTCCGCCCGTAAAAGATAAATGTTGCCAATTCTAACATAACCATTTGGGTCTTTGGGTGATTTTTTTAAATACTCTTGATAAGCCGCCAAAGCAGCTTCGTCGGCACCACCAACAAAACCCACTAAGTTTTCGTAAATTAAGCCGGCATTAAACCAGCTAACCGAATTATTTTTCTGGACCACCGTCATTTGATTAGCCGCTTGTATAATTGCTCTGGTGTTATCTTCAATCCTCTTTTTAACTTCCTCCGGCTTACCCGTCTTGTCTTTTATATCCAAACCCACCTGCCTTAAAAGCAAATCTGCCAAGCTGTTCAGGTAAGAAATATTGTTTTTGTCAGCCTTAACGGCTTTGCCAACCAACAAAACCGTGTTATCAAGTTCTGCTCTGTCAGCACCACTCATTCTGGCCGCTTGAGCAAAATATATCTCGCCTCTGTACTTTTGCGCCAGCACAAAAGCGCCAACTAAACCGGATACTAAAACTAAAACAAAAGCCAAAGAAGCAAAGATGGAGGAAAACGAGGCGTCATCCATTTTGACTTTTAACTCCTGCCGATTGGCACTGACCGAAACAGCTACCAAAGCAACCAAAAACCAAAATCCGAAAAGCAGAGTCAGATTGAAAGGTAAAAGAAAGAATAGCCCTAAAACCGCCACAAAAGCCGGAGCAACTTCGCTGGCATACCGCCAAACAAGCCGAAAGACCATGAAAAGTAAAAACATCAAAGCCGCCATAGCTAGCGCCCCTCCTTCAACAAAAAGACTAAAAAACTCTGAAACGCTGTTATTAAACCGACTGTTCCAAAACAAAGTATTATTTATAGATTCCGGCTTAAACTGGTCGTAGGCCAGACTATAGTTACCTGGACCAAAACCAAAAAACGGCTTTAATTTTAAAGAGTCAACAGCAACATCAAAAGAGTTTCTTTGTGAAAGACCAACTTCTATGACCGGCCTTCCTTTTAAAAAAACTCCGGAAAGTCCAAAATCAAGATATTTGCTGCTCAAAGCAAAAACTCCGGACAAAACCAAAATCACTAAAGGCACCACCAATTGAGATGTTTTTATCTTAACCTTTTGACCCTCCATCTTCTGTAACAAACCCGGAGCCAAAACTACGCCAAATATGCCTACCACCAAAACTACAAACAAGATCCACCAATTTAAGACAATCAGAAAGAAAGCTAAAATTAAACCGGCAACCAATTTCAAGCCCTTGCTCCAGCCCTCAGAATTAAAGTAACTGCTTAAAATCAAAACCAAAGCTAAAACTGCAAGCGCGCCAAGATCAACAGAAGAACCGACTGAATTGAATTGACTGCCGACCACTAAGTCTTTGTAGAAGAACGAGGAGACCCACTTAAAAACCGGCAAACCGAAAAGATTGAGCAAACCGGCCAAAACTGCCAGCGAAACCGAAGCGACAAAAACATTTATAATTTTCCCGATATCTTTCTTTTCAAAAAAATTCAACACCAAAAAGAAAAATAAAGCCAGAGAAGCGGTAACCATAAAACTGGAGCTGGAAACAAAACTCCCATATACTTGAGAAGAAAACACGGAAGAAACCAGACTGGCCGCCACCACTGCCAGCACTCCCCACTCCAAACTGCTTCTACGCAAAACCAGCCCGCCCTCTTGGACAACTATCACAAGCCAAGCAACCAAACCAATCAAAGACAAACCGAAAATTAAAATCTGCTTATTAAAGACCAAAACATCTCCCGGCGCAGTAAAAGGCAAAAAGAATAACGGCACCAAAAAAATTAATACCAAAAGCAGGCCACGGACTATTTTACGAGGCAAAACAAGTTTTTTTTCAAACTCGGTACTGGTTTCCCCATCTCCGACATCCCCGACATCGGATGCCTGCCCCGTACCGTCCGAGCTTTGCTCGGTCTGGTTCGGGGTCCCGCCATCCGATGTCCAAATATTCTCCCCGTCCGACACCGGCACCACCTTAGGCTCTTCCGAAACCAAAACCGGTTCTTTAAAGTTTACATACTCATACTTTCCAAAAACTTTCCCTTTTTTTCTAAACGGGTTCCACATAAAATTTTTACAGTTCGGTTTTCGCGTCAGTGTCCCCGACCCTGAAACTTGTCCGAATCTGAATTAAACTATTTTAAACTATTTTATCCACATTTGACATCTTGGCCGTCTTTGCTATACTTAATTTAGAAATGGCTTCGGCCCGACTCCGTCGCAAGACGGAGGAAAAAACCCAAAATCAAGGCAACAATGCCTTGATTTTGTTTATAAGGTTATTGAAGTCTTCTACACTTATTTCCCCTATTTTACGGCTTAGCCGTCGTGCATCAAGTAATCTGACTTGGGATATTATGGCAACACTCGTAGCCACAGCATCAAACTGAAAGGCAAAATAGTATTTATTTCGCTTTTTAGTTTTAGATAAAGGAATAACCCAGCAGACCTCATTATTAAATTTGCGAATGACAACGACTGGTCGCTGAAAGTCATCACCAACCCCGTCCTGCTCAAAACCAACGTTAACACCCAAATAACAAAACCATATTTCACGCTCATGAAAAAATGGTCTTCTTCCAATATCATCAACTTGCTCTTTCTTTTTGTGCCATTTTTGGAAATCTTTTTTCATTGAATTAAACTATTTCAAACTATAACTTTTAAAAATAGTAATCAACTTGCCAGCATCATTTAGTCACTCCTGCCCCGATAAGATAAAGTCGTTTAACTTCGGCGGCAGAGAGGACACGGTTGTAAATGCGGACGTCGTCAATGGTGCCGTCCCAATAAAATCTTTCGGCTCTGCCATCTGCGCCAATTGATGTTTCCCGGTCATTGGCGTCATCGCCGTTCCATAAACCATTAAAAGTGCCGGTTGCAGAATTAAGGAACGCTCCGTCTTTATATAGACTAAGCGTAGTGCCGTCCCAGACTAACGATAAATACTGCCATTGATTTACACTTACCGTGCCCACAGCCGAATTAACAGAGATCAGGTTCGTCCCGTCACTAACCGTACCTCTCCATCGGGTTGCGTCCGTGTTCAAAACAGCCAAATAATAAATAACGGTGTCGGCAGAACTAAAAGTACCGCCTCTGGAAAAAACACCGTCCGAAGCATTGCTGCCGTCAGGCCGAACCCACGCACTGATGGTAAAGGCATTCTCTTGAGAGAAATCTAGATCGGTTAGATTATCAAGAACAACTTCGTCATCGGTGCCGTCAAAACTTAGTCCCTGCCCTACTTTGCCAACGGCTTGGACCGGGCCATTGGTTAAAGTACCGTGGTTATTGTTGCCAGAACTATCTTTGGCGCGAGTGCCGGAAATATTAGAACCATCAAGAGTCCAGTAACCGGTAAGACCTCGGGTCAAGCTTTCCACCGGAGTATGGTTCTCTTTTGATCCTGCCCCGATAAGATAAAGTCGTTTAACTTCGGCGACAGAGAGGACACGGTTGTAAATGCGGACGTCGTCAATGGTGCCGTCAAAAGCAGTAGTTGTCGCGGTATTATTTCCAATAGCCATATCTGTAGTTCCCGTTGCTGGCGTTCCACTGCTTTGGTCAGCAGTCCCAGTTCGCACTCCATTTAAATAAATATTAGCAACTCCAGTTGCATCTCGCGTGGCAAGAACGTGTAACCATGGGCCAATCGTGAAAGCATTGGTAGCTGAAACGGCAATAATTGCACCGTCACTAATAAACGCTAAACGATTGGAGCTTGCCATCCTAAAGATTGTTTTGCCGTTGTTTACGATAGACCCAGTAGAACCCTCACCTAATGAACTCGGTTTAATCCATGCAGAAACTGTAGCTGCAGAACTACCGATAACTTCATTGTTTGGGTCAATCCAATCATCCACCCCGTCAAATTTCAGCGCCTGCCCGATTTTGCCTGCAACTCGAGTCGGCCCGTTGGTCAAGGTGCCAGTATTGTTATTCCCAGAGCAATCAGGGGCTTTGGTGTAAGAACCGTCAAAGGTCCAACAACCGACCAGACCTTGGGTCAAGCTTTCCACCGGAGTGCGGTTTTCTTTTGATCCTAAACCAATATTATAGAGCCGTTTAACTTCGGCAGCAGAGAGGGCGCGGTTGTAAATACGGACGTCGTCTAATATGGCATTGACAAAGCCCAAAGAACCGCCGGCAATTCTTAAATTTCCAGTCGTTGCATTTGCCACATACGCATCTGTGTCAAGTGTGCCAGCTACAGTATTGGTATAGAAAAAAGTACCAGCCGAGTCCCCCACCAAAACAATGTGTGTCCATTTATTAAGAGTCAAATTGCTACCAGAAGCCCCAGTAGTACTGTTAAATAAAAACTCAGGAGTACAGGGCGAGACAAGTTTACACCGAATACGGTATCCAGTTGAAGTATTTTTCTCTAATATGCTCATATTGTTATTTGCCGGCGCCGCAAGCAAATATATCCAAAATGAAATTGTGATCACGGAAGGATTGAGAGAAGAGTTATGAGAAATAGCAACTTCGTCGTTACTTCCGTCAAAATTAAGTCCCTGCCCGATTTTTCCTGCAACTCGAGTCGGCCCATTGGTTAAAGTGCCAGTATTGTTATTCCCCGAACAATCGGGAGCCTTGGTGTAAGAACCGTCAAAAGTCCAACAGCCGACCAGACCAGAAGACAAACCAACGTAAGACGGGGCGTGAACGATGAAGCCGGCATAGGCCGAAGATGCAAAAATAGAAAACGCAAAAACTAAAGTGAAAAATAGTAACCAAATTTTAATTTTTTTATTTATCATTTTTGAAGATTTACTTAAACCGCCAGGTTTTTAACACTTCCAGGGCGAACTCTTTTTGATTAGCATTAATCATAACTTGGTAAAGCCAGCCCTTATTTACCATCCACACTTCATATACTTTTTCGGGACTTTGGCCCTGGCTGTAAAAGGCAAGCGCCTCTACTCCGTCAACGTCAATATATGCCGGGTCTTCTATCACTAAATCCGGAATGTTTCTTTTTATTCTTTCGGGTGTTAACGGTTCTTTTTCTTCAAATGACATAACAAAAATTTGAAAACTTGCGTCCGAATCCGACCCTTGAACTAAAATTATATCCCCATTTTTTTCAGTCAGCTCGCTTACTGCAAATTCCTCCGGAAGCTGAAGGGTAAAGTTATATTTGGAGTTGCTGTATAATTGAGGTCGACTCGCACTGACATTTACCTCGTCGGTTTCCGCTCCGGATACAGCGTCATTTTCGTAAATATCCGCTGGTTGGGCTGGTTGACTCTCAATCGCGATGTTGTTCAGTCCTTGACCACCCAAAACCCCAGTTAAAGCAGGACTCGAGAAAGACTTTCTGCCTAGGAACAGGGCCGTAAACCAGACCGCCAGTAAGGCCGTCAGAAAAATCATGGAAAACATCACAATTTTTGATTTTAGGCTTTGGTTTTGATTTTTCATTTGTTCATTGGGGTCCTTGGCAGGGTCATCCTGCCAGTGTTTTGCCAGTGTTGGTAATTATCTAAAAATAACCCCGCCTTTTATTTTTAGCAGCGGTTCAGAAATGTTTGCTACCTCCTGCCCACCAACAGCATAAAATGTACTAGAGCTTGACTGATTGTTGTACTCGGTCGTAATCCAGTCGGCAGAACGGGCAGAGCCGGAGATGCGGACTTCATCCATTAGATTCTCAAAAACCTCCCCAGACCCTCCATTCGCTCCCAGGAAGAGTTTTTTTGCCGAGTTATCAATAGCACCACTTACATCGGTGGTACACCGCTCGACTCCATCTACATACGTTTTCATCGATGAACCGTTGTACACACCGATAATGTAATACCAAGAACCGGTACTGATATTAACAGTGGATGCACAGTTTCTTCCATTATTCGAACTACTGGTCCAGAATCTTGGAGTAAGCGTCGAAGCATCAACACGCAACAAATGAATGCTGTAATCAAAATATGGATTAGTGTGACTGGTGTCTGACTCTGGCTTGGCAATGATTACTTGTTCACTGCCTGAATCTGTAACATTAACCCATGCAGATAGTGTAACGCTGCCGGTAATTTCAAGTGATGTGGTACTGGCTCTATTTAGCAAATCATTACTCCCATCAAAATTTTGAGCACCGTTCATTAGGCCGGATGAGGATTGGGTGGGAACATTGGCTGCGGTGCCACCACCACCCTGTAGGTTATTGGCGTTGGTGGTGCTATCAAGATAATCATTCCCAGTACTGTCCCCGCTTTCCGGTAAGTGCCATACACCTTTGTAATCGGAGTCCCACACTCCGGTTTTATTCTGGTTCGTTGCTCCAGACGATGGTCCGCCATAATATACATAGATTGCTGTATCCGTGATAGCCCCCAGGGTTGGCACTTCTACCCAAGCTAGTAGTTCTCCCGATGAAGAAGCGTATTTTTCTATCTCATGGTCTAACTTGGTGGTTCCATTGGACGAGGTAAAAACAAAGTCTCCCCCGCCGCCGCTTACTCCAGCTGAAGCCGATGCCACGTTGCCGCCGAAGGAAGTGTGTCTGAAGTCGGAGTCAGTTCTTGAAAATAGTACCGGGAAATTGGTGAAGTCAGATGAACCGGAAACCTTGTTATTATCAATCGTTATCTTTTTTCGATACGACCAACTACCAGAGTACCAACCAGCAGCCGTATCGGTGCTGATAGTCGTCCCATACACTGGATCCAGCAATCCATAAGCGCCTTTGTCTCCCAAGGTTTCTATCCAGAATTCGCCGCTCGTTCCTGGAGCATATTCCAATCTAGCCACAAAATAAGTTACTGAATTAGCGGGAATATTTATTTGCGTACCGGACTTAACTTCAAAAGTTTCAGGAATGGTCTCTCTCTTTGCAAGAGCTAGATCAAGCTTAGGTACGTTAAATTTTATACTGTTTTTATAAAACGTCAGATACTGCCACTCATTCTTATCAAATTGCTGAAGAGTTACCATGTTGTCCTGTTTTTTTTCTTTCAAAAAATAGAAAAGCAGGGCGGCATTCTGACTCAGGTTTGTGGTGTTAGTCAGACTGATATAGACATTAGACCAAGCATTTCCCCGGTAGTGTTTTTGGTTGGTTTTAATAATAATATTTTCGTCGGCGTTATCATCAGTATAGAGGAACTCAATTCGCTGGTTGGCTAATTTAAGCGGAACAATATCTGTTTTGACTTCGGAATTAAGAGCTGGGATGACGGAAGGAGCTATCGCAGGATTGTTGAATTTGAGTAAAACTAAAATCACCGGCATTGCTATCAGGACGAGAACTAAGGACTTAGGGTTTAAAAATTTCATACTACAAAATACTTAAAGATTTGGTTCCGGTACTGATGCCGGTTCCAGACTCGGTTCTGGGATGGACTCGGAGGTTGATTCGGGTATGGTAGACACAGTGGGCTCGGGGGTAGGATTTTGCTCTGGAGTTGGCTCCGGGACTGGGGAGGCAGTAGGCTCTGGCGTAGATGTCGGGCTGGTTAATGGACTCGGCGAGGGTGACGGTTCGGGAACGGTCGGCGGGGTGGGAGTCGGCGATTCACTGGTGGCTGGTGTTGGACTGGCTGATCCGGACGGTTCAGGTGTAATTGAAGGTTCCGTTGTTGGTATAGGCGTTGGCGTCGCAATCTGGTTTTGGACACTCGGACTTGGCGTAGCTATCGGTATTCCCCCGTTGTTCTGCATCAACCGTTTCAGCTGTTCCTTGGTTACACACACTTCCTCTAGACACAATTCCTTGGCGGTAATTTTGTCAGTAAATATCTGCGCCACTTTTAACAAGCCATTTTCAAAAACGATATTCATTGCCTCGCTAAACTTTTTAACAATTGACGCAAATAAAATTTTCAGGTCAAATATTGCCCCTGCCTCTCCTAAAATTTCTGAATCTGGATCACCGGCGGTGTCAGGCGAAGGGAGCCAATAACTTAAGTCCATTAGAATCATAATTTTCCCATAGCTATTCGGGGTGGAAAAATCAAAAGAAGCTGAAGCCAGCGGTTCAAGGGCAATACCTAAGGTCGGGCCAGTTTTAGTCGCTTTCATGGCTACACCTGGGATAGACGAAGTGGTAAGTCTATCCCCCTCCTTAATTGAGCCATTTTCCAGCGATACCTTAACCGGAACACGTCCGGAAAGAGTTATTTCATAATCGTTTTTAGTTGGTTCAAATCCTCCCAGAGTAATGCCCGGTTTAGTTGAAACTACGCCCACTATTGAAGATTGATAACTTTGCTCTGACTTCTTGACTCCCAGTTCGTCTATATTTTTTCGGGTACCAAGTTCTTTCGTTCTTCTTTCTTGCTCGTAATTTCTTGGAGAAGCGTTTTTGAAATCAGGGTCTGGTATTACAATATCGCCCGCTTCGAGTTGATAAGCAGACCGCATAAATTCAGCTAAGTCGTCAGTCAAGACAGTAGCGTTGATGGCGTATAACCTTCCGGCGGTTGGTGACGCAGGACAGCCAGTATTGTCGTTGTCAACACAAAATGCTCCATTCCAAACTGCCGTATTGCCATTCACAGTATCCACCGAAAAGTCAGGAACGCCTGAGGTTTGAACTAACAAAGCTGAAGTTGAACTCACGTTGATATCTAACCCTCCTTCATCGCTGAATTTAGTTAGTAATGTTCCACCAGAACTTTTAAGCTCGAATAGTGCTCCGGTCTGCGTCGTACCGGCAGTTATTGTTATTCCAGAATTTGAGTTGGAAGCAGTGGTGTCAACCACAAATATATCATTGCGGGCGCCGCCGGTGTCAGTTACCGCAAAAGCTCGTGTATTGCTGTTTGAAATTCTGACAAAAGAATCAAATTGAGCCGAAGCATCTACTTCCAAATCTCCAGAGATAAGTAAATCATTGGTGGTGGTGATAAAGTTAGAATAGCCGGTGGTGGAGGTGCCGAACCTAGAATAAGCCGCACTGGCAAAGCCCCCGACTTGCAATGTGTTGGCTGAAAGCAGATAGCTTGCACTAGCCGTGCCTTGGACTTCAAGTATAGTAGTAGGGTCGGTAGTTAAAACTCCAACCCTCTTATTTGTTATTATGTTAGACGCCCCTGTCAATCCATAGATTGTCAAAATATTCTCGGAGTCAATTTGAGCGCTGTAACTCATAATGGTACTGGTAGATGATGAGGCCACCTCCATATTTACCCAGCTGACTATTCCGGCGTCGTCCTCAAATGATAAGGGTCCAGTTCTTAGCATATCTATACTGGTAAAGCCGCTAGAGGCAACTGAAAGTAACTCAATGTTGTCTCCGTTAAAGATGGATAATCTATCTTTTGTGCTCGCGGTGCCGGTATAATTTGACCGAATAGTGAACTTTTTTTCGTTATCAGTACCGGAGCGAATATCCAAAGAGGCGGTAGCGGTGTTAGTTATCATAACAAATGAATCAAAAGTAGCCGAAGCATCTACTTCCAAATCTCCAGAGATGAGAAGGTCGTTGGTAGTGGTGATAAAGTTAGAATATCCGGTAGTAGAGGTGCCAAATCTTGAGTAAGCCGCACTGGCATAGCCTCCGACTTGCAATGTATTGCCGGTCAGAAGATAGGAGGCAGAGGCCGTGCCTTGGACTTCAAACTTGGTAGTGGGAGTGGTGGTATTGATGCCGACGTTGCCGTCGGATTTGATTCGCACTTTTTCATCTAATGTGCCATTTAGGTCAGTGTAAAACGCCATGAAGCTGTCGCGGTCTGCGACTGCGACATGGTCATTCTCTTTTCCTACTGTTATTTTCCCGCTATCAAAACTGGCTCCTCCGCTATCTCCGAGATGGAACTCAAGACTAGCAAGTTCGTTTGTGCTTGCAGCTCCACCTGTGTTGTTTTTTAGACGAGCAAGAATACTTTCGCCGTCAGTATCCTTGCGTAATTCTAACAATTGCCCCGGCGCGGTCGTGCCGATGCCCACATTCCCCGTCTTGCCTAGGGTGGAAACATACAACGTATTGGAAATGGAGGCTGGGCCGGCAAAAGAAACCGAACCATCTACTTCCAGATCTCCGGTTACGAAAAGATCGCTAGAGTTA
>JACPNK010000005.1 GCA_016185525.1 Candidatus Yanofskyibacteriota bacterium
TTGGTTTGCCGGAGATTACTCCGCCCGCAGACAGAGTCAGGCCGGCTGGCAGACTGCCGGTGGTTTTGCTCCAGACATAGGGAGTTTTGCCGCCGGTGGCTTGGAGAGTTTGGGAGTAGTTGGTGTTGATCTGACCATTAGATAAATTGCCCGTACCGATTGTTAAACTCTGAGGAACTGGAATTAAAGTTGTGGTGGTGGTTGTGGTGGTAGTCGTAGACGAAGCTACTTTAACCGTTTCTTTACATTCCAGCTTCCACCACTCTTCAGCAATATTGCTGTCTCCGGCAACTGTGCGCAAAACCGTGTTGACTATCAGCCAAGCCAGGAAAATTATCATTAAGCCATAGACGGTGGTCCGAAAAATGTTCTGGCCGGCTTGAACCCGGGAAGGAATGCCTCCGCCCAGCAGAATTTGAAATCCGGCATAAATAAAAAACAAAGTTGCCAAAGCCGGCACCAGATAAAACAAAACAAAGTCGCTGATATTTTTTCCCAAAACCAAAATATCGCAGGTTGTGCAAGCCGGGGTGTCGGTTCTGCCACAGGGAACTAGAGGCTCAAGAGCCAAAGCGTTTCCAGCTAAAAAAACAAACAAAAAAATGGCAATAATAGGAATTAATTTTTTGATTTTTGGTAGTTTTAACATCAAAACAAATTATGTAGCGATAGCTCCTCTGAGGGCAGTAAAAGTTGCCTGCCTGCCGGCAGGCAGGCGAGGGGCACGGTTTGTCAACGACCCTGAGCGAGCGAAGCGAGCCGAAGGGTTCTTGACGAGACGAGCAACTTTTTCTGATGACAAAACCTCGCTGGGGTTTTGGAAGTCCCGAAGAAGTGCTGTCGCGGAATAATTTATTATCGCCGTTGCATTAAAACATTAACCTTGTTTTCAGCAGTTCTCAAAGCTTCGGAAATTGACCGGCGGCCGAAATTTACATCGTCTATCATATCCGCCATTATATTTTCAACGGCTAAAGCGTCAACCTGATACCAAGAAACCGCGCCAAGAGCTTGATTGGCAAAAACTCCCAAATCCAAATCATTTTTCTGCTGATTAACCAGCTCTCGGCGGGCTGTCGGACGGCCGGTATTGTTAAGATAAGACACTACTCCTTCGTTTGAGCTCAAAAAAACTAAAAACTCCCAAGCCTGCTGGCCGGACTTGGAAAATTTGGAGACTGTCGGCGCCCAGTAGTTCGCATAATTTAAAGACTGACCGGAATTCAACTGCGGCATCGGCGCCACGGCAAAGTTGAGTCTGGGAGCTTTGGAACGAAGCAAAGGAATCTGGTGCGAGTAGTTAAACATCATAGCGACACCGCCTTCCTGAAAAGCGTCAATTGAATAATGCAATCCGTCGTTCCAGGTATAGACTCTTTTGGCAGGATTGGCGAAATCAGTGTAATATTCCAGAGCAACTTCTCCTAAATCTCTGCCGTTAACTATGTTTGACAATTCCGCGCCAGTCTGACCGCTGTCGGTCATAGGAACTCCGCTTTGGAGCATAAGAAGAGACAAAATGTCCGTTGAACGGTTAATGTTCCTGGCTGTGCCAATTGCCGCACCGGCACGAGAGATATTGTTTCTTGAATCAGCAATTGTAATATCTTCAACAAACTCATTAAAGTCATTCCAAGTTTGCGGCGGCTGTGAAATGCCCAGAGAATTGAAAATGTCTTTATTGTAATAAAGAGCCAGAGTATCTATATATAGAGGCATACCATAAATCTCACTGCCGACTACAAGATCTTTTTCAGCCACGTCAACAAACTGCTCACGGAATTCTCTCAAGGTAAACAAGGGCTTGTCTTGTCCCGGAATCTGTTGAGGCAAGGGCATAATTTTGTCCTGATACCTGGGCAGCCAAGTATTTTGCATCATAAAAATATCCGGTCCGGTTCCGGAAGCAAAAGCGTTTATGAGAGCTTTCTCGTAATCTTCGAAAATAAATTCTCTGTAATTTACGTTAACTTCCGGATGACTAACCCGGAAAGCATCAATGCTTTGCCTGAAAGCACCAGAATCATCAAAAACTCCCCAGAATTGCAGATCGGCCGGTTCCCCGGCATCACCAGGACCAAAACCTCTGGACAAAAGAACCACTGCTATCAAAACAATGGCGACAATCACCAGTCCGCCGGCTATTAAAAAAAGTTTGTTGTTACCCATTCCATTTACTCAAAATTACTTCTTATAAATAAAGCCGAAGTGAAAAAGTCCGGCATCAATATCGTTTACAAACCGCAAGCCCTGATTTTCAAGAGATATCTTCATCTCTGCCGGATCAACTCTTGAGTTTTCGGGCGGACCTACCTGACCGATAGGCAGGCCAACACCGCCGTTTACACCTTTCTTCCAGTCAATGACTATCAGTAAACCGCCCGGCGCGAGAACTCTTTTTGCTTCGTTGATAATATCCGGCTTCTTAACAGACTGAAAAAGAATATTGGCCAAAAGGGCGACATCTTGAGAGTTATCGGGAAGACCTGAACCGCCCAGAACTTCCAAGTCGGCTCTGATTGTCTGAAGATTTTTTAAACCGCTCACGGAAGCTTTCGCCCGAACAGTTTCCAGCGCGCTTTCCAAAATATCTATGGCCGTTATCTGTCCGCCATCGCCGACTTTTTTGGCCATCAGTATAGTGAAGTAGCCTGAACCGGAACCAAAATCGGCAACTTTCATGCCGGGTTGTAAATTAAAATACTCCACAATAGCGTCCGGATTCATAAACCCTCCGGTATTTGGGACCGTTAGGGGCGAAGAAAAACTTGATACTGATGCTAAAAGATAAGGCATTGCTTTATTTTAGCATATTATCTCGCTTCAAATACAAAAAGTAATCAACAGAAAGAGAATAACTGTCAGATAAGAAAGTCTCTTATCTCCCGAAGTTGCAATTTGCCGAGTTTTCACACCAAGGAAGTCTGACAACCTCTTTGGGACCGCCGACAATGTCGGGCTCGTGAGTTTCAACAAAAGGCAATATCGGCATTGGGACGCTACACCACCACCACAGAAGCCACGGAGTCGCCGGCAGACATCCTCATAATACGGACACCTTGAGTTGCCCTGCCTAAGACCGAGATGCTGTCCAGTGAAGTCCTGATAACCTGGCCCTTTTGAGAGACGGCGATTATTTCTTTATCTTCCGGATTAACCAGATGAGCAGAGATAATCTCTCCAGTTTTAGCGGTGATTTTTGCTGTCATAATTCCCCTGCCGCCGCGATGCTGAACTTTGTAAAATCTCAAGTCAGTCCTTTTGCCATAACCCTTGTCCATAACCACCAAAAGTTTTAAGTCCTTGTCGGGAACATCTGAAGAAACTACCTCCATGCCGACAAGTTTCGCGCTCTTATCCAGCCGGACTCCGATAACCCCTGAAGCCGCCCGGCCCATCGCTCTGACGTCAGATTCTTTGAATCTTATTGAGTTGCCGTCAGAAGTCGCCAAAACAATTTCATCTTTGCCGGAAGTACTGCGGACCCATTTCAATTCATCGTCTTTTTTGAGTTTGATTGAGATCAAACCATTTGTCCTGACCTTTTCAAAATCAGACATAGCCACCTTCTTAACCACTCCGTTTTTGGTCGCCATAAACAGGTACAGGCCTTTTTTGGTTTTGGGAATAGGCACCACCCCGGTTACAACTTCGTTCTGCGAGATATTTAAGAAATTGACAATGGCTTTGCCCTTTGACTGACGGCTGGACTCCGGGACTTCATAACCTTTGGTCTGAAAAGCCCGGCCGGAATTGGTGAAAAACAAAATCGTATCATGAGTGTTGGCCATGAAAAATTGGCTGACAATATCCTCTTCTTTGGTCTCTATGCCGATCAGTCCTTTACCGCCTCTCTTCTGAATCTTAAGAGTTTCCGGCGCCATGCGTTTTATGTAACCGCCTCGGGTAACCATAAACAAGCTATTTTCTTCAGGCATAAGTTCCTCTTCGCCAATTTCTCTCAATGCTGATTTAATTACTTTAGTTTTTCTTTCATCGCCGTATTTGGCTTTCAACTGCACAAATTCCTCTTTTATAACGCCCAAAATCTTCTTGGGATGAGCCAACAAATCTTCCAGATAAGCAATCAAGGCCATTTTTTCTTTCAACTCTTCTTCCACTTTTTTCCTCTCCAAACCAGCCAAAGCCCGCAGTTTCATTTCCAAAATAGCCGTCGCCTGCCTTTCGGAAAAAGCAAACTTTTTCATCAGGTTTTTTAGGGCTTCCTCCTGTGAAGCCGAGGCTCTGATGAGTTTGATAATGGCATCAATATGATCCAAAGCTTTCTTTAGGCCTTCCAAAATATGGGCTCTGTCCTGCGCTTTGCGAAGTTCAAATTGAGTGCGCCTGACAACCACTTTGTTGCGATGTTCAAGAAATTTTTCCAATACACCTTTCAAACTCAATGTCTGCGGCTGTATCCCGTCAACCAAAGCCAGCATATTAACATGAAAAGTTTTTTGCAGTTCTGTGTATTTAAAAAGCTGATTAAGAATTTTCTTTGGAAAAGCATCCTGCTTTAACTCAATAACAACTCTGATGCCGTCTTTGTCAGACTCGTCCCGCACATCTTTTATGCCGTCAATTTTTCTTTCTTTGCCGACAGCCAGCTCGGCAATTTTTTGTATCAATTCGGCTTTGTTAACTTGATAAGGAATCTCGGTAACGATAATCTGAAAATTCTTTTTGCCTTCAATAATTTCGGCTTTTGCCCGCATCACTATCGGCCCCTTGCCGCTGGCATAGGTATTGAGTATGTCTTTTTCGTTATAGATAATCCCGCCGGTGGGAAAATCGGGACCTTTAATAAATTGAGACAGCTCGTTTACATCGGCGCCCTCGTTGTCAATCAAATAAACTAGGCCGTCTAAAACCTCTGAAAGATTATGCGGAGGTATATTGGTGGCCATACCGACAGCTATACCCATAGAGCCGTTTATCAGAAGGTTAGGCACGACTGAAGGCAAGACCACCGGCTCTTTTCTACTGCCATCGTAATTATCTACAAAATCAACCGTTTCTTTGTCTAAATCCAAAAGCAAACCTTCGGCCACACTTGACAAACGTGCTTCAGTATAGCGTTGCGCGGCAGCCGGATCGGAATCTAAACTTCCAAAATTGCCTTGTCCGTCTATCAACGGATAGCGCAGGGAAAAATCTTGCGCCATACGAACCATAGAATCATAAATCGCCGCGTCACCGTGAGGATGAAATTTTCCCATGCAGTTGTGCGCAACGATACCGTTGGCCAAAAACTCATGATCACCCTCAACTTCAATATCGTAAGTAATTTCCGGTTTAGCATTTTCTATTTTTTCCACGTAAAGAAATCTTATGTCGTTATTCGTCAGTTCATCTATAAGTCCGGAAAGAGGAGAATTAATTTTTTTTAGCTTCTCGGCAATATAAAGTTCGGTTATTTGACGAAGTCGCAAAGGTTTTTCTTGCAAATCAGATGAGTACCTTAACTTTGCGCCAGTATGATACTTGATTCCCATTCTAAATTTGCTGCCGTCCATTCCTGAATACCAACCGCCGCCAAGATGCTGTTTTGAAAGCTCTGAAAAGATAAGTTGCCCTCCGTAAGGCAAAATGCCCCAACTAGACCAATGCCTGTAAATATTCTCTGCCTTTATCCTTTCCAGCCGATTTTGTTTATAAGTTGAAAAAAGTTTTAGTTCTTTGGCTAATTTTTGGACCTCATCTCCTCTTATCTCAAGCACTTTCCCAAAAGTATTGGCTTTAACCGTACGTCCATTAACCATAGAAGGAGTCGTTTTTTTGTAAGTATATTTTTTGCTAAAAATACCGAGGTATTGGAGAAGTACTTGCAGTTGACTGATAAGTTTTTCCGACGAAGAGGCGTAGTTGACCACTGCTCTATTTTTAGCCACACTTCCATCTCCATCCAATAAGCCGGAAATAAAGGCAAAAATAACACTTCGCGGAGCTTGAAAAATTTTGTCAGGTATAAACTTGTTGAGAGCCTTAAAACTAAGCGGAATAGAAAACTCGTTAATAAGATAGTCACAGATTTCTTTTCTGTTAATTCTTAAAACATACACAACACTTAGCGACTTTCTGCCATCTTTTAACTTTATCTGTGAACTTCTAGTTTCTATTGTCGGCGTATAACCAAACTCATGCCCAAAACATTGTTGAACCTTTGCAATTATGGAATGCTCACTGGACACAAAACCAAGTCTTCTGCTTTTTCTTGAACCATAGTCAGCGGTAATCCAGCCGTCGGAAATAAGCATACCAAGAATATAGCCCAATTCTTCACTAAATTTTTTCTTTTCTCCTTCATAAAGCGAAAGCTGGACATCAGATATGTCAGGATACTTAGATCTGATAGTCAGCCAGTCGCCTGTATTCAAATTTTTTGCCTCTTTCCATTCAAACTCTCCTTTGTTTGTAAAAACTTTAAATTTCTGGGAAGAGGTGGCTGTAACCGACACGCCGTTTGAAAGAGTTATCTTGTTTAAAGGCTTAGGTGGCATAACAAATAGATTTGTGACTCTTCCTATTTTATTTTGAGTATAAACTCTGTCACCTTTTTTTATATCCTTTATGCGTTTAATGCCCCCTGAAGTAAGAACAAGGGTATTTTCCGCAAAACACTCGCCCACGATTCTCGCTGACTTTACAAACTTTACGTTATGTTTCAATCCCATCTCGTTCATGGCGTACAAAATCCTCCGGTGCACCGGTTTAAGCCCGTCTCTAACGTCGGGCAAAGCGCGGGCAACAATTACGCTCATGGCGTAGGCCAAATAAGACTCCTGCATTTCTGCGGTTATTTCTCTGCTTTGAATTTTGCTTTCCGCCGGCTGACGGATTGGTTTATTTTTTTCTTCCATAAAAAAGAAAGCCCGCCTTAAGTCGTCTTAAATTCTAAAATCATCACCTGTCTCCCGATAAAGGCAGTCCTTTATAGGCGGGCTGGCTAATGCTGCTATTTTTGCTCTTCATCTCTGTTGTTTTTTCCAGTCCCGTCTGACTGCTTCCCATAAGCTCACTAATGCTTGCTCTCAAAAGAGAAAAAGTGTCTTTAACTGCAGCAAACACAGAAACACCTTCTTCCTTTGTTTTTTTTGTCTGCTCCGCCAATTTTATCAAATCTCTGTCGGCAAATTTATTGGCGTCCACCTCTTCCAGTATTTCTGTCGGATGGAGCATGGCCACAAACTTGGATTGAGTGGACTTAAACCAGACCATAACAACCAAAGAAAAACTGGTAACTACGCAAAGCCACATCAGAGTGTGTCTTATGTGCTCCGGTTGTTTTCTAATCTCTTGCAGTATGCTCATATCAATAGCTTAACAAAATTAATTTCATCTCTTCCTGTGGTAAAGTTTTTTGGGTAATTTTAAACTTCTCCATCTTCTCCGGCACTAGACCGACTTCTTTCAAAAATTTGTCAACTGGTTCCAGATCTATTTTCAAATCGGGGGTTTTGTAGTGCATCGGAATTATTATTTTAGGCTCAATCTGGCCGATAATTTTGACTGCCTCTTTGGCGTCTATGGTATATTTTCCGCCGACCGGAACCATTAGAACGTCCACGTCGCCGATAAGGTCAACTTGTTTTTCATCAAGACTTTCCTGCCCCAAATCACCCAAATGGCATAAAGAAATTTCCTCAAACTTAGTGGTATAAATGGTATTTGGCCCACGTTCGGCGCCGTTAATGTTGTCGTGAAAAGATGGCACGCCCTGAATATAGACTCCCTTTACTTCATACTCGCCCGGGCCGTTAATAATCATGCTTCCGGCTTCCGCGCCTTCGGTGTTGTTGTGGTCGTAATGGTCATGAGTCACTAAAATAATCTGGTCTTTGATTCTAGGCGCTCTAAGACCGATGTCCTTGGAAAAGGGGTCAATCAGCAAAGAGACTTCTTTGCCTTCAAGGCGAAAACAGCTATGTCCCAGCCAGCTTAATGTCATATGGGAATTTTACCAAAAATTTTTGGAACACTCAACACCTCTTCAAAGGTCAACGTTTTTTGATTTTTTCCTTAAATTGACTTACTCTTTAAAAAATGAATCTATTTAGAAAAATTACAAAACTTTTTCATAACGAAGCCGAGGGCCCAAAAGACGAAAATATTGATATCGGCACAGAAAAAGCGGCTGACTGCTGCCCCTACTGTAAGTCAAAAAAATTTGTTAAAAAAGGCTCCAGAAAGAAAAAACTTGAAATCGTCCAGTTGTATAAATGCAGTTTATGTTTGAAAGTTTTTACAGCCCAACTTGTCAAAGGCAACCGTTTTCCCACAAATACAATCATTGACGCTTTGTCTTACTATAACCTTGGCTTTGGGCTGGAAGATACCAGCCGCATATTAAACAAAAAATTCGGCGTCAAACCAGACCCTGCCACCATATCAAGATGGGTCAGACAGTACTCTCAGCTCTGCCGTTATGACCGTCTGCGCTCTTTCGCAGTTAAAATGTGCCGGCCGGAAGACACAATAGAAGTAATGAATATGGCTCATCGCCAAATCTACCGGTTTTTGTATCACCGGCCCAAGATGCAACTGACTTTGAAAGAATTTAAAAACAGAAACTTTGAACCGCTAAAAGATTACCTTGACGGAGTTTCCGGTGAAACTCCTCACCAGTACTTTCAGGAAGGAGCAAGAATGTCAGAGATAAAAACTAAATTCGACAAGTCGCAGATGATTGTCCGTTCAAAAAGCAATTACGCCAATCGGTTGGCGGACTTCGTTCTCCAAACAGTAAAAGACAGAAAAAAAAGGCATGAAATACTTCAGCAGTTTTTTGTCGCCAACGACTCCGTTACAGTAGCCAGCGAAGTGCCGGTTTATATTCGAAAAGAAGACGTAGAACACATGGAGAACGTATTAAAATTCCAGATAACCAACGGAGAAAGTATTGAGTTAAGCGGCAGAAAAGGACAAGAAAAAAATCAGCCGTTCCCCAAGCTTCTAACCGGACATATTGACTTGCTGCAAGTTAGAAACGGCCAGATACACATTTTAGATTATAAGCCAAACGCGGCAAAAGAAAAACCTTTGGAACAACTGACTTGGTACGCCCTGGCGTTGTCCCGTTTAACCGGCTTGCGGCTTTTTGAATTCAAATGCGCCTGGTTTGACGAGAAAGACAAGACTATTTTGAATTTTTTCCGCTGCATGTGGTCAAGAAAATTCAGGACAAAAAAAGAAATAAAAAAGTTTACTTAAAAAGCCACGGAAGAAGTGTTGAAATACCGGAGGAAAATGTCATAAAAATAATTTAATGTACGGTAAAACTTTTAAAATTAAAAAACCAGTGAGGTCTTTCAGGGATTTGGAGGTCTATCAAAAAACTCTGGAAGCGTCAGTCGTCATCGCCAAAGACATTAAGCCAAGGCTGGAAGAGTTGAAGTATTCTTTGACGGAAAATTTAACCAACTGCTCTATGTCTATTCCCCTTTTTATCAGCGAAGGGCACTCCATCCGTTTCGGTGACCACAAGTTAGGAATCCTTCTTTTGGAAAAAGCCATGGCGGGATGCAACAAAATGATTGTCTATTTGGAACAAGCCAAAGGGATTTTCGGCAACAAGATTGATAGCGGCCTGGTTGACGATTTGGTCAGGAAGTACGCAGACGTCAGAACAAAAATCTTCCGGTTGGAAAAAAGTTGGCAAAAATTCACTCCGCCAGAGAAATAAGTCTCTTTATGTCACGACTTATGTCCTTGCTTTGTTGGACTGAAATGTCACAAGTTTGCAAAAAATCGGCTATGTCACGCATATCCGTGACATAAAAATCATTCGTTTTCGGGCTGTATTTCGGGTGTGGTTTCCGGCGGGGGTTCAGGAGTGTTTTCGGGAGATATAGTCGGTGAAGGTTCTAAACTCGGACTCGGTATTGGGACTGCCAGAGTCGGTTCCCCGTCATCGGTTGCCTGCCCCGCGGTGGCGTCTTCGCCACTTTGCGGAGCCTGCCCCGTACCGTCCGAGCTTTGCTCGGTCTGGTTCGGGGTCCCGCCATCGGATGACAAAACATTCTGCGGTATCTGACTTTCCGACACCGAAGCTGAAGCAGTAGTCGGCGCTGGTGATTCGTTGACTAACGGAGTTGTTGTAGTTGCGGGAATTGGAATCTGACTGTTTGAGCTTTGGATTTGATTTGCCTGCCCCGTAGGGTCGCTTTGCGACTCCTTCGGGGACATTTGTCCATTTGTCATTTGAACTTGGTTCAGCAACGCCTTGAACTGTTCTTTGGTCACGCAGACTTCATCCACACAGATATCATTTTGAACCACGAACTTGCCATTAACAAACCACGCTAAAATGGGCTCTATTTTGGCCGTTAAAGCGTCAAACAGTGATTTAAGCTCCTGCACCCCTTTCGTCAGAATTGAGGTCAGATGAGCATAGTCAATGTTTTCAATCCGCCCGTCTTGCCAAATTACCACCTCGGGGATAATTTCATTTACTTCCTCGGCGATAAAACCGACTCTCCGCTTGGTCCGGTTGTCTATCAGAGAAAGGCTGGCGGAAGCAAGAGAGTCTTTGGTGTAATTGAAGAAAACGGGATTAAGTTTGGCGATTTCCGCCAACCCGTAATCAAGTCCGGCTATGTTTTCCTTGTAGCGCAGAGAGGAAGTGCCGCAGGCGCCGTTGACCAGTTCCAGTTCTCCGGTCGCAGCAATGGCGCAGACGCTCCGGTCATCGGTTACCGTACCCAAACCCTTGAGGTAAACATTGCTTGAAATTGACGCTGTGCCCGCCACTTCAAATTTTGTGTCAACATTGATCGTCCCGATGCCGACGTTGCCGTCGGATTGGATCCTTAACCTCTCATTACTTCCTGACGCTACACGAAATAGAGGACCCGCGGTTCCATCTGCAGGCTCAATATCGGCAATCGCTATGGGGGCAGTCGTCCCGATGCCGACGTTAGCCCCCACAACATTTAATGTGTTAGCCGTGGCATTGGCGTTTACAACAAATGCGTTGTTAGCTCCAGCTAGAAATCCTTTGGCAACAGAGAGCGAGCCGGCAAAACTTGATGAACCGGTACTTGAGAAGGTATTAGTTCCATAGGTAAAGAAGTTGCCCGATACTGAAGCTACTCCGCCGAATGAAGCCGTGCCTCTGGTTTCAAGATCGCCGGAAATCATAACGTCATCGGATGACGTTATGTAGTTGGAGTGGCCGGTGGTTGAGGTGCCGAATCGGTTGTCAAAAGATAGGAGGCGGAGGCGGTACCTTGGACTTCAAAAAGCGTGGAAGGTGAAGTTGTTCGAATGCCCACATTTCCGGTACCAGACGCAAGGTAAGTATTATGGGCGACAATATCATTGCCGATAAAGTTGTGGGTGTTTTCAACTTCTATGTCGTAGACTTGCTCGGAGGGAAGGGTTTCAATTTTGGTGATGGTGTCCCAAACGGCTTGCTTGCCGTCGGCTACCGCGATTTGTTGGCCTTCGCGGAGGCTAATAACCTTAGTCCAACGGCCTTCACTTGGTTTGACTTTTGCTTGACCGATATCTTCCTGATATGATTGGGGTGCCGTGGGGATGCTGGGATAGAAGACCCGGCTTGTCAACCAGGGTCTTGCGGGTTCAACTCCCGCCATCTCCACGGCCTCAGAAAACTCAGAAATATCAACTATAGACTTGACTTTATTTTCTGTGCTGCTATACTGGTAAAAGGTTGACAAGCCGGAATCTACTATTCCAGTAAAATCCCCTAAAGCTGCCCCAAAAGCAGCTTTTTGGTTTCTCCAATCAAATTTTCTTCCTCCCCGAGGACTGTCCTCAGGGATTCTCACAAGGTACGGATGATTCCCCGTAGTGCGGATTGTTTTGCCGCTGGCGGTGGTCAGCTTGAATATCGGCTTGACCCCCATGTCCATCAAGCCTTTGACTTTTTGATATTCCAATTTGCCGGTTTGTTCGTTAAGGGAAAGAACTTCGTCTCCCGGCTGAATGTCTTTGATAACGACTTCGTCGTAAAAATATCCGTCTTCGTTCCCGTCACCAAGGTCAAACCTTTTTTCAGATTTAAGGTTTGACCTTTTTTTGTTTTTGCGACGGCGTCTGCGCAAACGGGTATCCCCTGTTACGCACTGGCCCAAAACATGAAGCGGGGCTAACGGCGCAGTCGTCCCAACTCCCACATTCCCGCCGACAACATTTAAGGTGTTAGCCGTGGCGCTTCCGTTTACAACGAATGCATTGTTGGCGCCGGCTAGAAATCCTTTGGCTACGGAGAGGGAGCCGGCAAAAGAAGATGAGCCGGTGCCCGAGAAGGTATTGGTGCCGTAGGTAAAGAAGTTGCCCGATACTGAAGCTACTCCGCCGAATGAAGCCGTGCCTCTGGTTTCAAGATCGCCGGAAATCATAACGTCATCGGATGACGTTATGTAGTTGGAGTGGCCGGTGGTTGAGGTGCCGAATCGGTTGAGGTAAGAGGCGGAAGCGGTGCCTTGGACTTCCAGTATGGTGGAGGGGATGTTGGTGTTCAAGCCGATGAAGTTGTTTGAGCCGGAGACGTAGAACTTGTTGTTGCCGACTTCAAAAGCGGAGGAGACGGAGGCGTTGGTCAGGAAAGAAGAAGCGGAGTTGGTAAGGTTGGAAGAGAAGGTTACATTGCCGTCGGAGAAGGTCAGATTGTTGGGGATGGAAAGAGAGTTGGAATTGAAAGTGATGGTGTCGGTGGAAGCGTCGCCCAGAGTGGTGTTGCCTTCAAGAACAGATGAGCCTTGGACGGTAAGAAGACGGGAGATGGTAACATTTTCAGATTCAAGGTTCTTGGGGTTTAAGACGGTTATGCCTGCTCCTGTGGAAGTGGAAGGCGGGATGAGAATGGTGGGAACATTGGAAAGTCGGGAGCTGACGGTTAAGTTAAGATCGTTGAATCTTTGTTCAAGGGAAGCCAGAGAGTCTATTCGTAGGCCTTGGGTAACGACTTGGCGTCCCAATGCCGAGATTGAGTCCTCGGCTGATTTTGAAATTCACGAGTCCGACGTTGTCTACGGTCCCTTTTGGTTTATCTCCGCAGACGGTGTCAAAACTCGGCAAATTGCAATATCGGTATTAAAATTGATAACTGTTATACCTTATACCTTCTTTCCCAATGCCGATATTGCTTTTTTTGAAATTCACGAGTCCGACGTTGTCTACGGTCCCTTTTGGTTTATCTCCGCAGACGGTGTCAAAACTCGGCAAATTGCAATATCGGGAGATGAGAGATTACCTTACTCCCAGCTTTAGCTTGTTCCGCCCCTGGAAATAACAAGTATTATCAATATATCAACAACGAGTATTATCTCCATAATCTACACAAGAAAGTGCAATAAAATATACTAAAGATTATAAAAGGTTAATATAAAAAGTTTAGTTAGAATTAATATAATGACTAAAATTTTGATTTTTTGATTTATAGTTTTTGTTACTTAATTAAAAAATGTGTAAGTTTGCTTTTTTTATTGGAATCTTATAGTATTACTGCTATGGAAACATCTCAATTCAACACAACAAGCCTAGTTACTGCTTTAGATGCCGAATCCATGAAAGACATTTTAGTCAGGTATGAAACCGGCCTTCCCAAAAGAGGCGATGTTTTGACGGGCGAAATTATTTCCTCAAGCAAGGGTGGAATTATGATAGATTTAGGATCTCTGGGAACAGGCGTTATTTACCCTTCCGAATTTTACGATAACCCGAGCCTTCACAAATCACTCAAAAAAGGCGATTCAGTTTCGGTGGTTCTGCTGGAACTTGAAAATGAAGAAGGCTTTAGAGAAGTATCCCTAAGACAAGCTCAAATGACTACCGCCTGGGACGATATCAAAGAAAAAAAAGAAAAGGGCGAAGTTATTCAAACCCAAATTTTAAATATAAATAAAGGCGGCCTGATCGTAACGGTAAACGGCATTCAAGGATTTCTGCCTCTTTCACAGTTAGGTCCGGAGCATTACCCTAAAATTGAAGGCGGCGACACAACCAAAATCGTTCAGGCTCTGCAAAAATTCCGAGGCCAGACTTTCACCGTGAAAATTCTGGACTTTTCAGAGACCGAAGGAAAACTGATAGTTTCCGAGAAAGCCATACTTACAGACAAATTAAAAGAAGAAGTCGCCAAATTTAAAGTCGGTGACGTGGTTGAAGGCACGGTTACTGATATCACCGACTTCGGCGCTTTCATCAAAATCACAGAAAACATAGAAGGATTAATCCACATTTCAGAAATAGACTGGAAAATTGTAGAGAACCCCAGAGACTACATGACGACCGGAGAAAAAATCAGCGCCAAGATAGTCAACATTGATAACGGCAGGATTTCTCTCTCACTCAAAGCTTTGCGCGAAGACCCTTGGGAAAAAATAGAAGAAAGCCTGAAAGTCGGCCAGACAGTTGAGGGCGAGATTGCTAAAATAACCAACTACGGGCTTTTGATAAAAATCAACGACCAAATCATAGGTCTGGTGCCGGCCAACGAATTGGCCAACAAAAAAGACTGGTCGCCTAAAACAGGCGAGAAAATTTCAGTAGCCATAGTCAGCATTGAACCCAAAGATCACAAGATGCTTTTGACAATTCAAGGAAACAAGGATATAATAGGGGAAAATGTGGAGGAAAAAAATGCAGAAGAAGAACCGAAAAATTAAAGTGTCTATAATTAAGCCCCGTGTTCCTATATACGGGATAATGGGCAAAGGCGGAGCGCACAAAAGCGAAAAAGACTATAATCGCCAGAAAGCTAAAAAAGAAGTCAGAGAAATCGAAAAGAAAGAAATTGATTAAACCAGCGAAAAGCTGGTTTTGTTTTTTGGTAAAAAAAAATTCCCTACTGGAGTCTGGCGACTCCAGTAGGGAAACTGGCTGGCTCTAAGCCCAGAATTACCTCTTTCTGGGCTTCGGGGTCTTTTTCAACCCCTTTCTTTCCTCTCCACTCTCTTTTGCGGAAGGAATTGGTGGGATATTGACCCCAGTGAGGTCTTCACCGGAGCCGGCGGCGAGCTCGGATGCGAGCTTATTTGCCGCCTCGGCATCGGCTTTGGCTTTCGCCTTGGCCTTTGCCTTATCGGCCTTGGCTTTGGCTTCGGCCGCCGAAGCCTGCTCCTCGGGTGTCGCACCGGCTTCGGCGCGAACCTTGTCCCTTCGGAGCAAAACACCGAGTTTGCCCAGCTCAGAGTACTGGTCCCCCGGCTCCGCAAAATTCATATGCGGAGCGAAGAACCCTCTCAGCCTTTCGGGGGCTTCCACCACCCGAATTAGGCCCTCGGAGTTCCTCTCAACAAGGGAGAGAGGATACCAGACCACGTTGACAAGAGGTTCTCCCCTCTTGTCTCTGCGGCCGGTCCGTTGGTCGAAGCGGGGTCCCCAGTTTTGCAAAAAAGTGCCGGGGAGCTGTCCGATGTGGGCCTCGGCTCGGGTCAAACTTGCCTTGGCTTTGAGGGCCTCGCACTCCGCCTCAACTTCAGCCTTGAAGATCTCACGACCCTCAGCCTTTTCTTCCTCTTTCTTCCCCTCGGTCAGACCGAGGCGAAGAAGTCGGTGTGCCAACTTCAGACTTGAGAACTCCGAAGAGTCCTCAATTCTTTCCGCTGGCTTGAACTCCTCGTTGCCAAGGAGGTCAACCGAAAGAGAAAGTCCGGCCAACCGATCCAACAACCGATGCACACCACCGGCAGCGCCGATGACACTGACTTCGCCATCGGTGATTTCTACAAGGAGAAGGCCTCCCTTGTAGAAACGGGCTTCTCCGCGAACAGTTTCCTTCTGGTCCGGAATGGGGAGAATTCTCCTCCCATCCTTTCCAGAAAGAATTTCGTCCACGGAGAGGGGATTACCACCCTCTTCCTTCTGAAGAGCCTCACGGCTCTCTTCGAAGAACTTACGGCCGGCTGCACGGGTGCGGTCAACAAGACCAGCCAAGGCCGCCATTACTTCGGCGACCCCGGAAATCTTGGCCAGGTTTTCGTCGGCTGTAAAAGCACGATCGTAAACCACAACCGCATTCCGGCGTTGACTGGAAGTTTCCTCAACGAACCGAATCCGGAAGAGTTCATTGGCTGTCTCGACGACAGCGCCACGAACTTCCGGGCAGGTCCGCACTAGCGCGTCCGCGTAGGCCACCTTAGCGGTGACCCCCGCAACGCCCGGTCTGTTGAGGTAATCGGCGACCAAGCCATTGGCTTGGTCAAGCTGGTCTTTATAGCCCAGCTTCTCTTCGGGAGACAACCCTGCGACATCGCGGCGGAAAGCCACAATATCATGCATGACGGCGGGAATCTGGCTTTTGAAACCAGCCAGTCCTTCCATCATTGCCGCACGGTCCTCCGGCTTGAGAACCTTAAATGATGGCAAGGGCTTGATTACGAAAGCCGACGCTGAAGGTAGTGAAGCTACCTTCGGACTTCCGCCCGTCGTTGACTTCGACTTCGCCGGCTTCTCCTTCTTCAACTGCTGTGGCTGGGTTTTCACACCCATCCCCTGCAATCTCTCTAAAACTGTTGCGCCACTACTACTTTTTTCTTCACTCACGAAATACTCCTTTTGGCCCTTCGGGCCTTAAAAGTTAAGCCGATGGGCGGCTTTTTCTTTTTTTGTTATTTAAAGGTTCATTAAGCCCGGAGAACACTCCCCGGACTTACCCATCTTGATACTCCTAATTATATCAAAATAAAAAAGCCCTGTCAATGGGGTGGCAAAATCCACGACAAGGCTTGTAAAAATTTAATTTATTTAACAGTAATCCAAGGCGGAGGAGCCTCGCTCGCCTTTATTGTCCGGACTGTCATCACAACCTTTTCGGTCGGACTCTCCGGATTCTTTTCGGATTCTATAACATAGTAACTGAAACTTTTCCCGTCTTCCCCTTTGGCCCTAACAAAAACGGGCAAAAAAATGTTGCGTCTCTTGCTATAAAAATCCAGAGAGATATAAGCCTCGTCTTTGTTATAGATAGGCTCAAAACCAAAATCTTTGTCTTCTGACATTCTGGCCAAACTCAACCAGTCAAAAGATTTCGCTCTGTGATTTTTTCTTGCCCGCAGACAAATGCGGTGAAAAGCGGCCTGACTACGGTCAACCCAAGGAATAAAAGCAATCTCCATCCTTTGGGCAATATTTGTGTCCCCCGAAACCGTCGCCGGGAAATAGAATCTGGTCAACAAGTTTGCTGAATCAGAGTAGATCAATGAATGAAATCTCAGGTCATCTGGAAGCTGTGCTTTAGAGCTAGGATCCAGATAAAAAGTCGCTTCTAAAGCTATCCCCAGATTCCTTCCAAGAATCGGATAAAACTTTCTGAAAGTTTCTTTCATAGTTCAATCTCCTTTCCCAGTTCTGCTTTTATTTTTTTTCTATTTGCTGTGGCCGGATTTGCTTTTATATATTTTTCAATCTGCTTGTCTTCCCCGTGGGTGTAAACCACCACATCGGGATTCAGTCTTTCTTCCATTTCCTGTCCATCGGTTTTATCCATATGAGCAGACAACGGAAAATGTCTTATCTCACAAAGTCTTTGAATAATCCCGCCGTTGAAAGGTATGTACTGACCCTTACGACTATTGTTCAAGACAAATCCCTGCCCACAGGGGTCTTGATAGTTCACCGTAAAGATGGCGCATTTTTCGCGAAAGAGCAGATTTTCCGCCCATATCGCCGAAAGGGTATTCTCATAGACCATGCCCGAAGAGGCAATAATAATAGCCGGCTCCTCACTGCGAATCAACCGCGTCCTTTCGTGGTGAGAAGAAAATCTCGGTATATTTTCAAGGATTTCTCCGCAACGCGGAGCATATTGCTGATAAATTTTAGTCGCGCCGCGCGAACCGTCAACGTAAACCGGCCCCAAACCGGCAGTCACCGCAATCGCATACATTTCCTGCGTACGGTGTATAGACAAAGCCGGCACCAGCAACTGCCCACCCCTATCCAACACTCCGGCGGCAGCCTGCTGAAAATCTTCAATGATCTTTTGTCTATCTTCAAAATCTTCATTCAGATAAACCGATTCCCTCACCAAAAGACGGCATCGGTCTAAACTGTACAACGGCGCTCCGGGCACAAAAAAACTTTCATGAAAGCAGGTATCGCCACTGAAAAAATATGTCTCTCCCTCAAAGTCAATCCGGAAAGAAACCGCCCCTAAAATATGTCCGGCAGGAATAGGAGTAATTTTTATTTCTCCTCCTAGTTCAAGGATTTCGCCAGGATTAATAACAATAATTGCCTTTTCTGCAAACAGCGCCTCATTCTCGGTAAAAGGAGCCAACGCCGGCGCTCTGTTGGAATCAAAGTGATTTTTGTCCCGATAGCGATGGATCGTCTGATGCCAGACGGTCTTCGCTATTTCTTTTGTCTCCTTCGTGGCAAAAATTTTTAGATGCGGCCAGCGCCTCAGCGCCGCCGGCAGAAGTCCGACATGGTCCGTATGCCCGTGAGAAATCAAAAGATAGTCCAGATGTCCGTCGTATTGAGGACCATCCGGAGAATTTTGTGAAACGCCCTGCCCCCAATCTATGCTTAAGTTTTTTGACCCCAGCTTTAATATGTATGCGCTGGCGCCGATAAAGTTGGCACCGCCCGCCGCGGTAAAAACAGCTTTAGCCATTACTATCTCCCTTTTCTTTTTCCTCTTGTACTGGTTCTCTTTCTTGAATCAGCACCTCTCTGGAAACTTCGTAATCCAACCCCAAAATATTGACAGAGCGTTTTATCATGCTGAAATGCGAAACATACAGTCCGGCCGGCAACGCCGACAAAGAGAACCACCGACAATCATCCGTTTCGGTACTTCTTGTAGAAAGTTCCCCGCCGAGGATTTTGCCATTTACCACCACGACCACATGGTCGGGCGCGTCTTTTTTTTCAAACAGTTTTCTTTCCGGACGGATAATAAGTCCGGTTTCTTCAATTCCTTCTTTTACTCCCACCAAAAAAACGGGCAACTCCATAGCGGTTGAAATGTTCATAATGTCAGCAAAAACTTCCTCTGTTTTGCCGACAGGGACTCTGCAATATATCGGCAAAAATTTCAAAATAGTCCCAACCAAATCCTGCTCGGTTTTGCCATCAACTCCGCCTCCGGGCAAACCCCAGCCGGCCGGCTTAACCGTAAATTCTCCGCCTCTCTCGTGGACAAGCAGAACTTTGCCTTCTTCAATAACTACCAATCGGACAGTTTTATGCATTTCAGGTTTTTGTACTCCTTCTCTTTCATTTGGTCCCGGTATAATTGTTGCTGTTTTTAGACAGTCTGGAACAACTATAGTACTACTCATTTTAACCTTTCCTCAGGAGATAATCGCCCCCTAATTTAAGTTTTCAAGTTGCTTTTTGCCTCCATTATATCACCAAGCATTGACTAAGTCAACTTTTTGGTATATACTGAATGTGGTGATTTAGTTCACCTAACTAACCCTAGGAGGGGTTATGAAAACCCCGCTAAAAACAATAGTAAGTTATTTAAAAAATTTACTTTTAAGGCTTTTGCATAAAAAGCCGAAAGACAAGCCCAGAACATTCGCAATTTTTTTGGATTACAAAAACTTGGAAGAAAACATAAAAAAGACGGCTCGCGATAAGCTTGAAAACTTTTCGTGGCTTATTGAGCCAATCCTTAAAGAGGGTAAAATAATTTTTGCTTTCGTCTTCATACCCACTCATTATGTGGGCCGCGCTCCAGTGATGCAGCTGTCATATCTGCATCACTTCATACCGGTTCTCTGTCCGCGCCAAACCGACGGAGCGGTAACAAAAGATGCCGACACCGTGGACGCAAAGATTGTGACGGTCGCCAAAGGACTAATCCAGCACAGCGACATTACTGATGTAGTAATTGTCTCTGGAGACAGTGATTTTTCCGAACTGGCAAACTTTGCCCACTGGCAGCAAAAAAGGGTATGGACAGTCTCGGCCATCGGGGCCGTGTCCGGAAAGTTTTTGAAAATGTTAAAAAACGGTGTAGTGGAAAAACTTGATTTAGTGGAGTAAACCACCTACGCCAAAAACAAAAGAGCAGATAATTTATCTGCTCTTTTTTAAATTCTATCTATCCAGAGGCGGGGGCAAGAAGTACGAAAATAAAAAAGAGCCCGCGCATGCGCGGGCTCGTGTGTGACAGACGGAATTACTCTTCCGCCACTGCCACAACCTTCTCCTTCTTGGTCTTGGGCGGCGGGAGCTCACAAACCAAGAGGGTGTTGTCAACCTTGACAACAACCTTTTTGCCACGATCAATGTCGACAAGATACGTCCGACCTTCACGGTCGGCGTAATCCCCATCCGTCCGCCGCCGGAGATGACGGGTTACGGAAAACTTCGGCCTCCCCCCCGCCTTCTGGACAACCATCGTGACCATAGCGGTTTTCCCGCCGTGACCGACGGAACGAACCACGGCAGTCGATCCCTTTAAAGGGTCGCTCGTCTTTTGCTTCTTCTGCTTCTCCGACATTCTTCCTCCTCTCCCCACTAAAGGGGAAAGTTTACGATTTATTGTTGTCCACTCCGGTTAAGTCCAGAGTGGGTTTTTGTACTAGTTATATCATAACATATTTGATATAGGCGTGTCAAGCTCTACCTCTTGCTTAAACAAGGTTTATGTGCTAAATTAACCCAAACATGAAACTATTGGCAAAATACATTTTAATCGTCTTCGTTGTCTTATTGGGCCTGTCCGGTTTGGTAGCCTTTTTTGAAACACCTATGAGTAAGACGGACACCATTTCTCTGACTCAAGTTGTTGAGAAAATCAACAACGGCGAAGCTAAGGAAATCCTTATCCAAGGGGAGTCCTTGGAAATTAAGACAGACAACCTGCCTGACGGCAAGGCAGGCAAAACATTCAAATCTAAAAAAGAAACCGGAATTTCAGCCGTTGAGACTCTGCTTAATCTGGGCGTCGACAAAACAAAACTTTCTGCCATAAGCGTTTCAACAAAAGACGAAAGCGGAGTCGCCTACTTTTTAATTAACACTCTGCCCTTTCTCCTTCCTTTTCTTTTGGTTGGTTTCATCTTTTGGTTTATGTTCCGCCAAGCCAAAGCCGGCTCTATGCAGGCATTTAGTTTCGGCAAGTCCAGAGCCAAGCTGGCGGTTTCAAACGGCAAGAAAAAAATCACCTTTAAAGATGTCGCCGGCCTGCAGGAAGTAAAACAGGAAATTGAAGAAGTGGTTGACTTTCTCAAAGACCCGGCAAAATTCCATAAGTTAGGTGCCAGAATTCCAAGAGGCATTTTGCTTGTCGGCGCTCCCGGCACAGGCAAAACTCTTTTGGCCAAAGCCGTCGCCAACGAAGCCAATGTCCCCTTTTACTTTGTCTCCGGTTCTGAATTTGTGGAGATGTTTGTCGGCGTCGGCGCCAATCGGGTAAGGGACACTTTTGAACTGGCCAAACGCACCGCGCCTTCTATTGTTTTTGTTGACGAGATTGACGCCGTCGGCCGGCACCGAGGCGCCGGACTTGGCGGAGGCCACGACGAAAGAGAGCAGACCCTGAATCAAATTTTGGTTGAGATGGACGGCTTTGACACTGAAGATGCGGTGATAGTCTTGGCCGCCACCAACCGCCCTGATATTTTAGACCCTGCCCTTTTAAGGCCCGGGAGATTTGACCGCCGGATTATTTTGGACGAGCCTTCGCTGAAAGACAGAGAAGAAATTTTAAAAATACATCTTCAGGGCAAGCCTGTCGCCAAAAATATCCAACTGAAAGTCGTCTCGGAAAGAACTTCCGGCTTCTCCGGGGCCGACTTGGCCAACTTGGTAAACGAAGCGGCGATTTTAGCCGTTCGCAAAAACCAAAATGAAATCACGCAAGACAACCTGCTTCAATCAATAGAAAAAGTCATGCTTGGTCCGGAAAGAAAGAGCCACGCCCTTTCCAAAAAAGAAAAAGAGATTACCGCCTACCACGAGGCCGGACATGCCTTGATTGCCGCCTCTTTGCCCAAATCAGATCCGGTTCACAAAATATCAATAGTATCGCGCGGCCGGGCCGGCGGATACACTTTGAAACTGCCAAGTGAAGATAAGCACCTCAAATCTAAACCGGAATTTGAAGCCGAGTTGAGCGTCCTTTTGGCCGGTTACGCCGCCGAGAAAATAGTTTTTAAAGAAACAACCACCGGCGCTTCAAATGACTTGCGTGTCGCTTCAGAAATCGCCAGAAAAATGGCAACCCAGTTCGGTATGTCGGAAATTCTGGGACCAATTACCTTTGGCGAAAAAGAGGAGATGGTTTTTTTGGGTAAAGAAATATCCACCCAGAAGAATTACTCGGAAAATATGGCCTTGCAAATTGATAAAGAGGTAAAAAAGTTTATCTCTCAAGCGTTGGTTTTAGCCAAAAAGATTTTAAACAAAAAAATTGATATACTTCACAAAGTAGCGCGAGAGCTTATTAAAAAAGAAACTTTGGAGCAGAAAGAGTTTTACGCTTTGCTGAAAGCCTAAAACTCACCGGTCCGTAGCTCAATGGTTAGAGCATTCGGCTTATATCCGAACGGCTGCAGGTTCGAGTCCTGCCGGACCGACAAAGTAAGCTGACGAATAAAATAAACCTCTTAACTGCCGAAGTTGAAACCCGAGGTTATAACCAACACAAAAGTCAGATAACTAAAAAGTGTCTTAAGGGGGCGCTTAGTTCACTGGCAGAACGTCCCGTTTACACCGGGAAGGCAGTAGGTCCGATTCCTACAGCGCCCACTAGATGAATCTCTCTATTGTTTACGAAGACAAAGATTTCTTTATTTTAAATAAACCCTCCGGAATTTCCGTTCACAAAACCCATTCAAAAGATCCCAACAAAACTTTGGCTGATTTTATTTTGGAAAAATATCCGGAAATAAAAAATGTTGGTGACCCTTCGACAAGCTCAGGGCAAAAGACCCTAAGACCCGGTATCGTTCACAGACTGGACAAAGAAACTTCCGGACTTATGATTATCGCCAAAACACAATCCGCTTTTGATTATTTAAAAAAACAATTTCAGGAAAGAAAAATAAAAAAAACATATCTGGCATTAGTTTACGGAAATTTAAAGAACAAAACGGGAATAATAAAACTGCCCCTCGGAAAGCTTGGAACCAAACAAACCACAAGAATAAAAGGCAAGAAAGATTTAAAAGAAAGAGAAGCGATAACAGAATACAAAGTTCTTAAAACTTATAACCTAAAACTTATAACTTACAGCCTTCTTGAAGTTTACCCAAAAACAGGCCGAACTCATCAAATCAGAGTACATCTGAACGCTATCGGCCACCCGGTTGTTTGCGACTCACTTTACGGAGGCCGAAAGAAAATTTGCCCGTCAGAACTCGGACGCCTGTTTTTACATGCTAAAAAACTGGAATTTGTGTCCCCTTCCGGACAACGGCTGTCTTTAGAAGTTGACCCGCCAGAAGAATTGACTAACTTCTTAAATTCAATTACTATATCCGAATTATGAACCTGCAGACTTTCAACAAAAACTTGATTAGTAAATCCGTTCCCGCTATTACTGCCGGGGATACGGTTCGTGTTTATCAGAAAATAAAAGAAGGCGGCAAATTCAGAACTCAGGCTTTTGAAGGCATTGTCATTGCCAGAAAACACGGTTTAGAGCCGGGAGCAACAATCACAGTAAGAAAAATGAGTGGCGACATTGGTGTAGAAAGAATTTTTCCTTTGTATCTGCCGACTATAGAAAAAATTGAGGTCTTAAAGTCCTCAAGAGTCAGAAGAGCAAAACTTTACTACATCAGAGGTAAAAGCGCCAAAGCCACTCGCAGAAAAATGAAAGCTCAAGAGCTTACTCAAACTCCCACCGTCAAAAAGTCGGAAAAAGAAACTCAATCTTCCTCTCCGAAAGACAAATTGGTAGAATCAAAATAAAGCAACTCTTAAAATGCGGACGTGGAGAAATGGCAGACTCGTATCCTTGAGGTGGATATGCCCGCAAGGGCGTGGAGGTTCGACTCCTCTCGTCCGCACCAAAACTACTTTGGGGCGGTTAGCTCAGTGGTAGAGCATCGTCTTGACGTGACGAGGGTCGCGGGTTCGATCCCCTCACCGCCCACCAAGGAGGAGAAATGGAGAAACTTTACAACCAAATGTGTCCCTGCGGATGTTTTGATTTGTTTACCGACCAAGAAGTTGATTTCATCAAAGATTTTAAATATTGGTTTCTTGCCTTAAACTGGCAACAAGGTTTTTTAGGGCGATGCCTTCTTATACTGAAAGCTCACAAAACAGACGAATCAGAGTTAACTGACGAAGAAGTTCTGGAAAAGCACAAGATCTACTGTCTTTGGAGAAAAAGTGTAACTAAGTCTTTTAACCCGGATAAGGTCAATCAAGCTCAACTAGGCAATGAGGAACATATTCACCAAGGGCATCTTCATTGGCATTTTGTGCCAAGATACAGAAGGCCGATAAACTTTGCCGGAGTATCTTTTCAACACGACACGCCAGAAACACAAAAAGTAAGTTACGGGCAGGTTCACAAAAAAATAGTTCATCCGGCTGAAATCAGGCAAAAAATAAAAGAGAGGTTGCTGAAGCATCTGTAAGTTAATTTATATAAGGAAGTTCCTGCAGGTTCTTCCTTTTTTCTTTCTCCGCATTTCCTTGAAAAAAGAGCTTTTTGTGATATGCTCGGAAATAGAAAACGCCGCGGTAGCTCAGTGGCAAGAGCGCTGCCCTGAATTCTTCGGGGCTTTCCCAAGTAATTGGGATTGAAAAACTGGGTGAAATCGGGGAAAGTCGCCAGGCCAACCCCGAGCCAATCTTTCGCCGGGAGGCTACGGATTGCAAGCAAGCCAAAAATAATTTTAGAAGGCTTGCCTGCCGTAGCTTTAGCGAAGGCAGGCGTAGAGACTAGCAAGTGAGTCCCAACAATAACCTTGCGTCAGCGCCCAGCCCCGCCAAAATTTTGCAAAGCAAAACTTAGGCGGGTGATGATATAGTCCAGAGACCTTTTGCGACATAACTTTTCGTTACGAAATTTCCAAATTTTGAACGAAAAGAATGAAGATTGAGAAGAATATAGTTTGATACTATTTCGACAAGATCTGAATTCTTTGCAGTCAAAATTTGGAAATTGCAGTAGAAAAGGTTATGCCGCAAAAGGTCTAAAGCTTCGGAAGAGGCAGGCGTCGTCAGTTCGATTCTGACCCGCGGCACCAAACATCAAAAACTGCCTTTAGGCGGTTTTTGATTTAACAAATCAGAACAAGTATTTAAAAAAATACAACGACATTGTGCGACTAAGCAGTTATAAACACAGATATCCACAATCCTCTTCTTAAAAACTGAACTGACGTGCTATACTTATAGGTAATGAGGTCCGATAAATCACAAGCATTAAAACTTCGTCTTGCGGGTAAAAGCTACAACGAGATTTCGGTTTTTTTGGGGATTCCAAAGGCCACCCTCTCTGACTGGTTTTCCAAACTCGAACTCCCCCAAAAAGCGAAGGAAAGACTAAATAAAAGACTCTATCAAAAAGCTGTCTCTGCTCTTATCAAGCGCAATCGCGCTCAAACTCATTTTGCGCAACAAAACGCTCGTAACATAAGAAATACCGCCAAGAAAGAAATTTCTGGTCTTAACAGAAGAGATATTTTTATGCTCGGAGTCAGTCTTTACTGGGCAGAGGGCTACAAGAGACCTATCGTGGCAAAAGGTAAAATAAAAACGCATCACCCTGTTAGTTTAACGAATTCAGACTATGAGTTGGTAAAAGTTTTTTTAAAGTTTCTTCGTGAAACATGCCAAGTTCCAGAAGAAAAAATAACCGGCGAAATTAGAGTTTATGAACATCACAGTGAAGCTTACCTGTTGAACTTCTGGAACAAAGCAACAAATATACCTTTCAGTCGTTTGAAAACGATCAAAAACGGTGTTAGTATATCAAGTCAGCGAGTGCGTCCATACAATATTCTCCCCAACGGAACCATACAAATCAGAGTAAACAGCACAAATCTTTATCATAGAATAATGGGATGGATAGAAGGTTTAACTGAAATATAAATTATTGCGGGAGTAGTTCAATGGCAGAACGCGTCGTTGCCAACGACGAGGTTGCGGGTTCAATCCCCGTCTCCCGCTCCACAATTAGACTTTCCGGTTTTTGACACTCTTCACTAAATAAACTATCCTTGCCCTATCTGTTCTTTGATTAAGGGAAATGATCATGTCTGAAAAATGGGACAGGCGTTTTTTGGCTTTGGCTGAACATATTGCTCAATGGAGCAAAGATCCGTCAACAAAAACTGGCGCTGTGATTGTTGATCATAACAACAGAGTAGTTTCTGTCGGCTATAACGGTTTTCCGAGAGGCGTAGAAGATACAGCGGAACGGTTGGAAAACAGAGAGGTTAAGTACAAAATTATTATTCACTGCGAAAGAAACGCGTTGCTGTTCGCGCATGCTTCAGTTGAAGGATGCCATCTGTACACTTGGCCGTTTATGTCCTGCGCCACTTGCGCCTCTATGGTAATACAGGCCGGCATTACCGAAGTTGTCGCCCCGTTTTCAGATAATCCGCGCTGGGTGGATGATTTTGACTTAGCTAAAAAACTTTTTTTTGAAGCAAGAGTTAAAATCAGACTACTTTCTTGAGATTGCCAAACTTTGACCAGGCACTTTCTTGAAATCTTAGAAAGTGCCTGGTTGACTTGCCTGCCCTGATTATGCTACAATGGTAGTATAAGGTCCCGAAAGGGATTTTTTGTTATAAAAAGAGCCTATTGCAAGGCTTTTTTGCTTATATGGACAAGAAAACAACTAAAATAGTAGCAGCCACTCTGATACTTGCTTTTACGGTCAGTATCAGTCCCGTTTCTGCGAATGCGGCTATTTTTGACTGGTTGAAAAATGACACCTTAACCGACGCTTCATCTAGATTTATTTCATTCGCCGGAATCGGTAATGGTTCCGGTGTAAATATGGAAATAGAAGAAAACACCTCGCCAGACTTTTTGATGTTGCAAGGAAACTCTCTTTTGGCAACAAATAGTCCGCTGTCAGTCAAAAAAACAAAAAAAACAGAAAATAAAATCTACGTCGTGCCGGCTTCAGCCTACTCTTCAACCGTAGACCAAACTGACCACACACCTTTCATTACAGCTATGGGCACTCATGTCAGAGACGGAGTCATCGCTTCAAATTTTTTGCCTTTCGGCACCGTCATCAAGATTCCGGAAATCTATGGAGATAAAACTTTCATAGTTGAAGACCGCATGAATTCCAGATACTTCTACAAAATAGATGTTTGGTTCCCAAACCGCGCTCAAGCTAAAGAGTTCGGGGTTAAAAATATAAAAATTGAGATAGTATCCTAGGAAGAGAGTCTGATCAAACTAAAAACCCGATTTAAACGGGTTTTTAGTTTGATTTAAGCGCGAAACTTTGATTAAATTATGTTGATATAAAAATTTTCTTGTCCCCGTGGTGAAACGGATATCACGCTTCGCTTCGGACGAAGTATTGGGGGTTCGAGTCCCTCCGGGGACACAAAATAAGCAAAACAGGCTTAGGTTTTGGTGATTAAAAAAATCCGCCCATAGCTCAATTGGCAGAGCAGATCCCTCTTAAGGATAAGGTTCCAGGTTCAACTCCTGGTGGGCGGACAGTGAACCACGTAGGGTTCACTGTCCTATACCCAACGTGGTGTAGGACTGTGAAATTTTCTCGGTCTTTGTCTAAACAAAAAACAGGCGCAACGAGCCCTGTTCACTTACAATAGCAAACGTAGCTATTGGCATTAGGAGCATGACATTTTCTTTCTTCAGCCCAAACCTTTTCTTGGCTACTGATAAATTCCAGACGCTGAACGAAAGTTGGAGATTTTCTTGTTTCAACCAAAGAGTTTTCGTACTGCTTCAAGTACTCCACAATTTCCTTCATTCTGTCCTGGACTTCCTGTACACAATTACACCCTGCGGCTTGAGCGTAAATCTCAAGCATCTGGAGTTTCTGTTCCAAAAATTCTTCCCAATTCTTTGACTTTGTTAAAGAATGTACCTCGTCAGACTTTTTTTTAAGTTCCGGATTAGTTTCAATGGCTTTATTCAACTCATCATAGCTTAAATATCTCATCGCCAACTCCTTAAAAAATAAGTGTGCTGTCTTAATGCTAATCCTGTTTCCTTATTCTGGCAACTTCTCTTTTCAGTACTGAAAAAAAAGACTTGAGCTCGTTTTGAGAAGTGCCTCTGCCAAGAGATATGCGTATGTTGCCCCAATCACTACCTGTTCCAATAGCAGAAATTACATGAGATGGTCCGGTTTCGCTCGTAGTACAGGCAGAACCAGTGGAAACAGCAAAACCTTTTTGATTTAAAGCAAGCACCAGCATTTCTCCGTCAACGCCTCTGAAAGAAAGGTTGATGTTGTTGGGTAGTCTTTTCCCGGCATCCCCGTTTAATTTTACGTCAGGTATTTCTTTGAGGCATTTGCCGATTAACCAATCTCTATAATTTTCTAATCTTCTGACTTCAGTTTCCTTTCTGTTTTCTGAAATTTCTAAAGCTAAAGCCAAACCGGTAGCCAAAGCTATGTTTTCGGTACCAGCTCTTAATCCCTTTTCTTGTGAACCGCCGAAAAGTAAAGGAGTAAGCCCAACCTCGCTTTTTTTATAAAGACAACCGACACCTTTAGGCCCGTATATCTTAGCCCCGTTGAATGTCATCAAATCAACACCCAAAGCATGCGGTCTGATGTTTAAAAAGCCAGCCGCCTGACAAGAGTCCGTGTGAAAATAAGGTAAGTTTGTGTTGTTATTTTTACGCCACTCGTAAATTATTCGGCTGATTTCTTTTATTGGCTGGATAGTGCCAATCTCATTGTTAGCTTGCATTATTGAAATTAAAATCGTACTTTTTGTGATTGCCTTTTTAACGCTTTCCGGATCAATTATTCCCTCTTTGCCTACCGGCAAATAAGTAATCTTAAAACCTTCTTGTTCCAGAACTTTGCAGGAATTTAAAACCGCCAAATGCTCAATCGCCGAAACAATAATATGCCTGCCTTTATTTTTGTAAAAGCGGGCTGCACCCAAGATGGCTAAATTATCCGACTCAGTGCCTGAACTGGTAAAAAAAACTTCGCCTGGTTTGACTCCCAAAACGCCGGCAACTTTTTTCCTCTCGTCTTCCATAACTTTTTTGGCGGCAGAACCAAAATTATGCACGGAAGAAGGATTGCCAAAAAATTTAACAGATATACCAGAGACAATTTTGCTTACACGACGATCAACTGGCGTTGCCGCCGCATAGTCCAAATAAATTTTTGCATTGTTGATAGACATAACAAAAGCCCTGCCAGGGCTATAAGACCTTAAAACAAATTGGGTTTTTGGTCAAAATCTTCTTTTGGGCCAAAAAAGCAGAGAAAGAAAACCGCCGATTAACCCCGCATCCCTTATGGTCACTTCGCTGAAACCTACGGTAAATAAAACAGCCGACAAAAACAAAACAGACAAAAAAGAAAAAAATCTCATCAGAAAACCGCTCAACAAACTGACTCCCACCAGGACCTCAAAAACACCATTCAAGTATATGAATTGCAAACCGCTAACACTAAACCGCTCTAAAAAACCAACAAACCATTGGGGAACCCAAGCATTCAGCCAATAGGATGGATGTATGAATTTATCTACTCCAAACCAGAGAAAAACCGCCGCCAAGCCTATCCGCAAAAACAAAAGAGATTGTAAACTTGACATAGTTCTTAAAAAGTGATATAATTATAATATTGGGATACTGCTGTGCTCGTTTTTTTGCCAGCTATCAAACTTGTAACCGCTTCGGCGAATTACAAATTGATTTAATAATTCATATTAAATCGCTTTTAATTAGCTGGCAAGATAAATCTGTTGATACTTCGGTAGAAACAGCAACCGGTGCCTGCGGTTTCCACAAGATTGAGTTTAAACTAAAAGTCCTGCAAATTATGCAGGACTTTTAGTTTGATTCTTTAAATTCACCTTCTCTAAAAACTCAAATATTTTTTCGTGCAAAAGAGCATCCCCGGCTCTCTGTTTTATTTTCTCTATATCCGGACCTCGTTCATCGGAAACATTTGTTAAGTATCTGGCAATTAGGCCGTCAGCGGCTTCCCGTGCTTCCTGTTCACTGATTTTAATATTTTCTCTTTTACCTATTTCCCGCATAATCAAACCGCGCCTAATCTGTCCTTCGGCCTGCTCATACCAGCTTTTTTTGAGATCATCTCTGGTTTTTTTTACTTGAGCCAGATAAAGAGACAGTTCCATTCCCTGCTGGTGAAGGCTGTTGTCAAAATTGGCAACCATAGCCTCAAGCTGTTCTTCTATCAATTTTGGGGGAACTAACATTTCCGATTTTTTGTCTACTTTGTCCAAGATATCCAAACGCAGCCTGTCTTTTTCTTTTTGTTCTTTCTCTGTTTTTAAAGCAGAGCGAATGCTGTTTTTAAGATCGTCGGAAGATTGAAAGTTGCCCAAAGTTTTAAGAAACTCGGTATTTAAATCAGGCGTGGTTCCGACTTTAATTGACTTGACCATTACCTTAAAATCCAACATTTTGCCGGCTATTGTTTTCTGATAGTAATCGTCTGGAGATTTGAGAGAAAAGTTTTTCGTTTCGCCTTTTTTTAAACCAATCAAATTGTCCTCAAAGCCAGGAATAAAGCCGCCTTTCCCAAGCACTAAAGGATGATTTTCGCTTTTACCGCCGTCAATCAACTTTCCGGCATCTGAAACTTCAAAATCAACTTCCAAGTGATGGCCGTTTTGAGCCGGCCCCTCGAACTCTTTAAAAACCGTGCGAGATTCCAAAACCTTAGCCATGGTTTTTTCTACTTCTTCCTCCTCTACAAAAATATCTTTTTTTGAAACCTCCAGATTTTTGTACTCGCCCAACTTCACTTCGGGAAATAAAAGCAGTTTAATGGAGTACTTAACATGAGCCGGCGTGTTTTCTGTAACTTTTAAGTCGGAGGAGCTTATAATTTCCAAATTCTCTTTGCGCAAAGCATTGGCCAAACTATCGGTTACCGCAAACTCTAAAGCTTCCTCCAATATCTTCTGATCGCCTATGTTTTTCCTCAAAACATCAAAAGGTATTTTGCCGCTCCTAAATCCGTCAATCTGAACAACTCCCGAAAGTTTTTCTCCGGTTTTTTTTAGATAGTGTTTAAGATCTTCTTCGTCCAACTCAACCCAGAGTTCAGCTTCGGAATTTTTTAATTCTTTGATTTTTGTCAGCATTTATTCCTTTGATTTATTTTGTTTCTATCTCCGCATCGGCTCCGTTTACCGCAGGCTCGCCGCCTATTGCAGGCTCACTATCAGCGCTGGGACTTTCTAATTCTTCCGAAGAAATTTTTTCTTTGGGCGACCTCACATCTATTTTCCAACCGGTAAGTTTGGCGGCCAGTCTGACATTTTGGCCTTTTTTGCCTATCGCCAAAGAGAATTGATCGTCGCCGACCTCAACCAGAGCATGCTGCCTGTTTTTGTCCATGATTTTTACATCCAAAACTTTAGCCGGAGAAAGAGCATTGGCGATAAACTTAGCAGAATCGTCATTCCATTCAATAATATCAATCTTTTCCCCGGAAAGTTCATTAATAACAGTCTGAACACGCACCCCTTTTTGTCCAACCAGGGATCCGATCGGATCAATGCCTTCCTCTTTTGAAAGAACCGCTATCTTGGAACGGGAGCCCGCTTCTCTGGCAATTGATTTAATCTCCACACTGCCGGTTTCAATTTCAGGAACTTCAAACTCAAAAAGTTTGGCTATAAGCCTGGGATGGGAACGTGAGAGTAAAATAACCGGCCCTTTGTTGGTTTCTTCCACCCTAAGAATGTAGAATCTAAATCTCTGGTTTATTCTGTAGTTATCGTTTTCAATTTGTTCTGCCGGAATCAGCAGGCCATTTGTTTTACCCAAGTCCACGAAAACCATTGGACCCTCTCTTCTTTGAACAACACCGCTGATTATCTCGCCCTCTTTCTTTTTAAACTCTTCAAAAATAACATCCCTTTCAATTTCTCTAAGTTTTTGGATTATAACCTGTTTTGCCGTTTGAGCGGCAATTCTGCCAAAATCGGTTTTAGTCTCCAAAACGGTAACCACCTCGTCGCCGACTTTAAGTTTTTTATTTATTTTCTTAGCCTCCTCCAAAAGAATATGCTTTTCGGGGCTATATTTTATTTTAAGCTCTTCACCGGCTTCCTGCTCCAGCCTTCTTTCAGAAACGTCTTTTTCTTCTTCCAACTTCAAGGGCAACGGTCCGGTAACATAGCCCTCTTCGTCAGCCCCCTCTATTACATATTTAATTTGAGTAATGCCAATATCGCCGGTTTCCGGATCAAGTTTTGCTCTGATAATCTGGCTTTTTTCTCCGTAGTCTTTCTTGTAAGCGGCGGCAATCGCCAGCTGTATGGTTTCTACGATTTTGTCTTTTGAAATGCCCTTCTCTTCGGCAATCTGGTGGATCGCCGACAGGAATTGTTTTGTGTCTAGCATATTAAATTATTATAGTTTATTTTAAAAAATAAAGCCCGCATTCTTAGCGGACATTTTTCTCTTATCTCAACTCAATGTAACCATTTTATTCCAAATCCAAACAAATGTCAAGAAACAGTCGTTGTCCGGCTGTTAACGCCGATTCCCCCTGTTTGTTATCCACAGAATTTCTATTGATAATATCTTGCGGTTCGCTAAGGTGAGGCAAGAGATGATATAATAAATCAGAGAGAAACTCTCACTATGGTCAACCCCAAAACTCTTCCTCAAGAATTGGAAGAAAAACTAGGAGAAATTGAAAAGGAAAGAATTGAACAACAGGCCAAAGACATTGCCAACAAGAACAATCTGGCCTACATAAACATCGCCACAAATCCAATTGACCCGGAAGCTCTAAGCTTGATTGAGGAAGAGGAGTCCAAAACCGCCCAAGCAGGCGTAATCTCAAAAGAAGGAAAAAAACTCAAGACGGTAGTTGTTGATCCAAAAAACCCAGAGACACAAAAATTGACGGACCGGCTTGCTAAAGAAGGCTTTTCCCTCAACTTGGGGGTGGTTTCTGTTTTGGGAATGCAGAAAGTTTGGAACAAATATAAAGAATTGTCTAAGCAAACCGAGGAAAAAATCGGCACCATATCTATAGACACGGGCATCATTTCTGAAACTCAAAAAGAGATCAAAAATATCTCTGACTTAAAAGAAAAAATTGGCAGCATCTCAACCACCAACCTTTTGGAAATTCTTCTCGGCGGAGCGATAAAAGTTGAAGCCTCCGACATCCATATGGAGCCTGAAGAAAAAAGTATCAGACTGCGTTATCGCATTGACGGAGTTTTAAATGACGTTACTGAAATAAAATCAGAAAGCTACAACAAGATTCTTGCCAGAATAAAAATAAATTCGGGCTTAAAATTGAACATTCACAACACGCCTCAAGACGGAAGATTTACAGTAAGTTTTAAAAACAAAGACATAGAAATACGCACATCAGTTTTACCGGGAGCTTATGGAGAAAATACGGTCATGAGAATTTTGGATCCGAAAACAATCAGACAAAATATTGAAGATTTGGGTATGACTCCGGAAAACTTCACATTAATAAAAAAACTTCTCCAAAAAACAACCGGCTCAATATTAACTACCGGCCCCACCGGTTCCGGCAAAACAACCACTCTTTACGCTTTTATCCGCCACGTCAATGAACCCGGATTGAAGATTATAACCATTGAAGACCCCGTGGAGTATCATATAGAGGGCATATCTCAAACCCAGGTCAGTCCCGCTAAAGGCTATACCTTCGCCAGCGGATTACGCTCAATAGTCAGACAAGACCCCGACGTGATCTTGGTTGGCGAGATACGCGACGGAGAAACAGCGGAAATAGCCATGCAGGCAGCTTTGACCGGCCACCTGGTTTTCTCAACACTTCATACAAACGATGCCGCCGGAGCAATCCCCCGCCTTATAGACCTGGGCATTAAACCAGTAATGATCGCCCCCGCCCTAAATGCCGTTCTTGCCCAGCGTTTAGTCAGAAAACTCTGTCCGGAGTGTAAAAAGAAAGACACCGTCTCAAAAGAAGAATATGAAAACATTAAAGAGGCTTTCGCAGATTTAAGCGACAAAAACAAAATACCGAAAACAAAAGAAGATACCGAGATTTTTCGTCCCGGAAAATGCATAGCCTGCAATTTTACCGGATACAAAGGACGCATCGGCGTTTTTGAGATATTTTTGATTGATGATGAAATAGAAAGATTGATATTAAAGTCACCGGCCATTTCGGATGTAAAAGAAGCCGCATTAAAAAAGGGCATGATTACCATGCTTCAAGACGGCTACTTTAAGGTTTTAGAAGGTATAACGTCAATTGAAGAAGTGAGGAGAGTTTTGAGCTAAGCAAACTAATTATTTGCCGATATTGCAATTTGCCGAGTTTTCACACTGTTAGCAAAGATAAACCAGAAGAGACTGTGCCAAAGGCGAAGTGTGTCAAAGACAAGTTCAATATCGGGATTGGGACGTTAAAAACTGCAACCTGTAGGCAAAGCCCGGATATTAAAAATATGCCGGGGCAAGATAACCCTGAGTAATCCCCCAGTCGGAACCAGGACAAACATCATTAAATTATCCCAATAAATCACAGTCGTTAAAAAGGATTTATTTGCCTACAGATTGCAGCTTTTAAAGCCGGTAATCTTCTATATTTTATACAAAATAAGTTACTATGTCAAATCAAAAACCTTCTGACAAAAAACATGCCGATAACACCCAGGAAGATGAGAAATTTCTAGATCTGGCCTTGAGGCCGACAAACTTCAACGACTATATCGGCCAAGACAAGGTAAAAAGAAACTTGTCAATCCTGATAAGCGCCGCCGGCAAAAGGAAGGATCCGCTAGAACACATCCTAATACATGGGCCGTCGGGTCTGGGTAAAACCACTCTAGCCTATATTATCTCCCGACAAATGGGTTCCAGTTTACGCATAACTTCCGGCGCCACTTTGGAAAAAGCCGGTGATCTGGGTTCAATTTTGACCGGCCTAAACGAAGGTGATTTTCTTTTTATAGATGAGGCGCACAGACTTAATAAATTGGTAGAGGAAACTCTTTATCCGGCCATGGAAAACTACAAACTGGATATTATCATCGGCAAGGGCAACTCGGCTAAAACTCTCCAAATACAACTGCCAAAATTTACACTGATTGCGGCAACTACCAAAATTTCTTTGTTATCCAGCCCATTCCGCTCACGTTTCGGAGTAAACTATAAACTAGACTTTTACAATCAAGACGATATTGAAAAAATCTTAACCCGCTCTGCTAAACTGTTGAACATCCGAGCCGAGCCTGAAGCTTTGAAAATAATCGCCGCCGCTTCCCGTTTCACGCCAAGAACAGCCAACAAACTCCTGAAAAGAGCCCGTGACTATACGCAAAGCGAAAATAAGGAGGTCTTGACCGCAAATCTTGCCAGTCAGACTTTGGATTTACTTGAGATAGACCACATCGGTCTGGAAGCCACCGATAAAAAAATATTAAGCTCTATCGCTAAGAATTTCAACGGCGGCCCGGTGGGATTAAAAACTATTGCCGCCCTAATCGCCGAAGACGAAAATACCATAGAGGATGTATATGAACCTTACTTGATGCAGATAGGTTTTTTAGCCAGAACCACGAGAGGCAGGGTCATAACACAAGAAGGAGCCAAGCATATCGGCATAAAGCTAAGCAGTGAGACACAAAGCACATTGATCTAATGAGTACAAAAATTTCAATTATTATCTTTTCTTGGTTAGCCGCCATCAGCGGCTTATTTTTATTTTCCAAAACACCGGAACAGATTACTGACCTTCCAAAAACCGCCGGTTTGATAACAGAAATTTCCGTCTCGCCGATCCCTACAACGACACCGACAAAGACTCCCGGAACAACAACGACCGTAGCTAAGACAATAAATCCGCCTGCTTCTCTGACAAGCGTAGCCACCCCAACCGCAACCGCTCTAAACACAACTACCTCCACTAACCCGACGCCAACAACCAACACAACAACATTCCTTACCACGACGACACAATTTTTTACCTCTACTCCCGCTCCCACGACAACATCGACTGTAACTCCTGAACAGTCGGCAAGAATAAACATCAACACGGCAAACAGCCAAGAGCTGGAGAAGATTACCGGTGTCGGCCCGGTTATAGCTCAACGCATTGTTGACTATAGAAAAGAAAAAGGAGCATTTCAAAAAATTGAAGATATTAAAAAGGTAAATGGCATTGGAGATATAAAATTTGAAAAAATGAAAGATGAGATTACAATATAAAAATATATGAGCGGGCACTCAAAATGGAGTCAAATAAAAAGACAAAAGGGCGTTGCTGACCAAAAAAAGGGTCAGGTTTTTTCCAAGCTTTCAAAGTTTATCTCAATGGCCGCGCGTAAAGGAATTGATCCGGACAAAAATATTGAACTGAAAAACGCAATTGAAAAGGCCCGTTCTTTAAATATGCCAAAAGAAAGCATAGAAAGGTCTCTAAAGAGAGTGGGAGAAAAAGACCTAGCGCAACTTGAAGAACTTCTGGTTGAGGCGATTGGCCCCGAATCAGTAAACATAATTATCACCGCCGTTACTGACAATAAAAACCGGACTATCGGAGCGATAAAAAACATCCTCTCAAAATATGAGGCAAAAATGGCGCAATCAGGTTCGGTCATGTGGGCTTTTGAGAAAAACGGTTCTGGCTTTACCGCAAAGTACCCGACTTCAATTAAAAACCAAAACACTAAAGACAAACTGGATAAATTGTTTGAGGAACTAGATAGCAACGAAGACGTTCAAGAAATATATGATAATATTGGGAATTGACCCCGGAACCACAGTCATAGGCTATGGTTTAGTAGAAACCGGAGCAAAAGGTTTGTTTTGTCTTGATTATGGAGTCTTTAGAGTTCAAGCCGGAACTGAATCAAATAATCGTATTACTTCTGTTTACGACTTTTTTGAAAAACTCATAAAAAAATATCAGCCGGACAAAGCCGGCATTGAAAAACTCTTCTTCTTTAAAAATGCCAAAACTATAACCAGGGTCAGTGAAACAAAAGGGGTTATACTTTTGGCTTTACAAAAACTTGGAGTAGAAGTGAGTGAGTTTACGCCCTTGCAAATCAAACAAGCTGTTTCCAACTATGGCCGGGCTGACAAGAAACAAGTTCAGAAAATCATCAGTTTGATTCTGGGACTAAAAGAAATACCTCAGCCCGACGACGCCGCTGATGCCTTGGCTACGGCAATCTGCTGTGCCAATACCACGAAATGGAACTCTTGACTTATTTCTTTGCCCGCATATAATGTCCGAAGGTCGTATACGGCTATATTTATTAATAAAATTAAAATGATTACAAACACATGGAAGTTGGATGAAGACAGCAACTTTGTCCAAGACCCTATAGAAGAAGACGACTTGGAAAGCGACGACTTGGAAGACGACAAGGAGACTAAAGACCCGGAAAAGGAAGAAGTGACAGAAGATGCCCTCAACTAAATAAATAACCCGGCACTTTCTTAGAAAGTGCCGGGTTATTTATTTACCGGGTTTTACTTTATAAAATTTTCTTGGGCCTATTTTAAGAATCGAGCCCTCTTCTTTAATTTCCATATTTTCGTTCCAATTTTCAATAACCTTATCGTCTAGTCTCACCGCTCCTTGCTCAACAAGTCTTTTGATTTCTCCTTTGGAAACGACGATGCCCGCAATAATACTTGTGTCTAAAATGTTTCCTTTCCACTCAATTTCCTCCATTTTTTCGGGAAGTTCATGTTGGCCAAAAACATGCTCAAATTCATTTTTGGCTTTTTGAGCTTCTTTTTCGCCATGGTACATTTTAACCAACTCGAAAGATAATTCTTCTTTTGCTTTTTTGGGGTTCTCGCCGTTTTTTAGCCCTGTTTCAATTTCAGCAATTGTTTCATCTGAAAGTTCCGTCGCATATTTGAATAAAGGCAAAATTGCGCTGTCAGCCAGAGACATAATCCGGCCGAACATTTCCTGCGCGGAGTCGTTCAACGAAACATAGCGGCCCTCGCTCTCGCTTTTGTTCATTAGTTTTTTGCCCGTCTCCGAATCTTCTAACAACTTCGTGGTAATAACAATTTTGTCTTTGTTTAGAAACGATTTAACCAAATCCCGGCCAACCATCATGTTGAAGGTTTGATCTGTGCCGCCAACCTCACCGTCAACTTTCATCGCAACCGAATCATAGCCTTGCATTAAAGGATAAAGAAATTCTTCCAATGTAACCGGCCTGTCTTCGGCCATTCTTCTTTGAAACATGTCCCTGGCAATCATTTGCTGAACGGTTACTTGTCGGGCAAGTTTTCTTATTTCGTTAAAATTCAATTTGCCAAGCCATCTGCTGTTATGCCTCAAATCAAAAGAGCCTTTCGGTAAGATTTTTACCGCCTGTTTTAAATAAGTCTTCATATTGCTTTCAACTTCTTTAACTGTCAAAGACTTGCGGGCAGTATCTTTGCCGGTGGGATCGCCTGTTTGAGCGGTAAAGTCGCCGATTAACAAAATAACTTTATGTCCCAAACCAATCAGCTTCTTCAAAACAAAAAAATTAGTGGTGTGGCCAAGATGAAGGTCTGGTCCGGTAGGGTCAACGCCCAGATAAAAAGTCAGACGTTTGCCGCTTGCCATCAACTCCAAAGCCCTTTCTTTGGAAGGAAAAACAGCTTCCACGTATCTTCCAAAAACTTCGTTAATTTTACTTTTATCAGTAACAATTTCCGCCATGTTTCAATAATACTCTTTGGCTCTGTTTTATTCAAATATCACAAGCCAAAGCGTTGAAAAAATCCTCCTTTTATGGCAAAATGGTCAGATGTTTAAATCTTTTTTACTTACCTTTTTTTTGTTGCTGGTAATCGGGCTCGTCTTGGCTGCCGCCTTGTTTTTGTATGTGGCAAAAGATCTGCCTGGCCCTGAAACCATAATCTCAAGAAGAGTCAGTGAATCTACCAAAATTTATGACAGAACCGGCAATACTGTTTTATACGATATCCACGGCGAAGAAAAAAGAACTATTGTCCCTTGGGAAAAAATGCCTGAAAATATAAAGCTCGCCACGCTAGCTTCGGAAGATTCTTCTTTTTATTCCCATCAAGGATTGGACTTTAAGGGCATCATCCGGGCTTTTATAAGAAATATTTCTGAATTTAGAATTTCTCAAGGCGGTTCAACGATCACCCAGCAACTGATAAAAAACGCTCTGCTTGGCGACCAGCGCCAAAACTTTTTTTCCGTTACATCAAGAAAAATAAAAGAAGCGCTGCTTTCAATAGAAATAGAACGCAAATTTTCAAAAGACCAGATTTTCTGGATGTATCTGAATCAGATACCTTACGGCTCTAACTCTTACGGCATTGAGGCAGCCAGCCAAACTTTTTTTGGGAAGCAAGCAGACAGTCTCTCTCTCGCTGAAGCCGCCTTGCTGGCCGCTTTGCCCAAGGCGCCTTCTTACTATTCTCCTTACGGCGAACGTCTGGACGAAGCTCTGAAAAGAAAAAATAGCATCTTAGAGAAAATGTTCCTTCTTGATTACATCGATGAGAACCAATACAACACCGCAATCAACGAAAAGCTTAGTTTTAAGCCTTCACGGGAAAACATCATAGCTCCGCATTTTGTGATTTTAGTAAAAGATTATTTGATAAAAAAATATGGAGAAGAAATGGCGGAAAACGGCGGATTAAAAATATTTACAACTCTTGATTACGATCTCCAAAAAATCGCTGAACAGGCAATAAACAGCCATGCAGAAAAAAATGAAAAGCAGTATAAAGCAAAGAATGCCGCTTTAACGGCAATAAACCCCCGTACAGGCCAAATTCTTGCGATGGTCGGCTCAAGGGACTATTTTGATTTGGCCAATGAGGGCAACTTTAATGTTGCGACAGCAAGACGCCAGCCCGGATCATCTTTCAAACCTTTTGCTTATGCTGTAGCGATGGAGAAAGGATATACCGACTCAACGATACTTTTTGATTTTAAAACAGAATTTAATCCCCAATGCCTCGCTGACAGCAGTCAGGAAAAAGACTCATTTGGATTAGACTGCTATCACCCTCAAAACTATGACGGGAGATTCCGGGGGCCGGTAACAATGCGCCAAGCTCTAGCTCAGTCTCTCAATGTGCCTTCCGTAAAAACCCTATACCTGGCCGGCGTAGACGACACAATCAACTTCGCCCAAAGAATGGGCATTTCTACACTTGAAGAAAACCGTAAAAATTTTGGCCTCTCTTTGGTTTTGGGGGGGGCTGAAGTAAAACTGATTGACATGGTTTCTGCTTATGGGGCATTCGCTAACGATGGAATACGTCAATCCCCCGCTTCAATATTGAAAATAGAAGATTCCGAAGGAAATGTTTTAGAAGAATACAAACCAAAAGAGGAAAGAGCAGTTGAACCCCAAATAGCGCGAACCATTACCAGCATACTTTCCGACAATTCATCGCGTACGGCTGTTTTTGGCGCCAATAGCAGTCTCTATTTTCCCGACAGGCCCGTTGCCGCAAAAACCGGGACCACTCAAGAAAACAGGGATGCCTGGGTTCTTGGATATACACCCTCGCTAAGCGTAGGCGTTTGGGTCGGCAACAATGATAATACCTCAATGACCAGGCAAGGCGCCGGCATCTCTGCTTCCGGACCTATTTGGCATGAGTTCCTGGCCGCAGCTCTAAAAGAAAGTACGCCTGAAGAATTTATACAGCCGGATCCGGTAGAAGTAGATAAAATAATGCTTAATGGCTCTTACTTGCCGGCAAACCCGGAAGACTCAAAAGAAATACACAGCATTTTATACTATCTAAAAAAGGATGACCCAAGAGGCGATTCTCCTTCAGACCCTTTCCAAGATTCTCAATTTAAAAACTGGGAAGAGATTGTTAGAATAAACTTCAATTTGACCGGAAACTAATTTAGAGTTTATTACTTTACAATTATTTTTTTTACAGCAAATTTGGCTTTTTCATTCATCTGCCTGATAATCTCCGTCTGTCTTAAATGTATTTCTTGAGCAAGAGATTTGTTTTTTGTTTCTAAAAAGATTGAATCTTTTTTCAAATAAAAACTTTTAATATACTTAAAAGCTTTTTCTTTCTCAAATATTTTTGTTAGCGCTTCTTTGAATAGTTGTCTAAAAATTTTGTCCTGTTTTTCTTTTTCTTCCAAACCTTTTTTTAAGCCATCTAACCTCTTTTTTAAAAGTTCCATTATAAGTTCTAATTCCTTAAAGGCATGATTAAATAAGTAACATCTTTTCTTTCTTCGGGTCTTATTATTAAAGGGTTGCCTTCTCCCGTAAATTCTAAAACAACATTATCTGTAGGAATAACTTTTAGACCGTCCATTAAGTACCTATAATTTACCATCACCTCAAAAGGTTCATCCTTAACAATAGCGCTATTAATCCAGGAAGAAGCTTCTCCTTTGTCCGTATTTTTGGCGGCAATCCTCAAGCCTTCGCTTTCACCCTTTATTTTAATGTCGGAAATATGAGACGAAAAAATTCCAGCTAAACGTACGCTTTTTTCTATTTCTTCTTTCTTTACAAGTACTCTTGATATCCGCCTCTCTGGTATAACTTTTTTATAGTCCGGATAAGAACCGTCTATAAGCCTTGAAACAATTTCTAAATCTTCGGAGACAAAGAAAATCTGATTGTCTGAAATTGAAATAGTAATATTTTCCAGTCCCGGAAGTATTCTGATCAACTCTTGCGCTGTTACTCTTGGAAGAATGATGCTTTGTTCTGCTTTGTTATTTTTTATATTTAAGACTTTTTCAGCCAACCTGAAACTGTCAGTCGCCGCCCCCTCAATTTTGTCAGCAGAAAAATTAATTAAAATACCTGACAACTCTGGCCTGCTTTCTGATAAAGAAACCGAGTCAATGACAGTCAGTAGTATTTCCAAAAATTCTTGTGACGGAACTTTAATAAAACCGTTTTCTTTTACTCTTGGTATGATTGGAAAATCTTTGGTCGGAAAACCGATAATTTTAGTTTTGTAGTTATCAGAGTTTATTGAAATAATATGTTCTTTGGAATTTATGGTAATTTTTTCGTCATGTATATTATCAATAAAATCAGAAAATATTTTTGCCGGCACTGCTATTTCACCATCCTCTTCAATTTTTGCTCCAATCCAAGAATTAATCCCAATTTCAAGGTTAGTTGATGATATTTTCAATCTGCCGTTTTCTGTTTTAAGAACAATGTTTTGGAGTACCGGTAAAGCAAGATTTCTGGAAACGATCCTTTCTACCAAAGTCAGGCTTCTTTTAAGATTTTTTTGATTAACCGCGATAATCATAATAATGATATAAAGATTTATTATTACTATTATTAAGAGGGTTGTAACTGGGGATAACAGTTAAAAAACATTGATAAATAAAGTTTTTAAAAGGTTTTGCTTATAGGAAATAATGTTGATAATTATTTAATAACCTTGGTAAAAAAATAGAGTAACTTCCAAAAAAGACTGGCAGATTAAAAGTTATTCTTAAATTATCGCCTATTAATCCCAAAAATATTAACAGCTATATCAACAAGCATTTTAACTTACTTATCAAAAGATTGGTATATTCTTTCTTTAATTAAAACAATTTCCTGTTTTGTAATTTCATCCGTTTCTTCTTCAGTTTTCACTTTTTCATAAGCGTGAATTACCGTGGAATGGTCTCTGCCTCCCAATTTCTGGCCGATCTCCGGAAAAGATGATTTAGTCTCTTCTCTTAGTAAGTACATAGCAATCTGTCTGGGTCTTACCACCTCTTTCTTGCGGCTTCTTTTTATCAAATCGTTTGGCGAAATGTTATAGAAATCAGAGACAGATTTTAAAATTAATTGAGGGGTGGTTTTTTTGTATGGCGTACTCAAGTAAGTCGCAAGCAGTTTTTTGACTTCTTTAACATCCAGATTTTTGTTATAAATCTGGCTTACGGCGATGATTCTGTTTAAAGCGCCTTCCAGTTCTCTTATATTTTTTTGTATGTTTGTTGCTATGTAACCCAAAACGTTTTCATCTAAAGCGATGTCTTTTTGTTTTGTTTTCAGTTTCAAAATAGCCAGTCTCGTTTCAAAATCCGGTGTGTTTATGTCGGCAATCATTCCTCCTTCAAAACGAGATCTGAGCCTTTCTTCCAATGCAGGTATGGCTTTAGGCGGACGGTCTGATGACAAAATAATCTGTTTGTTTTTCCCATACAGCTCGTTGAAGGTTGCAAAAAAGATATCTTGGGTTTTTTCTTTTCCGGCTATAAACTGAATATCATCAACAATAAGCATGTCCAGTTTTGCATATTTGCTTTTAAGTTCTTCAACATTTTTGTTTCTTACAGACTCAACAATTTCAGCCGTAATTCTTTCGGAAGGGATATAAAGGACTTTTTTGGTCGGATCGTCTTCTAAAATCTTATTGCCGGTAGCTTGCAGCAAATGAGTTTTTCCCAGACCGACTCCGCCATAAATGAATAAAGGATTATAGGCTTTGCCAAGATTTTTGGCGACAGCCGAACTTGCGGCATGAGCCAGCTCGTTGTGAGAGCCGACTATAAAAGAATCAAAAGAATATTTTTTGTTTAAGTTTGTTTGAGGATTAATGTCAGCAGGCTGTTTGTTTTCAAATACCCTCTCTGTGATGAATTGGGAAAAGTCCTTTTTGACGTTTGATTGAGGCAAACTGTTGCCGATAGTGTAACTAATCTCTCTAATTTCCGGAGAAAAAGTTTGTATAGAAGTCAGTATTTGTTTATGGAATTTGTTTTCTAACCATTCTTTGATAAATCCATTAGGAACTCCGACTATAACCGAAGTCCCTTCATTGGCTAATATGGAAGTGTTTTTAAACCAGGTAGTAAAGTTGGCCTTGGAAAGAGAAAGCTCCATCTCTCCCAAAACAGCTTTCCACAATTCTTCTTTGGTCATTTTAAGGGGTTTTAATTAACCTAATTCTAAGCTAAACAGCCAAAATTAAGAACAGAGCGTTTTAGTTTATAAATTGTTTATAAAAAGTGGATGACCGTGCGGCATTGACGGAAGAAAATAATTTACCTATAGTTGATTAATGAAATCAACCTTATATCGTCCTAAAACTAAAAAAAGGAAAAATAAACACGGATTTTTAAAAAGATCGCAGAAAAAAGCTGGGCGAAAAGTGCTGTTAAGGCGCCGACGCAAAGGCAGGCACAAGCTTACTGTTTAAGCTGAAAATGACATGGCTTTACCTAAAAAGCATAGAATCAAGAGCAGAAAAGATTTAGATCGGGTTTTTAAAGCAGGCAGAAGTTTTAGAAGCCGCCTATTGCTGGTAAAAGTATCTAAGAACAGTTTTCCGTTTTGCCGGGGAGCCGTAATTGTTCCGTCAAAATTTATCCAAAACGCAGTTTTACGAAACAAGATTAAAAGAATCATTTTTAGCGTTTTGGCATCAGCTTTTACTTTTTGTAAAGTACATGTTGATGTTGTTGTTGTCGTCCAAGCAAGCTTCAAAGAAAATAAATTTTTGGAAGCCAAGGAAAGTCTATTAGAAATTTTTAGAAAAGCCAATATTGTCTAGCCTTGTTAATTGATGTCTAATAAAATTTTAAACAACAAACTGCTTGTGAAAATATTGCAAGAGACGGCGAGAGTTTATAAAAAAAATTTTTCTTATTTGTTGGCAGTGTCTCCTCATCTTTTTTTTCCGACAAGCTGCAGATTCTATCCTACCTGTTCCGAGTATTTTGCCGAAGCTATTGGAGAACAGGGTTTGATCAAAGGCTCAATTTTAAGTTTAAAAAGAATAAGCAAGTGCAATCCTTTAGGCGGCCAAGACTTGAATTAATATGTCAGCCATTTTTAACGAGGCTTTATATCGGCCAATATTTAATTTTTTGGTTTTTATCTACAATCTGATTCCAGGATCCGATTTCGGTTTGGCAATTATAGTTCTGACGTTATTGGTAAGGTTGATTTTTATGCCGCTGTCTGTCAAAGCGCTGCGTTCACAAAAGCTGATGGCCAGGCTTCAGCCGAAAATTAAAGAGTTGCAGATGAAACACAAAGATGACAAGGCCGCCCAAGCCCAAGCAGTCATGGCTCTTTACAAGGAAAATAAAGTTAATCCGGCTTCCGGTTGTTTGCCTCTCATAGTCCAGCTTCCCGTGTTGTTTGCTTTATATAAGGCTTTTGCCAACGGCTTTAAACCGGAGAGTTTGGGCCTGCTCTACGGTTTTATAAGTAACCCTGATGCTATAAACAGCATCTCTTTTGGTTTTTTTGATTTGTCAAAAAACAGCCCTATTCTTGCCGTTATCTCCGGCGCTTTTCAGTTTTTGCATTCCAAACTTAGTTTCGCGAAGCAGGAATCTGATAAAAACTTAGACGCAGGAAGCTCTCTGAAAAGTAGTTTTGATATGGGAGCGATGAATAAACAAATGTTGTATTTTTTTCCGATAATGATTATAATTATTGGCTGGAAGTTGCCAGCCGGACTTGTTTTATATTGGGCGGTTACTACTTTGTTTTCAACGTTTGAGCAGTTATATATAAACAAAAAATTTCCCAATCTGCCCAGCTAAGTTACTAAAATGAACGAAAACTTAAACGAAAAAATAGATGAAAAGCCTGTAATTTTAGAAAACGTTACCAAAGACGTTCTGGATAAACTTGGTTATCAGGCGGAAGTAAATATTTTTTCAAATGAAAAAGATCAAAACTTAAAAGTTGTGGCGATAAATTCAAGTGAGGACTTAAGCGCTTTGATAGGAAAAAACGGGCAGAACATAAAAGCGGTTGAGCATGTGATTAAGCTATTGTATTTTAAAAGGTCAAATTTTTTAAACGATAATTCTGCATCCCTTAAGCCGTTTGCTTTTATGGTTGATATTAACGACTACAGAAAGCTAAGGGTTCAACAAGTGATAGAAAAGGCTTTAGGCGTGGCAAACAGAGTCAAGGTTACAAAGAAAGCTGAAGCTTTGGATCCCATGTCCTCCTATGAAAGACGCTTAATTCACGTTGAGCTGGCCTCTCACCCGGACCTGGAGACAGAGAGTATCGGTGAGGAGCCGGAAAGAAGAGTAGTCATCCGTCCTCTGATAATATAAAGTAATAAAAACTTGGACTAGACAATCCAAGTTTTTATTAAAGGCTGATAGCGTAAAGATACTGGTCGTAGCCGTTTGTGAAAAAGATGAAATTTTCTGTTGGGGATAAAAAGGGTTTTTCAATACTAATAGAGTCGGCAGAATTGGACTGGAATACTAAACCAAATTCTTTTTTGTTCAGGTCAAATTCGTAAAGGCCTTCCTCTTCGCTATCAGCTTTGGTTCCTCCGCAATAAAACTTTTGTGAATTTAAACGCCAAACACATTTTCCGGCATTTGTCCGCAGGTCAGTTTCCATACTCTCGTAATTCCCGTCTTTAATCCGAATTATATTTGTAACCGGGCCGATCCCCTCTTTATTGTAAGAATAAATCAAACTTAAACCGTCAGGAGACCAAAGAGTTTTCAAATTATCGTATGATTCTAGAATTTTTTCCAGTTCCCCAGTTTCTTTGTTTAACAAAAGTAAGCTTTTATCTGCTCCGCTTGGACTGTGGAAAGCGATGATGTCTTTACTTGGCCAGGTAATTTTTAGTTGGCCATTTCTGGTGGGCAGGATGTTTTTAAAAGACGAGCCGTCAGGGTTGGCAATACTGATATTTCCTTCTTCAGTCGTGGGTTCAAAAAATAGGTAGGCTATTTTTTGGCCGTCAGGCGACCAAGTTATGCCGGACATTTTAGCATTTAAGCTTACCAAGTCCTTATTTTTTAAGTCAAACAAACTTAAGGTTTGTCCGCGGGGAGTTTTTTTTGCCACAATCGCTTGACGGCCGTTTTTTGACCAGACGGCTTCGGTTATATTTTCTTTTATCTCGCCGGTAATAATTTGAGTGTTTTGGCCAGTAAAGTCGCTGGAGAAAATTTTGCCGGTGTCTTTCTCAAAATAAATAAGATTTCTGCCGTCTTCAGAAACAGTCGGCCCTATAACCTTGACACTGCTTAAGCGATTCAATTTTGCCACAACGCTTTTTTCCGGTCCGGTCTTGCCGGAGAAACTGGAGAAGCGGCTTAACCCCGCTATGTTGGCAGTTTGTCCGGTATTCTTGTTTGCCAAAAGATAGCCTCCTAAAAAAGTAATCAAGCCGAAGAGAATTGCTATTAGTATTATTAAAATCTTTTTTTGGTTCATTTCTGTTAAGTCTAGCTTATCATGCTATTTATACTGCTTCAAATTAACGTTTTATTAACTTTAAGGCAGATTTGGCAACAGCCAGCTTTTGGATCAAGGGAGCTTCTTTATTTTTTTCAATACTGGCCGCAACACTGAAAGCTTTAGAGGCAACCTTAAGTTCGGCTGATACAGGCGAAGGGATGTAAGAGGCAATCTTTAATCCTTTTTCTATGCGTGACATTAATTTAGGACGCGAAGCAATAAAACTCCAAGTAAGCAAGATAGTTCGCAAGGGAAGGATATTAAGAATTGGAACTGACTCTATAAATAAAGCGCTAACCAGTTTTTTCCATTGTTTCCGACCGGCACGAGTAAATCCTAAAGTCACGAACAGTATGAAGTCAATAAATAGTCCTGTAAGCCAACCAATTGTGCCTACTGTGAATATTTCAATTAGGTCGGCAATAATACTTAATAATAAAGCAAAAATAAAAACCAACCAACCCATTTGGTCTTTTTTTTGCTGTTGCTTTTTGGCTTCTTCTTCGCTTGCTCGTCGCTCTTGAGCCAGCAATTCAGGGTTTCTAACGGCATCTAACTCTTGTGCTCTATACTCGTCTTGTTCGTCGTATGAATTAGTTTCTTGGTTCATGGTTTAACTTTTTTGCTGTTCTGCCCATTCTCTTTTAGCCTTTTCAATTTCCAGAATCTGGCGCGGGTCGGAAGTGATAATTTGATCTTCGGTATAAGAAGCGACAACTCTGATGCCGACGTGGTTAGAGCCGGCAAAAAACAGTCCGTGTCCGACGCCGGCCTCCAGCAAAAAGAATTTTTCAGCGTCTGTCAGGTTGAAAGTCTCTTTGACGCCTTCAATGGAGGCGGCGGATTGTTTCATTAAAATTTGGATTGAGGAGTTGGTGACGATAGCCTTGCCATAAGAGGAGTTCAAAAAGTCCGGCACGTCTTGGGAAATTGTCGTCAATCCCAGAAAGTATTTTCTGGCTCTTTTGGCTACGTTGAACAGAAAAGCTCCGCCAATTTCGTATTTAAGCAGCCACCAGGCTTCGTCCACAACGAGAGTTCTTTTTTTAAGAACAGTGCGGACTTTGGTCCATACGTAATTTAAGACAAGATACATGGCGATGGGTCTCAACTCTTCTTCCATATCTCTGATGCTGAAAAGCACCAGCCTGTTGTCTAAGGAGACATTTGTCGGTTTGTTCAAAAATCCGGAGAAAGTTCCTTCCGTATATTTTTTTATGCGGATGGCCATAGATTCGGCTCCGGCAAGCCCTTCAAGGATATTTTGAAAATCAGAGAGCAATGGCACTTCGCCTTGGCCGTTATTATTTTCTGTGGTTATATCTTTCAGCGCATAGGTTTGAATTAACGCCTCGTCAAGAAGAGAATCTTCTTCCGGCGTAAGTTCTCCCATCATTAACTTAAACAAACCGGTTAAGTCTAAAATGTGTGTCCGGAAAACATCTTTGAAATCTTCCCCTTCAGTCGGCGACGGCAGGTCAAACGGATTTATATGGTTATCCGAAGCAATGGAGATGTTTATTGAAGAGCCGCCAACCGTATCAGCCAAGTACCGGTATTCATTTTCGGGATCTATTATAAAAACCTCTGTGCCCAGCATTAAACTTCTCAATATTTCCAGTTTTACGGTATAAGAGTTATGAACAAACACCCCCCCGGTGCCAGCTAGAAAAACTTCATTGTCCACAGTCAAATCGTAAACATATTTTTCTTTTCGATTTTTAATTTTCTCTACTTTTTTGATGGGATCCCAGAATAAATTACTATTGGCCAGCATCTCCAGTTTTTCAAGCAATTGCTCCAGTCGTGGGACATTATTTATTCTTTCCCGGTATTTTTGTGAAATGTATTTGCTTGAATCCCAGAGCATTTTATATGAAGTGTTCCCGGACGGCCCGCTGATAAGAGCGCTTTGTAATGACGGATTAAAGTGATTCATAACTAACCCCATTTCTTGAAAACCAGAGCGAAGCAATTTTTTAATTTCTGCCAAAGAATAATCAAAACCGGCACCCATTGTTTTTAAGGCTTTTAATACATTAACTGTTCTGGGCGCTACTCCACCATTTTTCATTGTATGCCAGCTTTGTCCTAGAACCTGCCATAATTTGCAGTTTAAGTCCTTATTCTGTGCACCTTTCTCTATGATTGATTCTAAACTAGGAAGGTTAAGGTTAAAACGGGAACTTTGATTTCTAAATTTATCTATAATTTTTCTAATTTCACTGATAACTACACTCAACTGTGCTGGTGATGGATCATAAATCTCTCTTTTTAGTGGAGATAGTTTTTGAAACCTTCTAGAATGAGCAGGTAATAGCCGGTCAATTTCTTTAAATATCTCACTAAGGCCAGGTATTATATCTACATTAGTATTTCTGTCTCGGCTAATTTGTTGAAGCAACAAGTTTCTTTTTCGTTTAGAAACGAAATTGATGTTGTCGGCGAATCTCTTCAAATTTTCCTGGCCGGAAATTGTCAGCTGCCAATAAAGTTTTTTTCTTATCCAACCGGAAGCCTTTTTCTTAATGGGTCTTATGCGGGCAACAATACCGAAGTAGTATAGCAAATAAGATAATTCAGAAATGAGCTGTTTAGATTTTGAACTGGCGCTGATTGAAGCACTTTCTACTCCGCCATCACCTTCAAAGTATGCACGCAAATAAGCGGCAATTACCGATTTTTCTGCACCGAAAACAAAAGGCGCAATAGTTTTAGTGCCAGCTTTTTGCTTGCCCCCTATAGATTTAATGAGTTCAACAAAAGGCTTGTCGGCAGTGTTGATGCCACGATTGCCGAAGAAGTAAGGAATGCCTAATTGTCGGAAAGATTTAGCGCTATCATCTAATACTGTTGGGTCTAAGTTAGAAATCATCACCACATTTTCAGTAATTGTTCCTTCAGCAGCAATGTAACCGAGAATTTTCAGAAACGGCTCGTTAATAGGCCACTGCATTGGTAAATGACTGCGTTGATTTCTAGAAACAATCTTTAATTTGCTAAGAATAGGATCATTTAAAGAAATTCTAAATTTGGCCAGAATTTTGTACAAGTAATTTAGCGGAATAGGACGTCCGGCGCAGTATTTGTACAAGTAGCGATCTCTGTCATCTAGTTTTGTCTTTTTTAAAACACTTCTCCATGTTTGCAATAAAGGTCCGGCTCCAGCAACATAAATTTTATTTGATTTTTTCAGCGCTTCCAGTAGATTCAAAAATTTTCGGGGCTGTTCGGATGGTTTGATGTGGCGAGGTAAAGGCAACCACTCACCTGCTTTAGTTTCAGAACCTTTTGATACTGCTATCTGTCCGTTTTTAAGTGTGACCAAATTATGGTCGCCGGTGGTAGTAATTGTTCGGCCGGAGCCAGTAGTAAATCGGTAGAAATAATCAGTGGCTACTTTTCTGGCCGCTACTGTTACCTTAGACCATGAACCTTTTAAATTCTTGTCAAAACTCCAAACTTCCAGATTGGGATCAATAACCCCTTCTAACTCTTCGTCAATTTGCACAGCTCCATGTTTGGCAATTTCTTTTTCTATTAGTGGACCGATGGCAGACAGTTTTACTTGACCGTTGCGTCTAATTAAAACCGGCTCAGAGCCTTTTACCGACTTTCCGCCGCCGGATTTTCCGAAAACGACCGAGTTGTAATTTTCCAAAGAAAATCTGTCAAAAAGAATCAAAGAGTTGTTGTGGGTGTTGATGCCGTACAAAAGGCCGCTATCTGAAGTCAGGTCGTAAGAAACAAATGGAAACACCGAAGAAATGGGTTGAGTATTCAAAGAACTGTGAGCATTCAAGAGATCGTTGTCTAAAGGCAGGGTTGAAAGGAAACCCTCTTTCATTCTGAAGGTTGCCGGTTTAAGGTAAATCAGTTGCGCTTCAAAAATGCCCCTGATCTTGGCCTCGGTTTCATCTAACTCTTTTTCATTTTGGCCGTAGATTGTGATATAAACTCCAAATTCAAAAAATCTGTCTGTGCCTTGCTGTATCGTGTCTCTCAAGTCCTCAATATCCGAAATGGCCGTGTCAAGAATGGGGTTGCGGACCTTGCCTTGATTGGCCTCTTCTATCGCCTGTGCCTGCAGACGGGCAAGTTTATCTCTTAGTTTTTTTAGGATACTGCCGGAGTCGGTTGGGTGAAAAAAGATTGAAACATCCAAAACACGATCCAGGTTTATCACAGGCGAGAACCACTGGGTGTTCAGGTATCTCGGCAGAGTTGACAAAAATAAAGTCCGGGCAAACCTATCGCCTACCTGGATGTTGCTGCTGGAGATATTAACGGCGCTTGGAGCCAGCTGGTCGTCCAAAAACTCTTCCGTTTTGGTTTCTATTTTTTTATTAAATATTGGCATTGTAAAGTCTATAAAACATACTAACCAGCTCTTCTCTTTCCAAAGTTACGGAGTTCAGGCCCATTCCACGCAGACCCTCTTTTATTATTTCAGCCCGCTGTTCTATCTGGCTTTTATACAAGTTGAAATCTTGCTCTTCAAGACTCTTTATTTTTTGAGCGGCTGAACCGAAGGCGCTTTTGATGTTCTCCAGAAAACTCTTTTTTGAAGCGGCTTCGGTTATATATAATGGCACTACGACATAAAAATTTTTAGACATAATGTTGGCAAGTTCAGTCAGGCCTTTGATAAATCTTATATACTCAATCCCCTGAATTTTCAAAAGCTCGTTGTCCAGCTGGTCAACGAGGACTTGGGTTTTGGCCAAGTAGTTTTTAATATCAAGCTGGCGGGAGTGTACGGCAATTTGCAAAGGGAAATCAAGCGAGTTTAAAAAATTTTGAAACGCTTTGACGATTGCAATCTGTTCATCGTTTGATTTCAAATCAAAATTGACGGAGTCAACTTTCAAAATCAGGCGCATTGAGCCGTTTTTAAGTATTACCACGCCGTCTTTAATATCGTGGATGTCAACAAACTGTTTTGTGTTTAGGTTTTTATTTTGGGGCATGGTTTGTTTCTTCTTGGCCGGGCTTGTAGATGTATCTTTTGGGGTTAAAAGTAAAACTTATAGCATTGGCTAAGTAAACATACAGAGGAATTTCCGAAACTTTTATCAGCGCAAGACTCAAGGTGACTGCTATTACCGGTATTGCCAAAACTACAAACCAGCCCGGAGGAACAAGAAAAAATATCAGGAATAACAGCATTCCGCCGATGGTGATGAAAATAAACTGCTTAATAGTAAAAGGCCCGATTATCTTTTCTTCCGTTTCTATAAATTGTGGAACTTGAAATCTCATTTATTTCTTAAATCAACGGTATTGTTTGGATTATTTATACCACCTGTCGCCGGGGCGGAGGATGGAGCTGTTTCTGTTTTCTTTCCAAACTTCTCAATGTGGAGTTTTTTGATGTCTTCAAGAGCGGGAGTGAAAAGACGGATTAGCTCATTCGCAATTTGTTTTGCTGATTCAGTAGTGATGTCAAGTTTTTCTGCAATTATTTTTACCATGTCGCCAAGATAAACTTTTGCAAGCAACAAGTCGCGGACAACTCGAGTAATTTCTCGTTTTTGCGGAACAGGGAGGTTAAACTTTGGACCTAGCTCTTCTTCAATAAATTCGGCGGTCTCAAAGTCCAACAGAATTTTCTGAATGTTTTTAGTGGGTTCAAGCGTGCTTAAAATATATTTTTCCATTGATCTCTGGTCTGTAAAACTTTTTATGTCAATTTCGTAAGGTGTGTTGTACTCTCCTTCTTTTGAGAATTGTTGTTGAGTTGTAATGTCAATATCCATAAACTGTAAATTAAGGATTAAGGAATTATTAATTCTTTTGCCGCCGCATCGGCGGTTGAATTATTGTCTCTTACTGCTTGGCGTAGCCTGTTTTTAAAAGTATTTCTAGCTTTGGCAGAAGTGAAACCCACAAGCTTGTTGTCCAAAGCGGTTTTGAAATCGGGGTCTGACCAGACAGTCATGGGCATTTTAGAAATCTCCACGGGGTTAGTTAAGGATTTTTCTATATATTGGTCTCGCCTCATAGGCGCAACTCCTGGTCTAGGCGGCAAGGTCATTTTGAAAGAAGCTACCAGATCAGGACGCACTTTATTAATGGCCTTTATGTAGTTCGCTCCATCTATAGTCTCGTTTCCTCCAAACAGCTCTAATCCGTTTTCAAAAGCCACATTATCAAATTCAGCGTCAGACAAAGCTTTTTCGTCGCCTTGTATAAATTTATACCATTCTTTTCTGGAAGAAATGGCGGACGGAGTTTTATATTTTAAGTAAGTTGGTCCTTCAGCTTTTGCCATTTGCACCAGCTGGCTCGTTGGAACTTTCTTGTAGCCACCTTTGGCGGCTCTTGCTGACATAGACTGCGCTACAAAAGCGTTTCTTTCTGTCCAGTCGGTCATGTCTTTGTCAAACTCTGCGGCGTCAATCAACCCTCTTTCATAAAGGAGCCCTCTTGCGGCCATGCCTTTTATACTGTTTCGGTCTTCTTTAAGGGTATTTGCTTGAAAAGTGTTGTCTACTGTGAGTTCTCCAGCAAGCTCTAGGTTCTTTAAGCGAGCTACCTCTGCATCTATCTCACCCACCTGCTGTTGCTGAAGTTTGGTTTCTGGGGTGTAGCCCAACTTTCTTGCCAACTTTTGTTCCCAAGCGGCAGTTTCTTTTTGGGCGCCTCTGGTGCCAGTATATAACTTACCGAGCAATCCATATTGTTCTGGTAAGCCTTCTTGTTTAACTCTTTTAAAAAGTTCTTGTGCGCCCGTAACACCAGTTTTTCTTTTTGCCCAGTTGTTTATGGTCCCGCTGATATTGCCGAAAACTTTGGTGGCGCCACTGCCGGCGGCAAAGCTAGCTTTCAAGGAAGCGGCGAGGCCGCCGATTAAAATGATGACAGTCAGGATCCAATAGAAAAGATCCTGAAAAGCAAAGCCAAAAAAGTTAGCTGCTCTAGTCGGCAATCCAACTGGACCGCTGCTTTGCTCCGCTAAAACAGCAGCGGCGCTTAAGTCAGGCCTGCCCTTGAGAATTACAATGCCCATCATAAGGGCGAATAAGTAAGTTGGCAGGAAAAAAGTCCAGCCGATAAACCAGTTCCACCATTTACTCCAAATCTGTCTTGTGCTGGGTAAAATATAAGAAATCCAGGCGATGGGCGAGACTATAAGTAAAGCCCACAAAACCGGCACTCTTACCATTGAAAATATCAGAGCCGCAAGCATTGCCAGCAAAGTGATAACGGCCACAATCAACATGCCACCAAGTGAAATTATGGCGCCTAAGGCTAAAGCTTCCGGGTCGCCTGAAGATTTTTCCAGGACAGCTTTTACGCTGCTGGTGCCTCCGCTTAGAGCGGCGCCTAATTTAGTGATTCCGAAACCGCCTGCCAAATCGATGGTGATGTCGCCAAACTGTTTGAGCACCAGATTGGATAAGTTATTGGAAACGTCTATCAGAAATCCGCCTATCGCCAAACTAAAATTTATCAAAAGAGCGGCCACAATAAATTTGGCCATCAGGCCCTTCCAGTTGTAATTCTGGATGTCAAAAATAGTCGCAAAAGCAATGATGATTAAAATCAGGATAAAAAACATATTGGCGAAGTTGCGAAAAACTTCCCAAGAAGTTTTGACAATGGCGACTTCTTCAAAAAACCCTCCCTGAAATTTGAGGAACCAAGATAAGGCGTAAGCTGTCCAGGCTAGAGCTGTGCCTATGAATCCCATAACTAACCCCTGGAAGAACAAAATTATTTTTGAGAGAACTGTATTGACCATATCAATTCCCAAAAAAGCATGGGCTTTAGGCGCTGAAAAAACAAAAACAGCCAGGATAAAAATTGGTAGTATAAATTTTATTTTTTTGTAGATCGTTTTGCTCATTGCTCAAGTTATTGATCTATGGTGGGGATAGCGCATTGCTGTTCGCATTCAACTCGTTTATTATTTTCACAAATCTGTTTTTCTGCGGGAGTTGAAAGCGGATTACTGCAACTGGCTGATGCGTTTATGGCGCAGAAAGAATAGCAGTCATTTTGCGCCCCGCCAGTGTATTGCCCAGTTTGACTAGCGCCTTTGTCTTCGGAACCGGGGCTGACTGACGTGAAACCGGTTTTGTCCAAAGCAAAATTCGCTAGCTTGTTAATAGCGGCGCTGACTATAGCCATAATTACTTCCGAAAGCTCATCTGAAGTGACCAGCCACTTGGAGTTGTTATCAAACCATTGTGCCGCGCTTTCACCCAATATTTTTGCCGGGGTTAAAGTTTTACCAAGGAAGTTGCATTGAGCGCCGGCTCCAACGCTAGTTTGACCTTGGCATTGGTTCAAACAAGTTTTGTCAGCGTCGCTGACGCATAAATTTTTTCGATTTAAATCAGGAATAATGTTACAGGCTCTTAGCAACGGGTCGTAACAGTTGTTGTAGCAGACAGTGCTTCTGACATTGGGAGTTCCTCGGCACGAACCTTGCGCTCCGGTAAAACCGCCGCCTCCGACAATTTCGCTTTGTCTAGCATTTTCTTGGGAGCTTCTTTGTTTATTTAATTCTTCCAAACTTATTGCCAAAGCTCCGGCTAAATTATTTTGCGGTTCCACCAAACGTGACCATGTCTCCCAGCCGCCGCCTTTTTCAAAACTTTTTTTAAAGTCAGCCCTGACCTTTTCTGGAATAGTGCATTTAATTTTAGTTTGAAATGGTGTCAGAGTGTCTTGTTTTAGTTCGTCATTAAAATCCGTCTGACCGATATCGACGTACGGAACACTGCTTGTTTGAAAGGCCAGGGCCAACGGCCCTCGTAAGTCGTCGCACAAAATACCCTTTTGTATAGAATAGTTTAACTGGGTGCGGAATTGATTTTCTCCTATTCTTTGGGCGTCAGCTAGAAACTTTTTCCAATTTTGCACGAAACTGGGCGCTTGTTGTCCTTTTTCAAGACCCAGGTTGTTTATGGAATTAACAACTCCGTTGCTTAGGTTTGTGAGCAGTCTTCTTGCCAAGGCCCTTGCTATCAAGTCAAGGCCGAATTCTTTAGTGATGTAAGCGATAGCGGCTGCTCCTTGACTGGCATAAAAAGGCACGCTAAAACCAAGCGCAAATATTAAAACAAGGATAGTTATTTTTTTCCTCATTTAGTCAATAAAATAGAAATGTCAAAAAAATCGCTGTCCGGCGGAGTGAGATTATTCGCTTTTATTTTAGCGTTAATTTCAAGCAGTATCGGCTGGGCCTCAAGGTAAACGGTTTGTAGGTTGCCCAAAACGACCATCTGCTTTAGGGGGTCGTCGGTGGAAAGCGCTATGGAGCGGTAGTATAGCTCCAGTTTTTTTAAAAGGGTCAATATCTTTTTATGAATACCGAGCCACTCTCTAGAAACCGAAGAATTATTTATTTCGTCATATGCTTGTTGAAATTTGACAGAGTGTTCTAGAAATTTGCTCTTAATTCTCTCTTTTTGCTGGTCGTCATAGATTTCTTCGCTATCGGCCGTTTGGTCGGGAGAAAAAAGCAAAACAAGTTCTTTGGGTTGACCTAAAAGAATCTCGGTTATATCTTCTGATATAGCCCGAAAAGCAATATTTAAATAATTTTCCTGTGCCTCTTTTGTGTTTTCAACTAAGTTTTTGACCTCATCGCCGACATTTACATCTTCCAAAGCTGAAAGAATTGAATAAACAGTGGCGCTAGCCGTTGAATCTACGGATTGAGCGTAAGTCTGCGAGTTATTGCTTTTTTTCAAATCTCCGCTCAAAACACCTCCAGCAACCAAAGAAGCCAGTCTTTCAGTAGAGTTCATGGAAAGAAACCTTCTTGTTTTGGCAAGGGAATCGTTATCGGCTTGTGTGGGATTGTGGTCGGAAAAAGCTTCTTCGCCGTCTAAGTAGCCGTCGCCATCTGTATCCGGATTGTATGGATCGCTACCCCAAACCGCTTCTTCTGCGTTTTTTAGGCCATCGTGGTCAAAGTCGTCGCTGTCCTGGTAGTCAACTTTTATGCTTTCTGAAACTACCGCAGTCGCAGGACTGAAAGTTTTGTTTATAAGTATGCCAACTCTGGCCACCACCAAACCGGCGGCTCCAAAAAGTATTACCATCAGGACTTTAATTGATTTGGTCATAGTAGGTTCTAGGTTTCAGGTTCTAGCTTCTAGTTTAGAAATTATAACATTTAACATTTTTTGGACTTCTTCTAGTAAAGATGATGATTGTTCAAAATCAATTTTTGGATACAGGTCTTTTGATATGATTAGTTGAGTTTCTAGTTCGGCGGCAGAAGAATAAGATATTCTTAAGAATTGCAAGTATTCCTTTAAATTTTTGCGTTGTTGACCTTCGGCTATGTTAGAAGGAATTGATACTGCCGCTCTTCTCATTTGAGAGGATAGACCATAAATCTCGTTGAAAGGAAATTTTGCAGTGTTTTTATATATTTCTTTGACTAGTTCTATTCCTTTTTGCCAAACTATCAGTTCTTTAAATGATTTTATCATGCCTAGAACCTAGAACCTGAAAGCTAGAAGCTATCAGTACACTTAAACTAGCCAGTAAAATTGGCCAATCTCCTAGTTTATTATACAATGTTTTCTTGCTATTTAATACAATGTCGCCTGTTAATATCTGAAATCCCTGCACTTGGAACGGATAAGTGCTTTCAGCACGAGAGTGCAAATCCGTTCCAAGTGAGGGGTCAAAACCCGTTTCGGAAGCTTCTCTTGAGATTTTTCCCGAGCCCGAAACCACAAAAGATGGTCCATAATTTGCGGCATAGATTAGGTATTTGTTGTTTTCAGCGGCGCGCAAAGAAGCCATAGCTTTAACTTGTCTGATTAAGTCTTTGGAACCGTTAGCAAAAGCGAAACTGCCTTGCACAGCTATGAGTTGTCCGCCAGACAAGGAAATATTTCTGGCCAAAGACGGCGAAGAAATATCGGAACAAACCAAAGCCCCTACCCCCACCTGAGGACTGTCCTCAGTAAGATTGGGAAAATTAATAGCGGAGGGTGGCTGATGACCGCTTTGTAGCTCTTCAAAATTTTTAAGCTCTTCGGAATCAATGCCTAAAACTTTATCTAACAGGCGGAAGAGATAAGGCGCGTATTCCCCTCCCGGAGTCAAGAGTTTTTTGTCATAATCTCCAACCACGCCGCTTTTGGAATCCAAGTATATGGTTTTAGATTTTTTCAGAAAATTTTCCTGGATATGCGAGTTGTCTATGATGGCGGTTTTGGAAGAAAATAGATTGTTGAAAAAAAGGCCGACATTCAAAGTATTGCCGAATAAACTTATGTTAGTAAAAAAATTGCTGGCTTCGGGAAAAACTATCAGTTTGGTTTCGGGTTCTTCTCTACTTATTTTATTCATCAGTTCAAGCTGTTTTTTGAAAAAAGAAAGCTGTTCTTGGGGGCTGTAGTTTTTTTTGCTTGGGATATAACTTTGAATGACCGCTACTTTAATCTTTTCGGCATTATTGTTGGAAGGAACGAACCAGTCAAATGGAAAGTAAGAAAGAGAAGTTAAAACAGCGATAAAAATCCAAAGTTTTTTGTATTGTCTTTTTTCCAAAAAAAGAAAAATTAAAACGGCGGCGAGAGCGACAAAAAAAGTAACGCCGTAAATGCCAAGCAGAGACGATAACTTAAGAATCAAAGTGTTAGCATGCAAGTTGTAAGCAAGATTGCCGGCTGTCCAATCGGGTGAAATTGTATTGCCCGGGCTGAACCAGAGAATTGAAATTATAAATGATCTTAAATACTCAAACCAAACAAATATTGAAGGAAAAACAATCAAAGATGTCCAGCTTGTTTTCTTCTCAATTTTCTTGAAAAGCCAAAATGCCGTTGCCCAGAGAAATGACATTGCCAGAGCGGTCAAAAGCCAAGCGAAAGCTATCAAACCGGCGGCAAGGTAGTGATTTTCAAAACCGAGTCCTTCAAGAGGATAAGTGTCCCAAAACCATCTGAAGACGAATAAGAAATAAACCAAACCAAACCAAAAGCCGGTTGAAAAAGCTTTCTGCGGGCGGATTTCAAGAAAAACAAAGAGAAGTATTAAAGCAAAAAATACCAGCCAGCCTAAGCCGAAAAAAGGCAAAGAAAAAGCCAAAATTAAACCGCCTAAAACTGCAAAGATAAGATTTGGCTTAATTTTCTCCATTCATTTAATGTCAGCGACTCCGGACGCCTTTTTTCGTCAATGCCGGCTTCTTGAAGCTTTTTTCCAAGGGCCGCCCTTGGAAGGCTTAGTCCGGCGGAGAGACTGTTTAATAATTGTTTTCTTTTGCCGTTGAAAGCCAAACGGGCTAATTTCATAATTTTTTCAACTTGTTCTTTTTCCGTCGGACCTTGGTCTTTAGGTGTCATTTTTATTAAAGCCGAATCAACTTTCGGTACTGGCCGGAAATTTCCTTTGGAAATATATTTTAAAATTTTTGCGTCTGCGTAGAACCGAACCGACAAAGCCAGCAAACTCATTTTGGAAGGTTTAGCGACTATTCTTTGGGCTACTTCTTTCTGTACCATGAACAAAATTAACTTTGGTGAAGGCCATTCGCTAAGCACTCTTCTTAAAAGTTGCGATGTCAAATAATAAGGGATATTCCCCACTACCTTGTATTTCCAAGGTTCGACCTTGATCAGATTAAGGTCGAACCTTAATATGTCTCCCTCAATCATTGTAACATTTTTTTGATTTTTAAACTTGGTTTGTAGAACCGGAACTAAGTTTCGGTCTTTTTCAACGGCAATAATTTTTGCTCCGGTTTCCGCCAGTTTTTCGGTCAACAGACCTGTGCCGGCGCCGACTTCCAGCACAGTGTCGCTAGCTGAAATTTCAGCCATTTCAACTATGGATTTAAGTATACTGGCGTTTCTTAGAAAATTTTGACCCAATTTTCTTGACGGCCTTATCATGCTTGTATCTTATTTAGCGCAGCAGACACAGCCTCTGAAGTCGCTGAGGAGGCAGTTTGCATGGTTGAGATTAAGTATAGTTATTCTTAACTTAATCTCAAAACTGCCGACGTCGCGAGCGAACGGAGTCGCTGGCGTAGTGAGCGTGCTGAAGAGGCTGTGTCTGCGAAGCTAAAAAGTTCCTAGTCATAATCTATAAAATCTTCGTAATTAAAGTCCCGCCTAAACGGTTTTTTTGTATTTTCAGATATAAAATCTTCGGGTATTTCAGAGACGAATCTTGAAACCGGATTAAATTGAGACGAACCATAAACCATGCGGTTTTGGCAGTGAGTCAAATAAAGTTTTTCTTTGGCTCTGGTGATTCCAACATAGCAAAGTCTTCTCTCTTCCTCCAACTCAACCGGATCAGTAATTGATCTGGGATGAGGAAACAGACCTTCTTCCATGCCTGCTAAAAAAACGGTTGGAAATTCCAGGCCTTTGGAAGCGTGCATGGTCATCAGGGTTGCGCTTTTTTCTTGGTTTTTAATTTGGTCGGTTTCTTGTATCAACGAAACCTCTTCCAGAAAAACCGGCAGAGATTCGCGCGACTTTAGGTTGTCGTATTTTGACGTAACTGTCAGAAGTTCTTTTACGTTCTCCCAGCGGGATTCGTGGTCAACAGTTTTTTCCTGAAGGTATTTTTGGTAGTCAATATTTTGGAGGAGTTTTTTTATGAGTTTTGAAAGGTAAGACTCGTCTAGTTTTTCTTCCAAAGCATTTATGGTTTTGCTCAATGAAGCCAAACCGGACAAAGCTTTCTTATCTAATTCTTCTCTGTGATTTTTGAAAAGCTCAAAAACATTTCCGGCAGATTTTTGTTTTTGAATTTCCAGTATCCTTTCAAATGTTTTCTTGCCGATTCCTCTGCTTGGTACGTTGTGAATTCTTTCTAAACTAAAGTTGTCGCTCGGATTGAGCAGAAGCCTTAGATAAGCCAAGACGTCTTTAATTTCTTTTCTTTCATAAAATTTTAAGCCGCCAATAATTTTGTAGGGCAGACCGGCTTTCAGCATGGCTTCTTCAACAGCGCGGGACTGGGCGTGAGTGCGGTATAAAACACAAAAGTTGTTTAAGTCTTGTCCTTTTTTTAGTCCCTTTTTTATTTCGTCGGTTATAAATTTACCCTCTTCTCTTTCATTTCCTAATTCGGCAAGCAGTATTTTTTCGCCTTCCTGATTTTCAGTCCAGAGATTTTTGTGTCTTTGGAATTTATTGTTTGAAATAATATTTTGGGCGGCGGCTAAGATGTTCTGGGTTGAGCGGTAGTTTTGCTCCAAAAAAACAATTTTTGCCTCCGGATAGTCTCTTTCAAAACTTAAAATGTTGCGCAAATCTGCTTGTCGGAATCCGTAAATAGAGTTATGGACAGCAAAATTGTTGGCAGTATAAGTGTGTGTTCTTTCAATATCTAGGTCGTAAACGGGGCCGTTATAATCAATTTTTTTAATATCAATGATTTTTTCGTTAACAAATTTTTTACCGTTAAAAACAGGAACAACCATGTGGGAATGCAAGTGAGATGCAGGCATAAAGTCAAAGTTAATGTCGGTGATTAAGGCGTGTTTTGTGACTTCAACGCCACACAATTCGGCTATTTGGCCGGCAAATTCTTCTGCCTTTTTATTATCGGCAAATACTTTCTCAATTCGCCAAGTATTAGCTTTGCCTTTTCTGACTTTCAGTCCGGAGTCTGTGAGTAATTTTCTAATTTTTTTGTTTTGGTTGTTTATACTGACTCTTGCTCTCCGTGACTTTGCTCTAGTTCCGCCATCGGAAGATGAAAAGTAGCACAGATTAACGGAAGTTCTCTTGGTTTGAAATTTTGTGGTTCCTTGCGGTCGGTGGTGGGGATAACTAAACGACAAATCCAGATCAAGCATTAATTTTTTAGCGCGTTCAGCGCTTGGTATTTCTCGGAAAAGCTTTTCAATTTGTTTTTGGGTAATTAAACCGGAATCCGGGCCATTGCCTCTGTCAGCAAAAAAGACGGTAGTGGGTATGCCATAGTTAAAAGCATAATAAGACTCCCAAAAATGAGCTTCGGAACGGTTAGGCGAAAGTTTTAGAATCCACATTTTGTCAGCTCTTTCTTGATTAGCCCGCACATTTAGTCCAAGTCTGCTTTTGTTTTTTTTTATCTGTCTTATTCCCACAGTAACGCCTATTCTGTATCCTAATTTCTTAGAATACATCAAGTAAGTAAGAAAAAAATTTTTAGAGGGAAGAAGTTTACTAAACAAAATATGGTTGGGGGTGGTTTGTAAGACATTTCCATTTGCAGTGGTTATTTCCAGTAGCGGCCCCTTATATCGAAATCTTCTTGCATTTAATACTTTTGCCGGGCGAGTTAAACTTCTTCCGGCTGGCGACAAAATGTTCTCCCCTTTACTGACTTTTTCAATCTCTTTTAAGCCCTTTTCGGTTTTAATTTTTGTTTTTGGCGGAAAACATTGGTAATCATCCCCAACAGCCATGATATTTTTGTGTTTTTGAGCCAGCATTTTCAGAAAAAGATACTGCGGTTTGTTGGTGTCCTGATATTCATCAACCAAAATGTATCTAAAGCGGTCTTGGTATTTTTCCAGTATGCTTTTTCCCTGTTTTAACATTTTTACGGTCCAAAAAAGCAGATCGTCAAAATCCATAGCGTTGCTGTTTTCCAAGTTTTTCTGGTAGAGAGGATAAATTTTAGCGACGATTTTTTCAAAAAATTCCTTAGCCGAGCCGCTGTATTCAGCCGGTCCGGCCAGGTTGGTTTTGGCTTCAGATATTCTGGCAAGCACGGCGCGGGGATTTGTTTTTTTTGTGTCAATTTCCAGTTCTTCCATTACTTTCTTGATAACGCCAAGCTGATCCTCGGTATCGTAAATGACAAAGTTGGAAGTGTAAGGCGAGTTAAATTTTCCGATTTCGTTTCTTAACAACCTTGCCGATATGGAGTGAAACGTCCCCAGCATAGGAAAACCTAAATTTTGAATTTTGCCTGCCCCGCCGTTGGCGTATGACCTGGGGAATTTTGAATTTTGAATTAAGCTTATAACCCGCTCCCTCATCTCCCCCGCGGCTTTGTTTGTGAAAGTAACCGCTAAGATATTTTCTGGTCTTACTCCCTGCTGGATTAAGTGAGCAGTCCGATGGGTCAGCACCTTTGTTTTACCGCTGCCAGCGGCGGCAATAACCAAAACCGGACCCTCTGTGGCCCGTACCGCTTCAACTTGTTTTTCGTTTAAACCCTCAAAAAGATTTTTAGACATGTAAACTCTTTTGGTTCTATCATATTTTTGAGCTGATTAAAAACAAAAAACCAGATTTGCTGATTTATTTGTATCCCCGGACCGATTTGAACGGTCGGCCTCTTCCTTCGGAGGGAAGCGCTCTTCCGCTGAGCTACGGGGACGATTCCAACGAGATAAATTTTTTCTTGCGAGTTGCCAGATGATTATTTAATTTTTTCTAAGTCACCGTTTATAATGACTGGCTTAACGGCCTCAATCTCTGACTTGTAATACGGTATTTCTGGAATAGGATTGTACAAAAATATTTTCTGACCTAAAACATGAGCAAATCCTATTTCCATTAACGTATTGCCGCCGATATAGTATTGAATGTTGTTCTTGTCCAGGTTCATTACTAATATGGCGTCTGCTCCCTGCATTAATTTCCAGAATTCTTTTATAGCATCCAAATTATATTTTTGATGAAGTTTGATTTTCTCTATTTCTTCATCAGATTTGCCAATGAAAGGATCTGCAAGATTTGTGAGAAAAGCATCGTGTCCATATTTAACAAGCTCATCACGAGCTTCAATCATTTTTTCTGTATATTGCATACTGCCAACAACTCCAATTCTCATAATTATTTTTGTTGTATTTGTCTCCTGTTAGAAATGCTGGTGGACCCGAGGGGAATTGCACCCCTGACCCCTGCAATGCGAATGCAATGCTCTGCTGCTGAGCTACGGGCCCGTCTCTTAGTCGGAATGCCGGAATTCGAATCCGGACTACCACCACCCGAAGATGGCGTGCTACCGTTACACCACATTCCGTTATTCCACAAAATGTTTTTGCTTGATTTTTTTAACTTCTTTTTCCTCTTCTTCTGTTATTTTTTCTTTGCCCGCTTGGGCCAGTTTTAGTATTTCTTTTTCTGACAATTTATTTAACTCAGCAGAGCGCTTGTTCAGGTATTCTGCACTGTTTTTGCCGGGATCTTCCAATACCTCATTCATCAAGGCGTTAATGATCATACCAACTTTTGGTCCGGGACTAATTTTGAGCAGCTGCATAAGTTGATTGCCGTTGATTTTTAGCATTTTTGGCGAAAGTGGGTCGCGAGCCACTTTGTCAATCATAAACTGCAGGTGGCGCAGTTTGTAAGGTTTTGCTTTAGGCGTGCCGGAACCGATTCGATCAGCTTCTCTGACCTTGATTAAATCTTCAACATTTTCTTTGCCGATGTTTGCCACCAGCCGTCTGACCGAACTTTCGGTAACTTCGCCGACATTGTAGTAAAACAGATGCCATCTTACCAGCTTAATAATTTTTTCAGCCTGCTTTTGCGGAAACTTTAAGCGATCTAAAACTTGGGCGGTCATTTTGGCGCCAATCATTTCATGGGCGTAAAAAGTTGAATTCCGACCCATTCCCCTTTTTGACCTTGGTTTGCCGACATCGTGCAGGAGTGAAGCCAGTCTGACTTCTACGGAATAATTTTTTGAACAAGCGTAATCAAGAGCGCGGATATTGTGTTCCCAAACGGTGTAAATATGGTGCAGGTTTTGCTCAACCCCGACTCCTTCAAGCAATTCTGGCAAGGCGTATTGCATAAGCTCGGTTTCCCGCAATAGCTCTGCGCCTTTCTTAGCGTCCCGGCTTTCAACTATTTTCACTAGCTCGTCGCGGATTCTTTCTTTTGATATTATTTTCATCAAAGAATGTTTGTTTTTTATCGCTTCAAGAGTTTTCTCTTCAATAGTAAAGTTAAGCGAAGCGGCAAATCTTACGGCGCGCATCATGCGTAGAGCATCTTCGGAAAATCTTTCTTCCGGATCGCCGACTGCCCTTATGACTTTTTCCTTTAAATCTTTTTGTCCGTCAAACAAGTCGGTAACTTTGCCTTCTTTATCCATTGCTAAAGCGTTTATCGTGAAGTCGCGCCTCTTTAAATCTTCTTCCAATTTCTCGGCAAACCTTATTTTATCCGGATGTCTTTTGTCGGTATATTTTGACTCTATGCGGTAAGTGGTAACTTCCACCACCAAAGTTTTTTCTTCCTGACCTGTTTTTACACCCACAGTGCCGAAATCATTTTCATAAAAACTATCGGGAAAAATTTTCTGAATTTCTTCAGGCTTGGCGTTGGTGGTTATGTCCCAGTCAGTCGGCTCTTTGCCTAGCAACAAATCGCGCACACATCCACCCACGACAAAAGCCTGAAAATTGTTTTCTTCCAGTTTTTCCAGAATTGATTTTACTTCTTTGGGTAAAGTCATGTTGTAAATTTAACTGTGGCTAGGACTTACTTACGTTACTATTGCACTGTTTATAACTATTTGTTAGTATACTAGTGACAGGCGTCGACCGTTTGGTCTATGGCCTGTTTTTTGTTTATTTAAATGAGTTTTTAGTGCCCTTGAATATGCTAATTTTAAACTTTTCTTTCAAAAATTTATCTTGTCGATTCCCTCGTTTATCAATAAAGAATGAACCATTTTCTATACCGAGTTTCTCTTGTAAAAAGTCTAGTAATTTTGACTTAAGATTTGGGTGTTTTTTGAGGATACTATCTTGAATTTTGAGGTCGTAAAGCACTGCACCGAGCAGTAGATCGGTTAGTTGCAAAAGATCGGAAGATTTTGAATTTATTTGCAAGAATCCGGCAATAACTATCTTTTTATAATGATCGTTTACTATGCCACGAGTTGCTAGTTCCAAGTTTATACCATCAGGATAAAAATAATCATCAGCCAGTACCGTACATATTTGATTGTCACCATTTCCAATGTTTCTCTTAAGAAGATCTACTGTAAAAGAACGGTAAACCTTTAAAAGGTTGTTGTTAAAATAAGTTTTAAAGTCCAACTCGTTCTTTTTGAGAATAATAGAGCTAAATACAGCGGAAGGATCTTTAAAGAAAGCTTCAAATCCCTGCTTTATGATTTCATATTTAAGCGGACTCACTTTGTTCCATTTTAGTTCTTCATAAAAGTGAAGTTTGTCACGCAAGGTTCTTATTTTTCTCTGTAGTTCATGGGGCCGTTCTGTTCTGATTACGCCCAATGCAAAATATGGGTCATCACCTTTTTTTAATATACCAGTTTCATCTAGGAAAAATACTGGCAATTTTATTTTTTTGAAGTCGTTATCTATCATTTATTTTTTGTGGAATTATACAACTCTGCTTGAACATTTTTTGAAGAGAACTAACCGCCTCTGCGGAGTTTATCCCGCACCGAGCTTGCTCTGGTGCGGGGCTCCGGCGGAACGCTCGGGCGCGGCGGAATTCCCCCCACACTCTCTTCCGTCGCGTCCTCGCGGGAGGCCAAAATTTTTTCGGCACCAACTATAATGACTGCCGCAATTCCGATACTTTTAGTGTAGCTTCTCTCGGCACATTTTCAAAATTAGTTTTTGCGTCCTCAATAAACCAATCACGAATTTCGAGAGGATATAAAAGTAATTGTGGCAGACCTTTTGTATTGTACCAAATCGGATTGTAAAAATTTGTATTACTTTCTTTCATATCTCGCGCCTCGTTTCCGTCGCCAAGTTTTGGCTCGCCGGAAACATATCGACAAAGATAGAAAAATTGCTCAGTGTTGTCGTCGTAAATGTGATGGTAAAGCAATTTTTCTATCTTTACTTCAAGTGATGTTTCCTCTTGGACTTCGCGTAAAACCGCCTGCTCGACAGTTTCACCATTTTCTATGCCGCCGCCAGGAAAGACATGATATTCTTTTCCGTTGTTTATGCGGTGCATTAGTAAAATCTTTCTATTATTTACTATTATGGCGACGGCGCGGATTCTTTTCATAACTTTTTCAATTCAAAAATCATAAAGAGTGGGATTTTTGAATGAATATCGTAAAAGTTTGGCTTTTCTTTCACAACAGGTTTTAGTGGTTTTGGTTCAACGAAATCTGAAATAATAAAACCACTTTTTACAATATCGCTGATAATTTCGGAAAGCGGGCGATGATAGTAGCTAACTTTAAATTCGTTGAACCAAATGTCATCAATTTTTCTTGTGTTGAGATAGTCGCCAAAAACTTTACTTTCGCCAGATTCGTATTTCTCATATCCCATTAAGAATGTGTCCTTTTCTTTTGACCGATTTACTGACGCACCCCATTTAACTGGGTGGTGTGTGGAAAAAAGAAATGTTCCGTCCTTTTTCAAAATCTTATGAATACCGTTCAAGGTTTTTGTCCAATCTTTAACATAGTGCATTGTTAAACTTGAGTAAACAAAATCAAAAGAGTTGTCGGGAAAATTTAATTTTTCCATGTCTATTACATGAAATTCCAAATCGGGATAACTCTTTTTAGCAAAATCAATCAGTCCTTTTGAAATATCTATACCGACGACTCTTTTTGCTCCGAGGGATTCTAGATGTTTGCATTCTTCGCCAGTTCCACAACCTATGCATAAAACGGACTTTTCTTTCAGATCGGGAAGTTTTTTGTACATCGCTGGCTTCTCTAAAAATTTATGTGCGATGTTTTTACCACTTCGCATTTTCTCCGCCCATTTGAGAGCGTAGTCATCATAAGATTTAATTGTTTTTTTATCGGTAGCCATAAATTTATTTCAATAACTCATCCGCTGACACGTCAAGTGCGTCAGCCAATCTTTGAATTGTTGCAAGATTAGGATTCTTATTACCGCTCTCAATGTTGCTAATGTAACCCTTATCTACCTCCAAAAGCTACGCTAAAACTTCTTGCGACAATTTTTTCTTGGCGCGAACCTATTTCATGTTCTCGCCTAATTTTTTGGATATTGGTGCCCTCGCCATGAGTCGAACATGGATTTAGACGCTAGGAGTGTCTTGTTCTATCCATTGAACTACGAGGGCTATTATATCGTTTAATGTTGCCATCTTAGCACTTTTATGATATTTTTCAATTAAAATTTTAAACACTAACTAATATGCAAACAGAAAAAAGAGAAGATAAATTTTCCGGGCCAAGAGTTGAGATTAAGGTGGATTTCTCAAGGAACTTGAAAGAGTTGAACGATTCGGAGTTGAATGACGTCATTAACGTTTTTCGGCACTATAAAGCCGGACGCTTGGCAGAGTTGCGCAAAAACAATCCGAGTTTTGGTATGGTTGATTTTGAAAACCATAAATTTGAGAGGGAAAAAGTTTTTGCGGCGATTAAAGAGGCGCTTAAAGGCGCGGATGTACCGGTAGAATTGATGGATGTAAACTACGCAGACGCTTTAAATATTATAGATTGGTATGATAAGGAGAACAAAAAACAAAATGATAAAAAGTTTAAAGAAAAAAAGTTCTCTTCTTATTAGAAAAGGGCCTGTAGCTCAGCGGCAGAGCACTTCTATGGCATAGAAGGGGTCGCCCGTTCAAATCGGGTCAGGTCCACAACTTAAAAAATGTTATCAAAAAAGAGGCGTAATGGCCTCTCTTGCGGTGTGTTTGCTTGAAGGGTATCGCTTTGATATTCTGTTTGTAGAAACTTTACAAATTGAGGCTTAGTGAATGAGAAAAGTTATTTTTACTTTTTTATTTTTTTGCTTTTCTTTGAGTGGATTTGTTGAAGCTAAAGATGCTTGTTGTTGTAACTCAAAATACGGCAACAAAGATTTCAAGAAAGCTTTTTTGGGCGAGTACTCGCTGGAGAAGCAGAATTTTGTGGCTGATCTTTGGAAACTTCAGCGGTTTGAGAACGAGTTGGAGATTAAAGAAGCCGTGCGGTTAAAGAAACTGGTTTCTGTTCCGTCATCTACGCAGTATTATTTCGTTGACTCTCGTCTGGACAAGAAGACCCACTTTGTAAGTCCATGGACTTTAATTTTTATCGATCAACTTAGTAAAGATTTTTACGAACGCGCCCAAAGTGATAAAAAGAAGAACAAAAAGAAAATTAAAGTTGCGAGTCTTGTTAGGCACAGAAAATATCAGAAAGCTTTGGCTAAAAGAAATCCCAACGCGGTTTGGGACGAGAATAATCCTGATCGTCAATCCAGCCATCTCACTGGCGCAACTTTTGATGTCAGCACCAAAGACTTAACCAGAGATGAAATATGCTGGCTAAAAGAGTATCTTTTGGAATTACAAAATTTAAATCTTATTCACGTCAGAGACGAGTTTTACAACAACTGTCTTCATGTTATGGTTTTTCCGGTACCGACTTTCTTTGGGGATTTTGAGAAATATGTAAACGAGCGGAAGTAGATCCGCTTTTTTGTTGAAAAAAGACTCTAAAAATGCTAATTTGTTAAGTCTGGAGGGTTCGCCTAATGGCATGGCAGCGGTTTCGAAAACCGCCGGGCGCAAGCCCTTAGAGGTTCGACTCCTCTACCCTCCGCCAGTTGGGAAATGAAGTCATTGCCTGCCTGCCGGCGAGGCAGGGCTTGTGCAAACGGCTGGCAAGATTACCAAAGCGTTAGGTGTTCCAATGGAAGATTTGGTACAATAAATATGGTTAAGGTCATCCAAAAAGATGGTAAAAACATATATCAACATGAGGAGGAGGGCATGATGCTTGAAGATAAAATAGGCATTATCGGCCGTTCCCTTAGACTGCTCGCCGGTCTTCTTATATTGTTTTATCTTGCATATGCCTTTGTAAGTGAAAGTTTTTTATTGAGCGTGAACTTCTTTTTTGTGGCGGCTGTAGGGTTATTTTTACTCATTTCGATATACATATTTGTTCACAGGATTTCTAGAAAAAACAATCGCATTAACTGGTTGGTTTCTGCCTGCTTAATTCTTATTCCCGTTCTTTTGATGTATATTTTTGGCGGGGCATCTGGCGAGGGTAAAGTATCAGCCCTGCTTTTTCTCGGTGTCTCACTAATCGTAGCGGCAATTCGTTCCGATTTTGGTTGCGAAGTAATGTCTATACCAAACTTAATTTTTGGAAAGAGATCTCGATTTGCGTGTCTTGTTTTTTCACCATTAGATAAAATGGAAAAAAGACATATCAGCCGCCAAAAAAAACTTGAAGACAACTAAAAACCCTCGCTTGAGGGCTTTAAACTTACTTGTTTTTCTTTTTCTTAACTTCGTCAGAACTAAGCCCGAAGACAACAGAACAAATGCCCATCATTACCGCAAGCATAAGAAATGGCACAGCTTCTTCTAAAGAAACCGCTCTGGCCACTCTGGCGAAACCAAAAAAGATAAAACTTAAATATCCGGAAATCAGAGCAAACATAAAAAATCTGTCGGGAAATTTTTTATTCTGCGCCCAAACGGCAAGAACAGCCCCTCCGACGAAAGTCGCGAGAAACAACAAAAGCAAGCTTGGACTAGGGTCCGCCCCCCTTATAAAAACAAACATGCCAAACATTGAACCAAAGAAAATCAAAAGTCCGACAATACTCAAAAACTTCATTTCCGTCCTCATTTCCCTAAGACAAAAAGAACTTTTGTAATTATACAAAAACCTGGTAAAAAGTAAACTTTGATTTTCACAACTTCAACTGTTAAGATTCGGATATGCTTAGACCAGAAAAAACAAACATCGCAGAAAAGACCAAGACAAAACCCCAAGAAAGAGTCGGCGAGTTGAGAGAAAACGAGAAAAAGATTTTGGATAATTTACTGGAAATAACAAAGTGGTTTGAAGATTACGAAGCCACTTGTTTTGGTTTGGACAAAAATGTGGCCGACAAAAATCCCAAACTGGAAAAATATCTCAAAGACTTTTACAAAGAATTTCGCAACTTTGAACAGCCAGCCGAAGCCCAAAAGGTTGAAGCTGAAGCGAGAAATTCAGATATCGTCTTCCTTGGAGACCGACACAACCTAAGAAAAAATCAAGAGTTTTCAGCCGAGTTTATAGAAAAAGTGGTTAAACCGCAGTCGGGTCAGGCGGTTTTGGCCTTAGAATTTATTTCGCCCAAACACCAGAAAGCGGTAGAAGAATTTATGTCAGATAAAATAGACGAGGAGTCGTTTTTAAAAAGATCCCATTTTCTGGAGTGGAGTGACCTGGAACATTGGCCGGGTTATAAAAAAATATTGGAAACAGCCAAAAAACTTGGGATTAAAATCTATGGCATAAAGTTTCAAGCCGAGAGCGGCGAACAAGATCTGGAAGACAAATTTTTCGTCGAAAAAATTGCGGCTATTGCGGAAAAGCATCCGCAAGCTAAATTGTTTGTCCATATCGGTGATGCTCATCTGGCCGGCAGTCACTTGCCGAAAGCCTTGTCTCAAATTGACCGGTTCCGAAACAAAAAAAGTACTACAGTTTTACAGAATATCCGGCCGTTATATTTCTCTGCTTTGGAAAGATACGAAAACTTTCGGATACCCAAAGTTCTTAAGATCAAAGGTGGAACTTACAACTTCTTTACCGCACCCCTGATCACGGAAGTTGTTTCAGACATAGAAAACTTAAAACAGTTTGCCGGTGAAACTGAAGGAGAGATAGATATTTGGTCTGATGTCTTGGGCGTGGAGATTGTCAGCAGGCTTAGAAAAATAACCGGCATTGGCACGGATGAAAGAATTGTTGATTCAAAAGATTTGTCGCCTTCACTTTTCTCCCCCTCTTTTTATTTGGAACAGGACAGCGAAGTAGTCGCGAAACAACTGAAAGAAGAAGCGCCGGCAGGCGCCTACAGCCGATACCTAAAAACTTTAGAAGAAAAAGGCTGCGCCTATGTTCCTTTCAGCAACTCTTTGGTCATAAGAAAGTTCAGGCTGAAGAGAATAATTGAGGAGCTGGCGAAGTTTGTGATAGACCCCAAAGGAGAAAAAGGCGATATTTCCAGTTTACAATATTTTTGCTCAAAGCTTTTTATCCCCGAGCGCCGGCCGGAAGACGAAAAAGAAGAGGTCGGGGAAAAAGTTTTTCTTGATTTTCTTGCCGGTAAACAACCGTCTCTTCCTTAAAACCAAATGTGGTGTTAGATTTAAGCATGTCTCAAATCATAGACTTGAGAAAAAAGAATGTTGAAAATAGCAAAACAGCTTTGCCTTCAAAAATTTCCGGCCGCATTCCCGCTCATTATCAGTTTGTAAACAAGTCGCTGCTAGCGGTCATAGTCTCTGTTTTGGCCATAATCGGCCTGCTCTATCTGCTTATTTCTCAAAACACCGTTACCGCCATATTCTTTTTTTTGATTGCAACGGTTATGGTGATTTTAGGAATGCAAGAGAAGAAAGATGTGGCTTGGGAGATAAACCAAAGAGGTTTGGTGTTAGATGGGGAGGTCTATCTTTACAGACACTTGAAATCTTTTTGGATTGAGTATGATCCCCCATTTCTTAAAGAGCTTAGCTTTAAGCACAAAGGTTGGCACCGCTCTTACATCAAACTTCCTCTTGTCGGCCAAGAAAGTCCCGTAGAAATCCGCAATATGCTGTTGTGTCTTTTGCCGGAAGAGCGGCACGAAGATACTATAATTGAGACTATCACCAGAAAATTGGGCATGTAACACTGTCCCCGTAGCTCAACGGATAGAGCGTTTGCTTGCGGAGCAAAAGGTTGGGTGTTCGAATCACCCCGGGGACACAACTCTTTCCTGAGGACAGTCCTCAGGGCTTGCACACGAGGGCACAAGATAGTTGCTATTTTTAGTTTTTGTAGTACCATCTCACTATATGGCAAAAATTATTGTAACTGGCGGAGCGGGTTTTATCGGCTCAAATTTGGTGGATGAGTTGGTCAGGCAAGGCCACAAAGACATCCATATTATTGACAACCTCTCAACCGGTAAAAAAGAAAATCTTAATCCAAGGGCTAAATTTCACAATTTAAGTATTGTTGATCTGGATAAAATCAGGCCCATCTTCAAAAAAGCGGAAGTTGTTTTTCACTTGGCGGCTCAACCCAGAATTCAGCCCTCAATCAAAGACCCCAAAACTTCTCACGATGCCAATCTCACCGGTACTCTGCATGTTTTGCTTGCCGCCAAAGAAGCCGGGGTTAAGAAATTTATATACTCTGCTTCTTCTTCAGCTTACGGCCTGCAAAAAACTACGCCCTTGCGGGAAGATATGATCGCCAATCCCCTCAACCCTTATGCCATGCAAAAATACATGGGCGAAAGATATTGCCAACTTTTTCACCACCTTTACGGTTTGCCGATTGTCTGTTTAAGGTATTTTAATGTCTATGGGCCCAGGCAAACTTATGAAGGCGCTTATGCGACTGTAATCGGAATTTTTTTAAAACAGAAAAAAGCCGGCCAGCCGCTGACTATTGTTCCTGACGGCAAACAGAGAAGAGATTTTATCAATGTCCGGGATGTGATAGCTGCTAACCTTGCGGCTATGAAGTCGGACAAAGTCGGCAAAGGAGAAATTATAAATATCGGCAGTGGGGAGAATTACTCAATTGTTGAAGTAGCAAAAATGATTGGCGGTAAAACAAAAGTTATTGCCCCCAGAAAAGGAGAAGCTAGATTAACTTTGGCTGATATTAGTTTGGCTAAGAAATTACTTGGCTGGAAGCCGACGGTAAGGCTGGTTGATGGGATAGAAGAGTTGAGATGAGTCGTTCAGCTTCGCAGACACAGCCTCTTCAGTACGCTCACTTCGCCAGCGTCTCCGTTCGCTCGCGACGTCGGCAAATTTGAAATGAAGTTAAGAAAAATTATACTTCATTTCAACCATGCAATTTGCCTCCTCAGCGACTTCAGAGGCTGTGTCTGCTATGCTTTATTGGTCGTCGGCTCTCAAAGCATTTAACCACCCATTTTCGAACCTTTTCCGAGGACTGTCCTTAAATCTGAAAAAAGGACAGTCCTCGGATCTGACCTTAACATGTGTATAAAACCTTGAAAAATGAGGGTTTTTAAACCATTGACAATGGTGGTTAAAGTTTGGTATAATTAGAGTATAGAATTTCCCGGAGCTTAAAGATGACCACAGAAGAAACAGAACAAAAGCGTTTTGAAGAAATTTTAGAAAGTATTCGTCGCAGAATGGCGGCGGATGCCTTAAGAGGAAATCCCGTAGGAAGAAAAACTTACGGTCATAGTCCAAAGATTGACAACGACTATGATTCTGGAGATCGAGCACATTATATCTTAGATCACGAGTAAAATAACACGAGAACGGTTATTGCGTTGTACCCCGAGAGTTAATTCTCGGGTCTTTTTTTATGAAACTTCTGATGGACTTCTTTCAACCGGCTCTTCTCGTCAAGGTTCAACCTTGACGTTTCTTGTGAAACTTTTTATGTATTTCTTTCAAACCGCTGTCGGTAACATGAGTATAAATTTGAGTTGTCGTTACTGAAGAGTGGCCGAGTATCGCTTGGACAGAGCGGATATCGGCGCCGTTTCTTAAAAGGTCGGTGGCCATACTATGGCGGAGCGAGTGCGGTGAAACTTTTTTACCGACAATTCCGGCGCGTGTTGCGTGCTTTTTTATTATCCTTTGTATGCTTCGGGGACTTAATCTTAGGTTTTCGTATTTGCCAAAAGCTTGGTCTTTGGGAATCCGAATAAAAAGTGCTGGGTCGGCGTCACTGCGTTTTTTTAAAAAGCTGCTGATTGATTTTTGGGCATCGTCAGATAAGAAGACCAACCTGATTTTTGAGCCCTTGCCTTTAACCGATATCTCTCCCCTGTTCAAATCCACCTTGTCTGTTTCCAAAGAGCAGAGCTCTGATACGCGCAAGCCGGTGCTGAACAAAGTTTCCAAGATAGCTTTATCGCGCAAATCAGACAAGTTGTCGTCTTTAGGCGAAGCCAGAAGCCTTGCCAATTCGTTTGACTCCAGAAAATCTATATGCCTGTCTTCCTGCTTGCCCAGTTCTATTTTTTCCGGCGAGACGGATTTTATCTCTCTCTTGGATAAATATTTCAAAAAAGCCCGTATGGCGATTATGTGGTAGTTTTGAGTAACTTTTTTTAGAGACTCGCCGTGATTGTCAGTCAGCCGATTTAAATAGATCCGGAACTTTCTAATCAAATCTTCGGAAATCTGGCTAGCCGAACCGACTTTTGCAAAATTCAAAAACCGGTTGAGATAATGGCCATAGTTTTCCACCGTCTTCGACGAGCGGTTTTTCTCAATCTCCAGATACTCCAGAAAATCGTTTTTTAATTGCTTAACATCTGCCACGCATATAATCATACCCCACAAACCCAAGTCGCACAATAACTTTCTGACACCGGGTGTCAGAAAGTTATTGTGTTGTGGTATTGTGTAAAATCGAAACTTGCCTCAAAACCAAATCCGTGATATCTTTGTCAATATAGTCAAGTTGGTTTTCCGCAATGATTAATCCTAAAGACAAAACAAAAATTATAAAAAAGCACTCAATTCACGAGACTGATACCGGTTCGGCGGCTGTTCAGGTGGCTTTGTTTAGCGAAGAAATTGAGAGGCTAACCAAGCATCTCAAGAAACACGTCAAAGACAACAGCTCCCGCGCCGGTCTTTTGAAAATGGTCTCCAAAAGACGCCGGCTTTTGGAATATCTCAAAAAAGAGTCGCCAAAAAAATACGCTAAAATTCTCAAAGAACTCGGACTCAAAAAATAATGCAGAAAGGCCGCAAACCAAAAATCTCTGAAATTACTTCTGAACACCAAAGGGTGGGTGTTTTTGTTGACGCCCAGAACATGTACCATTCGGCAAAAAATCTTTATCATGCTAAGGCTAACTTCAAAAAAATCTTGGAAGCGGCGGTCGGCGACCGTCAGTTAATCAGGGCTTTTGTTTATGTCATCAAGACTGAAACCGGCGAAGAAAAAGCTTTTTTGGAGGCGCTGGAAAAAAGCGGTTACGAAATCAAGGTCAAAGACCTCCAAATCTTTCCCGGAGGCATGAAAAAAGCCGACTGGGACGTCGGCATGGCGATTGACGCTATCATTTTGGCGGACAAAATTGATGTGGCGGTCTTAGTTACCGGCGACGGCGACTTTATTCCTCTGGTTGAATATCTCCGCGTCAACCGTGGCCTCAAAGTTGAGGTCGTCTCTTTTGGCCGCAGCACTTCGGCCAAGCTCAAAGAAACGGTGGATGTTTTCACCGACTTAGGCGAGGACCCTAAAAAGTTTCTAATGTATTAACCAAAACTGGAAAGATTTAATTAGGCATTTAAGTCCCCTTTTGGGGATTTTTAAACACCCAAAACTTGTAGCCGAGGGATGTAACATTCGGGAGGGTTGGAGTATTATACTTAATGATATCCAAAAACATCTGCCGACCGGCAGACTGCGAATATGGAGCAAAACGAAGAAAAAATGCTTGTAAAAAGAGCCCGGAGCGGAGACCGCCAAGCGCTGAGTCTGCTTTGGGATGCTCTAACGCCTAAGCTTTTTGGTTATCTCGTCAATACCACCAAAAACAAACCGCTGGCCGAAGACTTGCTTCAAACAACCTGGCTTAAGGCAATTGATAATCTTTCCAAATTTAAGCAGCAGGACGCGGGTTTTAGCGCTTGGCTTTTTGCCATAGCCCGTAACGAATACCGTCAACACTGGCGAAAGCGTAAAAACGAAGTGTCTTTTGAACCAGCCGAACACGACCAGCCGGATAGCAGCCAAGGGTCTCCGGAAGCAAAGATTTTTGTAGAACAAGCTCTTGCCTATCTTTCTGATGACGACAGGGAGCTTATCAGGCTCCGATATATTGTCGATTTACCGATTAAAGATATTGCCTTAATCCTCAAACTTAATTTTGTAACAGTGCGAGTGCGCATACATCGGGCCTTAGCCAAAATGCGCGCCGCTATTACTTCTTAAATATGGCTAATTTTTTTAGGACAATTGAAGAGGTTCTTGCTGACTGGGGACGCAGGCAACGTCAACTTCCCTCTCGCAACGAACTGTTAAAAAGCGAAATCTTAAACAAGCTACAGGCTACAGAGCCGATGCTGCCGAAAATTTTACCGCAACACTGGCACACTCCTTGGCTTAGTTTTGCTTTTACCAGCTTGGCACTGATTTCCTTGTTTGTCGGAAGTCTTTTGCCTCTTGGAACTTCTACTACGGTCAAAACTCTAAACAACAAGGACGTAGAACTTTCAAGTCCGTTTTCAAATTCGTTGAGCATCCGAAAGGGCGATTCAATTTTCTTCACTCCGCCACAAGGTTATGAAATTCCAATAACTGATAACCGTGAGTTTACAAGAACCGACTACAGCGCCAATATCCGTACTCGCCGCGTAGATGAACTTGTTGAAAATATTGGCGATACCGTCCGTTTTCTTGGCGGGCGGGTGGATAGTTCCAACAGCTCTAAGCAATATGGCCATGTCAGTTTTGTGGTGCCGGCAGACAAATTTGAATCTTTCAGGCGTTCGGTCAAAAGATTGGCAGGCGGCAGGTTTTTGATAGAAAATATCTACACCGAGAATCTTCTTCCGCAAAAGCAATCCATTGAACAACAGCAAAAAAATGCGGGGGAAACACTTACCAAACTTAGAAGCGAAAAAAACAGTCTTATCTCAAACCACAAAAAAGTCGTTGCTCAGATCCAGTCAAAGATAAACGAAGTTGACAAGAGGATCACCGCGGTTAGAATTAAGCTTGACGTCACCAACGATCCGTCGCAAAGGGAGATTCTTAAAGCTGAAGAAAGAAGGCTTTTGGACGAAAAGAATACCCTTGAAGCTGAACTTGCTAACGAAAACTCTAATTACTCAAGCAAGCTTTATTCGCTTGATTTGCAAATCCGAGAAAATGAAGCAATTTTAGACAGTGCTTTTAAAGAAGACCAAAAACTTGTTGATACTGTTGCCACCGTCCGCGGGACTGTTTCTCTTGGTTGGATAAGCGTTTGGGAAATTATCCGGCTTTATGTTCCCGTAAACTTTGGCTTTGTGGTATTCGGCATTGCCGCAATTGCCGCTTATCTTATTCACCGCCGACGTTCATATTTATTTTTGCCGGACTAAAGAGGGCTCTCCGCCCTCTTTAAATTTTAGAAGTAATGTGGTAAAATTTTTTCAAATGCCCACCCCCGCTATTACCAAAAAATTAACCCAAAAAGGTGACTTTGTAATCATTCCTCGTAAAGGATACGAGGAGTTTTTAGCTTGGCGAGGAACAAACAAGAGAATAGAGACTTACACTCCGACACCTGCCGAGAAAAGGGCTATTGCCAAAGCAAAACGAAACTTTACCAAAGGAAATTATGTAACTTGGGAAGAACTGAAACATGAGTTGGCAAGTAATCGTTGATAAATCAGCCAGAAAACAACTCCAGCGTTTACCAAAAAGAGGTTTCCAGTATTTACAGAATTTTTTACACAATTTATTTTAAAGAAAGGATAATTTACATTTTTGAAATCAAGCGTCGAACCACGACTACTTATTCGTAAATGAAAAACCAAAAAGGATTCGCTCTTGTTCCTGTAATCTTGGTGCTTATCATCGCTGGCATGGGCATCTGGTTTTTGCTTACCAAAAGCCTCGCTCCGGATCAGCTCCGACAATATGTTAAAGACGGCAAAATAGACCGAGATTTTGCATTTTGGTTAGGAAAAAATGAAAGCATGGACGCACTTGTTATTTTCAAGAGTAATGATGAAAAGAAAAGATTTTTAAACACTTTTTCTAAAAATGACTACATCCTTTTGGAGGACTACGGTGGATTCGAAACGGCCTATATAACAATCCCAAACATGGATGCCGCCGGTAGAATTTTATCAGATTCAGGAGTAGTAAAGTTTTCACCATACGGATGGGCTTTTTCGCAATTTGACGTCAAGGCTAGAGCAAAAACAAAAGCGTATCGTGATGATAAATACGGTTACGAAGTTAAAACCTCCAACTTTTACGCTCCTATCAAGAAACTATCGTCGACAGCTTTAAGAATAGGAGATGAGGCTATATTCCAGCAAATTTCAGTATTTGATAACCAAACGATTGGGGGCAGGATAAAGACAGCAGACATTCAAGAGATTTTAAAAACTGTTCGTCCGGGGTTAAGCTTAAGTAGATCAATTAAGAAATCTACTGTGGAGTATTATCTGGGAGGTAAAAAAGGTAAAGCGGTTATTTTTACCTTGGCACCGGAAGACAAGTACACTTATATTCTTGTGGAAAAAGATAACAAATTATACGAATTTTTCACTCCCGGTGATCTAAAAAATGGCGGGTCAGATGCAGAAACCTACTCCACCTTTAAATTTATTAAGTAATGTGGTATAGTGAACCCATGCCAAAAGTCAATAAAAAAATCTACTCTTACTCGGTATTTTATGAATCGGATCCGGACGGCGGTTATATTGTAACCGCACCAACCCTACCCGGTTGTTATAGCCAAGGCGATACACTAGAAGAAGCCGAAAAAAATATCAGAGAAGCGATCGAGCTTTACATAGAAAGTTTGGTTGCCCACCGTGAACCTATTCCGAAGGAAGTAAAATCTTTTCAGGGCACTGTGGTAATTCCTGTTTCACCCCCTGCTCGATAGCATGGTTAAGATTCCTGCTTTAACTGCCAAAAAAGTCATCAAAGTTCTCAAAAGAATAGGATTTTTAGAAGATCGTCAAAAAGGTAGCCATCTAATTTTGTTTAACTCAAAAACCAACACGAGAACAGTTGTGCCAGTTCACGCTGGAAAAACACTGAAAAAGCCTCTTGTACGAGCAATTATTAATGATACTAAATTAACCGTCAAAGAATTTGTAGAGTTACTAAAATGAAAAACCAAAAAGGATTTTCTAAAATAGCGGTGATTATTATTGCTGCAATTGTGATCGCAGTTGCCGGCTGGCGGTATTTATGGAGACCATACACGAATATCTACCCAGTTACTCCCACTCCGACAGTTAGTTCAACTACTGACCCCACCGCTGGCTCGCCCCGTGACGAAATTTTACGGGGCTGGCAAACTTACCGCAATGAGCAGTATGGGTTTGAGTTCCAAACTCCCGCCAACTGGATTATTGAAAATGAAAGTCGAGACGTCGGAAACGGTGTGGCGTTTATTACTGATTTTAAATCCCCGGACTTCAAACAGGCTGGGGATATGATGAATGAAGTGGATGTTTTGAGTGGCTATTTGCTCAATATTCATTTACAATATCCTTCAAATATTAAAACTTTTAGCGAACTGACAGAATTTTTGAAGCTCGGTCGTGGCGGCCACATTCAGTTGAGTGAGAAATTGATTTTGGTAGATGGTGAAAAGACCATCTTACATGACTTAGGAGATTATCGGCAAGGTAGCTTGAAGGATGTGCATTTTCTTCACGGGGATAAATGGTTCACTATTACCTTTTCTTACGCGAATTACGAAGATGATCAATTCAACCAAATCCTCTCCACCTTTAAATTTATTAAGTAATATGGTAAAATTTTTTCAAATGCCCACCCCCGCTATTACCAAAAAATTAACCCAAAAAGGTGACTTTGTAATCATTCCTCGTAAAGAATACGAGGAGTTTTTGAAATTTAACTCTAGGCCGGTATATAAACCGACAAAAACTGAGTCGCGTATGATCAAACGAGCCAGAGAGGATTTTAAAAAAGGCAACTACATAACTCTGGAGGAGCTAAAAAAGAAATTAGGGTTTTGATTAATGTGGAGCGTTGTTGTAAGAAAATCTGCCGAAAAACAGTTGGATAGACTATCCAAATCCGCTCAAGTCAAAATAATTCTTGCTCTGGAGACTTTCAAAAGCAATCCATTTAGCGGCGATATCGCCAATCTCAAAGACAGTATCTGGCGCCGGCGTGTCGGCTCCTATCGCATTACATTTGAACTGATCAAATTCAGACGGATAATTTATGTAATTGAAATCAAGCGTCGGACCACAACTACTTATTCGTAAAATGAAACAACTCTTTCAACAATTTCAGAATCAAAAAGGCTTTGCCATCATCCCTCTCATAGTTATCCTCGCTTTAGCCGGCATTGGGGTTTATTGGTTTACCTCCGGAAGAACAATTCCGGGTGTATCTTGGCTTATGCCAACCCCAGATCCGACTGCTGGGTGGCAGACATACAGAAATGAGCAGTATGGGTTTGAGGTGAAGTATCCGGAGGGGTGGCAAATAAATGAAAATAATAGTCCGCTAACTTCACAATGGGTTCAAGTATTTTTAAACTCTAATCAGTTACAATCACAGAAAGAACCCCAGGTTCTAGACGATTTTGAGATCAAAGTAAGCAAAGAATACAAACCAGGGTGGGAAAATTATTTTTTTGACCACAGTTCTAACGGTGAAATCACAATAAATAATGTCTATTGGAAAACCTTTTTGTTGCCAACTGGTACCGGTGGAGACGCGGCGTCAGGACAGACTTTTTTACCAGTTTTCGGACTTCAGTCGGTTCATAATAACTCTCTTTTTTCAATAAAATTTTTTAATCAAACCAATTTAACATCTTTACAAAACCAAATCCTCGCCACCTTTAAATTTATTAAGTAATGTGGTAGAGTGCTTTTATTAACTTTGACAAGTAAGTTTTGCGGGGAGGAACGGAAGTAATGGGGCTTTGGCCAAAGCGTTCAAAAAGTTGAGCTTTTTGGCCAGAATCAGTTACTCTCCTCTCGTTTACTTGTTACACAATTTGTGGATATAAAAACATATTCCGAAGAGTTTGCGGGCAAGAAGCTCTTTGTTGAAATTGGCCGTTTGGCCGGACAGGCCAACGGCTCTTGCCGTGTGCAGTACGGCGATTCTACGGTGCTGGTAACAGCCACGATGTCGGCTCATCCAAAAAGCGCCGACTACTTTCCTTTGTCGGTGGACTACGAAGAAAAGTATTACGCCGCCGGAAAGATCAAGGGCTCAAAATGGATCAAGCGCGAAACCCGTCCGTCGGAGGAAGCGATTCTCACCAGCCGGGTAATTGACCGCTCAATCAGGCCAAGGTTTGACCACAACATAAGAAACGAGGTACAGGTTGTGCCAACTGTCTTAACTTTTGACGGAGTCAACGACCCCGACATAGTGGCGCTTTTTGGCGCTTCTTTGGCTTTGATGATATCTGACATTCCTTTTGCTGGCCCGGTGGCTGGCGTTCGGATTGGTAAAATCGCGGGCAAATTAGTTATAAACCCAACTTATGCCGAACGCACCCAAAGCGACTTTGACATAATTGTCGCCGGCACGGCCAACAAAATAAATATGATTGAGGCCGGCGGTAAGATTATCCCGGAAAAAGACATGGCTGAAGCTATAAATCATGGCTTCAAAGAAATACAAAAATTAACCAAACTACAGCAGAAAATTGCGGATGATTTTAAGGTTGAGAAGAAAAAACTGGACATTTTCAGCCACGACGAGGCTTTGCACAAGCTAGTCAGCGATTTTGTTGCGCCAAGACTTGAAAAGGTGCTTTACACGCCTCACAAACAAGAGTATGTGGAAGGCCTTCACAGAACACAGGACGAGCTTGCTGAATATATCAAGGAACAATTCAAAGAGCATCCGGAGTTAGATGGCAAGCTTAAAGAAGCAAACGTTATCTTTGAAGAAGAAATTGACCGGATCGTCCACAAAAATATTTTGGAGTCGGAAAAAAGACCGGATGGCAGAAAAGTTGATGAACTCCGGGCAATTAACGCTGAAGTTGCCGTTCTCCCCCACTCTCACGGCACCGGCTTGTTTAACCGAGGCACGACTCAAGCGCTATCGTCACTTACTCTAGCGGCACCGGGCATGGAGCAATGGATTGAAACCATGGAAATTGAACTGACTAAAAAACGCTTTATGCATCACTATGTTTTTCCGCCTTTTAGTGTCGGCGAGGTTGGCAGAATGGGTTTTGCCGGCCGAAGAGAAATTGGCCACGGCGCTTTGGCTGAAAGAGCTTTGGAGCCGATTATCCCTTCCAAAGAAGAATTTCCTTATACAATCAGGGTTGTTTCTGAAATCCTATCTTCCAACGGCTCATCTTCTATGGCCTCGGTTTGCGGCGCCTCTTTGGCTTTGATGGACGGCGGTGTGCCGGTCAAAACGCCGGCGGCGGGAATTGCCATGGGTTTAATGTTTTCCGCCGAAGGCGATAAGTATAAAGTCCTAACCGATATTCAAGGTCCGGAGGACCACCATGGCGATATGGACTTAAAAGTTGCCGGCACTAGAGATGGCATTACGGCTATGCAGATGGATGTAAAAATTGAAGGCATCACGCCGGAAATACTGGAAAAGGCGCTAGAACAAACCAAAAAAGCAAGGTTAGAAATACTGGATCATATGGCCAAGGCCATATCAGAGCCAAGAAAAGAACTCTCATCTTTTGCACCTAGGGTTAAAATTATTAAAATAAATCCGGAAAAGATTCGCACCGTAATCGGTCCGCAGGGCAAAATGATAAACGAAATTATAGACAAAACCGGCGTGCAAATTGACATTGAAGACGACGGCTCGGTGTTCATAACTTCAGACAGCGCCGAAGGCATGAAAAAGGCAATCTTGTGGATTGAAGATATAACTTACGAAGCCAAACCGGGCGACGAGTTTGACGGCAAAGTTGTAAAAATTATGGATTTCGGGGCTTTTGTTGAGTTTAAACCCGGACAAGACGGCATGGTCCATGTTTCTGAAATTTCAAACGAGCATATCCGCCGGCCGTCAGATGTTCTAAAAATTGGACAAAGCGTGCATGTGCGTGTGAAAAACATCGACGAGTATGGTAGAATAAACTTATCCATGAAAAAATAATTTTGGATAAGTTTATATGGCAACAAATCCTCCTCCTTCAAATTTACCGATAGCAAAAGATTCAGAGTCAACCCCTCAATTGCCGCCTGTCCGTCCAGCAGACGGGCCTCTAGCTTCTTTGCCTACCCGTCCGGCCCGCCTGCCGGACGGGCAGGCAGGCGGGCCTGTATTACAACCGCCAAAACCAACGACCCCAGTTACTATTCCGATACCAGTCGTACCCAAACCTCCGCTAACCGCTACTCCACTTCCACCAATCATCACCCCTTCTGCTAAAAGTTCACCTAACACTTTGTCCCCCATCCTTCCACGACCAGTCCAACCTGGTCTAGGAACCAGCAACATTAGCGCCAAATCCTCCATTAGAACCATGGAAAGTGACATTAAATCTGTTGGTCAAGGAGCTCCGGCAAAGGGTGTTGAAGTAATCATACCCAAATCCACACCTCTACCGTCTATTGGCCAACCTGAATCTGACAGGTTACCAAAAAAGCCACTACCGCCTTCGGCAAGTGTAAGTATTGCCGGAGCAGAAAAACGTTCCGTACTTCCTAATGTCAGACCATTTATTCCAGAACAAGTCAAGGATAAGCCTGCTACATCAGCGGAAATTGCCGTACCGCCCAAAAAGACCCAAATATTCAGCCGCTGGACTCTAATTGCAATTATTGTTCTTGCGGTTTTAGGAAGCGGCGGGTACTGGTTCTACTTCTTAAGAGAAGGCGAAACTCCTGCCACCGTCTCTTCGCCGACTCCCACTTTCAAGCCCGATTTTCTTAAACCGCTAAAAACAATTTTTACCGCTAATGATTCGGTTATCATCCCCGACCTTGCTTCCATAGAAAACTTGGAACCGCTTAACTTAGCCTTATCTCAAATAGTGATAAGCGAAGGTTCAAAAAATTTATTTTTAGAACCCAAAAATGAAGCTGAAGAACCCATAGCTTTTTCAAGCTTTGCCAGCAGATTCCTTGGCAACTCAAACCAGAGCCTTCTTGGTAACATAACAGATAAAAGATTTGGTTTGGTAATATCGCGCCAGCAAGAAAAGTTTGACTTTCTGGGCGAACCGGTTTTGGGAGCAGAGTTGGAAACCAGAACCGCTTTGATTGTTGAGGTTACAGATGCAATTTCTGCCAAAACAGCCATGTCGGAATGGGAGCAAATCCTCCCGGAAGCTTTATTGGATTTCTTTCAGATTACAGATGAATCGGACCAAATCTCTTTTGATGACAACATATACCGAGACGTGGGTATACGATTTATGAACTTTCCTTCACCCGACAGATCCATAGATTATGCTTTTGTTTCCTCGGCGACGGGTAGCACCTACCTTGTAATCGCTAACTCTCGTGAGCAAATATACTCAATTACCGATACTCTTTTAGGATTTTAACACCTTATCAACACCTGTTGATAACTCTCGTTGACTTTTTTTATTTAACCTGATACCCTAAATGTAGATCTTTATCTGGTTGCCACCGCTTTTATGGGGCAACCGGTACCATTTTATTTTTAGGGCACTTGCCTGCTCAAGTAAGTTATTTTGATAGGCGATAGTGCCCTTTTTTTTGTTTTTTCTAGATTTGTGTTAACCTTAGTTGTTATTTATGACCAAAGATGAACAACAAAAACTTTTAGAGAGCCTGCGAAAAGAAGAAGCTGAAATCCTAACCGAATTGGCAACTTTCGCAAAAAAAGATCCTAATACAGAGGATGACTTTATAGTCCCCTTTCCCAACGAAGGCACAGGAATTGATGAAAATGCCAGAGAAATAGAGGAGTTTGAAAGACTTAATATACTTAAAAACAATCTTGTAACCAGGCTAAGGGATGTAAGGGCTACAATCAGAAAAATCAAGGAAGGGATTTACGGCCAGTGCGAAACTTGTTCTTCAAAAATCATTTCAACCCGCTTAAAAGTCATGCCCATAGCCAGATTCTGCATAGATTGTGCCAATAAACAAAGGACTAAATCTTCATAATAGAAAAAGTTATGTCTGTGGTTGTTTCATCGGCCGCTCTAAGCGGTTTGGAGGCTGTAAAAATTGATGTAGAAGTTGATTCTTTTCCCGGTTTACATTTTTTCAATATCGTTGGTCTACCGGACAAAAGCGTTGAAGAGTCAAAAGATAGGCTGGACTCAGCTATTAGAAATAGCGGTCTTGTTAACCCAAAATCTAAAAATTTAAGAATAATAGTCAATCTGGCCCCGGCAAATATAAAAAAAGAGGGCTCGTCGTTTGACCTGCCAATTACCATAGGTTATCTGGCCGCAACGTCACAAATTAAGTTAGACCCAAAGAAAGCTCGCCTTTTTGCAGGCGAGCTTTCTTTGGATGGCTCTTTAAGACCAGTCAATGGTATTCTGTCCATGGCAATTTTGGCCCATAAAATGGGCTTTTATGAGATCTTGGTACCCAAATCAAACGCCAAAGAAGCGGCACTGGTCAACAACATAAAAGTTGTTGGTGTGAATAACTTGAAAGAACTAGTTTCATACCTAAAAAGTGAGATTGAAATTGAGCCTGAAAAACAAACTCCGTGGAATCAAGTTGGTCACAATAATCAGGAAAGTGACTATGACTTTGCAAATATTAAAGGTCAGGAAGGGGCAAAAAGAGCCCTTTTGGTAGCCGCGGCAGGCGGACACAATATTTTGATGTTTGGACCACCGGGGTCAGGAAAAACAATACTGGCAAGGGCTTTAGCCACAATTTTGCCTTCCATGAGCCGTGAAGAAGCCATAGATGTCACGAAAATATACAGTGTTGCCGGTTTAACCAAAGAAAAACCATTCATAAACCAAAGACCGTTCAGAAGCCCGCACCACACTGTTTCAGCCCCAGGAATCATAGGCGGAGGTTCTATCCCCCATCCTGGAGAAATCAGCTTGGCGCACCGAGGAGTGCTTTTTCTGGACGAACTGCCGGAATTTCAAAGAAATGTATTAGAATCCCTAAGACAGCCTCTAGAGGAGGGCTGTGTTACAGTTGCCAGAGCCTCCGGTTCAAGCCATTTTCCGGCAAGATTTATGCTTGTAGCCTCCATGAACCCCTGCCCTTGCGGAAATTTTGGCAGTGAGACAGAAGTCTGTCTTTGCCCGCCAGTAAATGTTGTCCGATATAAGAAAAAAATCTCCGGCCCGCTTTTAGACCGGATAGATATTCAGTTTTATGTTTCGCGCGAAACATTTGCTAATCTTAAAGACACCAATTCTTCAGAATCTTCGTTAGAATTAAGGAAAAAGGTTGAAAAAGCAAGAGAAATTCAGGCCGAAAGACTAAAAAAATTTAACATTCTCACTAATTCCGAAGTTAGTTTTAAGAACGTACAAAAAATTTGTAATTTGACACCGGAAGCAGAATTAATACTCGGCAGATTTGTTGAAAAACATGGAATTTCGGGCAGGGGCTATCACCGAATGTTAAAAATAAGCCGGACGATAGCCGATTTAGAGAATAGCAACACTATAACCGCCAATCATATTAAAGAAGCGGTTAGTTTTAGACTTCATGATCTAGGGAAAATGTCATAGCGCCAAAATTTGGCGCTAGTGCCATTTGGCACAGCGGTGGCGCGCCACTGCGCCATCCTCCGCCAACACTGCGCCACTTGGCGCGCTATGTGGCGCTCTGTTTGGCACAGTGGCGCTACTACCGGCGGCGCTAACTTGACACGAGTGATTGGGGAATTTTAGTAAATATTGCTTCTGGGTCGCTGTGAAGTTGCAAAGGCGAAGTTTCTTAGCCGGTGCTTTAGCCCGAATAGAATCGCCTGAGGGTTGCTTGGTTGCGAGCAGTTTAGCCGGAGGACAGTCCTCCGTTTGAGAAAAGAAGCAGCATCTCTAGGTTTTTGTAGAATGTTTCGTGCGAAACACTAATACTTTGCCAGAGGGTTTTTGGCGCCGTGAACTTCAAAATGCAGGTGGCAGCCGGTAGAGCGTCCGGTTGTGCCCATAACAGCTATCTGCTGGCCTTTCTCTATTGATTCTCCTTGATTTACAAGGAGTTTGCTGGCATGAGCATAAATTGTTTCTGTGCCATTTGGGTGCACAAGTTTTATAAATTTACCAAACCCGCCATTCCAGCCGACAGCATCTGATATGGCCGCGACACCACCAGCCGCCGCGTAAATTGGCGTCCCGCAGCTATTGGCTATATCTACGCCATTTCTGCCGTGTATAATCCCCCAGTTTCTGCCGATAGCCGGAAGCATAAAAAAATCACTTAAATCGGGCAGATAAGCAAATCTTTTGGCTAAGGCTTGGCTTCCGGAGACAGCAATACCACTAGATGACTTTTTGCCGTCAGGAATAATTAATTCGTCGTCAATTTGCAGTGAGCCGTCCTTGGGTAAAGCGTTAAATTCAATGATTTTGTCCTGTTCAGCTGCATATTTTTGGGCGACAGAAGTGATTGTATCTCCCTTTTTAACTTTGTGTATAACCCCATTTATGGGCGGTATTTTAAGCTCGTCACCCGGCCTGATACTGTCAATATCCTTTAAATTATTGGCCCAGATAATAGTGTTTGTGCTGACACCAAAGTCAGAAGCAATAAAAGAAAGCGTATCGCCTTCCTGTACGGTGTAAATTGAAATTTGATCTCCCTTGCCCGAACCCTTAAAATCCGAAAAGTTATTTTCCAAAGAGTTAAAAGCCAGAAGAGAAGTCTGTTGCAAAGTGTTAACCGGACTTATTAAAAAATTTTGAGACTCCAAACTAATAAAAGAAGCCCAACTGTTGGCTTCTGCTAACTGCATTTTGCTTAGAATCTTTGAGGAAAGAGCCGATTCTTCAACATAATCCTTGACGGAATTAATTGATGTTTCGTCTTGGCCGTAAGTCAAAGAACCTCTGGCAAAAATCAACTGGCTGGAAAGAAAAACTGCTAAAAACAAAAAGAAAACGTCTTTTTGGCAAAAAGATTTAAAAACCCTTATCTTGTCCTCTTTGACTCGGACCAACTTAGCGATAATTTGAGCCGTAAAAGAGAAAGCTTTTTTTATGCGAGTACCAATGTTAAAGTTGTTATAGAATCGGCTACAACAGAGAAAAACTATATTTTAAAGCAAAAATTCTCTGACGAGAATCACTTGATAATTGTAGTATTTTGAGGCTTTTATGTCAAAAAGTTGTCCACTGACGAGCTTGGCAAATACCGCTTCTTTGGTACGTTCGTCTGCTCCTGCCTGCCTGCCGGCAGGCAGGCGGCAGACTCACTCGCGCTGAAGTTGGGGTTTGCTCGCAGTTATAAGAATAATTATACTGCTCGCAACCAAGCAACCCTCAACTTCAGAGCGACCGCAGAAGCGTGGAAGTTTCGCGCGAAACGCTACAACTAAAAAACATAAAATTTGTAAATATGTCTCTTTTGCAGTTGACGGCGACAGTCCGACACAAAAAAGAGATATATTTACAAATTTTGTAGTCACAGGTTGCAACAGATATGTCTAACGATAACAAAAAAATTGGTTTTCTGGGTGAGAATATCGCCGCCAAATACTTGGAAAGCAGGGGATATAGAATACTCGCCAGAAATTATCAAAAACCTTGGGGCGAGATAGACATCATCGCAGAAAAGGAAGGAGTAACTATCTTTTGCGAGGTCAAAACGAACAGTAAAGAATTTGGAAGCAGTTTTAGCCCGGAATTAAGGGTAAGCCCCAAAAAAGCCGGCCATATTATCAGAACTGCCAGACTTTTTTTAAACAATCAAAAGCAAAACAATGGAAAAGAGTGGCGAATTGACATCTTGTCTATAACAGTCAATAAACTTGACAGTAAGGCAAAGGTATTGCACTTTAAAAATGCTTTAGCGGATTCTCGTTGACAAAACGGTTGACATCCAGAAAAACTAAGAATATGCTTGGTCAAGACTACTGAAAAGAAAAGGGCAAATCCCAACAAAAAGCGGGGTTTTCGACTCTATTCCTAAGTAGATTGTGTTGTTCTTTGACAACATTTTTCTAACACTGGGTACTAGAATTGAAAACTCTGTTTTTTGTTTGTGCAAAGGAAGGAGGAAAAATGAGACGCTTTTCGCTGGTTTTATGCTTGTCTGTCATTTTACTGACGGCCTGCGGGAAAAGTGTCCACCTTCCCGCTCCCGGACCCGAAAAAGAAAAACAAACGCAAGAACAAAAAGAAATAGCCAAACAAAAAAACTCTTTCTTAAATAAACTCAACTCTTTGGAAAAGAGTTATCACCGCATAAATGGCAAGATGCTGGAAAAGAGAAGCAGGGGATACAACACTGCCGAGGCCGAAGCTATTTTGAGTGCTATACAAAAGAGTTTGTCCGAAGCCAAAGATTTGGCTTATTGGGAAAATTTTGAAGAGCTTAAGCTGAAAATTGAAGAGATAAAAATACTGGCTAAAAAGGCCGACTCTTTAATTAAATCAGCCCCCGAATTTGGCGATAAACCTATAAAAAAAGAGAAGATACAAAGAAAATACGGACTTGACGACCGAGAGCGGGTTAGAGAAATAAGAGGGGAGCCGGACAAGTTTAATAAGCATATCCGAACGCCATCAAGAGTTACACTTAGGATTTCCAACCCCACGCCGATGCTAACCAGTTCTAACTGCTGGAGCGACTTTACACAGACTTTTGTGATAGAGAGTCCGCCGAATGTAGAAAGCTGGTATTATCCGGAAGATCAAATGCTCTATATTTTTATTGAGACCAACTCAATTGTTGACCAATTTATGTTAAGCAATGAGTTGCCAGATTCGGAAAGAGACAGACTGCTTGCCCAACTCTGCGTTGTGCAAAGTTACTCCGGGTACAAGCTTATCTATGCTGACGCACCGAAAACCGACGTCGGCCAAATCTTAGAACAGGTTTTTGGCGGAGCTTATCGTAGCGCTGATATGTTTGGGGTTGGTGCTTTGGACCGTCTGGCTAAAGCCACAGCCGTTTTGCCTGACCTTTCCGTAGCTTCTGTAGCTTTCAATACCAAACTAGAGCCGCTTAATAGACAACAAAAGGAAGAGTTTGACAAGTTTACTGAATTTATAAACACTATTGATCCGGCCGTAGCCAATTTTTTGGCAGAGAACGAGGTTATCAGAAAATCTGACGAACCGGAAAATATAAAAGACAAAAAGACGAGAGAATTAATGAGTCGGCAATCCGTCAAAACAAAGAAGGCTCTTGAAGCTGTAAACAGGGTCTTTAAATGGCAAAGGACACTTGACCCTGAACTAAAAGATATTGAGCGCCTAACCAAGCTTTTTCCTGAAAAAGAAAAGGAAATTAAAGAGATTTTGGAATTATTCAGCCAAAGTCTGGCCGGTTTATCTGACCAGTTTGAAGATCTCCGCAAAGAACTTCTGAAATTCAAAAACAGCGGTTTTTTGGAGCTGATTTTTCAAAAAGATTACCCGCCAGCGACCTTTTTTCTGCTGGAGGGCGTGCGTTTTGAAGAAAAAGAACTTGCCAACGGAGAAGTTGTTGAATTGCCTGACCTATCGGTAAAAATTACAATTGAATTAAAAACGAGCAAGAAAGAACCGCCAATACTGGTTAAAGAAATGCCGGAAATTAAAATTTCCACAGCTAACCAGTTTATAAACGCGGTCAGAGAATCGCGCCGTTTAACCAGTTTCGGTTTAACTTTTCCGACAACTCTTAATCCAGGAAACTATCTGATTACTTTTTTAATTAGCGACAATCTAAGGGCAAAAACAGTCAAGCAAACCGTTAACTGGATAGTTTTACCCGATTAACCGAGGCCGAGGCTTTACAGCCTCTTTTTTTTGTGTTAATTTTTGCCAAGAACTTTAAAAAAGGAGAGATAATTGAAACCACATACCAAAATCATTATTACTTTCTTAACTGTAATATTTGTTTTTAACTCTGGAATTTTCACCAAACCTTCTTTTGCGGCCAGTAAGTCGCAAGAAAGCCCACAACAAGAACCGGTGGCGATGACGATTAAGATAGTGGACGGTTTTTTCCATCACCTAGATTTGGAAAAAAAACTGATGTATGTCGCCATAGACAAAGATGGCAAAGTGCTTCAAAGCATCAATCTTCGCCAAATAGAATCCGTGTATCTCATCCAAGGCAGACCGGAAAAACTCAAAGGGCTTTTAACCGGCGGTTCAATTGGGGCTGTTATCGGTTTTTCGTCTTTGTTTTGGCGAGACGTAGTCGGCCTTAACAAAAACGACAAGACCACAGAAACCGCTGATAAAAATGGCAACAGAATTAATATCGCTGACTTAGCAATAAGAATCGGCGGCGGAGCGGGAGTCGGTCTCTTGGTCGGCTATTTCGGAAGGCAAGGCGAAGACGACATAAGACCTTTTCCTGTCTATGACCCGAGTATAAAACAAACTAACCCGCATCCCAGCATTAACTTTGGCGATATTGGAAACTTATCAAAAATGCTTAGAGAGAAAGAATCTTTTGTCCATGTTACCCTGAAAGAAAGAGAAGAAAAATGAGAAAAAGCTTGAAATTGTGCGTTGTTTCCGTTTTTTGTTTTTTTGGCCTGAACACTTTTTCAGCCGAAAAAACAGTTCAAGAACCGACCCAGTTTAGAGTAGAGGTTAAGAATGTTCACCTACCGCTCTTGATTTTTGATAAGGGACAGACAATAAAGCTTGACAAAGAAAATTTCCGAATTTTTGAGGGCGAAAAAGATGTTAACAGACAAATCATCTGGACCGAGCAGGGAATAGTGAGTTTTAGCAGATACGAAGACCAAGCTATCGCTTTGGCGGTGGCCATAGACTCAAGCGAGTCTATGATTCCCACTTTTCAACCCAACGCGCAACTTGAAGAAAACAAACTGGAACAAGCCAAAAATGCCGCTCGTTCACTTTTTCGTTCTGTTTTCAGGGAAGAAAAAGACATTGGTTTGGCTTCAGAAATCGCTTATGAAATTAACTTTCTGGATTCTGATAAACTTGAAGATATCTTCGGTGCCAATATCCCAAGAAATTTCTTTTTTAGAAACACCTACTTCTCTTTCATCAAAAGATACGGCAGTGTAACTTTTGCTTCAACCAGCCTTTTCATCAACCAAGATTGGACTGACAATTTAAAAAAAATTGAAATTGGCATAAGCAAAGCCAACCAGCCCGGTGGCAACACGCCTCTAAGGGACGCCGTGTTTAATTTAGCCCAACACTTTTCTCATGTTAACGGCGACTTTCTAAGAGTTGCGGTTGTCCTAACTGACGGTCTGGATATGCCAGACCCTCAAGTGGCAGGTGAAGTAAAAATTAATAGACACAGTCTGGCGGAAGTTATAAACGAACTGCAAAATAATCAAGTGCTGGTCTATACTGTCGGCCTTTACCAGCAGGAACCGGCTCTTTTGTTCGGTTCTAACCGGGCAGTCCAGGCGACAGACTTTTTGGAAGAGTTGGCCAAAACCACAGGTGGGTTGGCTTTCTTTGAAGTAAACCTTTCCAGACTAAGCGCTGTGTTTTTCAAAATTGGCGCCATGATAAGAAGTGTTAACTTTTTGAGCTATGAACCGATTAGCAACACGGAAGGCGAGAGACTGATTAAAGTAGAAGCGGGGGAGTGGGACACCCACAACAAATGGCACAAAAAAAATTACACGCTCTTTCATAGACAAGGATATTTTTACAAAAAGTAAGTGGCAAAAAATGCCACTTTTTTGTTATTTGTGTGTCGCTTCGCCAATAGCGCTTTCTCCGGTCAGTCAAAACCAAGCTTCGCAGATACAACTCCTTCAGTACGTTCGCTACACCAGCGGTTTCGCTCACTCGCGACGTCGGCATATTTGAAATGAAGTGAGAAAAATTATACTTCATTTCAACCGTGCAATATGCCTTCTCAGCGACTTCAGGAGCTGTATCTGCTACGCTTTCATATGTTACCTAAAGTTCACCAAAAACCCCTTATTTCTCAATGCTTTTTGACCATTGACTAGGGTACTATAAATTTGTTATAATATAAGTACGGTATAGATCTTAAAAAACAAGGTTTTTAGCCCAAACGGGCAGAAAGAGAGAAGGAAATGTTGAAAAACTTTTTGAGAATCGCCGGTTTTTTGAGTCTGCTTTTCGGCGGCCAGTTCACGCTGACCGCCATGGCCCAAGGCGACCTGGGTCGAGTGGTCCAGGGAAACTTGGACATCATTTCCAGAAACCACATCCGAGGGGATGTGGCCAATCTGGAAGCCCAGATCCATAGCCTCATTTACCACGAGCGCTACGGGTATGGATATCTCGATGATGGTTATTTCTACGGGACCGACCAGTACGGTCGGGGTAACCGTGGAAGAGTTCACATCAGCCCCATTGAAGTCGGGATTGGTGGGGCCATGATTGGTGGATCGGTCGATGGTTGGCGAGGTGCCGCTATCGGTGGAACTGCCGGCTACTTCGGGACCAAGGCTGTAAAGGCCGTTGTCCAACACAAACGCAACAAGCGAGAACAGAAGGAAGCCGAAGCCATGGCCGCCCAAGCGCAAGCGGAAGCTCAAGCCATGCTCGAGAAAAAATTCTTCTGGAACGACACCGAGTCCGTGAATGCCGGGGTTTTTTATCAGGACAATAACGGTACCCAGTATGTCCGGGTGGGTCCTGGACAAAAAATCCTGCTGTTTATTCTGCCTGGCTCCAATGTTGGTGTTATGGCCGAGGGAGTAGTAACACCCAGTGGCCGGACCATCAACAAAGAGATCCCCTACGGCAAGGGGAAACAGTTCCTCCCAGCCAATGCTGGCTGGCGAATTTTCAACGTCCAGCTGGACAAGCTGGACTGGTAAAGAAAGGATAAAAAAATGAGAGCAAGTGGGCAAATCGTTATGGGTGGCAGAAGAATCGCCACTCAAAATTTTCATGTTCTTGGGCCGGGTGGTGGGACCTGGTGGGTGAAGTATTCTTGGTGGGTGATACCACTGGGAGTGGTGTTGTTGGTCCTACCGGCAGTCGGCTACTGGTCCGGGGCAAGGGTTTTTTCCTTCTCCGGTCAGACGACCACCTCTGCGCCGGCGGTAATGACACCACAACCGATTGTAGTAACACCGGTACCGGTTGTGATTCAATCACCACCACCGCCGGCACTAACAACTCCTTCAGCTCTGGGCGAAGCGGAAGAGGCTGGTGTAAAGCCTCCTCCTAAGCCCAAAAGCTTGTGGGAGTTAAACCCCTAGTGTATTTCTCTGGCCAAGAATTTCGGCCACCCTGCACCATCCGGTACAGGGTTTTTTTATCCAGAAAAAGTTACTCCTGAACAAGATTATCGGTAAATATCTTTGCGGTTTGCAACTCTGATTAACTGGACTGTGTCGGGACTAAGAAGTTGAAAAATCACCCGGTAGTCACGGGTGATTCGGAAAGAGTAGAAACCAGACAAATCTGCGGAGAGCTGTTTAGTATGCAAAAGCGGATGAAAAATATTTTGTTCAAGCAAAGCTGTCTGGGTGTCAAGTTTGTTCTGGATTTTATCTGGCAAGTCCTTAGCTGACTTAAGAAATACCCTAGTAAAAACAACTCTCATTTAACTTTTTTGATAGCTTCCAGCAGAGAACCGCAACCATTGAAAGTATGAGTGGGTTTTTCCTTGGCTGCTCTTAAAATTTTACGAACAAAGACAGGATTGTACTCTCCCTCTTCATCACGGCCAAGCATGCCAATCACTAGCGAACGCATTATGCCCATCTCTCTTTTAATGGTTGAAATCTCAGAATAAATTTTTTCGTTAGTAACTCTATTCATAATTCAACTATACTCCAATTACGAATAAAGTCAAAAATTGAAAAATAAGTACAAAAAAGATAAGATAAAGTTATGAAGTTTTTGTCAAAGAGTCCTAAAGAAACGCAAAAAGCGGCGGGAGTTCTGGCTAAGAAAATAACCCGAAAAACTTTGCAAAAAAGAACTGCTTTGGTGCTGGGTTTGGAAGGGGAGCTTGGCGCCGGCAAAACTACTTTCGTGAAAGGTTTTGCCAAAGGTCTAGGCCTCAAAAACAAAATTTCTAGCCCGACTTTTGTTTTAATAAAGTCTTATAACTTAAAACTTACGACTTATAACAACCTCTTCCACATTGACGCCTACCGGCTTAAAGACCACGAGGATTTAATCAGGCTGGGCATAAAAGAAATTTTTAGTAATCCCAAAAATTTAATCTTAATTGAATGGTCAGATAGAGTAAGAAAAATATTGCCAAAAAACTATCTTAGAATTCACATAGACCACATAGACGAGAATGAAAGAAAAATTGTTATAGAAAATGACAAATGACAAAACTCAAATGACAAATCAATGACAAAATCTAAAATCTTAAATTTATTAGTTTGACATTTGAGCTTTGGATTTGAATTGTCATTAGTCATTTGGATTTAGTCATTAACTTATGAAGAAACTCATTCTTATTGACGCCAACGCTTTGGTCCACCGAGCCTTTCATGCTTTACCGCCCCTGACCTCACCTCAAGGCATGATTGTTAACGCAGTCTATGGCTTTACCTCGGTATTGCTTAAGACCATCAAAGATATGCAACCGGACTATATGGCCGCCGCTTTTGATTTGGCCGGACCGACTTTCCGCCACGAAGAGTTTGAAGAATACAAAGCTCACCGCCAAAAAGCGCCCGATGAACTTTATGCCCAAATACCTCTGATCAAAGAGGTGTTGCAATCTTTCGGTGTTGAAATTTTTGAAAAAGAAGGCTTTGAGGCCGACGATTTAATCGGCTCTCTGGCGGAAAAATCAAAAAAAATTCAACAAGACGACGGTCTTCAAACAATAATTTTAACCGGAGATCTGGACACCCTCCAACTGGTAGAAGAAGACAAAGTGGTTGTTTTTACTTTGAGAAAAGGCGTAACCGACACCGTTATTTACAATGAAAAGGGCGTCAAAGAAAGATACGGCCTGGAACCTTATCAAGTTGTGGATTTCAAAGGATTGAAAGGCGATCCGTCAGACAATATTCCCGGAGTGCCAGGTATCGGTGAAAAGACGGCCATAACCTTGTTGCAGAAATACGGCACAATAGAAAATTTATACAAAGAACTGGCTAAAATAAAAGAATTTAAAAAAGGCGATGCCATAAGCGTTAAACTCGCAGAAAAATTAAAAGAAAACGAAAAGCAGGCAATTTTTAGTAAAAAATTGGCGACAATCGTTACTAATCTTGACATTGATTTTTCGTTGGAGAAAGTAAGCTGGAAAAATAAATATGACAAAACAACAGTTATTCAAATCCTGAAAAAATTAGGTTTTAACAGCTTGCTTGCCCGTCTTCCGAATGGACGAGCACCTCTATCCGAACTTGACACGATAAAAAACAAAAACCAAGCCGAAAATCAAGGGAGTGAGCAAAAAAGCTTGGGTTTTAATGAGTCACAGCCTTTGATTTTACAAAACTCCGACCCGAATGCCGTTTACTTAAACGGCAATACTACTATACCGGAAAAAGTATCTTCAAGACTTAAGGACATTTTAGAAGATAAAAGCATTGCCAAAAGAGGGCATAACTTAAAGCCTGTTGTTAAACTTCTTCTAGACCAAGGCGTTCGCATTAAAAATCTTGACTTTGATACAGCTGTGGCGTCTTACTTGGTGAGGCCGGAACTTAAAAATTACGATTTAGACAAAATCTACTTTGTGGAATTCGCCCAGTCTTTTACAGACATGGGTTCGGCCTTGCCGAAATTAGTGAAAGTTCTTGAGAAGAAGCTAAAAGAAAAAGAGTTGCTTAAAGTTTTTGAAGAAATTGAGATGCCTTTGATTCCCGTCTTAGCGGAAGTGGAAAGAAACGGCATCAAAATTGATACGGCTGGTTTAGAAAAATTGTCAGAAAAAGTAAATTATGAAATTACCGGCTTAGAAAAGAAAATTTATGAGCAAGCTCGCCTGCCGGACGAGCAAGCTGGACAAGAATTTAATATCAACTCACCCCAGCAACTCGGAGAAATTCTTTTTGACAAGCTTCAACTTAAAACCAGAGTCAAGAAAACCAGCGGGGGAGCCCGTTCCACAGCCGTCTCCGAACTTGAAAAACTGGTTGACGAACATCCGATAATTGAACTGATAATGCAGTACCGAGAGCTTCAAAAACTAAAAACGACCTACATCGAACCGTTTCCAGCCTTAATTAACCGGAAAGACCATCGCATACATACCACGTACAACCAAATGGGTACAGTTACCGGCAGACTTTCCAGCCAGGACCCAAATTTACAGAATATTCCCGTTCGCACTGAACTTGGGCAAGAGTTTAGAAAGGCCTTTGTCGCTGAAAACGGCTGGCAACTTTTATCCCTTGACTACTCACAAATTGAATTAAGAATAGCCGCTTATCTGTCAGGCGACCGGAAGATGCTTGAGGCTTTCCAAAACAAGGAAGATATTCATACCCGTACGGCCGCCGAGGTCTTTGAGGTCAGTCCAGACAAAGTTACTCCTCAAATGCGCCGACAAGCCAAAGCCCTGAATTTTGGCATTTTATTTGGTATGGGTGTCCTTGGCTTCGCCCGTTCCGCTGGAGTAGACAAAATGCGTGCCCGAGAGTTCATCACAAAATATTTAAAAAAGTTTTCCGGCATGGCCGCCTACATGGAAAAAGCTAAGACTGAAGCTAGAGAAAAAGGTTTTGTCCAAACCTACTTCGGCAGAAGAAGAGACTTACCAGAGATAAATTCCAGCATGCCCCACATGGTGGCCCAAGCCGAGAGAATGGCCGTCAATGCCCCGATTCAGGGAACAGAGGCTGATATAATGAAACTAGCCATGATAGGGGTTTACAATTTCATCCACGAAAATAAACTTGAAGATGAAGCTAAAATTTTACTGCAAGTTCACGATGAGCTATTATGCGAGGTGAAAGAGGAAAAGACGGCAAAAATCGCATTGAAATTCAAAGAAATCATGGAGAACATTTGGTCTCCTAACGCGCAAAAGGGGCAGGTCAAAGTACCCGTAGTAGTTGAAACTAAAGTCGGGAGAAATTGGTCAGAAATGTCATGAAAATTTCTACAACAAAAATACTTTTAATTGGACTCGGGATCGTTGGCTTTATTGCCGGCTGGTTTTTGTTTTTCAGTAACAACAAAATTGAGGTCAAAAGGGGTGAAGCCATGCTGGAAGGAATGAATTTTCCGGAGTCAGATCTCTCCGGCATTAAATGCGAAAAAGCCAAAGTCAGACCGCTGGCAGTCATGTTGGCTTCTGATCCGGAAACCAGACCCCTTTCGGGCATTGGAGAAGCTGACTTAGTCTTTGAAATGCCCGTAACCGACGGCGGGGTCACAAGAATGATGGCTGTTTTTCAATGCGACTGGCCAGAAGAAATCGGCTCCATAAGGTCCTCGCGTTCTGACTTTATTCCGCTGGTACAGGGACTGGGAGCGGTTTATGCCCACTGGGGAGGAGAGAAAGAGGCGCTTTCAGAACTAAACCGTGGCGTAGTTGATAACATAGATGCTATGAAATACGACGGCACAATATATTACAGGAAAAAAGGAGCAAAACCTCCTCATAACGGTTTCACCAATCCAGAACTTATAAACAAAGCTATTGTCAGTTTAGAGTATGGACTAAGCAAATCATTGAGTTCATATTCCCACCAAAACTCAAAGAGCTCTGGCGACATCCAACCGCCAACAATCTACAAAGATGAGTTTCAGATAGCTTGGGAGTATGATCAAGCCAGCAACTCATACCGCCGGAAAAGAGGCGGTAAAGAAGAAATAGACAAAAACACCTCCAAACAAGTTGAGGCAAAAAATATCGTTCTCATGAAAACAACATGGTCTCCTGTCAGTAAAGACTATATCCGAGTAAAAACTGTCGGCTCCGGCGAGGCAACCTTCTACCAGAACGGGCAAGAAATCAAAGGCTTCTGGAAAAAAATTACGGCCAAAGAAAAGCTTTATTTTTACGATGCCGAAGGTGGTGAGTTAAAATTTACACCGGGAACGACCTGGGTTGAGATAGTTACAGATTAAAACCCCCCCCAACGACAAATTCATGTTTCACTTTTTTTACGGCCAAGAAAATTTTTCGGTTAAAGAAGCTGTCAAAAAAAAGACAGCTGATTTTTTGAAAACAGCGCCCGACTTAATCATTGAAAAAATAGACATCAATCAAGAGGGGGGGGTGAAATCATTAAAAGACGCTTTGGAGACTAGATCCATATTCAATGAAGGCAAGATTGTTATTGCCAACGCTCTTTTTGCAAACGGCCAGACACAAGAGGCTGTCTTGGAAATATTAAAAAAATATTTCCAAGACCCTGAAAAAAACTTCCATTTGATTTTTTACGAATTCTACTCCGGTCCGGAGTTAAATAAAAAGGGCAAAAAACTTTTTCAATTTTTATCTCAAAACGCTCCGAAGTCAGGAGAAATTTTACCGCTCAAGAGCTCCGCCTTAGAAAAATGGTGCATAGAGGAGTTTAAAAGTGCGGGACTAAAAATTCAAGTACCGATGGCCAGAAAATTGCTTTTTCTGGTTTCACAGTCCCAAGAAAAAGCAAAAAACGAAATTGCCAAATTGATAGCTTACAAAAACTTTGACAGCCAAAGCAAAGACAAAGAAGTCAAAGAAGCCGACTTGGACAAAATAGTGGCGCCGGAACTGACTCTAAACAATTTTGATTTAACCGATACCATGGCCGGTAAAAATCAGAGAAAAGCCATCTTACTGCTGGACCGATATCTTTCAGAAGGGGAAGACCCCTACGCAATTCTGGGGTTAGTCATATATCAGTTCCGCGTCCTTTTGCGGATAAAGTCTCTAACCAAAAAAGCCGTGCCCTATAGCCAGCTTGCCGGCCTGTCTAAACTGCACCCTTTTGTTATCAGAAAAAATTACGAAAATGCCCGCAAGTTTGAGATGGAGGATCTTAAGAGAATATATCAAGAGTTGCGCGATGCAGATATCAATGCTAAAAACGGCGTCCTAAATCTGTCGGACTTCCTCTTTAGTTTTTTAATGAAAAACTAGCTTGACTCCATAATATTTTTAAATTACGCTTGCCATAATCAGGTCTTTAAAAAATTAAAGAAAAAAGGTGAAAAATGTCTGAAAAAGTCATGACTGTTGATGACAACAAAAGCCTACTCTTTCATGTCAAAGAGGTACTGCAAGGCCGCAGAAAATTTGAAACAGTCTCCGAAGCCGTTCTTAGAATGGTTTTGTCAGAGGGAGTAGAGAAAAAAGTCCATGCCGGAAAAACCATATATGATTTTATGTTTTTTCGTAAAGGCTCAAAACACATAGTCGGATGGTATGACGAAATAAATGACTTTGTACACTTTCTCAAAGACGCCGTTGAAGGCGGCCCTGCCAAAGAGCTGGCCTTTGTTTTTGTTGGAGAGCCTGGCAATGGCAAAACTTTTTTCATTGACTATCTTTGTGGCAGGTATAGGCAGTTTTTAGCAAGACCGGAAAATAGAAAATACACGTTTAAATTTATTGGCTTGGATAAAGTTCTCGGTTATGACAAAAAAGTTGCGGAGCTGCCGTCTCTTACCTTTGAAAATCCTATGATTTTAGCCATGAATCTTTTTGAAAACCAAGACCAAACAAAAGAGTTTTTAGCTCAACAGGGGTTTAGGGACACTCAAATTGAAGCATTTTACAAAAACCATCGTCCTTTGGGCGCCTCCTCGGAGTATTTGTGGTACGAACTGTTTGCTCATTATGACGGCGACCTTGTGGAAATGCTTAAACATATTCAAGTCACTCCTGTACCCATGAGAGAAAGTTTGGGCATTACTACGGGAAAGTACGCGGCTAAAGACAAAATTACCGCTTCGGCCGCTGATCTCTTGGGAGAAGAATCTCTGCAGCTTATGCTGTTGTTGCCGATCGGGGACCCGAACCGATACGATCTGCAGATAGGTGCTTTAGCCAGGGTTGGCGACGGTGGGATACATTTTGCTGACGAAATATTTAAGAATAAAACTGACTTCAACCATATTTATCTGCAGGTTGTTCAGAATAGAACCTTGGAACTGGGAGCATTTAAGTGGTGGCTGGATGTTTTAGTGCTTGCAACTTCCAACTCTGACGAATATCAGAAACTGGTAAGCATGAAAGAAGAATCACCGCTCAAAAGCAGATGTCGAATTTGTTATGTCGGTCATAATACTGACTATATACTTCAACAAGAACTGACAAAATATTCTATGGGCAGTCAAAAAAAGAAGACTATTTTGGGCGAAGACATGCACGAGGACCCGAATTTAAACTTTGCTATTTCTGTTGGGGTGGTTTTTACCAGACTTCCACATTCAGAGAAGCTTACACCCATAGAAACATTGAAACTTGAAGCCGGTGAAACAGCCGGTGAAAAGGGCATAAAAACAATACTAGAAGTTAAGAAGACCTTAAACGCCAACCCCGATGTCACTAAAAGGTGGGGGCAGAGTGGATTGGGCCACCGTGATGAAGGCAAAGTTATACAAATTCTGGAAGCTATGCCTGAAAGTAACGAAGGTAAGTGCTTGTTTGCCAAAGATGTTTTTGAGGCATTTGAAAGAATCGTACTTGACTATGTGGAGGAAGCGGCAAAGCGTGAAAAGTATTTTGAAGACCTAAAAATAGCAAGACAGCTTTATCGTGAACAGGTGAGAACTTCCATTTTTAACGCTTACCGTGAAGATTCACAAGCCGTTCGTAAAGATGTTTTAGCTTATGTCAACATGATTATTGGAATGGATCAAGAAAACTTGGGTCCGGATAAGATGTGGAAGTATCGTGATCCACAAACCGGAGAGTTGAAACCCCTTAAAATAGACACGAGTTTTATTGACAGCGTTGAAAACCGAATGGGTCTTTCCAGCGATGAAAGAAAAGAATCTCACCGTAATACCGTACGCAAGATTTACGGTCAGAAAGTTTCCACAGATCCTAATTATGATTTTATGGACAATCAGTTATTGGTTAAAGCAGTAACTGACGTAAGACTGGAATCGGATGTTGCCGGGGCAGGCAGTCTGGCTGGCGCTTTGGCCAATAGAACCAATGAAGAAAACCTAAAAATTTACGACAGGACGGTTAGAGCTATGCTGAAACTTGGCTATTGCCTAACCTGCGCTCAGAAGACGATAGAATACTTTATTACAAAAGAAGACGAAAGTTAGTTAAAGGAGTCTTCCAATGCCCAACGAATCCTTTGAAGAACTTTTGAAAAGAGACGCGCAGAGAGAAAAAGACGGATTCAAGAAGAAAATAAGGATAAGAAAAATATTGTCCGGGCCGGACAGGGTAATCGCAATTCCTTATGTCGTTGAGGAAAAACTCATTCATGGAGATTTTGAGCCGACCGGCGAACACGGGATAGACCAAGCCGGACACGGAGAAGGAGAGGTCGGAGATATTATCAGCGAAATACCTCTTTCCGAAAGCGGTGAAGACGGCGACGGCGATGAAGAGATTGAAGATGGAGAACCCGAAGCCGGCGAAGGTGAAGGTGAACACGGCATAGAAACGGGAGCTTACCAGCTGGGCAAAGAGCTTTCGGAAGAGTTAAAGCTTCCTGACTTGAAAGATAAAGGCAAAAAAGTGCCGACTGACGAGTATGTTTATGATCTGACGGACAGACACAAAGGATCCGGCCAATTTTTAGACAAAAAAGCAACACTGGTAAGCGTTGTAAAGAGCAATGTTGCTCTGGGCCGCATTGACAAAGACAACATTGATACGACAAAACTCATTGTTGGTCCGCAGGATAAAATTTATCGTGTTCTTTCCAAAGAAAGGGTCTGGAAGTCTCAAGCGATTGTGTTTTTCTTAAGAGATTATTCTGGTTCTATGCAGGGCGACCCGACCAAAGCAATATTAAGCCAACACCTAATGATATATTCATGGCTTTTATTTCAGTATAAGCATCTGGTAATACCAAGGTTTTTTGTTCATGATGTTGAAGCTGAAGAAGTTTCAGTAGAAGCCTACTTTACAAAGGCTACCAACGGCGGCACTTTTATACCCTCCGTTTATCAAGAGGTTAACAGGATTGTTGAAAAGGAAAATCTTGCCAGAGATTATAACATTTACGTCTTTCAGGGCACTGACGGCGACGACGGAGACGACGGAGAAAAAGCAGTCCCGGAAATAGAAAAAATTCTAAGCTATGTCAACCGTATGGGTGTTAGTGTTTTGAGGAACCCACGCCATCTTGAACTTAAACAAGAAAGCCTTTTTGAGCTATATATAAAAGAAGGCAGCTTTACAGACAGAAAAGATGTTTTCAGAATGCATATTATGTCTGACAGCAACGTAACCGATGAAAAAAATAAACAAGCAGTCAAAGCTTTGGTTGCTGAAGACTAGAGTCAGCGGATGGTATCACCGTCCGTTTTTTAGTCCTTGTATTTATCTAATAATCCTGTAAATTTTAAGAAAGAACCTTAAAAATAAGGAAAAACGAGGCAAGAACTATGGAACTGTTAGGACAAGAGACCAAGAAAATTATGGAGGAGTGCAAGACTAGAGCAAGAGCCGAGGGCTTAAGCTTTGAGGGAGAGACCTTAGAGTACATCGCCACCAATCAAGATTTCCTGGCGCTTATGCCAAAAGCGATGATTCCCACGCTTTATGATTTTTGGGTTGATGACGTGGAGGTTATCAAAAATAAGTGGGTTTACAAATTATATCCCGACAACCCTTATGAGACCGTAGTCAACACCAGACCTCCATTGTCATTTTACAACGACAACAACGCTGATTGGTTTAATATAATGATTTTCTACCACGTTTTGTTTCACATAGACTACTACCAGAACAATGTTTTTTTCAGAAACACATGGAATCGGGATTTTTGCGGTGAAGCGCTGGCCGATAAGCGCCTTATAAACAGGATCCGGGAAGAAATGGGAACCGAAAAGAGGTGGGTTGACTACGTAATTGAATTTGCCAGAGGCGCGGACAACTTGGTCGGTTACTATCAGGAACTTAGGGAAGAAGACAGGAACCAGACAAGAGAAACTGCAGGCTCCTTTTCTAAAAAAGTTGACTTTTACTTCGGCGAATTCCTGAAACAACGCCACGAAGAAAAGAACATAACGCTCAAGTTTTATTACGACGAACTTGAACGGCTCAATGTCTGCCATAAGCAGTTTGGCCAGAAAGTAGGAGACGACATTTTCTTCAACGACACGGCTTTCAGAAGCAAGTTTCCGGAATTTGACGGTGTCTTTAAGAAGCGTGAAGAGAAAAAGAAGCCAAAGACAAAAGACATTCTTCAATATCTTGCGGACCGCTCCGAGTTTGTAAACAAAGAAGGCAACGGGTGGATGAAAGAAGTCCTTGAAGTAGTAAGAAGAACGTCGCTTTTTTTTCAGCCTCACTTCAGAACCCATAACAGCAACGAAGGCTGGGCCAGTTTGTGGCACGAAAGGTTGTTTATAGCCGACCCCCGGATTCGCTCTCATGAGATTGACTACAGCATAGTCAACTCTAGAGTTGTTGTTGACCCGGAAATAATAGGACTTAACCCTTATATCGGTTTCAAGCGTCTCTATGAATTTATTGAAGAACTCGCGGCAAAAGGCAAGCTCTCCTACCAATACCAGCTGATAAAAGACGCTGAAGCTAGAAAACACTTTGACCAAAAACTGGGAGAAGAAACGGGCAAAAAAGCCCTGTTTGAAGCCAGAAAAAATTTTGACGACTTTATGCTTGTCAATTTTCTTTCCGACGACGACTTTCAGGACTTCGTTGATAAATACAATCTTTTTGTCGCCGGCCTTCATCTAAACTTAGAAAGATTGTCGCTTCAAGTTTATATCAAGTCGAGAAGCGGAAAAGAGTATCGGAAGATGCTCAACGACAGCTTATACCACCCGCCCCACATCATAATCAGTGAAGATAAAGCCAGGGAAGGAGAGCTGTACCTTGACCATTCCTTTGAGGGCCGGTCTCTGGTTACGGCCTATATTCCGGCAGTTTTAATCGGTCTGTCTTATTTGGCCGGTAATACGGTTAAGCTTGAAACAACAGAATTTGATTCTGGTCCGATAAGACTAGACAGTCCACTTTTGGAAGCAGGATATACGCCAGAGTACAAAAAACTTCGTGTGCTTTACACTTGCAAAGGTAAAACAGTGGAAAAAACTTTGATTTCCGAAGAAGAGGGGGGAGAGTAACCGTGGATGAAACCAAAAAAGCGCTGGAGACGTTAAGAACCGATATTGAGGATAAAGAGAAAAGAAAAGTTTTGAGGTTTGATGAATTTTTGGACGTTGCAAAAAGAGAGCCCGAGAGGTCTCTGCGGGATATTTTTCAGCTTTTTCACGACATGGTCAAAAGTTGTGTCGGCAAAGGAGAAGACGAATATCCTGACGACCCCGAAAGCATCGGTTTCATTAAATACGACTGTTCAAAAATTTTTGTCAGGGATTCTGACAACCCCTTTTTTGCCGACAGGCTTTTTGCCAACAGATTTGTAAGGCAGGTGGAGTCGCTTAGGCAGGGCTCCAGGCAGAATCGGATATATGTCTACGAAGGGCCTCACGGATCCGGCAAAAGCACATTTTTGAACAACCTTCTTCAGGCATTTGAAGAATACACAGCCACAGAGGAAGGGCAGAGCTTTGAGATTTTTTGGGATATTGATATTGGAGGGGGGGAAAAGGTTAATGTCTCTTGTCCAAGCCATGACTATCCGATGCTGGTTATCCCCAAAAGTTATCGCGCTGCTTTCTTGGACAAACTTCTGTCGGAAAAGATGTCTGAATTTAAGTACAAGCTCTCTCACGAAAAAGAGTATGAGTGGCTATTTAAAAGAGAGGTCTGCACAATATGCAAGTCTCTTTTTTGGGCTTTGTTTGAAAAACTTGGCTCTCTTGACAAAGTTTTCGACATGATTAAAGTTCGTAATTGCAAATTTGATCGTCGGCTAGGCGAAGGCATTAGCGTTTTTAACCCCGGCGACAGCCCCATCAAAGAGGCTTACTTAACTGTTGCTCGGACCCAAAGAAAGCTCGATACCATATTCGGCGCCAATCTCGTAAAATACGTGTTTTCGCCCCTTGCCAAAACCAATAATGGCATATATGTCCTTATGGACATCAAGTCTTTCAACAAAGACAGACTTTTGGAACTTCACAATGTCATTTCCGAAGGCGTTCATAAGGTCAACGGCATGGTAGAAGAAAGAATAAGTTCGCTTTTTTTAGCTCTCATGAACCCGGAAGACAAAGAAAGCATAAAGGAAGAGAAAGCCGAATCATTCCAAGGAAGAATCCAGTATAACAAAGTTTCATACGTTTTAGACGTGCCTACCGAGGTTAAAACTTACTATAGTGTCTTCGGTGAACAAATCGATCTGCAGTTTCTTCCGAGGGTTCTTAAAAACTTCGCAAGAGTAATAATTTCTTCCAGAATGAATGCCGAATGCGCAGCGCTTAAAGAGTGGATTCTGGACATGAAAAAATACAACCGTTACTGCGACGAAGCGGGACTTCTGCTAAGGATGGCGATAAATGGCGGCACCATTCCACAATGGCTATCTGAAGAAGACAAGAAAAAAATGACGGCTGTCATCAGGCGGAAACTGATTGCGACTGGAGAATTAGAAGGAGTAAAGGGTTTTTCCGGAAGAGAGTCTATCGATCTTCTTGGTGAATTTTTAAGGCGTTATGGCGGAAAACCCAAGTTGATAAACATGGACAACGTTTGTGACTTCTTCAAGCACAAGGTTGATAGAGACACGAGAAACGAAAATATACCCAAAAACTTTATCGGCTCGCTTGTGAACTGGTATGACTACTTAGTGTTAAACGAAATAAAAGAGTCTCTTTATTTTTATAATAAGGAACAGATTCAAAAAGATATTCTAAATTATATCTACGCCGTAAACTACGATGTTGGGAGCAAAATAAAATGCGAGTGGACTCAGCAGGAATTAGAGGTTTCAACTGAATTTTTTAAAATGTTTGGTTCTTATTTTACCGGCATAGTTCTGGGTGATCACGGCGCTTTAGAGTTTGCAAAAGAAACTCAAAAAAAATTCAGAAAAGTTATTGCCCAATGCCAAAATAAAAAAATAACCGGCGAGAAAATATCTGAAACGGAGTTATACCAAGAACTCTTTACGGCTTACACCAAGAACTTGAAAGAAAAACTGTCCGAGCCGTTCCTTAAAAGCGACAACTTTAAAGAAGCGGTAAAATGTTTTGGAACCGAAAAATTCAAAACCTTTGACACTCGGCTGAAAGAACATGTTGCTCACATGACCAAGAACTTAGAAGAAAAGTTTGGATATTCGGAACAAGGAGCCAAAGAAATTTGTCTTTACGCGATTGAACAAAAGCTGGTTGACAAATTTCCTTCAAAACATTCTTAGCACCTTCGCTTCGTTTGACTGTTTGCAAAACTTAATTTATTATTTGTTGCAATAATGGACTATACCAAATTAAGCAAATCTTTAGACCTTTCTGATAAAAAAGAAAGGTTTTTATATCGTTTTTTTGAGTTTTTGCCGGGCTTTTTAGCCTGGCTTACGCTATTTTTGATTACCTTTTTATCCTTCATTGCGCCGGCTTTTACTGCCGTTTTTATAATTTTATTTGACACCTATTGGCTTATTAAAACAGTTTATCTTTCTCTGCACTTAAGACACGCCTACAAAAAACTAAGGCTTAATCTGACTATTGACTGGCTTGAAAGGCTGGAGAAACTGCCAACTACAGAGTATAAACTGCAAAGCATTAAATCCTGGCAAGACGTTTACCACCTAATAATACTGCCTCGCTACAAAGAAGGCAGGGAGTTGGTTACAGCCTCAATTGAAAGCCTGTTAAATTCAAACTACCCCAAGACAAAGATGATCTTGGTTTTAGCCCAAGAATCCAGAGCCGGCGAGGAAGAAAACAAACTGGGCTATGAGCTGGAAAAAGAATATGGCAGTAAATTTTTTCAGTTTATAGTCACTGAACATCCGGACAATATTCAAGGAGAAATGTCCGGCAAAGGTTCAAACGCGGCCTATGCCGGCAGATTGGTCAAAGAAAAAATCATTAATGTTCTGGGTATAAAATACGACCATGTTATCGTCTCAAACTTTGATATCGACACTGTCGTCTCCAGCCACTATTTTTCTCTTTTAACATACCTTTATCTTACTACCCAAAATCCTCTACGTACCTCTTATCAACCGGTACCTCTTTATGTTAACAACATTTGGGAAGCCCCGGCCTTAGCCCGAGTGGTCGCTTTCTCTGCCACTTTCTGGCACACGATCCAGCAGGAAAGACCGGAGAGGTTGACTACGTTTTCCAGCCACTCAATGCCATTTCAGGCCCTGGTTGATGTTGATTTTTGGCAAACCAATATGGTCTCTGAAGACTCGCGCATTTTTTGGCAGTGTTTTCTTAGATACAACGGCAATTATAAGGTAACGCCCATGTTTTACCCTGTATCTATGGATGCCAATGTTGCTTCCAACTTTTGGCAGACGATGAAAAATATATACAAACAACAGAGGCGGTGGGGTTACGGAGTAGAGAATATACCGTACTTCTTTTTTGGTTTTTACAAAAACAAACTAATTCCTTTGAAAAAAAAGCTCTACTATATCTTTAATGTCCTTGAAGGTTTCCACTCTTGGGCTACTAATGCGATCATAATATTTCTTCTGGGCTGGCTGCCGGTTGCAGTTGGCGGAGCAAAATTCAACCAGTCTGTCTTGTCTTTAAACCTGCCTCAATTCACGAGAACCATAATGAGCTTAGCCATGATAGGACTTATCTCCTCGGCCGTCTTGTCTATAGTTCTCTTGCCGCCAAAACCCTTACGCTACAGACGCTTTAAGTATTTTTGGATGGTTTTGCAGTGGTTATTATTCCCCATAACCACAATCGTCTTAGGTGCTTTACCTGGTCTTGAGGCTCAAACTAGACTGATGATCGGAAAGTATCTGGGTTTTTGGGTTACACCTAAGAATAGAATCATGAATCACGAATCATGAATTAATGTCCTTAAAAATCTGTTTCTCTCCTTGATTCTTGACTCATACTTCATAATTCCTTTTTTACTCAAAGTGTCTTATTTTTTGAAAGTTAGCCACTTGAGTCTTAAGAAGGGGAGACTTTTTCAGATTCGGGTCATCTTTCAACAAAAGCTTAGCTTCCAGCCGAGCTTTTTTTATTAACTCCAAATCGGTTAGAGAAGCCATTGCCAAGTCGGGTAAACCGGATTGTTTGGTGCCGACAAATTCTCCGGGTCCGCGCAAAAGCAAGTCTTGTTCAGCCAGCTTAAACCCGTCATCGCAACTCTCTAAAGCTTTGAGTCTTTTGTTCTCAAAACGGTTGTTGCCACCGTTGACCAAAAAGCAATAAGACTGATGTTCAGCCCGCCCCACCCTGCCCCTAAACTGGTGCAGTTGCGACAAACCGAACCTTTCAGCATTTTCAATCAGCATGACCGAGGCATTTGGAATATCAACGCCAACTTCAACAACCGAGGTAGACACCAAAATGTGATACTTCCTGTTTTTAAAATCTTCCATGATTTTTTCTTTTTCTTTAGGCTTCATCTTTCCATGAAGCATGGCGATTTTAAAATTGGGAAAAATACTTTTTGAAAGTTTTTCGTATTCAGCAGTAACAGCCTTAACTTCCGCCCACAACACATTCATCTTGTTTTGTTTTCCCGAAGTCTTAATCACCTCTTGCGGGTTGCCCAGCTCAATACGGGGACATATCACAAAAGACTGTCGGCCGGATAGAATTTCTTTTTCAACAAAACCATAAACTTCAGAAGATTTATCTTTTGTAAAAACTTTGGTAATAATTTTCTTTCGGTCTTTTGGCTTTTCTTTGATTAAAGAAACATCCAAGTCGCCGTATACCGTCAATGCCAAAGTGCGGGGGATGGGAGTTGCTGTCATAGATAGCAAGTGCGGTGTTAGTTCTTGATTTTTAACAAGCTTCATTCTTTGCTCAATACCGAAACGATGCTGTTCGTCTATTACTATCAAACCGAGATTTTTAAACTTCACATTTTTTTGTATAACCGCGTGCGTGCCGACTATAATGTCTATCCGGCCATAGGCAATTTTCTTTTGCATTAACTTTTTAGGTATTTTTTCTTCGGTAACTTCATCAGTCGGCCATTGTTTTGTCTCGTTTCCAGTCAAGAGTCCAATGGTTAAGTTAGGCAAATCAGCCACACCCCTACTCGAAAATTCCCGAGCGAAGAGTCGAGGGTCGAGAGTGGGCGGTGTGGCTGATTTGCTATCAACTTTGTATTGTAAATTTACCAGTAACGACTTTATCGTTGCGTAATGCTGATGCGCCAGTATCTCTGTTGGCGCCAAAAAAACTGCCTGAAAACCTGAGTCAGCTGCCTGATATGCTGCGATTACGGCAACGATCGTCTTGCCTGAACCGACATCTCCGTTCAACAGCCTATTCATGGGATAACTTCTGCCAAAATCTTTCATAATCTCAAAAGCGCAGATCCTTTGATCATTTGTCAGAGCAAATGGCAAACTCTCAACAAAATCTTTTACCAACTCCGGTTTGAAGATTACTGAAGGCGCTTTAAGTTTAGAAAGGCCGCGCCGGCCCAGAAGAGATTTAATCTGAAATAAAAGCAATTCGTCAAAGGCGACTCTTTTTCTGGCAACTTCGGCTTCGACAACAGATTCCGGAAAGTGGATTGTTTTAATTGCTTGAACCAAATCCGGAAAATCGTATTTTTTTCTGATACCTTCAGGCAGGTAGTCGTAAATTCCGTCAACGGTAGCCAGCAAAGGTTTTATTAAAAAACGGAGATATTTTGAGGAAATACCCTCTGTTTCCGGGTACACAGGAACCAATCTGCCGGTATGAACCAGTTCCGTTTGCGGTTGGTAGTTTGAGTTATGAATCTTTTCGTAAGAAGGGCTGGAAAGATAAATTCCACGCTTATCCAAAGCCACCTTACCGGATAAACTGACCAGACTTCCTTCAGCAAGAGAGTTTTCTATATACGGTTGATTGAACCAAACCACCCGGAGTTGTTCATCGGCATCTTTTATATGAGCCTCCGTTATAGACAACCGGCGGTGCCAAATATTAGTTGTCTTTATCTTCATCACTTCGCCCACCACGCTAACAACCCTGCCAGTCTCTTTGACCTCGCCAACACCAACTATTTGGGTAAAATCTTCGTAACGGCTGGGAAAATGCCAGAGCAAATCTTTGATAGTTTTAATGCCCAGTCTTTTCAGTCTTGGCAAATTCTTAGGCCCAACTTTAGGCAATTTTTCTATAGGAGTAGTCAGATCAAGCATATAATCTTAATATCATTTCTAGCCGCGCCTTAAAAGCGTGCGCAAACTTTCAAGACAGCACATATGAGTTTGAGGTTAGAAAGACCTCAATAGCAACCAAAAGAAAAGAAAGCCAAACCCCCATATTGGTATGGTTAAATAGCTGGTATGGCGTCCGGGCAAAGGATAGCGCTCATATAACCAAAGACGAGAACCCATAACTTTGTACCAAGAAAAACCCACCGCCCATTCAAGAGCCGGTCCTATTAAAGATGTAACCAAGAAAACATATAATGGTTTCCATCCTAGCCAAAATACAAGCAGGACAATACCTATAGTCGGTATCAAGATAATAAAAAAATATTCTTGCCACAAGAATTGATGTTTGCCTTTACTATATAAAAAGGCCAACAGAAATCCTGTGAAGATTAAGACTAAATAAAAGATTGAGAATTTTATCATGACCGTTTTCTGTAAAAACCCAAACCCTTCCAAAACTTATAGAGAGGCGTACTGACTTGTCCGTCCGAAGCTTTAGCGAAGGAGGATGACAATTTCCAAATTTTCTTTGGCGGAGTTCGGATTACTGAAATTCTAGCGAATTTCAGTCTTGGCGGCAAATTCTTTGAAAAACAAAACCGCCAGAGGCCTTTCGACATAGCGGTTTGAGCAGTCAGTCTGCTTAGTCCTTTTCAGGAACGAGTCGGTTTCTCCGAAAGGAGAGTACCGATCCATTCCATGTTGCCTTTGTGGTTCTCGAACCAGGGCCATCGAGCTCTTGCGGCATCACGATTGAAAGGGTCGCCGATAATAAGCTCGACGGTCTCGTTGTCCTCGATTGCGATCTTGACCTTGTCGAAATCCGCAACCTCGATAGTACAGACTTCTTCACGACCAAACTCGTTCTCAGCTGGTGCATAGATACGCACCTTAACCTCGAAGGGATTGTAGTCATTTTCCCCACGAATATCGACGTCGAGAGAATGAGTGGCTTGTTGAGGATTCTGTCCTCTGACGAAGTGCTCTGGACACATGCACTCATCGATCTTGAAGAAAAACATTGTCCCTTGAAGATCCTCAATCATGCAATTCTCGCCACGATGAGCATCAAAATACTTTCCTTTAACCAACGAACGAAGTCCTGTATAGACATGCATTTACTACCTCCTTTTTTGACAAAAACCGACTGAAACGAAAGTTCAGCCCACATCATACCATATCTTATCGTTGTTGTAAATAGCAACAACAAACAAGATAACAAAAAAGCCCATATTCAGGCTATTTCTTACTCTTAAACTCTTATTAAAATTTTTCTTTTCTGCTTCTATAAAATATGGTTTCCTCTAGAGGCGGGGTTTTCGGGGAAGTGAAACTTTTCACTTTCCCTCAATACCCTTCTCATCCCACCAAAACAGATAATTAACAATACCTTCAAAAGGAAGATATTGTTAATTCCTGATGTGCTCGGGGTGGGATTCGAACCCACATGGGCTTGCGCCCACAGCATTTTAAGTGCTGCGTGTAAACCATTCCACCACCCGAGCAATTTAGATTTTCAAGTCTTCTCACTCTTCTTAGCCCATTCTACCGCCTCGGCCAAAGAGTGGAAAGTGCCTGCGTCAACCCAAAAACCCCCAACAAATTCAGCTTTCATTTTTTTATTCCGGATGTAGGCGTTGTTTACGTCAGTGATTTCAAATTCGCCGCGAGCCGACGGCTTAAGCGTGCGGATAATATCAAACACTTTTGAATCATACTGATACAACCCGGTAACAGCAAAAGGGGATAGCGCTTTTTTGGGCTTTTCAACGATGGCCGAAACCAGCTTGCCTTTTAACGTCGCCACACCGAATCTTTCCGGATCCGGAACCTTCTTTAAAAATATCCTTGCTCCGCCGGAAAAAGTTTTGATTGCTTTGGAAAAAGTATCCTCAAAAACATTATCGCCTAAAATTACAGTCATTAAATCTTTGCCGACAAATTCTTCGGCTAGCAAAAGAGCGTGAGCTATGCCCAAAGTTTTTTCTTGCACTCTATAGGTAAAATTTGCCCCGAAATCTCTGCCCGAACCAAGATATTCTATAAAATCTCCGGAGTGCTCGCGCCCGGAAACGATTAAAATGTCTTTTATACCAGACTTTAAGAGGGTGTTTAGTGGGTACTCAATCAAGGCCCGGTCAAAAACGGGCAACAAACTTTTGTTTACTAAATTTGTCAGCGGCCGAAGGCGCGTACCGTTGCCGCCGGCCAAGATGACTCCACGCATGGATAATTTGTTTAAATTGGTTTGTGTCTAGATTTATTTAAAACTTTCATTCTTAAATAAATCTTTTCTAGCCTTGCATCACTCTCTGGATTTGACTTGGGTTTTATAATAGAAAGGGCATCTAGCAAGAGCTCGGCTTGTTTTTTCTTTACACGGATGTGCTGTAACATGGGTGGCAAGAACTTTCTAATCTCGTTTGAATAAAGAGTGAGATAGTACATTAACCGTTTACTGCCTTTTGCTTCGCGCAATCTTTTTTTATCAAATTTTTGCATGATAAACTCCAATCCCTCTTTATCTGACATTCCAACAGATATGCGTAACTCCCAAACCCAGCCCCGCTTGCCACAATGTTTTGTTTTTGCAAAATGTTTAGCAACTACAAAACTTCCTTCGCCGTCGAGTAGCCCTGCTATATAAGCATAGTCCGTATCAGTTAATTCCACGGGTTAATTTTATCATACTGTATTGAGATTACCACCCGCACAATATACACCTTTCATTGTTGAAAGTTAGTAATTTTTAGGCGATGTTGGATCGTAATTAAAATGAAAATACTCTCGTTTTTTGCCTAATCTAAAACCATTATTCTGCATAATGCCTATGAGTATTTCTTGAAGTTCTTGGTAGCTTCTGTTGCTTTGTTTATAAAAATCAACAAAATAGCCATTAATTCCATCTTTCTTGTCATGTAAAATAATTTTTTTACCATCTTTCCACGATGCCACGTCTACTGACTTGCCAGTCGAGTGGGGCATATCGATTATATTTAGTATACGATTGGTATCAACTTCGCCGATTTTCTCTTTCATTTTGTTATTAACAAGAGTATACAAGTCTTTTGATCTGTATCCTTCTGTAATGTAAAGCCGATACTCTTTATTTTGAAGTTCTCTATCAGCACTTTTTAATGCCTGAACTATGTCTTTATGAACCAAAACACGCTCGTCGTGCAAATCAACACTTACTAGATCTTCCTTAGAAATTCCTATTTCAACTCCTTTGCGCCAATAAAAATTACTGCCTAACAAGTCATAATCGTCAATGTAAACAAAGTTTTTGTCCATTGAGGCGGCAGCGAGAATTGCACTCGCGTATATTCCTTTTGCAGAGGAACGCCTTACTCCTTGGCTATGCCGCCGTCTATTTCTCTTTAACTTTTTCTATTATTTTCTCTACTTCAGCTGCTCTTTCCTCTGTTTCATCCAGAACAAAAAACAATTTGGGAACTGGCCGCATTTGCAGTTTTTTATTCAACGTCTGCTGAAAAAAATATATATTTCTGTTAATATTTTCCAAAACTTTTTTAGCGACATCTAAAGGAAAAATGGAGACGTAGACCCTGGCGTGATTATGATCCTCCGAAATAACTGCCCGGGTTACCGTAACCAAAGCTTCAAAATCAAGATCAAGTTCGCGATGCAAAATCTTTCCCACCTCATCTCTAACCAAATCGCCAATCTTTTCTTTACGATATAACGACATAAAAAATTAATAAGAAATAAATTTTTAACCTAGAGCGATCTTTTTATTTTTTCCTCTTCGTAAACTTCTAAGATGTCTCCCTCTTTGACAAACATATTTGGAGCGATCGGCTGACCGAAATCAACTCTTAAGCCGGCCTCTAAACCCTCGGCGACTTCTTCAACATCCGCTTTTTGCTGTTGAAGCTGTCCGAGCTTTCCTTTCGTTATTACATTACTGTTTCTAGTTACCTCAATCAACGCGCCTCTCTTGATTTTACCAGAAACCACTTTTCCTCCCACAACCTGATTTTTAGGATCCTTTTTGAATAAGGCCAACACCTTAAGCTTACCCAAGGAAATTCTATTAATTTCCGGGTCTAAAAGGTCGGACATCTTTCTTTTTACCTCCTCCACCAGTTCATATATTATATCAAAGGATTCCACAACAACTCCTTCTCTTTCTGCTATCTGACGAAGAGAACTACTGACCGGAACGTGAAAACCGACAACCACCGCTTTGGTTGCTACGGCCTTTTTAATATCGCCCTCCGAAATATTACCGACACCGTAATCTACAATTTTGTAACTTACCTCCTCCGATTTTATCGTCCTCAAAACTTGGTCAATTGCCTCAAGAGAACTTGAAACATCGGCTTTCACAATTAAGTTCAGGCTTTTATTTTTACTTTTTTCCGGACCGCTTTCTTGGACAAAAATTACCGGCTGGCCCAACGTTGAATTCTCTTTGGCCAGTTTTAAAGCTTCTTCTCTGGACTCAGCTTTTCTTACAATAGAGCCTAGGATTGGGGGAGTACCCCAGCCCAAAACTACCGAAGGCTTTGAAGCGCCGGCTTCCGTTATACTTCTGCCCAAAAAGTCTGACATTGATTTTATCCTGACAGCTTCCGCTCCAGCAACGACCCAGTCGTTAACACGAAAAAAACCGCTTTTCACTAAAATTGTAGCCACGTAGCCACGTCGGCTGTCAAGATGCGAATCAATTATAATTCCGGTGGTGGAGGTGTCGTCTGATTTCAGTTCTTCCAGCTCGGCTACCAGAAGAATCATCTCCAGCAAAGAATCTATGCCTTGCCCTGTTTTCGCTGATACTTCAACTGCCGGGACTTTACCGCCCCACTCTTCTATAAAAACATTATTTTCAGAAAGTTCCTGTTTAACTCTCTGCACATTGGCATTTTCTTTGTCCACCTTGTTTATGGCAACAATAAAAGGAGTTTTGGTGTCTTCAATAATTTTGATAGCTTCCTTTGTTTGCGGCTTGACTCCTTCATCGGCGGCTACAACCAGAACAGCTACATCGGCCACGTTAGCGCCTCTGGAACGTATGGCTGAAAAAGCTTCGTGGCCGGGTGTGTCCAAGAACGTAATCATCTTTCCATTAGACTCTACTTGATAAGCTCCGATATGTTGGGTAATCCCGCCAGCTTCGCCTTCGGCAATTTTAGTCTTACGAATATAATCCAGAATTTTGGTCTTACCGTGGTCAACGTGTCCCAAAACAACCACAATTGGTGGTCTGGTTTGAAAATTTACCTTTTTTCCCTGTGTTTCTGCCATATTAGAAGTTCAGAAAATATAGCATTTTAAAGTGTTTTGGGCAAATTGTTGTATCATATCAAACTTGGCAAACACTGCTTCTTTAGTACGTTCGTCTGCTCCTGCCTGCCTGCCGGCAGGCAGGCGGCAGACTCACTCGCGCTGAAGTTGGGGTTTGCTCGCAGTTAAAAGAATAATTATACTGCTCGCAACCAAGCAACCCTCAACTTCAGAGCGACCGCAGAAGCAGTGTTTGCCAAGTTTGATATAAAAAAACCGCTTCTTGCGAAGCGGTACCTGTTTGTTTAGATACCGGAATTTATATAGGATTTATAATCTTTTGAACCTTTTCCTCCACGGCAGAAGAGAAGCTGGCTTTAGGTTTGTCTTTGTATATTTCTTCTATAATCCGCCTGCATATCGGGGCGGCAAGCAAACCTCCGGTTTGTCTGGCACCGATGCTTTTAGGCGTATCGTAGCCAAGCCTGACTCCGACCGTATAACCACGGCTACCGGGGGTGAAACCAAAAAACAAAACATCTCGTGACTCATTTGTTGTTCCTGTTTTTCCGGCAACTTTTTGTTCTATGCCTTTGAAAGTTAGTTTAGCCGTTCCAATTTCGGTAACCGCTCTCATCAAAACTGTCATGTCTTCAGCAACTTTGGGAGAAAGTACATTTTTTACTACCGACTCTTTTTGAAAAAGTATCTTGCCTTCAGAGTCGGCAATTTCGTAAACGATAACCGGTTCGTAATAAGAGCCTTGATTGGGAAAGACAGAAAAAGCGGTCGTAAGCTCCAAAAGACCGACTGACGAAGCGCCTATTGCTGTCGGCAAGTATGGATCAAGTTTGCTTTTTATGCCCATCTCGTGAGCTGTTTCTATTATCTTCTTAATGCCGATCCGGCTAGCCAAAAATATTGTCGCAACATTTCTGGAGAGAATAAATCCATCGCTAGTGTCGATGAGACCCATAAAGTCGGGGTGAGATTTCTCGTGGTAATTTCTAGGACTCCACCACTTTATAACCTGCCCATGAAAACTTATTTTTCCCGGCAAATGAATTGGACAGTCACAGATTTTATCGTTAAATTTCCAACCTTCTTTCAAGGCCGTAGCATAAGTAAAAATTTTAAAAGCTGAACCCGGTTGACGTATGGCCGACTCTTGGACAGCCCGATTGTATTTCGTCTCAGCAAAATCGTGCCCACCGACAACTGCCACTATTTTTCCGGAAAAGTTCTCAATCACCACTACCGCGCCTTCAAGCTTTTCTTTGGTATTACCCCAATCATTATTTAACTTAGCAAGATGTTCACTCAAAGCACTGACAGCAATATGCTGAATATGGCTGTCTATTGTAGTTTTGACTTTCAGACCGCCTTTGTGCCAAATTTCCTCACTATCATAGCCCTTTTTCAAGAGAACCCGGCGAACAAAATCTTTTGCGTAGTTAAAACTGGAGTCAACCTTTGACAAGTTCAGGCTTATTGGCTCCTTAGTCATTTTTTCGTACTCCGACTGACTGATAAATTTGTTCTCTTTCATTAAAAGCAAAACCAAATTTCTTCGCTCCAGAGCCGCCTCTTTTTTGTTTATCGGAGAAAAGCGTGCGGGGGATTTAACCAAGGCGGCCAGCATGGCTGTTTCCGGCGCCGTAAGTTCTTTGAGTTCTTTGCTAAAATAATATCGGCTGGCTTCAACTATGCCGAAGCGGCCATAGCCGAAATAAACATAGTTTATATAAGCTTCAAATATTTCTTGCTTGGTATAACGGCGTTCAAGCTGTATAGCCAGACGAGCTTCCTTTATTTTTCTCCAGTAAGTTTGATCTCGTCTCTTAAACTCCGGTATCTCGTCTTCGTAAAGAAAACGATCTAGTTGTTGAGTAATTGTGCTAGCACCAGAAACTACACGCCGGCTCATTTTGTTATGAAGCCAAGCCCGTAATATCGCTCTCGGATCAACACCCCAATGAGAAAAAAATCTCTTGTCTTCTGCCGCTAAAATAGAGTTTTTGACAAGTTCCGGAATGTTGTCAAATTTAACCGGATCCCTGTTTTCATAGAAAAACCTGCCGGCAATTTTTTCATCTTTTGAATAGATGTATGAAGACTGCTTGAGTTCAAGATGAGAAAGTTTCTTAATATCCGGCAAATCATCTGTTTTAAAATACAGATAATAAAAACCGTAAGAGCCGGTCAAAATAACTGCCGTCAGCAAAGACAACAAAAAAAGGCCTATTTTTTGACGTAATCTCAAGTAGCTTGCCTCCTTTCTTCAGATTTTAAGGTTCTTTGTTTTGAATAAAAATACCACTTTTGTGAAGTAGTTCAAGCGCTTAGCGTTTTTGGCGGTAAGTTTACTTTTTTAAAATCTTCTTCTATACTTTGGGCAAATAGGTCTTATGTTCTTTGAAAAGGGGGCGATATGAAAGTAGATACAGCCATCATTGGCGGAGGAGTTGTGGGATGCGCAATAGCCAGACGCTTAGCCACAACTCAACCAGGAACAAAAATTGTCGTATTGGAAAAGTTGGAAAGCGTCGGTCTGGAAACCAGCAGTCTGAATAGCGGTGTTTTGCACTCCGGCATCCATCAGAATCCAAACTTTCTGAAGTCAAAATTGGCCAAAAAAGGCAGTAAAATAGCGGCCTGCTACATGAAAATACGCTCCATACCGATAATGCGTTGCGGAATGCTGATAGTGGTTTCTTCAGAATCTCTTAGGCACGGCCTTTACAAAGAGTGGCTGGATCTGTGGCGCTTGATAAAAAGGGGACAGGAACAAAAAATAGACTTAAAATTTTTGACTCCTTTCGGCATAAGAAAAATTGAACCAAATATAAAAGCGCTTGGCGGAATTTTTATACCCAATGTTTGGGTTGTTGATCCAGCAGGCTTCACAAATTCTCTTTATCAGGAAGCTAAAGCAAAAAAAGTTGAGTTCTTTTTTAAAAATCCCGTCCTGTCGGTTTCCAAAAACAACGACTCTTATTGCCTCGCGACTCCAAGCAAAGAATTTTTTGCAAAAAAAGTAGTCAATGCTGCAGGTCTTTATGCCGACGAAGTTGCCAAAATGGCCGGTTTTGCGGGATACAAAATCTACCCTTGGCGAGGCGAATATTATGAGGTGATCGGTGAAAAGAAAAAACTAGTCAGCCGTCTGGTTTATCCGGCACTGCCCGCCAACTACCCGGGAAAGGGGATACATTTTAGTCCCAGAGTTGATGAGAGATTATTCATTGGTCCAAATGCCCGGCCGGTTCCCAGAAAAAATTTCTACACAGAATGTAAAACTCCTGTTGAAGAATTTTTAAAAACAACACAAAAATTTTGTCCTCAAATTAAAGAAGAAGATTTGGTTTGGGCTTATTCCGGTATCCGGCCCAAATTGACCAATGCCGCCGAAGAGTCAGATTTTATAATAAGGTTGGATAACCGTAATCCCCATTGGTTAAATTTGATCGGCATTGAATCTCCCGGACTTTCTTCTGCTATGGCTACTGCTGAATATGTAGAAAAGCTTTTAAACTCACCGCCAGGGTGAGTTTTTGTTACTGGCGGAGAGGGTGGGAGTCGAACCCACAAGTCCTTACGGACGCCGGTTTTCAAGACCGGTGGAATAACCATTATCCGACCTCTCCAGGGTATTAAGGAATCTCACTTTGTGCATATTCTAACAGGTACACATTCTGACAGGCAAGGCCTGTAAAAGTGCGCATATTTTCTTCTCTCCTTCGCGACCTACTTCCCGCTGTCGCGTTCTTCTGGCGGAGGATGCAGGAGTCGAACCTGCAAGGGATTGCACCCGGCGGTTTTCGAAACCGCTGCCATGCCATTAGGCGAACCCACCAAGTTTTTCGGTAAGACCCAATCAATAAATGTTATGTTTGCCGACAGCATAAAATCTTATGATATTCTTGTCGGCAAAATCAAATATTATCCGGTACTGATAATTTATAGAAAAAGCCCAAAACTCACCAAGTTCACCGTGAAGTTTGTGGGTTTTGAGGTGTAAATCAAACGGGTTTATTCTAAAAATTTTCTCTTTTTTTATTGCCAGCGACTTGACCTCTTTGGGCAGTTTCTTAAATTGCTGTTTAAACTTGGAGTAGTAAAATATCTTCATTTTATCTATTCCAAATCTTCCAGAGACTTAAGGATTTTCCAATTCTTGCCTTTACCAAAGTCCCTCTTGGCTTTTTCAAGTTCTTTGGCCAGTTCGTGGACACGCAAAAGATGGCGAAAGAACTCGCTGACACTGGCAAAGTTGCCGGTCTTTACTTCGTCCCTAACTTTTCTGGTTAATTCTTGGGGCAAGGATATGTTAATAATGTTTCTCATGGCTGTAATAATTTATATTACAATCCTAACAAAAATTAAGAAAGAGGTCAAATCGCGAAGTTTCTATTGGCGGTGTATTCTGAAGATAGCTCGAACGCATTTCGCCGCCGAAGGCGGCGTGGTTGGCGGGCAGAAATCCGCGCGGCGAAGCCGCGAACATTAACAATTTCAAGTTTTTCTTTGGCGGCAAATTCAGAATTCTTATTTCGTAAATCCGAAAGTCCCCGTAATCTGGTCAATAAAGAAAGTTTTGTTGGCTAAGACAGAAACACTTTCTTGAGGTATACCATTATTGCCTGTGTAAAATTGGAATAATTTACCATCTTTGATGAACTCAATGTCCCGCTCTTTATTTCCGACGCCCTCTCCCTCGGACATTTCAAAAGTATTTACGATAGCTTTAACACCGCCGATAGTTTTATATGAGGTCACACAATTCGAATTTGATGAACATGCCCTTTCTTCAATGGTTTTGGATGGACTTGGATCAACTATTTGAAAACCAACAAACATGTTCTGTCGGTCATAAAAATTTTTCTGTTTCTGTTGTAATTTACTATCTTGAAAATAGAATGAAAAAGTATTTAATTTATTGTTGTAAAGTGGTGGTTCCTGTTTTTGTTCTTGAAAACCTTCAACTATCCAATCTTGTGGATACTGAACTTCAAAACCATATTTTTCACTTCTATATATTTGCCAACCAGGAATTTTATTTGATGATTGTGTGTTGTTTGAGGTTGTCGGTTTTTCGGCAGTCTGGTTATTCGTTGGGGCTGGGGTATTGATCTGTTGAGCAATTTCCGGCGATTTTTTCACAAATGCAAAATACCCCACTACACCAGCAAGCACTACAACTAAAACTATGAGAACAATATTCACAAATCCTTTTTGTTGGTTCATGTGTTTAAAATTAATTTCTTAATTATGCAAAAATTTCTTTTGCCCTTCACTCTCAAATCCTTTTCCTTTTCGCCAAAAAAGCCTTTTCAAATCCTATGCGAGCGGCGCATCTCGCGCCGCGAGCTGACCTCTTCAAATTTGCATTTTCCCAACTGGCGGAGGGAGTGGGAGTCCTCTTCCTCCGAAAATTTCTATATGCCTAAAGGCATATAGAAATTTTCTCCTCCAGAGCCGGGGTTTTCTAAAAAGTGAAATTATTCACTTTTTCTCAATACCCTTCGACTCCCACTCTTGCATCGACAAGTAGCATAAATAGTTAGCAAAAGCTAACTATTTATGTACATGCGGAGGGAGTGGGAGTCGAACCCACCTGACCCCTTTCGGGGTCGGAGATTAGCAATCTCCTGCACCAGCCGATATGCGCCCCCTCCAAATTCACCAAATTTTACCATATTTTTACCCTTTGGCAACGACCAAACCGATGACTTTTTTTGCTCCGGCTTCTTTTAATATCCGAGCGCATTCGTCTAGGGTTGCTCCAGTGGTGGCAATGTCATCCACCAAAACGACTGTTTTGTTTTTTATTTTTTCCGGCCTGGGGCAGACAAATATGCCTTCCGTATTTTTTATCCTTTCTTCTTTGTTTTCTATCTCCGCTTGAGGCTTTTTATTTTTTGTCCTCTCCAAAACACCAACAGCAATTTCTAATTTAAATTCCCCGGCCAGCTCTTCGGCTAAAAGTTCTGACTGATTGTAAGAGCGCCAGTTAAGCCTTAAGCGGTGCAGGGGCAGGGGAATAAGGACAACCTCGCTTCGGTAACTGTCAAAAAAGCGGTCTTTGTTTTTTTCTTTTAAAAACTTTATCAGAAGTTTGCCAAGGGGTTTTTTTGCCGAAACTATAAACTTATATTTTAAAGCCCAAAGCATTTTTTTGACTAAAGGTTCTTCGTAACTGGCGGCTATCCAGATAAAGTCCAAGTAATGATTCTTTTTGCAAAATGGGCAGGTTTCGCCCTGGCTGGCCGGGGATGAACAGAAGGCGCACTCAAAACCTTTTCTTAAGTTTATTTTTTCAAAACAAAGCCGGCAGAGGTGTTTGTCGGGGTCAGAAGCATTTTGTATTTGGCGGCAACCAAGGCAGTGAATAGGGAAAAGAAGGTCAAACAAAAAGTCCTTTAGGCTTTCTATGGATAACTTGCACAACTTCATTTTATTTTTATGGTATAATCAAGATTAACTATGAACTTCGGTTTCTTCAAGAATTTTTTATCTAAAGGCACGCTTGGAATAGATATAGGCACTGCCTCAATCAAAGTTGCCGAGCTTTCAAGAGAAAGCGGGCACTTTAAGTTACTGAATTATGGAATCTTCCAGCTTGAGAATCAAGAAGAAGCTATTGAGACCAAGCAGAAGATTACCAAATTGCCCGATCAGGATATTGTTTGGGGCATAAAAGAGCTTATCTCTCGTTCGGGAGTGAAGAGCAAAAACGTAGTTGCCTCTATTCCCTCGTTTTCAACTTTCTCAACGACTATCTCCTTGCCCTACTTGTCAGAGAAAGATTTGGCAAAAGCCATTCCTTTTGAGGCTAAAAAATATGTGCCAATTCCGATTGATGAAGTTATTTTAGACTGGTCAATCATCAATTTGGCTTCTGACCATGCTGGCGGCGGACAGGCGTTGGCGGGAGGGCGGGTTACTCCCACAGTAGAAGTTTTTCTGGCGGCGGTGCCGAAGCATGAGACAGAAAGATATAAAAAAATTATGACTGCCGCGGGTTTGAATTTGGCGGCCCTTGAACTTGAAAATATTGCTTTAATCAGATCTCTGATTGGCAACGACCTAAGTCCGGTTGCGATAGTTAACATTGGAGGCAGAAGCACGTCTATATTGGTGGTGGACCGGGGTTTTGAGAGGATAAGCCACAATTATGAGATCGGAGGATTTGAGATAACCAAGTCCATTGCCCGATCTATGGGCGTCAGTCTTTCCAGAGCGGAAGAATTTAAAAGAACAGTCGGTTTAAAATCAGACAGCACCAAAGTTGTGGGAGAAGCAATGATTTCTTTGTTGGACATGATTGTCTTTGAATCAAAAAAAACCATAACCACCTATGAAAATAACAAGGGCGCCAAAATACAAAAAGTTTTTTTGTCCGGCGGAGTGGCCAACATGCCGAGCTTTCTTGAATATTTTAAGTCCAAGATTAATTTAGAAACCGCTATTAGCAATCCTTTTGTACGCGTTGTCTACCCAAAAGAGCTTGCCAAGATGATTCCTGAACTAAGCCCGACTTTTTCAATAGCTGTGGGTTTGGCTATGAGAGAAGTGTGATATAATAAGTTTAGTTAAAAGTTTATCAAGTTACTTTATAACTTTACAAACTTTATAACTTAGAACTAGCGCGAAGCGCTTATGCCAGAACAAGGGTTAATACAACTTCTTCCAGAAACAAGAAGAAAACTGGAAATCAAACTTCCCGGAGAAAACCGGCCGGTTTATTTAGCGACGGGTTTTTTGGTTTTAGTCTTTTTGGTTTTTGGAGGTTTAAAAATATATTCTTCTTCCTTAAAAAATAATTTGAAATCCCTAGACCAAGAGGCTGTTGCTTTGGAAACAAGCAGAGACAGGGCTTTTGAGTCTGAACTTTTGGTTTTAAACAAGAGATTTGCTTTGTCTTCGGGTTTGATTAACGAACATATTATCTGGTCGGGAGCTTTAAGCAAGCTTCAGAATCTTATGCCCAAGCAGTCGCAGATGGACACATTTTTCGCCGACTCTCAAGCCGGCAAGATAGAGCTTAAGGGCAGGGCTGTCAGTTATACTGTCATTGCTCAGCAGATTGCCAGTTTTTTGACGGATGAAGCCGTTGCAGACATTGAATTAAACAAGATTAACAGTTTATCGTCCGGCGTGCTGGAGTATGATATGAAAATCGTTTTTGACAAAAACAAGTTTTTAGTTTTTAAGAAGTGACTTTGGGATGAACTACAAAAAATTAATTGGATCGGGTCTGATTGCTTTAGGCATTATTTTTCTGCCCATTTTGGTCGTACCAGAATATCGCGCCGTCTCGGCTATTAAAAGCGCTATACAGCAAAAAAAGGCGGCTTTTGATAAAAAAAAGGTTTTGATGGACAAGATAGACACTTTAAGAATACAGACCAAAGAAAGACGCGCTGATCTTGAAAAGTTGGCGACTATTTTACCGGAGAGCCGAAAGACCCAAGAGGTGGTTGTTAACATTGAAGAAATGTCTAAAGAGGCGGGAGTTGAATTAAAGACATTAAAAACGGCCATTGTTCAACAAGGGAGAGCGGGTGTCAGCGGGACGGGAGCCATGCAAATTGAGATCAGCAGCTCCGGACAGTACAGATCCCTTCTTGATTTTATAAAATCAATTGAGAAAAACTTGAGAATATTGGATGTTCAGGAGTTTACTTTATCATTGGACAGTTCAGCGGCATCAGTGGGCGGTCTTACTTTTGCCGCCAAGATTTTAACTTATTTTATTGAAAAACCTTTAACGCCTTAGGCGCAACTTCTTATGGCTCAATCAAGTATAAAATCGGATTCAGAAAATTTGTTTGTCGGTTTGATAATATTCGCCGGATTGGCAGCGGCTTATCTTTTTTACTCAAATCTGGTTCCGGTTGAACCTTCTGACTTTTCTCCTCCCGCTCCGGCCAGATCGGAAATTGCTTCGGAAATTGAAACAATGAGTTTGGACTTTAGTGTTTTTGACCACATCCTTTTCAAGCAGTTAAAAGTTTTTGGAATCATTCCTGTCGGTTCGGGCCAAACTGGCAGAGAAAACCCCTTTGCTCCTTTTTAGACCATGATCAAAATTCCCCAAGTTCTCATTCAGGAACTGGTAAAAAGAAATCTTGTCGCTGAAGAAAAGATTGACGAATATGCGGGGCAAGCCCAGGACCAGAACAAAGACTTCGGGAGGATTTTGATTGAACAAGGGCTTATCGGCGAAGAAGACCTGTTGAAGATAAAAGAAGAGGTTTATCACCTGCCTGTTTTTGATTTAATCAAATCAAAAACAGAAATAAATCTTGAACTTTCCAAGATTATTTCCGAAGACGTAATAAATTTTTATCAGATAATTCCTTTTGCTAAGACGGAGTCTGTTTTAAGGGTTGGCATTCTCAATCCGGAAGATATCAACGCTTTGGAAGCTTTAAAATTCATAGGCGAGGATAAGGGTTTGGAGCTGGAAAGATTTCTCATAAGTTATAAAGATTTTGACCGTCTTTTGCAGAGTTATTCTTCTATTACCAGCGAGGTTGGTGAAGCCTTAGAAGTTAAATCTGTCGGCGAAGCCGACGCTTCTAAGCTCAAGCTTGAGATACCGAAAACCGGCTCCTTGGATCAAATCACAGCCGATTCACCCATAACTCGGGTGGTTGCGATTATGGTTAAACACGCGGTTGAGAATAAGGCCTCTGATATACACATTGAACCGATGGACAGTATTATTCGTGTCCGTTTCAGGGTTGACGGAATTTTGCAGGCGACCCTTTCTCTGCCCAAAAATCTTTTGTCAGCGATTGTTACCAGAATTAAAATCTTGTCGGAGATGAAGATTGATGAGACTCGTTTACCGCAGGACGGGCGCTTCAGCACTTATCTGGACAGAAAGATTGACTTTAGGATTTCTTCTTTGCCGACTAGGCACGGAGAGAAGATAGTCATGCGTATTTTGGATCCTTTGGTCGGCAATATTGACCTTCCTGATTTGGGACTTTTTGGCCGTTCGCTGGAGCTGGTTTTAAAAAATATAGAGAAGCCTTTTGGCGAGATATTAATTACCGGCCCCACCGGTTCCGGCAAGAGTACCACTCTATACTCTGTTTTAAAAAAATATAATAAAGAGGGGGTAAACATTATTACTTTGGAGGATCCGATAGAATATTTTTTGGAAGGAATAAACCAGTCTCAAGTCCATGAGGAAATCGGTTATACTTTTGCCAGCGGTTTGCGCCACATTTTACGCCAAGACCCCGATGTCATCATGGTGGGGGAGATAAGAGATAGCGAAACGGCCGGCTTGGCTACTAATGCCGCTTTGACCGGCCACGTGGTTTTGTCTACTTTGCACACCAACGATACTATCGGTGTGATTCCGAGGCTTATAGATATGGGCGTGGAAAAATACCTCATTGCGCCGACAGTCAACCTGGCTATTGCCCAGAGGCTTTTGAGAAAGTTATGCAAAAAGTGTAAAATCAAGACAAAGCCTAACGCCGCTGAAAAGAAGATACTTGATCAAGGGATAAAAAATATGCCGACAGCTTACAGAAAAGATTTGCCCTCGGAGACAGATTTTATTTATAAACCGTCAGAAAAAGGTTGTCAGGAGTGTAACGGCAAGGCTTACAAAGGACGGATTGCTATTTTCGAGGTTCTGGAGATGACCGATGAGCTTGAGCAGATAATTTTGGGCCAGATCTCGGAGGCAAAAATCAGATCTGAAGCTGTTAGACAGAATATGATTACGATGTTTCAAGACGGTATCATAAAAGTTTTGCAGGGCACGACTTCTTTGGAAGAGCTTTTAGAAACCGCCCAGGAACAAGAAGAAAAAGAAGAGGAAAAAATTAAAGCTTAAAATTGTAATTTTATGAAAGACATCACAACTTATAAAAGTGAAATTGACGAATTACTTCTGCTTTTGGCTCAAGAACGGGGTTCGGATATCCACCTTTCTCCGGGTGTTTTTCCGACCATCAGAGTGGATGGCAGGCTTATTCCTTTGTCAAACAGAACCATTTTGGATTCTGAAACCATTGAAGGCTACGCCACGGCGCTTATCGGAGAAGAAAGAAAAGCAAGATTTATCCAGGAAAAAGAAGCCGACTTTTCGTATATGGTTGGGGAAAAAGCCAGATTCAGAATGAACATTTATATAAGCAGGGGCAGTTTTGCCATTACCGGCCGGTATGTACCTTTTGAAATTAGGACTATTGAGGAACTAAAACTACCCAAAATCTTAAAATTTTTTGCACAGCTTTCTCAAGGTTTTGTTTTGATAGTCGGACCCAACGGACATGGCAAATCAACGACTTTGGCGGCTTTGATAAATTTAATCAACAAAGAGAGAGTGGAAAAAATAATTACTATAGAAGACCCGATTGAATATATGTTTGTGTCTGACCAGAGCATTATTGACCAAAGAGAGGTTTATCGTGATACAAACTCTTTTGCCAATGCTTTGCGGGCAACTTTCCGAGAGAATGTAAATGTCATCATGGTGGGGGAGTTGCGTGATTATGAAACTATGAACGCCGCCGTCTCGGCGGCTGAAACCGGACATTTGGTTTTTGCGTCTTTGCATACCAACAACGCCGCGCAGACAATTGAAAGAATCATTGACAGTTTTCCGCCTGCCCAACAATCCCAAATTATTTCCCAGCTTGCCAACACGGTTTCCGGCATTATTTCCCAAAGGTTGGTTCCCTCAACAAAAGGAGGTTTGGTTCCGGCGGTGGAAGTTTTGGTGGCCAACTCCGCCGTAAGAAATTTAATTAGAGAGAATAAAACGGAACAGCTGAATGTAGTTATTGATACCAGCGAGGAGGCCGGCATGATCTCAATGAATAAATCTTTGGCTGACCTGGTCAAGAAAGGAGAAATTTCCGCAGAGCAGGCCGGATTTTTCTCTCTAAATCCCAAAGAACTAAAGCTCCTGCTTAAGCAATAAGTTTTTAATTATGCCCCAATTTACTTATGAAGCGAAAGATAAAGAAGGCAAGCTGGTTCAAGGCGCCATAGACGCCTTGTCTGAAAATGCGGCCGTTGACACTCTCCACGATAAAGACCTTACTATTTTAAGCTTGATTGCCGTTGAGAAAACTTTATTCAAAGGCGATATTGGCTCTATTCTGATAAAACCGAGCAAAAAGGACGTTACCGTCTTTACAAGACAACTGGCTACAATTATCGCGGCGGACATCCCTTTAATTGAAGGTCTGGAAACGATAGCCAGCCAGGCGGAAAAAGAAGGCTTTGCCAAAATCATAAAAGAAATGGCCGAGGATATCAGGGGCGGCAGTTCGCTTTCGGCGGCTGTTGCCAAACAGCCGAAACTTTTCGGAGATTTTTACGTCAGTCTGGTCAAATCAGGAGAGGTGTCCGGCAGATTGGAGCAGACATTGAACTACCTTGCTGATTATTTGGAGAGAAGCCAAAGTTTGAACTCCAAAATAAAAGGGGCAATGGCTTATCCGATGTTTATAGTTTTTGCTTTGGGTTTAGTTGGTTTTATTATGATGACTTTTGTTTTGCCCAAACTGCTTGGTATTTTGACCGAGTCAGGAGTTGAAGACATTCCCTTAATTACAAAAGTTCTTATTAAGCTGACCGACTTTGTCAACAATTACAGCTTACTAATTTTGGTATCGGCGGTTTTCTTGGTCTGGTTTGTCAGACAGTATGTAAAAACCAAATCAGGCAAATATCGGATTGACCGTTTGAAAATACGTTTTCCCAGACTCGGTGTGATTGCCCGCAATATCTACATCGCCCGCATGTCGGAGACACTCTCAACATTGGTGAAAGCCGGAGTGCCGATACTGGAAGGCCTAAGAATTACTTCCGAAATAGTCGGCAATTTTATTTTTAGAGATATGCTTTTAGAAGCGGAAAAAAATGTCAGAAATGGAGGCAATATATCAACTGTTTTGTCTCAACACGAAGACGTGCCAAAGTTGGTTTCCTCAATGTTGGCTATCGGTGAAAAGACCGGTAAGACTAATTTTATGCTTGATAATATATACAAATTTTATAATGCCGAAGCCGAAAGAGATATACAAAACCTTTCCCAGTTGATTGAACCGATTCTAATCCTGCTTTTAGGTGTTGGCGCCGGACTTTTGGTGGCAGGGATATTGTTGCCGATATTCAGTCTAGTGGGTGCGGCGTAAGAAAATTTATGAGCTAAGAAAATCAAAAGGCCCGACCTTCAGAGGACTGTCCTTAAATTCGAAAAAAGGACAGTCCTCTAGTCGGACAGGTATTCCTGTTGATAACCTTCATTTGCAAACTACACGCGACTATTATAAAATCCTATTAGTTAGATATTAAAAAACAGCAATCGGTAGACACAAGCAACGTCGATTGCTTTTGTTTGTCGGTTACTGCTTTGCTATAAATGTATATTTTTTCCAGAAAAAGTTTCAAACCCAGTTCGTTTGGTTTGTCTCGCGGTTTTACTCTGGTCGAGTTGTTGGTTGTTATCGCTATAATCGGTATTTTAGCGACTTTGTTGCTTTTACAACTTGGTACTGCTCGATCCAAAGCTAGAGACGCGGCTAGGATTGCTCACGTCAACCAAATTCGCACCGCAGTTGAGTTTTACTTTGACGACAATGGTAAGTTTTTCGAGTCTACTACTATGGCTGCTCTTGCTCCCAAATATATTACGCAAATACCCAGAGATCCGCTTGCTTCCGATTGCACCAATGGTGTTTATGATGGCAGAGTGAGCGGTGCGGCTCAATGTTATGGTTATGCTTGGAACCCGGCGACCAACCCGATTCGTTATCAAGCTTGGGCAGAACTAGAAATTTGGGCTAAAGCCTTAGACCAGGATGTGGATATTAACTCAACCGGTTGGAATGGTGCAGCGGTGAATGGTGCGACTGACCTTAAAACCAATTGTACGACAGCTACTACCAGTGACTGCATTTACGACCAAGGCCAACTATAGTCTAATAAATTCGTATTATAAAGCCGCCTTATCAGGCGGCTTTTAGTTTGTTACAATTATCCATAGGACAACTAGTAAGCATGCCTCTTTTATAGTCGACAGCGACAGTTCGGCGCAAAAAAGAGGCATGCTCACTAGTTATAGCAACTCTGTTATAAATATGTTTTTGCTTACTACAATTTTTCTGCTGGGCTTAACTGTTGGCAGTTTTTTGAATGTTCTTATTTACCGTTTACCGAGGACTGTCCTCAGTAAGCGACTGAGGACAGTCCTCGGGAGCATTGTTTATGGCCGATCCAAATGTCCAAAATGCAAGCATGTTTTGGCTTGGTACGATCTTGTTCCTCTTTTCAGCTTCATTTTTTTGAAAGGCCGGTGCCGTTATTGCAAAAAACCCTTTTCTGGACGGTACTTTTTTGTGGAAATTTTGACAGGTTTATTGTTTTTAACTTTCTTTGCTTTGCAACGGCCCGGTAGCCTCTACGGATATCTGGATCTTTCTTTTTGGCTCTTTGTTTTCTCAACACTATTGGTTTTGGCTTTCATTGACTTGGACTATTTTATTATTATTGATAAAATATTGATAGTTTTAGTTCTTATTACATTTTTGTATCAAGTTTTTAGGAAATACGTCGTCCTGGCAGAACCGGCGACCATCGGAGGAATTTTTAACATATATCCCAACCTGCTGACTGCTTTTTTGTCTGGCCTGATTTTTCTTTTAATTTTTTGGGCCACTAAGGGTAGGGGCATAGGACTGGGAGACGTAAAGTTTATTTTTGTTTTGGGGTTTTTGCTGGGTTTTCCCGGTATTCTGATTGTTGTTTATCTTTCTTTACTTGCCGGCATGATTTGGGGACTGGCGCTAATTTTATTTTTCGGCGCCTCAATGAAGTCAAAGATCGCTTTTGGCTTTATCCTGGCTAATGCTGCCATTGTTTTTATGCTTTTTAACCAGTTTTTAACAGCAAAGTTCGCGCCTTATATTTTTAGACTGTATCTCTAGCTTTTATCAAAAAATAATGAAAAAGATTTTAATTAGAACCGAAGCAAATGCCTCTTTTGCAGTTGGCGGCGACAGTCCGACGCAAAAAAGAGGCATTTGCGAAGGTTTGCACTAGTTTGAAAAAAAAAGAAGATAAGAAAAAAGTTAAATATTACGTAATTCTAATCGGCATCGGCTTGGGATTTTTGCTTTTTCTGGATTTGTTTACTTTGGGCTCCAACATTTTTAATTTGAAAAAGATCCAGACGACGGAATTTAAAAGAACCGCAGAGGTCAGAATTTCTGGTCAGACGGGTGAAACCAGAACGTTTTCGGGTGAAGTAGTTGAGAATATGACGGTGTTGGATGCTCTTCTTGCCGCCGCCCAAAGCGCCAACTTTAACGTTGATTACCTTATTGCGAATGGAGAGCTGGATATCCGTTTAATTAACGGTTTGCCGGAGTCACCGGTTATGTTTTGGAATGTTTACTTAAATGGCGCGCCTATTAGCATTAAAAATTTGAATTCACTTGAAATTGAGAATGGCGACCTTGTTGAATTTAAGCTTAAGCCTGTTGTAAATGAAAATAAATAAAAAAAATGCGGGCTTTACCCTGATAGAGATGATTGTTATAGCTCTATTAGTGGGTATCTTTTCAACTTTTTTGCTCATTAATCTTAGAGGTTTTTCCACTAATACCGTGATCTTGGAACGCGCGGCATTGGGGATGATTTCTAATTTAAGAAAGGCTCAAAGCCTATCTATTGCCGGGGTTTCTTTTCAGGGCGCTTCTGTTTGCGGTTATGGTGTTCATTATGTTGATAATGAAACCTACCTAATCTATGCCGGAGGTGAAAGTGTGTGCATTTCATCAAATAAAAACTATCAAATTGGCAACGACCTTTCTTACCAGCTGGTAAAAATTTCTGAAAAAAACGTGGAATTTAAAAACTCTTTTAATGACGTTTTTTTTCTATTGCCGGACCCCAAAACATACATTAACAACAGCTTTTCTTTATCAGACCCACCCTTGACTATAAGCATTGGTTTTAAAGGTCTTACTTGTCCGGCTTACTGTAAAACAATTTCTATATTTCCTTCTGGAAAAGTTGACTTAAATTGATTTGATGAAACCAAAAAAAAACAACGAAGGGTTTACTTTAATTGAGTTGATTACGACTCTTTTGGTTTTAGTCGCAGTTATTCAGATATTCGTTCTGATAACCGGCGATATTACCAGTTCGTTTCTGGTCAGAGACAACCTTATTGCCGCTAACCTTGTGCAGGAGGGTATAGAGGTTGCCCGCAACATAAGAGACCGCGACTGGTTTTTGGGAAACAGTTTTGGCGCATCCTTGCCAGCTGGTACTTGGAGAGTCCAGTGGAACTCAAACTCTCTTCTTTCCCTTGGTTTAAATCCTCCGCTAAAAAAAGATTCAAATTCAGGGGTTTTCAGTTATGACGTTGGAACCGACACTGTTTTTAAAAGAACGCTTTCAATAACCGCGATTTCATCTCAGGAAATTAGAGTTACCTCCACTGTCATTTGGAATTTCAAGGGTTCAGCCAAAAACATTACTGCTGAAGCTCATCTTTTTGACTGGTTTAGATAAACCGACGAAGTCTGCAAACAAAATGGAGACAAAAAAACAAAAAATAAAAAACTCTGAAGCCGGATTTTCTTTGATTGAGTTTCTGGTGGCAATCACTTTGGGGTCTGTTGCCGTTATGGTAATCAGCGGTATTTTTGTCCAAACTTTGCGTTTGCAAAGAAAGGCATTTTTTATCCAAAGGGTTCAGGAGAATATAAGTCTTGCTTTGGAAACCTTAGCTAAAGAGATTAGGGTCAGCACGATTTCAACTTTTAATACGAACTGTCCGGCTTCTCCTGCCCAGCTTTTAGCCGTAGCCCATCCAATTAACGGCAATCTGGAGTATTTTTTGTCCGGCGGGGCGATTCATCGCAGGGCAGTTGATTCCGGCATTGACACCACTTTGAGTTCAAGCGGAATTTCGGTAACCCGTTTGGGTTTTTGCGTCAGCGGCAACTCTTTGGACGACAATTTTCAGCCCAGGGTGACAATTTTGCTTTCTGTGCAAAATACTAATGGCAGTGAAGTCATTCAGGTAGACATACAAACCACGGTTTCTCAAAGATTGTTGAGTAATTAAGATACAAACCATGACTAAAAAAATAAAATTACAAGACGGCCAGATACTAATTTTCGCCGCAATTATATTGGGGGTTATGGTGCTGACCTCTATATCTTTGCAGGCAATTCTTTTGTCCAAGCTAAGGCTGTCTGCAGAAGTAAAAAATTCAGTTGGTGCGGCTTTTGCCGCAGAAAGCGGTTTGGAGTGGTGTTTATACAATAACCAAATTTCTCCTTCGCCCACGCCTTGGCCGGCGCCAATTATGGCAAATGGGTCAACCTATCAGGTTTTTCCTCCCGATTGCACCGGCGAAGTCTTAAAATCAATCGGCACTTATAAAGGTGTTGTCAGGTCTTTTGAGGCAAGTTTCTAACCATAATTTTTGTGTTTTGGCCGGCTAACCTGCATATCTAAGAGTTTTAGACTTGGCCAAACGCCAAAGTTTTGGTATTTTGCTTAGTAATCATGCTTTTAAATGAAGCCAAAAATAGAATAGAAAAGCTAAAAATTCTTATTAACAAATACCGTCACAGCCGGTTAGTTTTTGATAAGCCGGTAGTGGAAGAGTCGGTTGAGGACTCTCTCAAGAAAGAACTTTTTGACTTGGAGCAGGCTTTTCCGGGGCTGATAACGCCGGATTCTCCGACGCAGAGGGTCGGCGGAGCGCCCCTCAAAGAATTTAAAAAATTTGTCCATCCCGAAAGGATGCTCTCTTTTAACGACGCGTTTGGAGAAAAAGATATGCTGGATTGGGAGGAGAGACTAAAAAGAATTGACCCGCGCGCGACTGAAGGCGGCTTTTATTGCGAGCTTAAAATAGACGGACTAGCCATAGGGCTTTTGTACAAAGATTCTGTTTTCCAAACAGGCGCTACGCGCGGGGACGGTTTGGTGGGCGAAGATGTGACCCAAAACTTAAGAACAATTGAAGCGGTTCCTCTTAACCTTACAATGGGCATCATTGCAAATGCAATGATGCCCATTGTAGTTCGGGGAGAAGTTTTTATTACTAAGAAAGAATTTGAGAGAATCAACAGAGAACAAAAGTCCAAAAGCATTTCTGCTTATGCCAATCCGCGCAATTTGGCTGCCGGTTCAGTCAGGCAGTTGGATCCCAAGATAACCGTGAGTCGAAGGCTTGATTCTTTTGCTTACGCTTTGGTTACCGACCTGGGCCAGCAAACGCACGAAGATGAACATAAAATCCTTCACCGACTTGGTTTTAAAACCAATCCCCACAATAAGTTTTGCCGTAATCTGGCGGAGGTTCAGGAGTTTAGAGACTACTGGGAAAAACACAGAGAAAGGTTGGACTACGAAATTGACGGAATTGTTGTTCAGGTGAACAGCAATCAGATGTTCAAAAAGTTGGGTGTCGTCGGCAAAGCGTCCAGAGCCGCCATTGCTTACAAATTTTCTCCAAAAGAATCCACGACTAAGGTTAAAGATATAACCGTCAGTATTGGCCGGACCGGAACAGTTACTCCGATTGCAATTTTGGAACCGGTTGAGATCGGCGGTACGACTGTTTCTCGCGCAACACTGCACAACGAAGACGAGATTAGGCGTCTGGATGTTAGAGTGGGGGATACGGTTGTTGTCGGCCGGGCCGGCGACGTTATTCCCGATATTAAAAAAGTTCTTAAAGAGTTGCGCGTCGGTCGTGAGAAGATTTTTCACTTTCCGGAAAAGTGTCCGGTATGCGGCCAGCCAATCAAGAGAATTGAGGGCGAAGCGGCTTTTAAGTGTGTGAATAAAAATTGCTCGGCTATCAAGCGTGAGGGAATTTACCACTTTGTGTCCAAGGGAGCGATGAACATAGACGGCGTCGGCCCGAGGATTGTTGACCAGTTGATGGATGTCGGGTTAATCAGGGATTCAGCCGACCTCTATACTCTTAAGAAGTCAGATCTTCTTAATCTTGAACGTTTTGCCGACAAATCAGCTGAAAACACGATTAACTCCATCAATTCACGCAAAGAGGCGGCTCTTGACCGATTTGTTTTTGCTTTGGGTATCCCTCATGTTGGATCGGAAACGGCTCTTGATTTGGCTCGCAACTTTGGCTCGCTAGAGAATATTAGCAAGGTTAGTCTGGAGGATCTTTTGAAAATAAAGGATGTCGGGCCTGTTGTGGCTAAAAGTATTTACGACTGGTTTCGTTCTGACCATAATCAAAAACTTTTGAAAAAATTCACTTCGGCGGGTTTACGTGTTCTTAAGCAGGAGTTGGTTCAAAAGTCCTCAAAGTTGAAAGATAAAACTTTTGTTTTTACCGGCACCTTGGAAGAGTTGACCAGAGAAAAAGCCGAGGAGTTGGTCAGGGAACATGGCGGCAATGTTTCATCTGCGGTATCCAAAGAAACCGCCTATGTCGTGGCAGGAGAAGAATCCGGTTCCAAATTCAGTAAAGCCAAGAGGCTGGGCGTGAAAATTATTGACGAAAGAAACTTTCTTGACATGATAAAGTAGAGTGCTATGCTCTATCAGGCTTACTTAAATGAGCCTTTGTACTTTTTAAAACAGGAGAAAAAAGTGAGAAAATCGGGGATAGTTTTTTTGGTGATCTTAGCGGTTGCTGCAACTTTAACGAATTCTGTCTTTGCGCAGAACGACGATGAAAGGCGCGGACTGTTTTCCGTTCAACTGGGCGGAACTTCAAATATTGGGTCATCTGAAGCCAATAAGTTCAACATCGGCGGAAGTTTTGCTTACAGGTTGTTTGAATCGCGCAACTTTTATATTGAGCCGGGTCTGTCGCTGAATTGGCCGAGCAAAGAGTACCTTTTTGTTGAGGAGTATCCTTATCCTGTGGGGAGGATAAGCTCAAAGACTGTTATTGTGGATTTCAACGCTTCACAATCTTTTGTTGGAAAAAGGCAGAAGCGTTGCGTTCCTTATCTCACCGGGGGCGTCGGTTTTATAAGAAACTGGTCAACTTTGACAGACGGATATTATGTTTATGACTGGGGTTCGGAGACCAGTTTTACCAAAAACTTAGGCGGTGGATTCAGAATTTTTTTAGGGGAAGATCAGAACATTTTTGTTGGCGGAGAGTATAAAAATTACTGGGCCGGCGATATCGGTGGCTTTCGTGTTTTTTCCGGTAAGATCGGGTTTAGGTTTGAGTAATAAAAATCCCACACATAATTTTGTGTGGGATTTAACTTTTTTATTTCTTTGAAGAAAAATAATTTTCTAAAACTTTTAGTCTGGGTTTGGTCAACTGTAGTTTTCTGGCTATATCACTTCTGTTTGGAAAAGTTGTAACCAACTTTTCCAGCAAGGAAACTTCTTTTTCTAAGACCAACCACTCATTTTTACTTTTTCCGCCGTTCATGAATTTTTCACGCTGATCGTCGTAAACTTCAGCCAGCAGTAAGGCCGATTCAAGCCATGTTTTTTTAAGCCACGGTTTGTCATAGCTGTTTTCGTATGATTTTTCAATCCATTTTAGGGCGGTACTTTTGTTAAAAACATCGTCATCAGCAAAATAATAAAGCTCACTGTAAGTGTAAGACTTCCATCTGACAAAAAGCCTTTTTAGGCTCAACGGATCTGTTTTGCTGGCAAGTCCGTAGCGGGTAGCTCCCAGAAAAAAATAAGCGGAGTGAAAATCGGGATTTTCCTTTAAAATTTTTTTCAATATTTTTATGCCGTCGGCCGTGTCTTTGTCTGCCTGCGACAGTCCGGATAAGTTGCCTTCAAACCTATAAATGAATTTGGCTTGGCTGAAAAGCAAAATTGCTTGTGCCAACAAGTGTTTGTGGTTATCTTGACTGCTTGCCAGTTTAAAACCTTGACCGACAATCTCGTGATATTTTTTGGCTCTGCCTGCCAATTCCATGTTGTCAGAAATATTTTTTTGCTTATCTAACCCCACGCCAAGTTCGTGGCCCAGTAAAACCCACTCTATTGATGCCCAAAGATCGTAAAAATAAGGGTCATCCGGATATTTACGCAACAGTTCCCAGGCGTCCTTTAAGTCTTGAGCATTGCTTTCTTTTGATTCAAAATTGTTGTAAAAGCTGTCTACGACCCTATTAAGCTGTTCGTACCTTTGTTCTTCTTGATTTTGTTCCTGCGGAGTTGGCCAGGCTATTGCTGTGGCCGGAGGACTTAACATGACAAAAGCAAGGAAAGCAAGTATTTTTTTAAGTACCATCTTTGCCTCTGACTGACTTTATTTTCAAGGTAGCTTGCCTATTTTACAATCAAAAACAAGTTTTTGCAAGGGTCCACCCCTTGTCAGGGTCATCCTGACAAGGGGTGACAAATTATGCATTGGCTTGCTGTTGATTGGGCGGTATATTATAATTAAAAATTATGGATAATAACGTAGAGATTTACACAACTCCCTCTTGTCCTTACTGCCATCTGGCCAAGGAGTATTTTAAGAGCAAAGGTATTGATTATAAAGAATACAATGTTGCTCAAGATGTTAAGAAGAGAGAAGAAATGCTTAAGTTGGTCGGTCAGATAGCTGTGCCGGTGATAGTTATAAACGGCCAAGCGATTCTCGGTTTCAACAAGGCTAAGATAAATGAGTTGTTAGGAATAAATTGAGTTCAAACTCACAAAGTATCCTATGTATGTACGAAATTAAACCTCTAAACAAAAAAGAAGTTCCGGGTATATCAGAAAAGACTTTATCAATCCATCACGACAAACTTTATACCGGCTATGTAAATAAGAGCAATGAGATTCTTCAAAAACTCAAAGACTTGCGAGCTAGCGGCAAGGCAGAAGGCAATACTACTTACAGCGAGTTGCGGGCATTAAAAGACGCTGAGACTTTTGCCATTAATGGCATTTATCTTCACGAGAATTACTTTGACTTGCTGGGAGGAGGCGGGGATTGGAGAAAGGCGCCGGAGCTGTCGGCGGCGATGGCAGAAAAATGGGGCTCGGTTGAAACCATCGTCGGTTGGTTTTCAACTTGCGCCACGGCGGCCCGAGGCTGGTCTGTTCTTTGTTGGGACCCTTATATTGGAGACCTAAGGCACTACAACGGCGATGCTCACAATCAGGGAGTCTGGGGCTGTATCCCAATTATCGCTCTGGATGTTTACGAACACGCTTACTTTATAGATTATGGTTCAGACAGGAAAGCCTACATTGAAGCCTTCTGGAAAAGCCTTGACTGGATGAAAGCGGAAGCTATCTATTTGAAAGCAAGGGAAGTAAAACTATGAGCAAACTCAAAATAGGTTTGTTGATAATTGTCGTCATATTTTTGGTTTTCTTATTATCGCCCTGGAGTCTTATTTCTGACTATCTGACAGTCAAAGCAGTCAGAGGAATGATTAGTTACTTAAACGATTACTATGCTACTAATGGCACCTACCCGACACACAGTGAATTTTACCAAAGATTTTCGGAAGGATTGAATAACGGGTTATACAAATATAGTTATATAGATATGGTGGGTGCTGCAGACCAGATCGACAACATTATTTTAGCCTATCCTACTGACGGACGGAGATTTTTTGCAATCGGCGATCCGGTTTCTGAACTCGGTTTTGTTAGAGGGTATACAATACGTTCATGTGGTGTTGCTGGTTATACGCAAACAGCTCTGCAGTGTCACTATAGTGATAGAAGCAAGAAATAAACCACTACCTCCATGTTGGCAGCCAAAAAAGAAGATTTTGCTCGGGTGCAGTCAGGGGCAGACCGTATGTAAAAGGGGAGAAGAATAAGAAAAACAAAATAGAAAAAAATACAAAAAGGGCAAAAACGCCTTTTTTGTTTTGTTTATCAAGCAAATAACCTAGAGCTAAGATTGCAAATACCAGAGAAGTAAAGTAGTGGTACAAAAACATAACTCTGCCGACACCGATAAAAGGCAGCAGATTTATAAAAAAACCGGCCAATATAAAAGAGGAGGTAAAATCAAGCTTCCATTTTTTTATTTTTGGTACTGAAACAATAAGCAGATAAAGTATGGCTATGGCAGATGACCACCAAATGAAGGGATTGCCCAAAAGATAAATCTTGCTTTCGGTCTGGACTGCGGCTTTGTTCCAGTAGTAAATGGTTCGGGTCATAAACGGCCAACTGTACCACTTGCTGCCGTAAGGGTGTACGGCAGTCAGTGTTTTATTGGAACGATACATTTGAAGATTTAGTTCAACAAATTTTTTAAAAAAACCGATCGGTTTAACTGACAGGTTGCTTTCGTGACTGTTATTAAGCAAAGTTTTTTGGAAACTTGGCGTCATAAAAGCGTTGCCCGGTCCAGACTTGGGCAAGAGTTTGAAGTGTATGGCAAATATGCCGAGATAGATTACGAACGGAAGCAAGACAAGAGAAGCAAGGTTTAAAGAAAATTCTTTAAGATTCTTCTTTTGTTTCAGAAGGTCAAACAGTTGGAAAAGTACTATCAGAGCTAAAAATCCCAAACCGGTCCATTTGATTGAGGCGGATAATCCGGCTAATATCCCGGTCAGCAAAAGCATTCGGAAAGATCGGCTGGACTTATATTTCAAGTAGGCCAAAATTGCACCGAAGCCAAAAATCAGCAGCATTGAATCTAGAAGTATAAAACGTGACTGAACGAGAAGGGCATTCTCAAAAATTATAAATAATGACGTCAGTAAGGATATTTTTTTAGAGAAACCCAGCCGCAACGCTAGGAAGAAAACTACAAGCGGCAACAGAGTTCCGGCTATAATTGGCAGGAGACGGAGAGCCAAGTAATGCTTGTCTGGAAATACCTCGCCGATATTAGCAAAAGAGAAGCCTGGTTTAAAACCACTGGCGTAGCCCGCCGCACTTAGTAGAAGTTTGCCAAGCGGCGGGTGTATGTCAAAAAAGTATTCTCCGGTAAAATATCCGGATAAAAATTTTCCAAAGTGAACTTCGTCAAAAACGGTCTGGTTTGGGTGTCCAAAGCGTATAAAATGAGTAAAAAGGCTTAAGGCCAGAATGATTATAATAAGCGTCTTTTTATTTTTAAACATATGGTTTGAGGGTTGTTTTGCAAAGCTTCCATATATAGTATAATTTAAGCGTGGAAAATAAAGAAGTATATGACTTAATTATCATTGGCGGTTCAGCGGCGGCAACTTCTGCCGGTATTTATGCCGCGCGGAGAGGCTTAAATTTTAAGATTATAACTAAAGAATTCGGCGGTGAGGTGGCAACTTCAGGTGAAATCGGCAATTGGCCGGGAGTCAATAAGACAGATGGCATCACTTTGGCTGGGCAGTTTAAGGAGCATTTAAAATATTACGGAATTGAGCCGGAAGAGGGGGTTGAGGTGGAAAAAGTGATAATAGAGCCAGATGGCAATTTTTTAATTAAATCAAACAATGGGAATTATGCCGCTAAAACAATCATTGTAACTACCGGAGTCCATCCGCGCGAACTGGGCGTGACCGGGGAAAAAGAGTTTCGCAACAAAGGAGTCAGTTACTGTACAGTATGTGACGGCCCCCTTTTTGCCGGCAAAGTTGTGGCTACAATCGGCGGGGGCAATTCGGCTCTGGAGTCTGCCTTGATGTTGACTGACGTCGCTTCAAAAGTTTATGTTATTAACAAAAATATGCAGTTCAAGGGCGACCAGATATTGATTGAAAACTTGAACCAAAAGAAAAATGTAGAGATAATTTATAACGCTAAAACTGCTCAAATAGAGGGCAATGAATTTGTGACTGGGTTAAAATACAAAACTGAGGACAGTCCTCAGGAGCTAGAGATCAAGGTTGATGGTATTTTTATTCACATTGGCATGGTGCCAAACAGCGGTTTGGCCCCTGATGGGGTAAAAAAAGACAAGTTTGGTCAGATCGGGGTCAATGCTAATTGTGAGACCAGTATTCAAGGACTTTATGCTGCCGGTGATGTTACTGATACACCATACAAACAAATTGTCATTGCTGCCGGCATGGGCGCGACAGCGCTTTTGTCGGCTGTTAATTACTTAAATAGAATGAAATGATTTACCTAGGCGCTGACCATCGGGGGTTCGAACTTAAAGAAAAAGCCAAACAATGGCTGTCTGAATTGGGATATCAATATGAAGATTGTGGGGCGTTTGTGTATGACAAAGACGACGATTATCCTGACTTTGCTCGGGCGGTAGCGGAAAAAGTCCATCAAGGTTCAACCTTGATGGACAGAGGTATTTTGATTTGCGGGTCTGGAATTGGTGTCTGTATCGCCGCCAACAAAATTAAAGGCATTCGCGCCGGCACGGCGGCTAGCCCGGAGCAAGTCAAAGCGTCGGTCAACGACGAAGATCTCAATATTCTTTGCCTGTCAGCAGACTATCTTCCGAATGCCGACCTGCCCGCCAGTCGCCTTGGCTCCAGGCCATGGCAGGCGGGAGTTGCCGCTAAAGAAATTATCAAAACTTTCTTGGAAACCAAATTTTCCGGAGAGGAGCGGCATAAGCGGAGAATAGACAAAATTGAACAATTAGAACAATGAAAAAGATTGTAATTATCGTGTTGCTTGCCGTAGTTACTAATTTCATTATTTTTTGGATTACCGGGAATGATTCTTGCCCTAAAGAGCCCGGGGTAGTATCAATTCCAGAATGCGTTTTTGATATTACAGGAGGTTTGCCCTTAAAATATGACTTGGAAGTATTCGGTAGCAGCACATCATTTCTAGGACTTATAGTTGATATATCATTTTGGATTACAGTTATTTATTTGGTAAATAGAGTTTTATTGAATCGAAAATAGGCCTAAAATTTTTGTAATCCGACCTTTGACTATTATCCGATAATTTGCTAAAATTCAAGCAATGAAGAAAACATTTAATTCTCAGTACTCAATTTTTCCCATTACTATCGAGCCTATGGGAGAAGGCGGTTATTTTGCTTTTACCGAAACCTTGCAAGGCGCTCATGCCGAAGGGGAAACGCTGGGTGAGGCGATAGACAATATTAAAGATGTTATTGAAAAACATTTGGAAGTAAGAAAGGAGCACGGGGAAAATATCGGAAACTTTGAGATTGGCGTAGAACCCAGGATTTCAATTCCTTTGCCTTTGCTTTCCAAATGAGTAGAAAATTTCCGGCCTTGAATTATAGACAAACAGCCAAGGTTGCCAAGCGCCTTGGTTTTTATTTGGTCCGTCGAGCTAAAGGTAGTCATGAAATATGGCGCCGGGAATCTGATAAAAGACAAACCACAATTCCTAACCACGGAAACAAAACAATAAAGCGCAGAACATTAAAAGCGATACTTGATGACTTTGGAATTACGTTGGAGGGTTTAAATAAAATTTTGAAAGACTTATAATCATTGTATGCCTAAAATTTTTGTAACTCGTCCAATTCCCGATAGCGGAATCAAGCTCTTACAAGAAAAGGGCTGTGAAGTAGTGATCAACGAGGCGGCTAGGGATAGGGTGGCGACAAAAGAAGAAATATTGGCCGGTGTAAAAGATGCTGACGGCCTGCTTTCAATTTTGACGGAAAAGATTGATACGGAAATTATGGATGCGGGTCTGCCGAACTTAAAAATCATTGCCAACTATGCTGTTGGTTTTGACAATATTGACTTGGAAGCCGCCAAGCAACGTAATATTTTGGTAACTAACACGCCCGGAGTTTTGACAAATACCGTCGCTGAACATACTTTTGCTCTGATGCTGGCTATTGCGCATCGCATTGCCGAAGCTGACAAATTTTCTAAAGCGGGAATGTATAGAGCTTGGGGTCCGGAATTGCTTTTAGGTACGGACGTTTCGGGAAAAACTTTGGGTGTTGTCGGTTTGGGCAGAATTGGTTCTCGGGTGGCTTACCACGGTGTAAAAGGTTTTGACATGAAAGTTGTGTATTGTGACCCTAATCGCAACGAAGAATTTGAAAAAGAATTTGGCGCGCAGTATGTCGCCAATGTTGAGGAAATGCTTTCTTTGTGCGACTTTGTCTCAATACATGTTCCTCTCCTAGATTCAACAAAGCATTTGTTCAACGAAGCCAGATTTAAACTGATGAAGCCGACAGCCTACTTGATTAACACATCTCGCGGACCGATTGTGGACGAGCAGGCTCTTGCGAATGCTCTTAAAAAAGGCACAATCAAAGGAGCGGCGATTGATGTCTTTGAAAACGAGCCGGAAATTACACCAGAGTTGAAAGACTTGGAAAATGTAATTTTAACTCCCCACATTGCTTCGGCTACCGAAGAAACGAGGCAGGCGATGTCGCGTTTGGCCGCCGAAAATATAATTGAAGCTTTGGAAGGCAGAGTCCCGCCAAATTTGATTAAATAGCATGGTAGAAATTATTCCTTCAATTTTAGTAAAAACAAAAGAAGAATTTTTAAACAAGATTTTAGCGGTTGAAAACATATCTGAACGGGTTCACCTTGACATTGCTGATGGTATTTTTGTGCCCAATATGACCATCAGCGGTTTTGAGGAAGTTGAGAGCATTGAGACCAATTTGAAGATAGACGTCCATCTTATGGTTTCAAAACCTGAAAACCATATTATTCGTTGGCTGGAGACTCCGGTTGACTCCATCACTTTTCATATAGAGGCGACTCAAAAAGCTCAAGAAATTATTGAAAAAGCCAAAGAGGCGGACAGAAGAGTTGGGATTGCTCTTAACCCGGAGACGCCTATATCGGCACTGGCGACTTTTATAGACCAGATTGACTTTGTTCATTTTATGACTGTGGAACCTGGTTTTTACGGAGGACAATTTGTTGAATCGGTTTTGGACAAGATGTCTGACTTCTTTTATTTTTATCCTGATAAGCCAATTTCCGTAGACGGCGGTGTTAATCCGGAAACTGCTCCGAAGTTGATCCAGGCGGGAGCGAATATGTTGGTGGCGGGAAGTTATATATGGAACAGTGGAAATATAACCGAAGCAATCGAAAAAATAAGAAATGACATTTAGTTGGTAAATTAAACATTGCATATTAATTTATGAAAGTTTTGGGAATAATAATTTACTTTGTCATTGCCGCATGGTTTATATTTATAGGCATTGGTTTCATCTCCGAAGATCTATTTAGACCGGGTAGTTTTAGAAATGGGAGTGAAAAGGGTTACTTTTTACTTGCTATCGCTGTACTATTTATTTGGCGAGTAGTGGCCATTATTAAAAGAAAAAGATAATTATGTACGACATAATCACAATCGGTTCTGCCACACGGGATGTTTTTTTGAGAGCGGAGGGTTTTGAGTTGCGGAAACATGAAGATTCGCCATCTGGCGTTGAACAGTGTTTTCCTTTGGGTTCCAAAATTGAAGTAAAAGAAATAACTTTTACCACCGGCGGGGGCGGAACGAATGCGGCGGTAACCTTTGCCAGACAGGGATTGAAAACGGCCTGCATCGGTTCGGTTGCTGATGACATAAACGGCAAAGAAATTCTGGAGGAACTGAAAAAAGAAAAAGTTGAAACTAAATTTTTTCAGAAAAATGCTTCAGGGCATACTGCTTATTCGGTCATATTTATCCATCCAAACGCCGAAAGAACAATTTTAAGCTACAAGGGCGAAGGCCAAAACCTCAACGCCGAAGAAACTCTTTTCAAAAAGATTAAAACAAAATGGCTGTTTCTTAACAGTCTGGGCGGCAATTATGAATTATTGGAGAAAGCAGTTTTGTGGGCTAAAGAAAATAGCGTCAAAATCGCCTCAAACCCCGGAGGCAAGGAACTGGCGTATGGTTTGGAAAAGTTGAAAGTTCTTTTGGAAAACGGCGACATCATAATTATGAATCAAGAGGAAGCGGCGCGTCTTGCCGGCGTTAACTATGAAAATGAAAGTGAAATTTTCCAAGCCATGGACAAAGTTGTGAAGGGCATTTTCGTTATGACTAAAGGACACGAAGGCGTTGCCGTTTCTGACGGCAAAAATATTTACAAAGCCGGTGTGCCGGATTCGCCCATAGTTGAACGCACGGGCGCCGGCGATGCTTTCAGTTCGGGCTTTGTTTCGGAGTTTATCAGAAGCGGTGATGTTGCTAAAGCTATACAGCTGGCAACAGCCAATGCTTCTTCGGTTGTAACAAAAGTCGGCTCTAAGGCGGGGATATTAAAAGAAGGCGATTGGGGGCCATGGCCGTTAGTTGAAGTTAAAACAAATTTCTAATTATTCTAATTGCTCTAATTAACCTAAATAATAACTAAGTCCCCAATTCTAAAATGTCTAAAATACTTAGTTATTAGGTTATTAGGATTTATTTAGGTCAACTTACTGTGGTCTTTGCCCACGAAAAACTTGCGAGGATTTTACGCACTAAACCAGAAGTGCTTTTAAGTTTGGAAGAAAAAATGAACTCTCTTACCGGTAAAAGCGGGGTTATGGAAAAAATATTGATAGAGAACGATATTTTGGTAAAACGTACTTTGAGCGAATTGGGTTTGTCTGAAGCCGGACTTAAGGCCGAGAAGGTTTATGATGCTTTAGTTGCCAGAATTGAGTATATGGATAAGGATTTATATAACTTTTTAGGCAGACCAATTCTTTCTGAAATGTCAGGTGTTTGCGGAAAACTTTGCGAAACCTCTCTGTTTTTAAACAAACCTAAAACCGGTTTTTTTATCAAAAAAGAGAAAGCTGTTGAAATGCTGGAAAAATTTCCACCACAAAATTTGCTGGACCATTTCGGCTATAAAACGGCCGAAGAGCTTGTTCGGAAAGAAGGCTTCTCGTCTGTCGTCTCGGCATTGCGCTTTGCTCAGGACTCAAAATGGATGCATGAGTTTTTTGATAGGGCATATAATGAGCTTACAGCCGAAGATTTTGAAGAACGTGAAGTTGAGCTGAAAGTTTTGGAAACTAAGTGGCTGGATGTGGCGGAAAAATTTTTGGAAAAGAAATACCACAATGTCAGCCATCTTAAAGAATTTGGCGTTATTTTTATTATTCCGTTGGAAATAGACACCAAAGGGGAAACCCTGAGAATGTTTACTTTGATACTCCACTACCTCAATGAGGTGCCTTTTTATTCAAAACTTTTCAAAAAGTTTTCTGTGGAGGAAAATTTTCCTCCTAAATTAAAATCACTGCTGCGTGGTGACGTTGCAGAAGGGCCGGCGCCCGACAATGCCGTCAGAATTGTTCAACGGTATCTCGCCAAGGACGACAAAAATGACTTTAGGCTTTTTGAGCCGCATATCAATCCCGAGGCCGAACACTGGTACAAAGCGGAAACTGATTTGGCAAACTTGAACTCTGTGCCTGAGGAAAAAGGGCGCGCTACGGGTTACTGGCGCGGGTTGGATTTTGTCGGCGACTTTTTTCCGGACGGGTTGGAAAAAGGCGAAAAAGAAAATTTAGTGAGTTTTGACCTTATTGACTTGGTTATGTCTTTGGTTAAGAAAGGAGAAATAAAATACTTATATCACCAGCAAGAAGCTCTCTGGAATAAGATTTTTATAGAATATCTTGGAAGGGAAAAGTTAAATGAACTAGTTGAAGAGAATATAGTTAGTGGGTTTATAAAATTTTAATGGCAAAATCCAAATGACAAATGACAAAAATCTTAAAACTTACTTAAGCAAGGCGCAACAAGAACATTGGGCGATTGGGCATTTTAATTTTTCTACGGCGGAGCAGCTTAAAGCCATAGTTGAAGCGGCGGCGGAACTTAAAAGTCCGGTGATGGTCGCAACTTCTGAAGGAGAAGCGGAGTTTGTCGGTTATGACCAAGCCGTAGCGCTTGTTAAGTCTTACCAGCAGGCGGGGTATGCTGTTTGGCTTAACGCCGACCATCATAAAAGTTTTGAGTCGGCCAAGAAAGCGATCGATGCCGGTTACGATACGGTTTTAATTGATGCATCAAGGTTGAACCTTGATGAAAACATCGGTACGACATCGCAAGTCGTACAGTATGCCCATAGAGGTTTAACCTCTATAATGGTGGAAGGGGAGTTGGGGTATTTGCGCGGGTCATCAGAAGTTCAGGAAAAAGTGGAGATTAATCCAACCGACTATACCCAACCCGAACAAGCGGCGGATTTTGTGGCGCGGACAGGCGTGGAGAGATTAGCGGTAGTGTTTGGCAATATCCACGGAATTGTTACAGAGGTTATAACAACAACCCCGACGCCCAATGGGGTCGGGGCCCCGACCGAAGCGTCGGGGGAAGAAAAATTAGACATTGAACATCTTAAAAAAATTACTGTGGCTGTGCCGGAAACAATTTTGGTATTGCATGGCGCTTCGGGTTTGCCGGATGAAGACGTGCGTGCTGCTATTGCCGCCGGCATTTCTAATGTCCATATCAACACCGAACTGAGGGTTGCTTACCACGACACTCTTCACGCTGAACTTGAAAAAGAACCAAACCAAACCACACCCTACAAATTTCTGGCGTCATCGCAAGATGCAATGAAAGAGTTGGTGAAGAAGAAGCTGAAGCTCTTTGGGTCGGTTGACAAAATTTAGCCTTCAGGTAAAATCATACTTCATGCGAAAAGTTGAGATAAAAGCAGAAAAAAGAAGCGTGGTCGGCAAGTCTATGGCCGGTATTATGGGCCGTGGCTTTTTGCCTGCGGTAATTTACGGCCACGATTTTAAATCAACTCCTGTTCAGGTGAATCTTAAAGATTTTGAAAGAGCTTATCTGGAGGCCGGAGAGTCCTCTCTGGTTTATGTAAATTTGGACAGTAAAGATTTGCCGGTGATTATTCACGACGTTGCCAGAAACCCAATTTCCGATAGATTTATTCATGCTGATTTTTATAAAGTTAATTTGGCTGAAAAAATTACTGCTGATGTGCAATTGATTTTTATCGGCGAAGCTCCGGCAGTTAAAGATTTTGCCGGCATTTTGGTTAAGAATGTAAATGAAGTTAAAGTTGAGGCTCTGCCTCAAAACTTGCCGCACGAAATTCAAGTTGATATTTCTGCGCTGAAAAATTTTACCGATCAGATTTTAATCAAAGACCTTAAACTGCCAAAAGGCGTTGAGGTTAAAGAAAAGCCGGAAGAAATTATTGCGCTTATTCAGGAGCCAATTTCACAGGAAGAACTGGACAAGCAGTTGGCCGTACCGGAAGCTGGTGTGGCTGAAGTTGAGGTAATCAAGAAAGAAAAAGAAGCTGAAGAAGGCGAAGCAGTTGTTGCAGATGAAGGAGAGGTTGGAGAAAAAAAGAACTCATAAAAATAAACCCCACTTAGTGGGGTTTATTTTTATTTCAAGTACTGTCTGAATTTTTCCAATTTGCTTTCTGAAAGAGCCAAAGACTCTCTAACCGCCTGTTCTATGTCTGCCTTTGTAAATTGCGCTTTTTCTCCGAGGACAAAAAATTTTCCGTCCATTTTGCTTTTGAAAAAATTGTCTATGTAAAGTTTTTGTTCCGGTTTGAGTTTAATTTCCGGAAACTCTTCAAGGTATTTATTTAAAGCTTTGCGTGAGAGGGCGATGATACCGTCGCCTTTTTCTACAGAGACTTCCAAAAAGTTAGCGGTTAACGGCTTGTTTTCAGTATTTACTGTTTTTGAGGGTCGGCTGAAAGCTGAAGCAATTCCGATAAGCAACACCACCGCGGCAACAAAAGGTAAAATTCTTTTCCCGAAATTTCTTTTAAACCAACTGCTGACTTTTTTGCCCCAGCCCGGACCTGCTTCAAAAACAGGACCGGTAGGCAACGAGACTTGTTCTTCTGTCATTGATTTTTAGAGGCGTCTGTCAGGGCTTGGACAACTTGGTCCAAGTTTCCGTTCAAGATATCGCCAATATTACTCCAACTTTTTTTAATTCGGTGGTCGGTGATTCTGTCTTGTGGGAAATTGTAAGTTCTTATCTTTTCGGAGCGGTTCGCTGAACCTATTTGTGATCTTCTTTCTCCGCCAATCTTTTTTTCTTGTTCTTCTTTGTGAGCGGCTGCCAACTTGGCTCTCAAAATTTCCATAGCTTTTTCTCTGTTCCTGCCTTGAGACCTTTCTTCACGAGAAAATACTACCAAACCGCTGGGTTTATGTAAAATCCTTACGGCAGTTTCAACTTTGTTTACATTCTGACCTCCCGGTCCGCCGGCTCTGGTGAAAGTTATTTCCAGATCCTCTGGTTTAATCTGAACCTCACTTTCTTTTACTTTGGGCAGTACGGCTACGGTGGCGGTAGATGTGTGAACTCTGCCACTTTTTTCTGTTTCGGGAACTCTCTGTACTCTATGGACGCCGCTTTCATATTGCAGCAGGTTGTAAATGTTTTTTCCTGAAATCTCAAAAACAGCCTGTTTGTAGCCGCCGAGCGGGTTTTGGTTGTAGTCGATGATCCGCACCACAAAGTTGTTAAGAGCCGAAAACTTTTTATACATGGAAAATAAATCTGCGGCAAAAAGACTTGCTTCGTCACCGCCGGCGCCGGCCCGAATCTCTACAATTACCTCGTTAATGCCGCTGCCATCGTTTTCTTGTTCCAAAGTTCTTTTAATTTCGGCATGCTTCTTTCCGAGTTCGGCAACTTTTTTATAGTCAACGAAAATTTCCGGATTGGACATCTGAACCTCAATTTCTTGAAGCTCTTTTAAAAGCCTTTCTTTTGACATCTATTTTTTTAGAGTTTTTCTTTGGGATTTTTCCAGCCTCTTTTTAAACTTGTCCACCCGTCCTCTTGTGTCTAAGACTTTTTCTTTGCCGGAGTAAAAAGGGTGGCAGTTTGAGCAGATTTCAATTTCAAGATCGGGCTGGGTTGAGCCGGTGGTCCAAGTTTTTCCGCAGGCGCAGCGGACTTTGGCGTTGTCGTAATAGGTTGGATGAATAGCTGATTTCATTGCTGTCTATCCTATCACTCTTGATTCAAAAGGTCAATTTTGATATACTGCATTTCATGCTAAAAAACGAAACACAGTTGCCAACTTATGAAGATATGATTAAGGCCGGTATGCACTTGGGGCGCAAAAAATCTATTTTTAATCCCAAGATGAAGTCCAATGTCTATCTGATGAGGGACGGCATTCATATTATAGATTTGATAAAAACAAAACAGGGGATGACTTCAGTGGTGGATTTTTTGAGAAAATCTTTGGAAGATAAAAAACTAGTTTTATTTGTTGGTATTTCCAAACAGTCATCTGATTTGGTCAAAGACCTGGCGGAAAGCCTCGGTATGCCCTATGCGATCAATCGTTGGCTTGGCGGCACTTTGACAAATTTTAAGACTGTAATTTCGCGTCTCCACTATCTTGAATCTTTGGAGACTGATTTTGCTTCGGGGGCATTTGAAAAGTACACAAAAAAAGAAAGACTGATGAAAGAAAAAGAAATGGCAAAGTTGAAAGAAAAATTTGATGGTTTGAGGAAGTTGAACCGTGTTCCAGACATTTTGTTTGTTTCTTCGGTTAAAGAGAACGAACTCCCAATTAGAGAAGCCAAAAAAATGAAAGTCAAAATTGTCGGTTTGATTAATACCGAAAGCGATCCTAGCCGAATTGATTTCCCGATTCCAGCCAATGACAACGCACGCAAATCCCTGGAATTGATTATTAAAGCTATCAAAGATTCTCTTTTGTAATTTAAACTACTGTGTCTGTCATAGAAAAAGTAAAAAAAATCAGAGAGGCTACCAGTTTATCTGTCGGCGAGATATCTAAGGCTTTGGTTGAAGCGGCCGGAGACGAGTTTCGGGCTTTGCAAATTTTGAAAGACCGGGGGGTTCAGATTGCCAACAAGAAGTCCTCTAGAGAAATCAAAGAGGGGATTGTAGAGTGCTATGTGCATGGCAACAGAAAAATAGGTGCTATGGTTGAACTTGGCTCGGAAACGGACTTTGTCGCTAAAAATGAAGAATTTAGGAAATTAGCTCACGAATTGGCAATGCAGGTTGCTTCAATGGAACCCAAGGACTCTGAAGATCTGCTTTCGCAGACATTTATCAAGGACCCCTCAATGACTATCGCCGATCTGGTCAATCAGTATATTGCCAGACTGGGAGAAAATATAAAAATCAGAAAAATAGTCAGATTTGAAATATAATCATGTACCTCATCATACCCCTCTTCATAATTTTTGTTTCTTTGTTTGGTGTTATGCTTATCGTTTGGCGTAAGATCCCATACTTAAAGAAAATTACCAATCCGGCGCCAATATCATTTTCAGAGTCCGTGCCACTTGTTCTGCTTTCAGATTTTTTTCCGGAGGTTGCCAACTATCTCAAAAAATCAGATCTCACAGCCTACAGAAATCATCTAATGAAAGAGTTGGAAAAGTTTTTGCGCAGACTAAGGGTGCTTTCGTTGAAGCTGGATAGTTTTACCAACAAATTGCTGGCCAAGATTAAGTCGGAAAATCTAAAAAACGGGCATACCTTGGCGCAGGAATTTAAAGAAGCAGCCGAAGTAAAAACAATTCAGAGAAAAGAAAGTTTTACAGAGCGCGCTAAAAAAGAAGAACAGGCTTTAATCATTGAAATTGCCAAAAATCCTAAAAACCCTGAACTTTATAAAAAACTGGCCGAAGTCTATCTTTCTGTTAAAAATTTTTCCGATGCCAAAGAGTCGCTGGAGACGGCTTTAGAACTTGATCCGGAAGACCAGCAGACGAGGGAAAAACTGGAGACAGTAAGGAGGCTATTGTCTTAAGCCGCCTTAGTTCAGTGGCAGAACGCCATCCCCGTAAGATGGATGTCCCCAGTTCGATTCTGGGAGGCGGCTCTTGAAAAGTTATTCTAGAGTTACTTTACTGAAAAAATGTTATAGTTTACTTAACGCCGGAGTAGCTCAATGGTAGAGCAGCCGATTTGTAATCGGCAGGCTTGTTGGGTTCGAGTCCCACCTCCGGCTCAATGGCTTATAATTTTTATAGTTCGAGAGAGTATAAAAAAAGACAAAGCTTGTTGGTAAAGGCTGCTTGGAAAAGAGGAGACTTTGATTTTTTTAGGAAAAAAGAAGAAAGAGTATGTAGGCGAAATGATTGTGGCGAGGTTTTTACTGTTAAGCCAAGCGATTCAAAGGTTTTTTGTTCTCATTCCTGTTCTGCCATGGTAAATAATAGGAATCGACGCATTGTTAGATATTGTCTAAGTTGCGAAAAAAAAGTATTAAGGCCAAGTTACAAATATTGTTCTAACGCGTGTCATGTTGTTCACAAATTTAACTCCTATGTAAAAAGATGGAAGAAGGGGGAGGAGAGTGGTTTAAAGGGTAGCCTGGGTATAGTATCTAGACACGTTAAAAGATATTTAAGAGAGAAATATAGAAATAGATGCTGTTTGTGTGGCTGGTCAAAAATTAATCCCAAAACTAATGTAGTTCCGTTAGTGGCCGACCACATTGATGGAAACTGGCAAAATAATAAGGAGAAAAATTTGAGACTATTGTGTCCAAACTGTGACTCTTTAACTCCAACTTTTTGCGGATTAAATAAAGGGAGAGGGAGGAAAAATCGAGCCGTAAGTAAAAGAATTCGAATCAGTAAATTATTATAATTATTTAAGGAAAGTTAAATTTGATTATGGCTAGAAAGCTTAGTTAAATGGACAGATTGTTGGGGCAGTTGGTGGAGTAGTCAAACACACCACGCTGTAAACGTGGCGGCCTTAGGCCTTCGGGGGTGCAAATCCCTCACTGCCCACAAAAAACAAAGCCAGCGTAGCTTAGTGGTAAAGCACCCCCTTGGTAAGGGGAAGACCGTCGGTCCGATTCCGACCGCTGGCTCTATGAGTCAAGATAATTTAATAAAAATGAAGTGCGGAAAGTGTAAGCGTTTCAATTACCACACTTTCAAGAATAAAAAGAAAGTGGAGCGGACCATCACTTTAAAGAAGTTTTGTAAGTGGTGCCGCGCGCACACCGAACATAAAGAAACCAAAAAATAATTTTGGTTTCTTTTGGGGATGTCGTTCAATGGCAGGACTCTTCTCTCCAAAAGAAGGTATTCCCGTTCAAGTCGGGACATCCCCGCAGGAAAGGGCTGGACAATTCCCTCAACTCCCGCCATGCACCGCGTGGGGTGCATGGTTGCCCTGAATCCTACGTGGTTCAGGGCGTCACACCCTACAAATCAAAAAGATGGCCAGTTGCCATCTTTTTGATTTATGATAGTATCATCCCAAATTTGATCTTTGAAAATTAAAGGAGAAAAAAATGGGAAGCCAAAAGGGAGCAAAAATTGGTTTTGCTTCTCGCGTTGACTATGGCTCGTCAGGTTTCCGCAGTGGACTTGTCAGGGCAGGGTTTGAGATTTTTGTTAAGGAGCAAGTTAACTTTATTGTAATGCCGGGCGGGTTGGTGGCAAAAAAGGCGTTAACTGAAAAAATGAATGCTTGGATTAAAGAGCGGTTAAGTATTAGAAAGTCTGGCGGGTCTAAAAAAAACAATGGAAGAACTAAATTAGGAAAAAAGAAAAACGGCAACGGCCTTTCTGCTTCGGAAAAGTTGAGAATAAAAAAAGGAGAACTGCGGGCGGAATTCTTGTCCGGGGTTGCCAAAGAACTCGCCGAACTTATTCCGGTAACGACTGTCACGGATCCCGAAGATGCGACCAAGAAAAAAAGTCTGGATTTGTTTATCACAACCAGTCCGGCTTTTGACGGAGAAATCGGAGAAGATGTGGCCCAATTGTTGGCCGAACTGCGCCCAGATATAAAAGTCTGGAATGTCGGCGGTGATCGTTTTCCGGTTCTTTACGTGGATAAGCTTATCTGGGCGCTAGCTCCATCCAAAGCAACCTGGATGCGAGGCGACTACTTCAGCACTCCCGTAGAAAGAGTTATTAAGGACAAAATAAAACAAACTTCGCAAAGTTCACCTGACCGTTTTGTTGTCGGTTGTTTTGGTTCAAGCATCAACAAAACCAAAGGTGAGTTAAAATATGCTTACGTTTCCGTTCCGGCACTTTCACGCTTAGAAGAAACGCGGGTCAACGAAAACCAGATTGGCGTTTGTGTGCTTGAGTACCCTGCCGATAATAGCGATTCGCTTTGGCGCAATTACAGCTTAAAGGACGTGGTTAGTCGGGAGTTAGACTTTATTGTTCCACCGACAGAAACCAGCAGTCTTCAGAAAAAAATGATTGACATCATGAAGACCAGGGGGTGGGCTACTCCGGGAATATTGAGAAATGCTCTTAAAGATATTCCTTTGGATAAGATTAAGGCTGGAATGGCGGAATTAATGAAGTTAAAAACCTTCAGGCGTATGGGGGAAAACTGGCCTGGTATTGTTTACAAAGAAAGTGGCAAGAAGTATTACTTTGATCTTGACTTCATCCAACACCGTCTAAAATATGCTTTGCCGAACGGACCATTCAAAGAAGATCGTATCGTGTCTTTTTCTTGTCTTCACACCGGTTCCATAGAAACTGACTACGATTTTTTTAGAAACGAACTACCCAAAATTATTCTAAAACATAACGTAGATATTCTTGTTAATGTCGGCGATCTCATAGAGGGTATGAAGCATTTTTTGGACCGAAAAGGTGAGATTATTGCCGGAATGAATAATTATACAATCCAAGAAGAAGCTGCTGCTAATCTGGTGGGTGCTGTCATGGAAGAAGTGTTCAACATTCGTTTTGCCAAGGCTTTAGCGGGAGAAACGGGAGAAGTAACTCCAGACATAGTTCATTCCATCGTTAAACAGAGTTTGATTGATTTGAAAAACAAACTAGGCAACCATGACCTTTGGCAGATAGATGACGGACATACTCCTTTGCGAGTTTTTGAACTCACTATAGTAAATTATTTAGCCGACAAAATTACAGAAACACTTGCTAAAAAAAAGTTGTCTTGTTCGGACCTACGGGGAATAGTTGAAAGTAAAATTATCCGTAGTGATCTTTTTGAACTGCCATCGGGCTTGAAAGTTTCCGTTCAGCATCCGCATATGGCTCGGGCCAAAACCACTTCTCTGCGTCCGCAGGAAATGCTGGAGTTTGCCAAAAGGCAAGGGTGCCAAGTTGCTATCGGCGGAAATTTCCACGTGAGCGAAAATATTGAAGAGTGGGATATGGACTTAGGTCAGTGCGTTTGCCAAGAACTAGGCACACTTAAACACGGCTCTAATTTTGAAAGAAACAAAATGAAGATGGTTGATCAAGGAGTGGGAGTATTAAGAGTACTCTCAAAAGACAAAAGGATTATTGTGACCGAAAGTGTTTTTTATGGTCAGCCTCAACCAACTTCTCCTATCAGTAATATAAAAATTGTAAATGAGATTTTGCAGAAGATGAAAGTAGATCCAATAAAATAAAAACCCGATTGTAATCGGGTTTTTTCTATTCTATTTCTATTTCTAGTTTTCTGAACTTTGGTTTCTCCGGTTCTAGTTTGGGGGGCGGAGAAAAAGTTTTACCTTGGCTTCCTTCAATTTCTTTTAACAAATTTTCCACATCAGAAACTTTGTAGAGACGGTAATTGTTTAAAGGGTTGCGGTAGGCGACAAGCCTGCCTTTTTGGTCCCAGTTGCGAACTGTCAAGGGGCTGACTCCAATAATTTTAGCTACTTCATTAACTGTTAGGTATTGTTTGGGCATAGTTTACACAACTACTAATTATTAATTTTTAACTGCCAACAAGATTAAAATATCCAGTTTGTTTAGAGCGAAGATTATAATATTTTATTAAACTTTTTGGTATGAACCTTTTGTAACCTCTGATACTAAGTATTATACGTCCTGCGTGATTGGCAAACAACAGTAAAACTGTGGACAACTGACAACATTTTTGGCGAGTATTTGGGCTTTATTTTTAGCGCCTTTTTAAACGTCAGTTTTTACTTTATTTGACTGCTAAACTTATCAACATTTTCAATGTTTCCAATGTTATACTTTAACTATTAAAAAGAGCCAAAAATTTAAGTAAAAAATCAGCCGAAAAGTTTATAACCAAAAAGTAAAAAAACTAAATAAAACAATATCAGATATGTTATCGGATATTGTATCGGATAACATATTCTATCAGTAAAAATTACGTGCCTAAAAAGAAAATAAAAAAACTCAAATATATCTCCATGTTGGAGGCCTCCAGACTGTGTTCTTATTCACAGGAATATTTGAGTTTATTGGCTCGTAAGAAACAAATTTTTTCCAAGAAGATTGGCCGTAATTGGTGCACTACAGCAGAAGCAGTGGCTGAATATGTGGAAAAAAGAGCTCAAGAAAGTTTGCGTTTTGTTCAGCCGATTATTGATTCAACTCATGGTCAAGGTCTGACAGGCCAAGCCAGTTCTGGCTCAAAACCTTTTTTATCCGGCCGGGCTAAAACTTTATTAAGCTTTGTTGTCCTCGGCGGTCTTGTTTTTTTTCTCATATCCACCGTCAGCATAACTAAACCAAGTTTTTCTAATCCTTCCGCTCTTATCTCTTTTTCCCTTCCCAGCTACATCAAAAACATTCCCAGTGTCTTAAAACAAATCGCCGGTAATCTTTTTTCTGACTCAAATCAGGCCTTGCGGGAGTTGACTAAAAAAGTTTCCGAGCTTGAGAATAGAACTGTCCCTCTGCCTTTAACCCGAGATAAGAATATTGTTACCCAGCCGGTCAAAGAACGTGTCATTGAAACGAGGACTAAAACCACAGAAAAAATTACTGTCAGTAATTCAGATCTGGAAAAACTGGCCAGCCAAGTCGTCAGTCAAGGTTTAAGAATAGACTCTTTGGCTTCTTTGAACTCTCTCGAACAAAGATTTGACGATTTAAGATTAACGGTCAATTCCAGACTCTCCAACGTCCCCACCATTCTCATTCCTCCCCCCACTTCTACTGGCGCCGGTATAACTGTCCTTAATCCGGCTAACCTTGAATCTCAAGTTGCTACCATCTCTCGTCTCTTGACTGTTCAGGGGAATTTGTCCGTTGAGGGCAACACTATTTTGGGTGATGCTGCTGCTGACACCATTACTTTCAAAGCCAGCTCTCTCTCTATTCCCAACGACTTGACTATCTCTGACGGCAACGTAACTTTCTCCGGTAACCTGACTAACTCTGCGGCTCTTTTCTTAAGTAACGCTTCTGTCTCTTCCGCTTTTGAAGTTGGCTCAAACAAATTTTATGTCTCCGGTTCAAACAATTTTATCGGCTTAAACACCAACAACCCGACTACCATCTTGGAAGTCCAAGGCACCGCCTCCGCCTCTTACCTTCTTACCGGCAATACCTTGCAAGTTGGGGGATACAGTTCAGCGGCTTATTCAAGATTCGGCACGACTGCTACTACCCACAGCAACTATATTTCTGCCAACAACGACCTTTTGGTCTCGGGCGATTTAGAAGTCAGATCTTCCTTGTCTATCGGTGGCACCGCTTCCATATCAGGCAGTCTTTTTGTCTTTGGTAATATCGGCATTGGCACAACTTCTGTCCCAAATCAATTGACTGTTATCGGTTCCGGCTCTTTCACCGGCCAGCTTAAAGCTACCAGAAATCCAACTCAAGCTCACACCGGAACCTGGCCCAATTTTACCAATACTAATGACTCTACTTTCCTGGTTAACCCCTCTTCCCCTGTAGCTGATGGCAATATCATTTCCTATGTCAACGGCTCCAATCCTAAATTTGTCGTTGATACGGAGGGCGATGTCTTTGTTGCCGGCAACTTAACTCTTTCCGGCACTACTACTCAATCCACTACCAGTATTACCGGCGATCTCTTGGTTGAAGGTAACTCCAGACTGGGTGATGCGCAGACCGATGTAATTAAACTGTCTGGTATTATTCGTCCCTATTCCTTAACCACTTTTCCGCTTTTAGTCCGCGCCTCTGCCTCCCAGACAGTGGATGTCTTCAGATTCCAGGATTCAGACGCCAACACTCTCTTAACCCTAGACCAAGGCACCGGCTTACTCACCGCCTCTTCCGGCTTTAACTTTGCTTTAGGAGGTTCTACGGCAACAGTCTCTTACTCCAGACTAGGCACTGGCACCACAACTTACTCAAATGAAATTTCAAGATTCAACGACCTGCTCATCTCCGGCAACTTAGAAGTTGATCTCAAATCTTTCTTTGACGGTCCGACTGAAGTCCAGGGCACCGCTTCCGCCTCTTACCTCCTGACTGGCAATACTTTGCAGGTGGGAGGATTTGCTTCTGCCGCCTACAACAGATTTGGCACCACCGCTACCACTCACAGTAACTATATTTCCGCCAGCAATGACCTGTTGATTGCTGGCGATCTGGAAGGCCGTGGCAGTTTGTCTTTTGCCGGCACGGCTTCTCTATCCAATACCCTCTGGGTATCACCGGGAGGTTACAGCGGGAATGTCGGGATTGGGACGACGAGTCCTCAACGCCTTTTGCATGTTGCTGGAAATTCGGCATTCGGGGCTAATGTAACGCCTATAGCCAACTCTATTATATCGGTCGGAAATGCCGCTTCGGGTGTCGATGACATCAGCATCAGTACTGGCAACGCTTACGGGGTCATTACTGAACCAGTTATAGGAATTACTGGCAACTCCTCCAATTTAGCCACAGAGTATCTCCACTCCGTGGCCAATGTTTCCAGTGGAATTACCCTCTCAAATCAATATGGTCTATATATCGGTAGCTTATCAAAAACCGGTACTGGGACGGTTACAAATGCATACGGGTTGTATGTAAATACACCAACTTCTGCAACGAATAACTATGGCGCTTATATTGCCGGCAACGTCGGCATTAACACTACCGCCCCCTCCACCGTCTTTGAAGTCCAAGGCACCGCCTCTGCCTCTTACCTTCTGACCGGCAATACTCTGCAGGTCGGAGGGTTTGCGTCTACCGCCTACTCAAGATTCGGCACAAGTACCACCGGCCATTCCAATTACATCTCAACTACCAATGACCTCTTAATCTCTGGCGATCTGGAAGTAAGAGGCACCGTCTCCTTTGGCGGAGTCGCTTCCATATCAGGCGTCACTTCACTCAATGGCGTTAGATATACCTGGCCCTCGGCTGATGGCTCAGCCAACCAAAGATTAACCACCAATGGTTCAGGCACTCTTA
>JACPNK010000002.1 GCA_016185525.1 Candidatus Yanofskyibacteriota bacterium
TAAGAACCATTACCCACAAAAGCCATGCAATTCAAAGAAGCCATAGATCAATTCTCCGGCTGGAGAAAATTCAAGGTAAAAAGCCAAACCGTGAGAGGTTACGACCAAACACTTCGGCAGTTTTGTCTTTTTCTCCGAAACCCAGAAATCGAGGATATCAGCATTAATCATGTGATGGATTATCTGAATGGAATGAAAGATATGGGCTGGGATCAAAACAGCTTCGTAGGAAAATGCATGGCCTTGCGCAAATTCTTTGAATTTTACCGACTGCAGGGATATGCGGTGATCAACGAGGAACTCATCCCTATAATGCAAGCCGAACGCAAGCTCCCGAGGGTTGCCACGATAGAGGAATACAAAAAACTTATTGGCGCGATACCCGCAAAGACGAACGATCCCCGGCACATCAGAAATTTGGCACTCATCAATTTGTTCTGGGATACCGGCGCAAGAAACGGCGAGATTTTATCATTGAATATGGCGGATCTGGATATGGAAAGGAGACGGGCCCTCATCAGGACGGAGAAAGCAAAAAGCCGCCGGCCATTCCGGGAGATTTTCTGGACAGCGGATACACACGGCAACCTCCTTCAATGGCTAAAGAAACGAGAGGCGCTCGAAAAGAAAAATAAATTCAAAGACCACGATGCCATCTTTATATCAATCGCCAATGCCCAATCCGGCCAGCGATACACTATTCGGGGAGTGGGCGAGATGCTGAGAAAATACTCTGCCAGAGCGAAGATTCCATATGTGAACGCTCACAGCTTCCGGCACCGCGTAGGCCACCATATTATAAAGAGCGGCGGATCAAGCGCCGATGTAATGAATATACTCGGACATTCCTCGGTCCAGAGCACTACCATCTACACGATGATGTCCGATCACGAACTCGAAAAGAGATATCGCTATTTTATGGAAGAGCCGGCCCAGGAAAAAAGTCGCGTTGCCAGAGAATTGCCGCCTGTGGGTAAATCAACTTGATATTGTGTGCCGGTCGCATAGGGTGTTGTTGAAACCATGTATTCACCAAAGATAGACGAAAATCAAATTCAGAGATTGTACCGGCTACGAGAATCTATGAAAGAGAACGGAATGAAAACGACCATGGCTGCGATGGCGCGAGAAGCGATAGAGCAATACCTAGCCGAGAAAGAAACGAACGAAAAAAACGCAAAGGTCGCCACTTAACAGCTTGATAGAAGATACCGATAATATATAATGTAAGTGAGGCAGAAGTTATCCACTCCCATCCGCTTGATAACTTTGACAACCAAGCATAGGGTTGTGGGTGCGATAAAAAGAAAGCACTTTGACAACCCGACTTTTACTCCCAGATGATCCGACGGCAACCTCCCGACGGGTCATCTGGGGAGTAAGAGAACTCTTTTCAGAAGAAAAGTTTGTGGCTAAAAAAATCCCTGTGACAGTTTCTGTGATAGAAGAAGTATAAGAAGTGTCATGGGAGATAAAAATTAAAAACCGCAGGTATAATCCAGCGGTCAAAGTAGGTTTGCAACTTCTTCAAATGCGCGAATGTAGTAGTCTGCGTCGGCCAGTAATTTTTCGGGAATATATTTATTAAGAAAAGCGATTGCAATAACCCCGGCTTTTTTGGCGTGTCGGATATCAGAAGGCGCATCGCCAACAAACGAGCACTCATTGGGTCTGACGCCGTTTTGTTGAACAATTTTCGCGACAACAGTTTTCTTGTCTAAAACATGGAATGCGCAGTCACTGAATAAATGGCAAAGGTCAAATTTATTTAGTAGAGGAACAACTAAGTTTTCGTGTTGGGCAGTGACGAGAGCTAAACGAACATCTTGCTGATACAACCGTTGAAGTGTTGCTTTAACGCTGGGAAAGAGCGCCGCGCCAGACACCCCTCTTTCATACTCAGGTCCGTATATTGCGTTTAGTTCTTCTCTTGATGCGGTTATGCCACGCTTCCGGTAGACTTCCATGTAATCACCGTTTTCAAGCTCTTGAAAGTAATCTGCTATAGTGGGTGGTTCTACACCGAATGTCAAAAATGTTTTCCGTCTTGCGTTGTTCCAAACGGGCATATCATCTAACAGTGTTCCGTTCCAATCGCAAAAAAGGATTTTCATAAACCCAAACTCCTAAGTGAAAGAACTTGAAAGCATTGTAGATGACGGGTATGTTTGTGTCAAATAGATAAAGGAATACATATCAAGGAGACGCCTTGATATATATAGCTCTTGCTTTTCCGTTTTAACTTATTCACTTGCGTTTTAAGAAGTGTACGTTATAATGTACATATGAATAAAAATACGATATCAATATCCCAAGCGAGGAGCAAATTGTTCACCATCGCTCAAAGAGTACAAACCCCGGGGGTCTATTTCACGTTTACCGATAAAGGACGGCCAAAGACTGTCATTATGTCTGCGGATGAATATGAGTCAATAATTGAAACGCTTGAAGTTATGCGTGATTTCCCTGATTTGGACAAAACTATCGCGAAAGTCGATAAAGATGTAAGATCCGGAGCTTATTTGAACTACCCAACATTGGATGACATTTTAGCTAAAGAAGGATATATACTAAACAATAAATTAAATACTAAGCATGGCGTATCAACTACGCGTCGAACCAAGCGCGCTAAGAAGTCTTAATCGGATATCTGGGCGCGATCGTCAGCGTATTATTGCATCTCTGGCTGGTATAAAAAGAGACCCTTTTGGCGGTAAGGCACTTGAGGGCAAGCTTAAAGGAGTTCGTTCCTGGAGAGTTGGGGAGTATCGTATACTCTATCGTATTCTAAAACACGAGCTTTTGATAATAGTAATTCGTATTGGGTCTCGGCAAGGAATTTATTAAAAACTTTATATATCAAGGCGTCGCCTTGGTATATAAAGTTTTAAGAAGTAACAGAGGTGCTGTGCTCTTCCGAAGCTCAAACGAAGTGCAGAGCGAAGGAGGGTCACGGAGCGTAGGGAAAGAAAAAGCCCGAACTCGATTGAGTTCGGGCATACAAAGAAGGGAATCTATTACGACCTCCGACTCCGGAAATAGAAGTAAAAACCACTTCCTGGGAGGTACCATCCCTTTTCAGAAGGCTTGTGTTTGCTGAAACAGTACAACACCAAGTCAGAAACACAGAATGCCGCCCATAATATGATTATTGTCACCGTTCACCCCCTTTTTGAACTATTCCTATTTTAGCATACGTTGGTTACAGTGTCAAGTTTTGCCCACATACAACCATACGACATCGCAAGTCGTACATCAAATCTATATGGAAATAGAACTTTTTCACACGCTTAACAGAGGAGTAGATAAACGAACTATTTTTCTTGACGACCAAGACAAATTTAGATTTATCCATGACCTTTATGAATTTAACGATCAGGATCGGGTTAATACAACATCACGTTTTTTTAGTCAAATGAACGACATCGCAAGTCGTACAGTTGGAAAAAAGAAAAGAAAGTTATTGGTCGATATTCACTGTTTTTGTTTGATGGGCAATCACTATCATCTACTTCTTAGTCCAAGAGTGGAAAATGGGGTTTCCAGATTTATGAAGAAACTGAATATGGGCTATGCCAAATATTTTAATCAAAAATATAAAAGGACAGGAGCGTTATTTGAAGGAAGATATAAATCTGTGCCAGTTGTGGAAGAATCTCATTTTATTCATATACCTTACTATATTCATTTGAATCCCCTTGATTTTATGAGTCCAGAATGGAGAAATAGGACAATCAAAAATACAAAGAGTACAATTGATTTTTTAGAAAATTATCGTTGGAGCAGTTTCTTGGATTATATTGGTATTAAAAATTTTCCATCAGTAACATCAAGAAGTTTTCTTTCAAAGTTTTTCGGAGGACCCCATAACTATAAAAAAGAGACACTCGAATGGATTAAAGGGACGAATTTAGATAATATGAGCGATATGTTGCTAGAATAATAAATTGTACAACTTGCGTACGACTTGCGATGTCGTACAGTTAATGTCGTACAGTTATATTTTGTGAAAACAAAAAGCAAAAAATCAAAGCAAGTTCAATCTAAAGATAGCGACTTTTATTTTAACGACTGCGGTATCTGCCAAGCAATGAAAAGGGCAGATGAGAAAGGAAAAAATTTGTCTAGCGAAGGATTAAAAGAAATTTTTGATAAACAAAATAAAAAGCAGAATCATAAACAAAAATAAAATAAAGAAAAAAATCACTGTTGCCGTATCAGGAGGTTTTGACCCAATTCACATTGGCCATGTCAGGTTGTTTAGTGAGGCAAAAAAGCTTGGTAACAAGTTAATTGTAATTTTAAATAACGACAACTGGCTTAAAAAGAAAAAGGGTTATGTTTTTATGAATCAGCATGAACGCAAAGAGGTGATAGAATCCATTCGGGCAGTAGACAAGGTTATTTTCACTAGCCACAAACCCAACCCGAAAGATATGAGTGTCTGTTCTGAACTTAAAAAACTCAAGCCGGATGTTTTTGCTAACGGCGGCGACAGGAAAATCGGCATGCACGCTCCAACCGAATCGTTGGTTTGCGTTGAAATTCATTGCCGGGAAGTTTTTGGCGTTGGCCGTGGCGGCAAGGTGCAGTCCAGTTCTTGGCTTGTGGAAAAGGTAAAAAACCTATCTTTTATTTTCTTATGTATAATCCTATAAAACCATATGGCAACAAAATATACGAAATTATCCAAAAAACTTGGCGAACGCCTTATGTGTTTGTCAGCGACGGGCCGTATCCGATAATAAATAAAAAATTTTCCTTGTCTGAAGTTGACCACACAGATGGCATTGGTACAAAAGGAATTTACCATTGGCAGAAAAGCACTTGGCGGAATGCCGTATTGGACGCTTTGGCTATGAATCTTAACGATTTGGCTTTGGCCAGAGCCGTGCCGTACAAACTGCAAAACCACATTATCCTGCCGGTTGAGGACATAAGGATTTTGAAAATAATTAAAGCGCTCGTCTTGGAGTGCCAAAAAAGAAAAATTGCCATAACCGGAGGAGAAAATTCTTTTCACAACGACGCCTTGGGTATGGATATCAGCATGACTGTTTCAGGTTTTGTTAAAAAGGATAAACCAAACAGGTTTCAGGTTGGGGACGTGCTTATCGGTTTCAAAAGCAACGGCTTGCACTCAAACGGCTTTACTCTTGTCAGAAAAGTTTTTGGCAAAAAATTCAGACCCGATTTTGTTAAGCCGACTAAAATTTATCTGGATACGATTTTGGCTTTAGACAAAGTTTATGATATCCATGGCTTGATGCATATTACGGGCGGAGCTTTTACGAAGCTAAAAAAACTTTTGAAAGGCGGGGATGCTCTGATAAACCATCAGCATAAACTTAAACCGCAGCCGATTTTCTACGAAATTTTCAAGCGGGGTGTCGGTGAGCGGGAAATGTATCAGACCTTTAACTGCGGCATCGGTTTTGTCATTTCAGTTCCGAAATCCCAAGCCGGCAAAATCGTTTCTAAAACAAAAGATGCTGATATGGTCGGAGAAGTTGTAAAGGGAAACGGTTGTGTTCAAATAGAATCTATGTTCAGCAAAAAATTAATTTTGCTATAAGGGGTAGAAACTAAAATTGCAGTCAGCTGATTTTTAAGGTATAAGTATTTAAAATCGTACGATATGAAACTAATTTTTGACATTGAAACAATCGGTGAAGATTTTGACAAACTTGATGAGACGACTCAAGACTCTTTAACGCGTTGGATAAAAAAAGAATCTGAAAGCGAGGAAGAGTATAAGATTGCCCTTGAAGAGATGAAAGACGGCTTGGGCTTTTCTCCTTTAACTGGTGAAGTTGTGGCGATTGGGGTTTTGGATGTGGAAAAGAATAAAGGGGCGGTTTACTATCAAAATCCGGATAATCCTAGTGAAGTTACAGAAGAAGGCATAAAACTTCAGGCAATGTCGGAGAAAGAAATGCTTGAAAGATTTTGGCAGGGGGTTGAACACTATGAAGAATTTGTTTCTTTCAACGGACGGGCGTTTGATGTGCCTTTTTTGATGGTCCGCTCGGCGGTGCATGGTATCAGGCCAAGCAAAGACTTAATGTCCAACCGATATTTAAGTCTTCAAAAATACGGCGCCAAACACATTGACCTTTTGGACCAGCTCACTTTTTACGGAGCCGTCCGCAAGAAGGGCAATCTGCATCTTTGGAGCCGGGCTTTCGGCATTAAAAGTCCTAAAGAGGAGGGAGTTACCGGAGAAGATGTCGGCAAACTTTTCCAAGAAAAAAAGTTTCTAAAAATTGCTCAATATAATATCGGCGACTTGCGGGCAACCAAAACATTGTTTGAGTATTGGGACGAGTATTTAAGATTCTAGTATGAGAGTAATATAAAAGAGCATAAACGATGCTCTTTTTAAATTTCAGGTAGACTAGGAATTCGTCCGCAGTAAGCTAAGCGGTCCTACCGCTTTGGCTAGTTCTGCATTGTTTATGTCCAAAACGCCTTTTTCTCTGGCTGTGGAGACAATCGTCATTATTTCCGACAAACCGGCAAAAATCGTCAGCCAACTGCTTTTTATGTCGCGAACCATAATTTTGGATTTTTCAAAGTCAGCTTTTGCCTTTTCCAAGTAATCTTTTGCTTCACCAGAAACATCCGGATGCCGAAGTTCTTTTTCTACAGACTCTATCAGTTTTGGAAGTTCGGTGAGGAGTTTTTGACTATTTTTTTCTGCTTCATTCAGTTCTGTAATTTTTCGGTCTATGGCTTCTGAAAATTGACTGTCACATTTCAGTAACTCAAGCATAATTTTTATTCCACCAGAAACTATCCCAGCTTTTTTCCATCTCCAATTTGTTTGGTGGTCTATTAGTCCACTTATACAGTCTTTACTGGAAGGTAAGTTGCTTTCGGCTGTTTTTAATAATTTTTGCAGATATAAAAATTGTTCTTTAGGAATTCTTTCTCTCATTATTTCCAGTCTCTTTTTTGCCGTCGGCAGAGTTTTTTCTATTCTTTCAATTAAAGTTTGGCATATTTTAAGTAAGTCGGCATTTTCTATGTGCAGGGACTCTAGACGTTCCTTTTCGGCCATATATTTTTTAACCAAAAAGTAGAGGACAAACAAAAGAATTAGAATTAAAATTACCATTGAAAGTGTTAACAAAAGCCACCCCCCTTGTTTTCAAAGAAACTTCTTGCGAAATCAATCACAAGAAGATGAGTTTATAGTACTATTTAAAACCTGTACAGTCAAGCCCTCGCTTTTAAAAGCGGTTTTTTTAATTTTTGTTATCTTGTGCTAAATTTAATTAATGCCAATAACCTCTCAAAAATTTGAAGAGCTTTACGGTCAGCTTAATCCTGAACAAAAAAGGGCGGTTGACCATATTGAAGGACCGGTCATGGTGGTTGCCGGACCGGGGACGGGCAAAACACAGGTCTTAACTTTGCGTATTGCCAATATTTTGCTTAAGACCCAGATAAATCCGGGTAATATTTTAGCTTTAACTTTCAGCGAGAGCGGTGCCTCAACCATGCGTCGCCGTTTGGGCGAAATTATTGGTCCGACGGCTTATCAGGTGAACATCTGCACTTTTCACAGTTTTTGTAATAGCTTGATCCAAACTTACCCGGAAGATTTTACTGAAATTATCGGCCGCCAGCCGACAAACGAAATTAAACAGATTGAGCTTGTTCAAAAAATTATTGACGCTACTCGTTTGGAGTTTTTAAAGCCTTTCGGTGAGCCGTATTTTTATCTGGCCGAAATCAGGCGTTCAATCAGCAGTCTGAAAAAGGAAGGCGTTGGCCCGGAAGATTTCCAGAAAATAGTTGAAAGGGAAAAAGAATTTTTTGGCAAGATTGACGACCTTTATTATGAGAGCGGGAGATACAAAGGAAAGATGAAGGGCAAGTATGCTGATATGGAAAGAAGATTGAATAAAAATAATGAGCTGGGGTTGATATATGGCAAATATCAGGAAGAACTGGCCAAGGCCAAGCTCTACGATTACGACGATATGATTTTGCAGGCGGCTAAGGTTTTAGTTACAAATCAAGACCTTCTCCTTCGCTTGCAGGAAAAGTTCCAGTATTTTTTGGTAGACGAGCATCAAGACACCAACAATGCCCAAAACAAGGTATTGGAACTTTTGAGCAATTTTCACAGCCAGCCCAACTTATTCGTGGTTGGCGATGAAAAACAAGCAATTTTCCGTTTCCAAGGAGCCTCCTTGGAAAATTTTCTTTATTTCAAAGAACTTTATCCGGAGGCCAAGCTTGTTACTTTAAACAAAAATTACCGCTCTACTCAACCAATTTTGGACTTAGCTCAAAGTTTGATCGTTAATAACTCCGTCCGTTTATCCGATGAAGTGCCGGAGATTAAAGAAGAGTTGGTTTCTCAAGTAGTGCACCCAAAGCAGTTGGTTGAGACTTATGAATTTAAGCGTCCAGAAACAGAGGCTCTTTTTGTGGCCGAAAAAATCAAAGATTTAACGGGTCAAGGAGCGAAGGCAAAAGAAATTGCGGTAATCTATCGTGACAATCACGATGTTTTTGCTCTGGCGGATGTTTTGAGTAAATACGGTTTGCCTTTTAGGGTGGAGTCGTCTAACAACGCGCTAGCCGATCAAGATATCCGTAAGCTTCTTGATATCTTTGATTTTATAAACGATCCGTCAGAGGAAGGATCCGGTGAAGAAAAGTTATTTTCTATAATTCATGCCGATTGGCTGGGTATACCCAGTCTGGATTTGTATAAAGTGGTTTCTCCCGGAGTCAGGAGAAAAATTAGTTTGTTGGAGATGCTGGCTGATGAAAAACGTTTGAAAGAGTTGAAAGTTTCTTCCTATGAAAAACTAAAAAATATCTCGGCCAGTCTACTGGATTGGCGCAAAAAAAGTCAGAATGTTGCCCTGATGGAGTTGTTTGAAACAGTCGTCAGAGATTCCGGTTTTCTTGCTTACGTCATGTCTAAACCGGATTCAGCTTTAAAATTAAATCGTCTTAACGCTGTTTTTGGCGAGCTTAAAAAAATGCTGAATAGTCATCCGGAGGCTAAACTCGGGGATTTTGTTAATTACTTAAAAACTTTAGAGAAGTACAAGATTGTCGTGAAAGAAGGGGGGCTGGGTTACACTCCGGATGCAGTACGCTTGATGACAGCTCATGGAGCCAAAGGCCTTGAGTTTGATTATGTCTTTGTGATTAACGCTTTTGACGGCCACTGGGGCAATAGGCGTATTCCAGAGTTGATTAAACTGAATCTGGCGGGTGTTGCTTCTTTGGTACGTTCAGCTTCTTCCAGCGAGAAGCTAAACTCGCTGTTCGCCCGGGTTTCAGGAGGAGTGGAGAAAAATTATACTCCTCCTGACCAAGCAAACCGCGGGCTCACAGCGACCCAGAAGCAACATCCGTCAGATTCAAAATCTAACTTGTTAAAAACTGATGACGAAAGGCGACTGTTTTATGTTGCCCTTACCCGTGCCAGGAAGATGGCTTATATTTCTTATGCTCTGCAAAGTTATGATGGGCGAGAGAAAATACCTTCTCAATTTATTGCTGAAATTAAGCCAGAACTTAAAAAAGCCGGTTCGGCAGAAATATACGAACAAATCTTTGATCAGAAGAAAGGGTTACTGTATCAGCCCAAAACAGACAAAGGTTTTTCAGTTTTTGAAAAGGAATATTTGCAAAGCCTGTTTCACAAGAGAGGTTTGTCGGCTACAGCCGTTAATAATTTTTTAACTTGTCCTTGGCGCTATTTTTATTCAAATCTTTTGCGTATTCCAAGAGCCAAGTCCAGGCACCAGATATACGGTTCAGCCATTCATGCGGGACTGAAAGATTTTTTTGACGAAGTAAATCGGGGAGAAGCCAGCAAAGAAACTCTGTTTGCTGGGTTTAAAAACTTGCTTGAAAAAGAGTCACTTTCAGAAAATGACCTGAAGACTTTTTTGGCGAAAGGTGAAAGCAGTCTAAAAAAATATTTTGATTATTATAACGGCAATTGGCGCTCAAAAACTCAAAATGAATTCAGGGTCAATAATGTTTTTCTTAACGACAAAATAAAGCTGACCGGCTCTTTGGATAAAATTGAATATCTGGACTTCGACAACCCATCCTTTCACCCAGACCCGGGGAACCAGTCCCGTCGGTTCCCCCGCCTAGCTCTTTCCTCGCCTTCGGCGAGTCAGAGCGGCGGGACCCCTTCCGCTACTGGGTTCAAAGATGGGTTATCTTCGTCCACTTACTGCTCGGTTAACGTAGTGGACTATAAAACCGGCAAGACGGTTAGCCGCAACGAACTGGAAGGCAAAACAAAAGATGCCACCGGAGATTACAAACGTCAGCTTGTTTTTTATAAACTTCTTTTGGACTCTCATCCGGCTGTAAAATTAAACATGGTTTCCGGTGAACTGGATTTTATTGAACCGGACAAGAAAGGAGTTTTTCACAAGGAGAAGTTTTTGATTGACACCAGTGAAGTTGACGAATTAAAACACACTATTTTAACCATTGCTGACAACGTTACGAATTTCAAATTTGAAAATGAGAGATGCAGCGACAGAAACTGCGAGTATTGCAAATTAAGGTTTAATGTGATATAATCTTTTCTAGCCTTTGAAATTCGAATAAGGAGAAAGAATGATTAAGAGGCCGATAGATTCAGTACCAGGAAGACCCAGAAGTATCCAGCAAATTGAGAGAGATACGATAAAACTAAGAGCACTTATGACTTTTATGCCCGTTGGAAAGGTTAAGACTGTAGTTAGAAAGTCTCTTTTTCTTTTTGAAGCAAATTTCCAGCTAGCGGCTGATGACGAAGAATTTGTAAGCCAAGAAGCAGAAGGTGTCGCCTGGGTTCTTCTGCGGCTTTGGATAAATGTTCTTCTGGACGGCTTAAAAGGTCCTGGACGAGTTCTTCTTTCCGATAATCTTTGGCCAGTCTATGACAATAAAAGACAGCGGGAGTATTTGGGAGAGTCTTTAAGTGACTTTAGCGTAACACCAGAAGATGTCTCTGAAGTTATGAAAGAATTTGCCAAGCTTCTGCGTCTGCATATTATTGATAAAGGTTTTATAGAACTGCCAAAAGGACTAACAATCAGGGCCGACGTGTTAAATGGTAATTTTTACCTTCACAGAATCTAAGCCAACAGTCCGCCAAGGTTTAACCAAGGCGGATTTTATTTTGATAATTATTTATAAATTTGCAAGAATCTAGTAATAAATATGTTTTTCAAAAAACCGAAAAATGACGACAAGTATGTTTGGACAAACCATGTTGTCGGAAAGATGCTGTATTACCGCATATCAGAAAGTTTGGTGAAAAGAGTTGTCAGATTTCCCAAAAGGGTTGAAAACGGGATTGCTTTGGGAACTATTGCTTGTATGCAGCCGGCTGGCTCAAAAAATAGGCCTTCAGAAGTTTGGACTATGTATCAAAGTATCGGCGAAAAAAAGAAAAAAATAATTTCTGCTTGGCGCTATCCGGGAGTCAGCAAGGTTGGCGAACCGATACCGATTCCGGAAGAAATTTTGAACGAATTGACAGAGTTATAGCAATGTGCTATTCTTTCAACATGTTCCTCAAAAACAAAAACAGGATCGCGGATGAGAAAAAATAGCTTCCGTTTAAACGATGAAAATGTGGGGCGATTACCGCTGGAAACCCAAAAAAGGCTTATCGGAAAGACGGGGTTTGTCAAGACGAAGATGCGGTTGAACATCCAACGTCTTGGAGCTTACAGCATTTTCAGATTGACCGACATTTCCGGCAACCAATTTGTTTTTGAGGTCGATGATTGCCCTGGTTATGCATTTGTGATTTTTATCCCACAAATGAGGGAAAGTTTTGAAGATGCGACTTATTTTGGGAGCTGTTATGTTGGCGATCCTTACATTGAGCTTGACGAGAACTTGTATTTTACCGGCATTAAAGGAATTAACGTGGTGAGGGGTATCCAAGATATAGAAGTTTTAGAAGAGCACATCCGCTTGCTTTCTTGAAAGATTATTCTACAATGGGTTTTATGACAAAACCCATTTTTATTTTTCTAATTATCGCGGTCATTTTGTTGGCTGGTATTTTTTTGTTTAAAGGCAGGAAAAATGGCTCTGAAGGTGTGCTAGTAACTCCGCCTCCTGAGGACAGTCCTCAGGAGGCGGAGTTACCGGATAGAATTCTGGCCGTAATTGAAACGGTCCGCGGCAATATAGAACTGGAGCTTTACCCAAAAGTTGCTCCTAAGACGGTTCTCAATTTTATTAGCTTGGCGCAAAAAGATTTTTATGACGGCACAAAATTTCACAGAGTCGTGTCGGGATTTGTAATTCAGGGGGGAGACCCGTTGTCCAAGACGGACGATCCGGCGGTTGGGACGGGCGGACCGGGCTATGCTTTTGAAGATGAAATCAATCCAAAATCTTTGAGTGTGTCCGAGGCGGTGATAAAACAGCTTGAGGCGGCCGGATATAAGTATGATTATAACTTAAAATCTTTGCCCAATTCTGTGGGCGCGATCTCAATGGCCAATGCCGGTCCCAACACTAATGGTAGCCAATTCTTTATCATAACAGAACAGGATCAGCCCTCGCTTAATGGCAAGCACACTGTTTTTGGTAAAGTTGTAAAAGGTATGGATGTGGTTAGGGCGATAAAGCAGGGAGATATTATTAAAAAGATTGAAGTTAAGATTTAAGGTATTTAACAAGATAATTCTTGGAAACAAAAACCCTACACCATACGGTGTAGGGTTACTTTAAGCTTCCGAATTCGTCGGCGTCGTGATGAGGCAGAAGTTCCGAAAGATTGTATTCTCCTGATAAAATATGAAAGATTTCGTGGCGCAGAGTATTCTCTTCTTCCAGAATATCGTATTTGCCGTTCTTTTCAGTTTCAATTCTTATAAATATTTTTCTTAAAAATATTTGAGCAAAAGCTTCAGACTGAGACCCTTGGCGGATAAGGTTGAAAGTTTTATATATTTCAGGGCGGACGAAAATAATTCTTATTCGCTTTCTTTGTTTTTTGCCCGGTTTTTCCAGTTTGTGTTTTTGAGCAATAAAGTTTTCAAAGTCATCGCAAGCTTTCTTTAAGACGGAGGACAGGGAATCTTTGTTTATTATCTTAATAGGCTTGCCGTCAAAACTATCGCTGTAAAAACAAATACTGTTTCCGTTTACCGTTTTTTCCAAAATAAACTTTTTAGTCAGGTTCAAGTATAAAAAACTTGTTTCGTAGTTGAGCCGTAAGATTATTTGGGGTTCATTGACCAAAAGGTATGCATATAGACAAATAATAGATGAAAGGGTTAGTAAAATAGTAATTAAAATCAAAACGGCCGTTCTGCGCCAACCAGGTTCGGGTAGCAACTTCATTCGTTCTCTCTCTTTTTTTAAAGACCAATAAAGCTTTATTGCTTATATAATATATCAAAAAGAGTATCAATACTATTTTTTGCAGGGCACAACTTGACAGAAGTCTGCTTAAGTTTAAGGTGTCAGTAGTTTCTTTAAATTAAATTTGAAGGAAGAACATGACTCTTAGAAATGTTCTGGGCACTTTGATTTTTTTAACGCTCGTTTTGGCTTGGGGGGTTACTAAAAATTGTGGACAAAAAAACAGTCCGCAACCTGAATCTCAAGTGCGAGCTCGGGGTGATGCCAAAAAAGTAAAAGTCGTTGCAGAACCTGTGAAAGCGGAAAAACCACTAGAAGCGGCGATGGGGGCAGAAGAGGGGTCTGTCTTACAGCGCCTTGGCTACGAAAAAAAACTCAAGGAAGTTTTGGATAAAGTCCAGTTTGTTGTTTCGGTGAAGGTTGGAAAATCTTTTGTTTGCACGGGATTTTTTATTGATGAGCGGGGATATATTTTAACCGCTAGGCATTGCATGAGTGACTTAAACTCGGGTCTCAGGCTGTCTTTTGTCTTTACGGATGGTAAGGAGCATCCTATGCGTTTTGTAGAGGAGATTCAAACCCTAGACATGATTTTATTTGCTTCGGACAAAGCTGTGGAATTTCAAGTGGCGGAGCTTGCTAATCCGCCGGAAGCTACCGGGCTTGATAAGTCTAGAAAAGAAAAAGAAGATAATTTAGAGAAAAAAATGGTGGTCATACCTTGTCGTGTCAAAAATGACGGCTCTGCCAGAGCAATAAGAACATACTTAGGCGAACTTTTGTCTAAAGAATCAGACAAAAGAGTTTCTTTGTTGCAACTCCAGCAGGATATGGCTGGATGCAGTGGAGCCCCTATCATTGATGTGGAGGGGAAGGTAATTGCGATCTTACATTCACGTTCCGGAGAGTATGTTTACGGTATTCCGGTTGCCGGCCTAAGAGAAGCGGTCGCGGCGGTTATTAGCGAAGATCTGTCAAGGACTGGTAAAAAGTAGCGAATTTTGCTACTTTTTTGTTTGCGTCAAGGAGTTGTTTGATGTTACTATAAATAGTAATGCAAAAAGAAAAAACAAAAATTACGCCACAGCATTTCTATAAATTTTTCCAGTGTCCGCATTGGATTTGGTACGATCTCTATGAAGACCAGCAGAAGAAGAAAGCTACACCGCCTTTGATGCAGATGATTTACGAAGACGGTCTAAAACACGAGCGGGAAGTTATCAAGTCAAAAAAATTTGAGGAAGTTGATACGGCTATGTTTAAGGATTTGGATGAAGCTTTTTTGGCTACGGCGGAACTGATGAAAAAAGGAAAAAATATTTATCACGGCGTTTTGATGGACGAACACTGGGTGGGAATTCCCGATCTTTTGGAGGTTCGGCCGTTAAGCGAATTGGGCGATAAAAAATTAAAGTCTCATTTTGGCGATTATTATTATGTGGTTTATGACATTAAAAACAGCAAAGACATCAAAGATGAACATAAATTCCAACTGGTTTTTTACAGTCTGATGTTGGAAAGGATTCAGGGAATTAGGCCGCGCGAAGCTTATATAATTAACAGCCAAGGCGAAGAAAAGTCTTTTGTTATTGACGAGTTTTTAGACTACTTCCACCTTACTCTGGGAAACATTGAGAAGATTTTAGAGGGCGAAAAACCGCCGCCATTTTTGAAGAGCGGTTGCAAGCGGACACCTTGGTATAGTCTTTGTTTGTCGGAGACAGAAAGTTGCCGCGACGTTTCTCTGATTTATCGTTTAAGCCAGATGGACCAGCGCCAGCTCTATGATATCGGGATTAAAACCATAGATGATTTTGCCCATGCTGATTTGGAGGTTTTGCGTAGCCAGCTGATTAGCTGGAATTTTGATAAGTTGGTGCGTTTCCATAACCAAGCCCAGTCGTTGGTTAAAAATGAGTCCCTGATCTTAAAAAAGCCGGTTTTTCCGGAAGTGGAGACGGAAATATATTTTGATATTGAAAGCGACCCCACGCAGGACATTGACTATATGCTTGGCCTTTTAATTAAGCGGAAAAATATTAATGGCGAGCCGGAGTTCAAGTATTTCTTGGCAAATAATAAGTCTGAAGAAGAAAAAATTTGGCGGGAGTTTACCAAGTTTATTGAAGATTTGGATAATTTTGTGATTTATCACTATGCCTTTTATGAAAAACAAACCTTTGACCGTCTAGCTTTGAGATATGGCGTTAGCGACAAAGCTTCAGAAAAATTTAAAAATAATTCTATTGACTTGCATCGGGTGGTGGTTGACTCCGTCGTCCTGCCTTTGTATTTTTACAGCCTGAAAGATGTGGCCAGATATGTCGGTTTTCAGTGGCAAGCTGAAGATGCCGGCGGAGCGGAGTCGGTGGTTTGGTACAACCAGTGGAAAGAGACCGGCGATAAAAAGATTCTCCAGAAAATTTTGGATTACAACAAAGACGATGTTGTGGCGACCATGGTTGTCAAAGAGTGGTTGGAAAAGCAGAAACCTAAAATGCAAAGAGAAATATTGCCGGAATAGAGCTAAACGTACCAAAGAAGCGGTGTTCGCCAAGTTTAGCTGTCCACCTAAATTTTAAAAACAAATTTAAAAAACCCCGAAAGGGGTTCAGTATAACTAGTCTCTGGTAGTGTGGCGTGGTTTTCTTGCTACGACAGCAGCTAGTTCCACATTAGCAGTCTTCAACTTTTTTTCAGTTTCATTAAGTTTTTCAAGAAGTTTTTGTATAAGTTGGGCTGCTTTTGACAAGACTCCGATTGTTTCTTGTGCATATTTCTGGAGTTCAGGCTTTGTGTTGTTTGTTATAGCCGACAGACTTTTTTGAGTAAGTGCCATAACTTCTTGGAGTGCAACCATTAATTCTTTTTCAAATTCTAATTCTGCGTCTTTTGATGTTTGTAAAGACATTTTCTCCTCCTTTTTTTAAAGAGCTCCAAGATAAGGGAGCTACAAGCTAATATACATAATAGGCTGGTTGTGTCAACAGGTGGGTAACCGTCAGTCATCAAGGTTGAACCTTGATGACTAGGTCAATTTAAAAAGCCCTTTTGGGGCTTTTGTTTAGACAAAGGACTGATCGTGTTCGGCCAAGTTTCGTTCAGCCAGAGCCAGCCTTTCTTTGAGTTCGACAGCTTCTTTTTCCAATTTTTCTTCCCGGTTCAGACTCGCGGACAGAAGCTGGTTATAAACGTCGCAAATTTCCACAAAAGACGAGACAAGTCTTAGAGTGTTAGGAGAGACAGATGTTTTTCTTTCCATTATTTCAAGAGCACCCTTTAAAAATGCGAGGTTTTTTCGGGCTTTTGCTAATTCCTCCAACGTCTTTTCTCTTTCCGTCATTTTCTTTCCTAAAAAGATTGAGATTTCAAGAACTTGTCGTAGTTTACTATTTTTTATTTTTTGTGTCAAATTCTGAACCTGGACAATTCATTTGACTTTATTCCATTTAATACAACCATCAAGGTCCAAACACCATCAAGGTTAAACCTTGATGGTCGTTGACAGATTTTAAAAGCCCTTTTAGGGCTTTTGTTTTTAACTCCAACTTGGAGAACGACTCAAGTCTTGCTCAGCTTGGGCCAGCTTTTCTTTGAGTTCGGCTACTTCTTTCTCTAACTTTTCTTCCCGGTCGAGGCTTTCTGACCAGTATGTTGAAAGTAAATCATTTAAGTTTAAGAAAGCGTCGGTAATCGCAAGTATCTCTGGATGATTTCCTAACAAAGCTGGAATAGATATTCTGGCATTGAGACTATGAATCTTAGATTTGCTTAATTCTTGTTTTGACTTTTCTCTCGGTGTAAGTTCTTTTTCTTTCACTATTCTTTCCTCTTTTCAACCAACTAGAGTCATCTTATATTAATAAGTTTGTTTTGTCAAGGGGATAGAACACCCTTGATTTTTTAAAGATTGCTGTTACTGTTTCTTTATGTCTCAAAGTTACGGGAAGAAATCTCTTATTATATTTCTTATTTCTCTTTTTCTCTTTTTTCTGGTCTATCCGGCCAGTTTTAATTTAAGCGCCGATTTTTTAAACTCAAAACTCAAGCTTGAAAAAGCCGGTTTCAGTATTCCCCACTTTTTCAATATCCCTTTTCGTCTCGGCTTGGATCTTCTGGGCGGTACCCATTTGGTTTACAAGGCCGATGTTTCAAACTTGGTTGCCGGCCAAAGCTCCGCTGATGCAATGGAGGGAGTCAGAGATGTTATTGAAAGAAGGGTCAATATTTTTGGCGTGGCTGAACCGTTGGTTCAGGTTGAAGGAGAGGACAGACTGGTTGTAGAGTTGGCCGGAATCAAGGACATTTCAGAGGCAATTCGTTTGATAGGCGAGACTCCATTTTTGCAGTTTAAAGAAGAGCGTCCGGAGGCGGAGACGAACGCCATTTTAGAAGCTCAAAAAAAAGGCGATAAGCTGGATCAGGATCCTTACTTTATTGATACTTCTTTAACCGGTAAATATCTTAACGGCGCCAGAGTTGTTTTTGGCGGAGGCGCAAGCCAGCTTTCGGGAGCGGAAGTTTCTTTGGAGCTGAATGAAGAAGGCGGAAAGATTTTTAAAGAATTGACTGAAAAGAATTTAAATAAAAGATTGGCAATCTATTTGGACGGTGTGCCAATTAGCGCTCCGACCGTGCAATCTGTGATTCCTGACGGCAAAGCCGTTATCAGCGGCAATTTTAACATCAGTGAAGCCAAAGAACTAGTGACTCGTTTAAATGCCGGCGCTTTGCCGGTGCCGGTGTCTCTAATCTCACAGCAAAGCGTGGGCGCTTCTCTGGGCCGGGAATCTTTGGTCAAGAGCTTGAAAGCCGGAATTATAGGATTAATCTTGGTAGCTGTATTCATGGTTTTGTTTTACCGTTTGCCGGGTTTGGTTTCAGTCGCCGCCTTGCTGGTTTATGCGATTTTTGTTCTGACTTTCTACAAGTTGATACCGGTTACTTTAACTTTGGCCGGTATTGCCGGTTTTATATTGTCTTTGGGTATGGCCGTTGACGCTAACGTTTTGATCTTTGCCCGAACGAGAGAGGAGTTAAGACAAGGAAAGTCTCTGAACTCTTCTTTCAGCGAGGGCTTTAGAAGGGCATGGCTTTCAATCAGGGATAGCCACGTAACTACGCTGATTGGCGCGATTATTTTATATTTATTTACTACGTCTATAGTCAAGGGTTTTGCTTTGACTTTGGGTATTGGCGTGGCAATGAGTCTTTTTTCCGCAATCTTTGTGACGAAATCTTTTTTGGCTCTTTTAATCGGTCCGTGGCTGGAAGGTAAAAAGTGGTTACTGTAATTTTTTATGAAACCTATTTATAAAATAATGTTTTTTGTTTCTATATCGCTGGTCGTTTTGGCTGTGGCGGCGACGGTGATTTTCGGTTTAAACTTTAGCGCCGATTTTAAAGGCGGGACTTTAATGGAAGTCCAATTTATCGGACCCGAGGCGCCTGGCATTTCGGAGCTCCAGGACTTTGTGAAAAAAAGCCCCGAAACCAGTGACGCGGTGATAAGTCCTTCCGGCGCAGACTCTTTCATTTTTAGGCTGAAAGAAATTGACGAGGAAGTTCACCAAAAAATTGTAGAAAATCTCAAATTAAAATTCACAAACTTGGAGGAAAAAAGATTTGACTCTGTCGGCGCGGTGGTGGGCAAGGAACTTAAAAGCAGAAGCATTACGGCGATTGTTTTGGTTTTGATTTTTATCGTTCTTTATATTGCTTTTGTTTTCAGAAAACTTTACAGCACCCTTTCTTCTTTTACTATGGGCGTGGCTGCAATTGTTGCTCTTCTGCACGATGTATTAATTCCTATGGGGGTGTTCGCTTTGCTGGGTAAGTACTATGGTGTTGAGATCACGGCCGTGTTTGTTGCTGCCGTTTTAACCATATTAGGCTATTCGGTTTCCGATACGGTGGTAGTTTTTGACAGAATCAGGGAGAATGTCATGCGTTTTGGAGGCAAGAGTAATTTTGGCCAGCTTGTTCACGATAGTATTTTGCAGACCCTGACTCGCTCTTTAAATACCACCGTTACGACGCTTTTGTCGCTTGTGGCCATTTATTTTTTTGGCGGCGAATCAATTAAATATTTTTCCCTGGCTTTGATAATAGGCATATTTTTAGGAGCATATTCTTCAATTTTTGTTGCTTCGCCGATAGTGGTTTGGTGGTCAAAAAAAAGCTGATTTGACAAGTTTTTGTTTGTTTGATAAGTTCTCCCTATTATTTGGGGTTGACTTATTTTTAATATATTATATTATTGTTTTAATACAAAAATATGACAAGTTTAGATAAAAACATTAAGAAGGTTGTGGTTAGTCTGGTCAAATCATTGTCTGAAAGAAATCGGGACATTGTTTTGCGCCGTTTCGGTCTAAAAACTGGCAGTCGCGAGACTCTGGAGTCAATCGGCCAAAGTTATGGCATCACGAGAGAAAGAGTGAGACAGATTGAGGAATATGCTTTAAAGAATCTGCGCACCGAATCCAGTGGTTCAATGGTTTCAGCAGTTAAGCCATATTTTGACTTTGTTAAAGAATTGCTTGTCAATCACGGCGGATTCCTTTCGGAAAGCGATTTGTATAAAAAATTTAGCGGTCAAAACAAGGACAACGTGGCGAACTTGTCTTTTGCTTTTTTGCTTGCTTTAAATTCTGACTTTGCCAGGAACTACGAAAACGACAACTTCAATACCTTCTGGTCTCTAAATGACAGCTCATTAGACTCGGCGGCTAAACTCGTCGGATCGGTGGAGGCCGCTCTTAAGGAAAAAAATTCTTTGCTGACTAAAGACGAATTATATTCTTTATATAAAACTAAGACTAAAAGCAAACTAATTTCTATGGACGCGTTTCTAACGGCTGCGGCAGTATCTAAAAACATAGATAAAAATATTTTTGGTCAGTACGGTTTGGTCAGCTGGTCGGAAGTAAAGCCAAGGGGAGTTAGAGACCGTGCTTTTATGGTTTTGAAAAGAGAGGCGAAGCCTAAACATTTTAGGGAAATTACCAGTCTTATCAACACTGCCCAATTCGCTGTTAAAAAAGCCAACGTTCAGACTGTTCACAACGAACTCATCAAAGACAGTCGTTTTGTTTTGGTTGGCAGGGGCATTTATGGTTTGTCTGAATGGGGTTATAAGTCTGGGACCGTTAAAGATGTTTTGGTTGATATCTTGAAAGAGTCAAAGAAGCCTTTGGATAAAAATACTTTAGTTGCCAAAGTTCTCTCTTCCCGTTATGTCAAAGAAAATACCGTGGTGCTTAATCTCCAGGACTCAAAGATTTTTGCCAAAAAGCAAGATGGTACATACTCGCTTAAAGAAGCTTAATAAATAAACAAAAACCCGTTCTTTAAAAGAACGGGTTTTTGTTTATAATAAATCTGTTATAATTGACTTAACTTAACATATCAATAATCTGAACCATGTTGGAAGATCTTATTTTTGGCCTAGACCTAATAATAAACTACTGGTGGGTTTATATGCCTGTTCTGCTTTTGCTTGGTTTTTATTATGCCTGGTTGGAATACATACAAACCGAATACTTTAACTCTTTGAATTGGACACTGTTGCATATTAAACCGCCACCGGACGTTGACCGAAGTCCTAAAGCCGCCGAGCAGATTTTTGCTGGTCTCCATGGGATATTTGTCAAGCCTGTGAGTTGGAAGGAAAAACTTTTCAAAGGCAAAATACCCGATTGGTTTTCTATAGAGATAGTCGGTCAAAACGGGGTTACTAATTTTTACATCAGAACGCTGACAGATTATAAAAACGTAGTTGAGTCCAACGTCTTTGCCCAATATCCGGATGCCGAAATTAATGAAGTTGCAGACTATATTAAAGAATGGCCGAGGAAGCTTCCAAATGAGGAATATGATCTTTTTGGGTCGGAGTTAATTTTAAGCAAAGAAGATGCTTATCCGATACAGACATATCCGGCTTTTGAAGAAAAAATGGCTGGCTTGGAGCAGATCAAGCGCTTGGATCCGCTGTCTTCTCTTACCGAGGTTTTCAGCACCTTTCGTCTTGGAGAATATTTTGTGATTCAACTGCTGATCCGGCCGGTTGGCGACGACTGGGTAAAAAAGGCCCAGGAACCGCTGGACAAATTGCTTGGCAAAGAGTCAAAAAAAGAAGAAAACTTGATAGAGTCAATGTTTAATCAGATCGACAAGGTTTTTTTGCCCGGTGTTGAGGAAAAAAAGGAAGATAAAAAAGATAAAAAACTTTCTGCTCCGGAAGAGGAAATGGCCAAAGCTATCGGCAGAAAAACTTCAAAGATAGGTTTTGAGTCTGGCATCAGGCTGGTGTATGTATCAAAAAAGGAAGTTTTTCACCGTTACCACTTTGCGGCGGTTATGGGGGGTTTTAAGCAACTCGCTACGGCCAACTTGAACAGCTTTAAAGTCAACAAAAAAACCCTGACTTACTCAAAAGGCATTTTTGCCGGCCCGTTTCCTTCGGATAAAGGTTTTCTTGCTGAACAAAAGACATTTGAAAAGAAAGTTAATCTTTTTGGATATTTAAAAAACAGAGTGTTTACTCAAAAAGTTTTTGTTCTTAACGTTGAAGAACTGGCTACGATTTTTCACTTGCCCGGCATAGAAGTGCAGGCGCCGATGCTGCCCAGAGTGGAGGCAAAAAAGGGCCAGCCCCCGGCAGGTTTGGGTATGGAATAGTTAACGGAAATAATTTTTATGGACAACGACAAAGTATTATTTGGAGAAATTAACTTCCGCAATCAGCGGTCTCGTTTTGGCATTAAGCAGGGCGATCGTGATCGTCATATGTATGTCATTGGAAAGACCGGTATGGGTAAGACGGAAATTTTGAAAAATATGGTTATTCAGGATATTCAGGCTGGCCGGGGAGTGGCTTTTATTGACCCCCACGGTGATACCGCTGATGATTTGCCTAATTTTGTGCCTAAAGAAAGGATAAAAGATGTCATCATTTTTGACCCTTCTGATCTAGACTTTCCCATCGCTTTTAACGTTATGGACCAGGTGGACGACCGTTTCCGCCACTTGGTCGCTTCCGGTTTGCTTGGTGTTTTTAAGAAAGTTTTTGGCATTGAGGTGTTTTCAGCTCGCATGGAATACATTCTCAACAATACCATCTTGGCTTTGCTGGAGTTTCCCGGAGCGACTATTTTGGGCATTAATCGCATGCTTGCCGAAAAACAATTTCGTGAAGCTGTGGTGGAAAAAATTACCGATCCCTTGGTAAAAGCTTTCTGGACGCAGGAATTTGCCAAGTACACTGATCGTTTGGCTTCGGAGGCGACGGCTTCAGTGCAAAACAAAGTTGGCCAGTTCACTTCTTCCAGTCTCATCCGCAATATTTTAGGACAAGTTCACTCTACGCTTGATGTACGCAAGGTTATGGACGAAAAGAAAATTTTAATTATGAATCTTTCAAGAGGCAAGATTGGCGAGGATGTGAGTCGGTTGTTGGGTGCCATGATGATTACCAAAATTCAACTGGCCGCCATGTCACGGGCTGATATTCCGGAAAAAGAAAGAGCCTCATTCTATTTATATGTTGACGAATTCCAGCATTTTGCCACCGAATCTTTTGCTAACATTTTGTCTGAAGCCAGAAAATTCGCGCTAAATTTGGTCATCGCCCACCAGTACATAGCGCAGATGGAGGAAGAGGTGCAAAAAGCGGTTTTTGGCAACGTTGGTACGATTGTTACTTTTCGCATTGGCGCTGAAGACGCGGAAATTTTGGAAAAAGAATTTGCTCCTGACTTTACGGAAAACGACCTGGTGAATTTAGCCAAATGGCAGATTTATCTGAAGTTAATGATAGATGGTGTGGCTTCCAGAGCTTTTTCCGCCAATACTCTGCCTCCTTGGCCAAGACCGGACATTAGCTATGCCGAAGAGATACTTGCTTTTTCCAGAGAAACTTATGCTCATCCGAAAGAGGAAGTTGAGAAGCAAATTGGCGAATGGTCGGCCAAGTTAATTCAGCCGGAGATTAGAAAAGAACCACCCCAAAGACCATACAGTCAGTTTCAGCAGCCATTTCAACCGAGAGAAAAGGTTTATGGTTCCGGCGTTTATCCACGGCTTCCAACACAACAAAAACCGGCTTCTTTGCAGGAAGCCATAAGAAGCGGTCCGGTTGATTTCAGGGGCAGAAAAATTATGCCACCGGCTCCTGTTTTAGAAAAAAAACCTACCACTTCTTCAGAAAAAGCTACTGTTGATTTGCAAAGTTTGAGGCAGACCCTTGGCCAGATAGTCAATAAAAATACTGATTTAAAAGATAAAGATGAATCTCAATCAAAATGACAAGTGGATTCCTTGGCCTGGAATTGGCCAAGTTAATAAAAAACCCATTGCCTCTATAGTTGATAACCACTATTTCCGACGCTTAAGCGACAAGCGTCAGCTCTCTCTTGCTTATTTAGTTTTTCCTGGCGCAACTCATGACCGTAGACAGCATTCTCTGGGCGCCTACTACAGGACGTCTCAATTTACTGCTAAAATGGTCAAGCTAGGTGTTTTGACCAGCCAAGAAGAGGTCAACTTAAATCTTTATGCTCTTTTGCATGATATTGGACATGGCCCATTGTCCCATGTTATAGAAGTTTTTACTGAACGTAACCATCATACCAACGGACTGAAGATTTTGGACAAGATGGTTGATGACATTGAAGCCTGCGGCGGTGATCTGGAATTGATAAAAAAATATATGTCCAGACAGGATCCCAAAGGCAAAATTGTTGATGACAAAAATTTTGGCATGGAAAAACTTGACTACCTGATCAGGGATCAGGAATCTACACAGTTTGGACCCAATATCCGCTATTGCGTAGAAAGTGTTTTCAATCACCTTGATTTTAGAGACGGCCAGTTGGCGGTTGACCTCAAAGCCCTGGATTCGGCCATGGAAATCCAAAGGGCTTATATTTATTTTTATCGCAATGTGCATTTGGAGAAAAGCAACTATCTTATCCAGCGCTTTATGCAGAAACTCATCTATCAGCTGTTGCATACGTCTCGCAATCAAGGCGGTATAGGCGAAGACGAGCTGTGGGAGATGGTAGACGGCGACTTGATTCATGCTTTGAAAAAATGCCAGAACGAATCCGTGAGAAACGGCATAAAAATTTTTGATAGCGGTGTCAAGCATTTTCCCAAAACGGCCATATCAATACGTCTTAAGAGTTATGGTTGGCTTGAAAGACGTGCCGGCAAATCGATTGATGTTTACGAGGCTGACAAAGAATTTTTTGAAAGATTTTATGAAAAATCCAGCCCAAGAGATCTGGAAATTATTGAGTCGCAAATCGCTAAGGCGCTTGGTTTAGAAAGCTGGCAGGTGGCGGTTAGTCACATTGTTGAGCGTGATCGCTTTATCCCACAGGATATTCTGTTTTTTGACGGTCCGAAAACCTACTCTTTAAAGGAAAAAGATCCGGCCTATTTTAACTTACTTGACAGAGAAGTGGAGAAGTATCTCTGTGTTAGAATTTGTGCTGTGCCGGAACACAGGCAGAAAGTTACAACGGAGAAAGAAAGACTGCTTAATATGCTTTTGAACTATGTCAAATAAATAATACTGTGGTTAGTTGCCGGTTGTTTTGGGATTTTTTTAGTGCTAATCTGGTAGAAGGTCATTGAAAAGTTTGGAGTGACGAGATGTCAGAAGACGAATCCGGTGGCGGGGGAGATTTTCGCAACCTTTTCAGAGCCGGAGAAATTCTATCGTTTTTGGTTTTTGCCTTTCTCATTGTCGCTTTCTTTATATTTTTAAATCAATCTGAAGACCAGATACCAAACAAAGGATCGCCGGGAGATTTACCGTCTTACGCAAAATTAGAAAAAGAAATAGACCTTTTGATTTTGGAAATTAGAAATAGCGGGACTCTGCCTCCGCTGGAAGACGATTTTGAGATGGATGAATCTGTTGACTTGGAGTCACAAGACTATAATATTGTCCTAGAACATGAAAAAACAAAGCAGTATCTTGAACTCGTTCTTGCAAATTTACAAAAAGATTTTTCAGAGGAGTGGAAAAACAGGGTTTTAAAACTTCGTCTTTACGACGACCGTTTTGTCGGCAGAACCAACAATGCTTTTGCTCTGCCGGCTGAAACTATTTATGTTGGTATTACCCAAATAATGTGGGTTAACAATGAAGCCGAACTGGCGGCCCTTTTGAGCCATGAAGCTAGCCACATTAAGCTTAGACATGTAGCCGAGTCCAGAAGAGTAGTTAAAAATCTTACCGTTTTTGCCCAAAAAGCCTTCCTTGCAAAGGATTTTGAAAAAGTCGTACTTTTGGGCCTAGCCGCGCAAAAGTTATTTGGCTATAACGGGTTTGTGGGTATTCTGCCTCTAGAGTATGAAAGTGAGGCTGACAAAAATGGTCAGGCCATGCTTAGAAATAGCGGTTACGACGACCTTGCTTTGGTAGGTTCTCTTGAAAGAATTAAAAAGATGTACAACAACAACCTTTTTTCACAAATTATGCAAAAGAGGATTCGTGACCTAAAGGATAACAGCAAAAATAAATCGGATTTAAACGGCAGAGGCAAGACTTTTATTGTTTCAAAAGAGGAAGATTTGAGGCTGATTCAAGCAACACTCCAACAATTTCTTAACGACCTTGCGCTTAAATAAGCGCATTTTAATTTGCTAAAGTCGTTTTTTTGTAATAAAATAGGTTTTAATTAGGTAGACTATCAAATACTGTCGGTCTTCCAAATATTGCTTTTTCCGGACGCTCGTCCCGCTCCAGCGGCGGGACTCGCTCTTTGTGAGATGTGGATTCTGTCCAGCTTAAGAAAGCTGTCCAGACCACGCCATTGAACTTACAGCTTATCCGTCCCTATCGGTCCGAATGGGCTGTAAGATTCAATGGCTAGCAACCTGCCTGTCGGCAGACAGGTCCACAACTCACAGAGCCTACAAAAGCAATATTTGGAAGACCGTAAACTAACAATCCGCCCGTAGCCCTGCCTGCCGGCAGGCAGGTCAGTTGGCGAAGATTAGTATGTTTTTTGTGTACGTTCTTAAAAGTGAAAAAGATGGCAATCTTTACATTGGTATGACCAACGACTTGAAACGTAGATTGAATGAGCATAATTGTGGCAGAAACTTGTCTACAAAATACAGAAGACCATTTAGGTTAATATACAGTGAAAAATTAAACGACAGGGTCAAGGCTAGATATAGAGAAAAGTTTTTAAAGTCTGGCACTGGAAGAGAGTGGATTAAAAATAACTTATAACAATTATAACCATCCGCCCGTAGCTCAGCTGGTAGAGCAACTCCCTTTTAAGGAGATGGTCGTTGGTTCGACTCCAACCGGGCGGACAATATTTAAAAGTGTTGATAAGCCGTTTGGACTTTTGGCCGGAAAGAAATAAAATGAGGTTACTATGAAAAAAACTGTTTCAATATTAGTTTTGTCAGTTTTTGTTCTTTTGGCTTTACCGGTTTTGGCTGATGACGTCAGTCCGACTCCGACCCCAAGTCCTTCAAAGTCTCCACTGATGGATCGTGGAATGAAAAAAAATGAGAGAGTTCAAAAGGTAAAAGAAAAGGCTATGGAAGTAAAAGACAGAGTCAAAGAAGTAAAAGAGAAGGTAAAAGAAACTAAGGATGTCAGAAAAGAAGCCGCTTTAGAAAAAGCCAAAGAACTTAAAAGGAGGGCAACAGAAAGGGCTCTTGCTTTGAAAAGAGCGGAGTTGGCTTATAAAGAAGCGTTAAAAATGGCAAGGGACACCTATTACGCCGCTTCAAAAAAGGCAAAAGAGGATTTTGACCTGGCCAAGCAAAGAGCCAAAGAGATGAATTCTAAAGAAGCGGCCAAAGCCGCCAGAGACTCTTATCAAAGCTCTAAAAAAGCGGCGCAACAAACTTTTGAAATGGCTAAAAAAGCCGCCAGAGTCGCTTTTGAAGCCGCTAAGCAGGGCATAAAAGCTTACTATTCAACTTCTCCGGCCACAACCCCAATGCCTACTCCGTAGTTTTGGCCTAATCGCATTCTAACAAAACACCTCCTAAGCAAAGAGGTGTTTTGTTTACTCTTCCCAATTGTTTTTTGTTTCTGTAAGATTATAGGACATATTTGCGTGGATCTATATAAACAATGACCAAGAAGCTTAAAATAGGTGTTTTCATGGGTGGGCCTTCGGTTGAACACGAAGTGTCTTTGGCTACAGGAGCTCAAATTATGGCTAACTTAGATCCGAGCAGGTACTCTGTCGTGGCGGTAAAAATTTCTAAATCCGGGCGCTGGATGGCCAATGGCAAATATGAAAATCATTTGAAAATTTTTAAGATGATTGATCTCGCTTTTTTGGCTTTGCATGGCGAAGTCGGAGAAGATGGCCGGATGCAAGGCCTTTTGGATTTTCATGGAGTGCTCTACACCGGTTCCGGCCGCGGGCCGTCTGCCTTAGCAATGGACAAATTGCATAGCCGGGAAATTTTTAAGCTGGCGGGGATTAGCACGCCCAAGACCCTTCATCTTAAAAAAGGCGAAAATAACTCCGCGCTTATTAAATTCTTTACTTCCAAGGTGGTGAAGATGCCGGTAGTGATTAAGCCAAGGTTTTTGGGCTCATCTGTCGGGGTCCACTTGGTGGACAGCGAAAAAAAATTGTTTACAGCTTTGGAGTCAGTCTTCAAATTAGACAAGGACGCTCTGATAGAAGAACATATCAAAGGTACCGAAGTTGCCTGTGGAGTATTGGAAAACTTTTCCAAACAAAAACATTTTGTTTTGCCTTTAACCCAGATACAGCCGGTCAGGGCTAAATTTTTTGATTACAAAGCCAAGTACCAAAAGGGAGCGTCCAAGGAAATTACCCCCGCTCCGGTTGACGCGGGTCGTTACAAGAAGGCCCAATCAGTCGCTCTTTTAGCCCATCAGCTTTTGGGTTGCCGTAGTTATTCGCGAAGCGATATGATTTTACGAAACGGCGCTGTCTACCTGCTTGAAGTTAATACGCTTCCCGGATTGACGCCGACTTCATTGTTTCCCCAACAGGCTGTTGCCGCCGGTTTGAGTTTCCCTCAACTTATTGATAGAATTATTGAAAATGCGAACTCAAATTTCTGAAACAAAAAATAAGGCCGGTGAGACAGTCCAGCTTTTCGGCTGGGTGCATACTCGCCGAGACCACGGTAAAATTATTTTTATTGATTTAAGAGACCGGTCCGGTTTGGTTCAGGTTGTCTTTACTCCCGTTAACAAAGAGCTTTACCAAAAAGCTGAAGCTTTGAGATCTGAATGGGTGGTAAAAATTGTCGGAAAAGTTGCCCAGCGCCCAGAGGCGATGACAAACAAAGAATTTGAAACGGGTGAGGTTGAAATTCAACCGGTGGAGCTGGAGATTTTAAATGAGTCAGAGACAGCGCCTTTTCCCATAGATGACAGCGGCTATGGTATAGACGAAGAAATTCGGCTTAAGTATCGTTACATTGATTTACGCAGGCCAAGGCTTCAAAAGAATATTAAAGTTCGCTCCGAATTTGTTAGTAAGGCCCGTCAATTTCTATTTTCCAAAGGTTTTGTTGAGATAGAAACTCCCATTCTTAGCGCGCCCACACCGGAAGGATCAAGAGATTTTGTTGTGCCTTCCCGCCTGAATCCGGGCAAGTTTTTTGCCCTGCCTCAAAGTCCACAGCAATACAAACAACTTTTGATGACTGCCGGTTTTGAAAAATATTTTCAAATCGCCCGCTGTTTTCGCGATGAAGACTTGAGAGCTGACAGGGGATTTGAGCATACTCAGATAGATTTAGAAATGAGTTTTGTGAACCAGGCAGATGTCATGGCTCTTGATGAAGAGATGGTAACCGTCATCGTTGAGTCAATGGGCTACAAAATTAAAGAGAAACCATTTCCAGTTTTTACGCATGAAAAAGCAATGAAAAAGTTTGGCGCTGATAAATTTGATTTGAGAACTGAAGAAGAAAAAAAGAGCGGAGTTTTGGCTTATGCTTGGGTTACAGATTTTCCTTTTTTTGAGAAAGACAAAGGCGGGGGATGGACTTTTACCCACAACCCTTTTTCAATGGCAAAGCCGGAACATTTGAATTGGCTTTTGAAAGGAGAAAACATTGATAAAATTTTAACTACTCAATATGACTTGGTTTGCAATGGTGTGGAAGTAGGCGGCGGCAGTATCCGTGCTCATAAAACAGAAATGCTTCATGCCGTTTTTAAAATTATGGGCTATGGCGAGTCGGAAATAGAGCAAAATTTTGGACACATGTTGACCGCCTTTAAATTTGGGACCCCGCCTCATGGCGGTATTGCTCATGGCGTAGAACGCAACCTCATGACCATGTTAGGCGAAGAATACTTGAGAGAAGTTCAGGCCTTCCCACAAACCAGTTCAGGCAAAACTTCGGTAATGAACGCGCCTTCAGACTTAAGCAAGGCGCAATTAAAAGAACTATGTTTATCCGTTAAAAATGAGTAGATGCGGCAAAAAGTCACCATTCTAACAATCTTGGTCGGAGGGTTAGTTTTTTTGAGTCTTTTTATTGTCTATGGCGATATTAAAAACAGATCCGAGCTTTCTAAAAGTCGGTTTCAAAATTTTGGCCCGGCCTTAATAAACGCTTCTCTGGCTAATGAAAATTTTAACTCCCAAACAGGATATATTCTGCCGGTTTCCGAACCGACTTATTTTCCCATAAGAAAGCCTGATGTTGCTGAACCTTTGCTAAAAGCAAAATCTTTTTTGTTGTATGATGTCAAAAACGCTAAAGTTCTTTTTTCTAAAGATTCTCAAAAAGCACTGTCTATTGCTTCTTTGACCAAACTGCTTACGGCAATTGTTTCATTGGAAAATCTTTCCCCGGAGACAATTATAGAGATTGGACCGGAGTCTATGAATGTTGACCAAGAAGGAGCAGATTTTTATTTAAAAGAAAAGTTTTATTTTCAGGATTTATTCAAGGCTATGCTGGTAAAATCTTCCAATGATGCGGCTTCAGCCATAGCTCGGACTGTGGAAACGAAAACCGGCACAAGTTTCGTTGACTTGATGAACAAAAAGGCTTTGCAAATCGGTATGAACAATTCCAGATTTCTTGATCCGTCCGGTCTGAATGATTCGGCATATTCAACAGCCGAAGACCTGTTAAAGTTGGCAAGGAACGCCAGAAGGTTTAAGGAAATTAGAGAATCTTTGGCGGAACAGACGGTAGACGTTTTTTCAACTGACAAGAAATTAAAACATCGTTTTGTCAGCACCAATAAGCTGTTCGGAGTTTTACCTGACATGGTTGGGGCTAAAACCGGCTATACAGACGGGGCTCTAGGCTGTATCATACTGGAAGAGGCTTTGTTATCAAGCGAGACCTCTCTTATTGCAATTGTTCTGGGGTCAACAGAAAGATTTGAGGACGCCGAGAAATTAGTAAATTGGGGCAAGTCGGCTTTTAGGTGGGAAGTTAATTGATTATTTTATGTACGAAGGCGCTTTTACGGTCTTCAATGTAGTCAAGATTTTTGCGGTATCCACAGTTTCTTTTTTTGTGGCTATTTTAATTACTCCGATTTGGAGCAAAATATTGTTGAAGTACTTTCGCCCTGGCAAGGAAATAGAGCGTGGCAAAAATACCTTTTGGGGCGAAACGCCCATTTTTAACTCTCTTCACAAAAAGAAAGAGGGAACGCCGACCATGGGAGGACTGATAATTTGGTTTACGGTTGCTGTTTTGACTGTCTTATTTTGGTATTTTTCAAATGTTTTTGACGGGTTCTGGTCCAAAATAAATTTTCTCTCGCGCAGTCAGACCCTTTTGCCTTTGGGTTTTTTGATTTTGGCCGGCTTAATTGGAATTGTGGACGATATCTTTGGCGTAAAGCGTCGAAAGGGACTGACTCTTGGAAAACGCTTGATCCTTTTTACTTTGTTGGCCATTTTCGGCGCTTGGTGGTTTTATCATAAATTAGGCTGGAACTTTATAAATGTACCTTTTTTGGGAGATTTTACGGTTGGTTTGTGGTATGTCCCTATTTTTATTTTGGTTATTGTGGCTACGGCTTTTTCCGCTGACATAACTGACGGTTTGGATGGTTTAAGCGGCGGGATATTTTTACTTTCTTTCAGCGCTTTGGGGGCTATCGCTTTTGTTCAGGGCCGTACAGACTTGGTTGTTTTTATAGCGGCTATTGTCGGAGCTTTAGTGGCTTTTTTGTGGTTTAACATTTATCCGGCCAGATTTTTTATGGGCGATACCGGTGTTATGGCTTTGGGTTTTGTTTTGGGCGTTGTTGCTATGCTTACCAACACATTTCTTCTTCTCCCGATTATCTGCGTGGTTTTTGTTCTGGAATCCTTATCGGTGATTTTGCAGACGGCTTCTAAAAAGATTCGCAAAAAAAAGATTTTCTTATCTACTCCAATCCATCATCATTTTGAAGCTCTTGGCTGGCCGGAAACCCAAGTTACCATGCGTTTTTGGATGATCTCGGCAATCGGCGCAATATTGGGAATTATAATTTTCTTGGTTGACTCTAAAATACCGCCGTTATTCAAATGACCCAATTGGGGAGGAATATTATTATTTTAACCTTGCTTCTGATTGTTTTTGGCTTGGTCACGCTTTCCTCTGCCGGTATCATTGACGGCCAAAAGAAATTTGGTTCAGAATACTATTATTTCAACCACCAAATACTAAACGGCATATTGCCCGGTCTTTTGCTTTTTTTTATATTTTCTAAAGTCAAATACAAATTTTGGAAAAAAATCTCTTTGCCGCTTTTAATTTTCAGTCTTGCGCTTTTGTTGGCTGTGTTTGTTACGCGTTTTGGTTTTTCGGCTAAAGGCGCAACTCGCTGGCTTAACTTCGGTTTGATAAGTTTTCAGCCTTCAGAAATTTTAAAGTTAAGCCTCATTATTTACTTTGCGGCTTGGTTTAGCGGCAGAAGCGAAAAAATCAAAAGCTGGTCTTACTCGATAGTGCCTTTCTTTGTGGTTTTGGGTTTTGTCGGACTTCTTCTGGCTCTACAGCCGGATGTTGGAACTTTGGGCATAGTCGCTCTGATAGCCTTATCATTATATTTTTTCGCCGGCGCCAAGACATCTCACTTTGGGGGGTTGATTCTTGTTTTAGCCGTTGCTTTTTTTGTTTTGGTTCAGCTCGCGCCTTACAGATTTGACAGGTTTCTGACATTTTTTAATCCGGCCTCTGATCCCCAAGGCATTTCCTACCATATAAATCAGTCTCTTATCGCTGTGGGAAGGGGCGGTTTGTGGGGAGTCGGTTTTGGCCAAAGCCAGCAAAAACTTGGTTTTTTGCCGGAACCGGTCGGTGATTCTATTTTTGCTGTTATGGCAGAAGAATTGGGCTTGGTAGGCGCCGCTTCTCTCATCACTCTCTTCTTTCTGCTTTCCTTACAGCTGGTTAAAATTACACAAAATAGCACAGACCGTTTTGGCGGACTTTTTGCTTTAGGAATGACTGTTTGGGTGGCGAGCCAGTCCTTGATTAATATCGGGGCAATAACCGGTTTACTGCCCTTAACCGGAATTCCTTTACCGTTTGTCAGTTATGGCGGGACTTCTATTGCCACTCTTTTAGCCGGTCTTGGTATCGCCGTGAATATTGCTAAGACGACTTAAAACAAGGCTTTAAGCCTTGTTTTGTTTTTTGTTCAGAGATTGCGCCAGTCTTGATTTGTATCGACTGGCGGTGTTTTTTTTGATAACGCCTTTTTTAGCGGCTTTGTCTACGGCTTGATATACCACGGGCAGGAAAGTTTTTGCTTTTTCCAGATTGCCGGCAGACACTTCTTTGCGAAAGTCTTTTACGGCAGATTTAAAACCCCTTTTAAATTTTAGGTTTTCCAGATGGCGTTTTTTAGATTGTCTCAAGGCCTTCTTGGCCGATTGAGTTATGGGCATTGTTTTGCAATAATAACACGGCGTTTAATTTTTGCAAGTATTAAAAACCGGCTTTTGTGCCGGCGGTTTTAGTCATGCCAACGGGATGAGGCGACTCTGTACAGGTTATTAACTAGTTTCTCAAAAGTGGTGCCTGGAGCGTACTCAAACTCAATATTGTAGTTGCATTCCGGACAATACAGCTTTATCCAGTCAGCTTTGCCTGTGGGTCGAAACCTCATTATTTGCTTCTTGCCTTGAGAGGTTCTGCAGTGCCAAGCTCTAAAGCCTTTTGGGCCTCCGGGCTCTAGGGTTATGTGTCCGTCTCTAAAGTGAACTCCTGCTACAGAATTAGATCCCGGCTGGATATTTTCCTCAACAAGATTATCAATTTGTTCGTTAATTAGTTTCTCTATATCAACATAAAATTTATCAAAATCTTTTTGTGGCAGGTCTCTTACTTCAAGTCTAAAGCCACAGTTTTTACAGAAAAGGACGGAAATGTTTTGGTTGGGTCTTGAAAATGACATTACAGAATATGACGAAAACGGATCGGAGTTACAGAAATGACGGCCTACTAGTCTGTCACCATCAAGCACTTCTATGTCTAGCATACCCAGTGGGGTTGTTCGTAAAGTATGTGCCAAAATATTTGCTTGCTTAGGCATTGTCATCCTCTAATAATTCAAAGAACTTGTTAAGTGTGAGACTATCATTTTTTGCTAAGACTGTCCAATCTTACTGATTTTCTAATGTTGTATCTGCCAATTCCGGTTCTGATAAGTTTTTCCAGATATCCGCCGGTCTTTAAGACTTTGCCTAAGTCATGGGCAAGTGAGCGAATGTATGTGCCGGAGGAAACTTTAGTTTCAATCTCTAAATAGGGCCACTTATATTTTAAAATTTTGATTGAGTAAATTTTTACTTTTCTTGGTTTTAATTCGGGTGTAATTCCGCGGCGGGCAAGTTCGTAGGCTTTCCTGCCTTTAATCTTGACGGCGGAAAACAAGGGGGGAGTTTGTATAATTTCTCCTGTAAATTTTTTCAAAACTTCTCTGACTTTAGGCAAATCAGCTATACCACCTACCTTCGACCCTCGACTTGTCGCTCGGGAATTTTCAGGTAGGTGTATAGCTGATTTGCCACCAGAAATCCCTTGAGATTCTATTTGTTTTATGTGTCCGGTTAAATCTCCGGTGTCAGATTCCGCTCCGAGTTTAATTGTTGCTTTATAAGTTTTGTCCATCTTCAAAAATTGTCCCAATTTCTTAGTGTATTCCCGTCCTACGGCCACAATCAAAACCCCCTCGGCAAAAGGATCAAGCGTGCCAGCATGGCCGACTCTTTGTTCTCCGCTTAACTTTCTAATCTGATTAACGATGTCATGCGAAGTCGGCCCAGCCGGTTTGTATATGTTGTAGATACCGCATTTTAACTTTTTCATTGACACAAAAAACGTAGTCATTATGCCTCTGAGGGCAGTAAAAGTTGCGAGGGGCACGGTTTGTCAACGACCAGGCACTTTCGCAGAAAGTGCCTGGCTCTTGACAAGACGAGCAACTTTTTCTGATGACAAAACCTCGCTGGGGTTTTGGAAGTCCCGAAGAGGTATAATGACGAAGTTTTAAAACAGTTTCTTCAGCTCTTTCATCTGCTCCCTAATCACCATTGCTTTTTCAAATTCCAGATTTTTAATTGCTTTGCTAATCTCTTTTTGTAGTTCTGCCAATTTGTTTTTATTTGAAACTGAATCTGAAGATTTTGACAAGTCGTATCCAGCATAAACCATTTTAGGTGTTGCTGAAGCGGGCAAGTCGCTTTTTGTAATGTTTTTGTAAATTGTGGTCGGGGTGATCTTGTTTTTAAAATTATATTTTTCCTGTATTTTCCGGCGGCGAAACGTCTCTTTAGTTGCGGCTTCCATGGATTTGGTTTTTTTATCAGCATACATCAAAATATGACCGTCAACGTTTCTGGCCGCTCTCCCCATAGTTTGAATTAAGGTGGTGGCGTTGCGCAGAAATCCTTCTTTGTCTGCGTCTAAAATCGCTATCAAGGAAACTTCGGGCAAATCCAGACCCTCTCTTAGCAAATTAACACCGACAATGACGTCATAGTTGCCCAAACGCAGGTCGTGTATAATTTCTAACCGTTTTAAGGTTTTAATTTCAGAGTGTATATAGTTAACTTTAATTTTTTCGTCAGCCAAATATTCCGCTAAATCTTCCGCCATTCTTTTGGTTAAGGTGGTGACTAAGACCCTTTGTTTTTTGGCTACCCTTTTTCTTATTTCTGAAACGAGATGCGGTATCTGGCCTTCGGTCGGGAAGACCTCAATCGTCGGATCAAGCAGACCGGTGGGTCTGACCAACTGTTCGGCCAGACCCTTCTTGCCCGATTTTTTTAGCTCAAAAGTCTTTGGGGTCGCGGAAACATAAATTACCTGATTTATTCTTTCAGAGAATTCGTCAAATCTTAGAGGCCTGTTGTCAATTGCTGAAGGCAGTCTGAAGCCGTGTTCTATAAGCGTTGATTTTCTGGAATGGTCGCCATGAAACATGCCTCTGACTTGAGGAATGGTAATATGCGACTCGTCAATTATGGTCAAAAAATCTTTTTTTGTTTTGAAAAAATCAAGCATCGTGTAAGGCGGGTCTCCGGGATTTCTGAAATCAAGGTGGCAAGAGTAATTTTCAATGCCGTGGCAGTAGCCGGTCTGCTTAATCATTTCCAAGTCCAGTTCCGTGCGCTCTTTGAGACGCCAGGCTTCTTCGCTTCGGCCGTCTTTTTTCAGTTTTTTAATATGTTTATCCAATTCCGTCTTAATGTTGCTTAAAGCTATAGAGAGTTTGTTTTGGGGAGCAATCCAGTATTTTGCCGGGAAGATCTTTGTTTCAACAACTCTGTGATATTTCAGATCGCCAAAGTCCAAAGCTTCTAGGTCAATATTTTCGGCCACGCCCATTCTTTTTATCTTATTATTCAAAATTTTTATTTTTATAACACGATCTCCGGTGGCCGGTACAATTTCAAATTCTTCACTGGTTTTTCTGAACTTTCCTCTTTTAAGTTCTATGTCCTGGGCATACTGAAGACGGATTAAATTTTTGTGCAGTTCTGCGCCGGTCATTTTTTGGCCTTCAGAAACTTCCAAACTCATTTTTTTGTATTCTTCCGGCGAGCCCAGGTTGTAGATGCAAGAAACGGAAGCGACGACGATAACATCATCTCTGGTCAGCAAAGCTTGGGTCGCGGCGTGGCGGAGCTTGTCAATTTCTTCATTGATGCGGGAGTCTTTTTCTATATAGGTTTTGGTGTGGGGTATGTAAGCCTCCGGCTGATAATAGTCGTAGTAACTTACAAAATAGTGAACTGAATTTTGAGGAAAGAATTCTTTAAATTCTTGGTAAAGCTGGGCGGCCAAGGTTTTATTGGGAGAAATAACAAGAGTCGGTTTTTTGATTTCGGCAATGACGTTGGCAATGGTAAAAGTTTTGCCCGAGCCGGTTACGCCCAAAAGTGTCTGGTGTTTTAAACCGGATTTTAACCCAGCCACAAGCTTCTCAACTGCTTGAGGCTGGTCGCCGGTCGGTTTAAATTTTGATGTTAATTTGAACATGGCAAAAGTAAGCTTCGCAGATACAGCCTTTTCGGTACTTTCGCTGATTCCAGCGATCAGCTCACTCACTGTTCGCTCGGGTTGTGGAAGGAGTCGAAGAAATATTATACTCCTTCCAACCTAGCCAACCGCGAGCTCACAGTGACCTCAAAGGCTGTATCTGCTACGCTCTCTAGTCACACTAACAAGAAACGAGCGTCCGGAAAAAGCAATATTTGCCAGACTAACCGCATCTCTACTTTAAAAAAGTATTATTTTATGAAACAATATGAGGGTGATCTCGTTTATCAGCGGCACAATTGAGGCTGTTTCTGACCGATCGGTTATAGTAAACACCGGCGGACTGGGCTATAGGGTCATATTGCCAGAAAGAGTTCATGGTATTTTATCAAAAGTAGGCTCACAAGTCAAGCTTTTTGTGTACACTAATTTTAACTCGCGAGAAGGGATTTTTGATTTCTACGGCTTTGAAAAGCCGGAGGAATTGGCTTTTTTTCAATTGCTCTTGACTGTTTCCGGCGTCGGGCCGAAGTCGGCGCAGGGGTTGCTTTCCTCGGTTGACTTGCAGACTTTGCAGTTGGCTATTATCAAGGGCGATGACAATTACTTGAGAAAGTTGTCGGGTGTCGGCTCTAAAACCAGTCAGCGCATAATTTTGGAATTGAAAAATAAATTATTAGAAAAAGGTCTTGGCGTGGGCCAAGACCGTGATTTTGCTTCTGAAGGCGAGGCAATAGACGCTTTAGTTGCTCTTGGGTACTCCGCTTATCAGGGCAGAGAAGCGCTAAAAGAGGTCTCGGCAGATGCCAAGACCTCGGAAGATAAAATCAAAGAAGCATTAAAAATTTTAGGCAAGAGTAAAAAGTAATGAGCTTTTTGCAATCAAAAGACTGGTTGGAATTTCAAAAATTTTTAGGGAGGTCTGTTTTTGAATATGACAAAGAGGGAATTAAAGCGGGAATCATAAAATTGCCCGAGCCTTTTAAGAAAAGCTATCTTTATATTGCTCACGGTCCGGAGATGGATTTTAATTCAATGGCGGGGGGGTTAAAAAATCCGGTTAGTAATTTTACAGCTTGGCTTAAAGATTTGGCTGAAAAAGAAAAATCAATTTTTATTAAGGCCGAACCTCTGGCCGACAATATCGCCCAAGTTCTTGCTGAACATAAATTCAAAAAATCTAAAAAAGAAATACAGCCACCCAAAACAGTTATTTTGGATTTGTCCAAAAGCGAAGACGACCTGCTTAACGCGATGCATCACAAAACCAGATATAACGTTAAAGTTGCGGAAAAAAACGGGATTGTTGTCAAAGAAAGCGATGACCTTGAGTCATTCTGGAAGTTGATAAAAAAAACTTCAAAAAGAGACAAATTTTCTTCTCACTCCAAGGACTATTACGAAAAACTTCTTAAATTTTTTAACGACGGCAAGGAGATCACATCAGGGTTGAACCTCGCTTATTATAAAGATCAGCCAGTTGCCGGACTTATTTTAATGACTCACAAAGATACTGCTTACTATTTGCACGGGGCTTCGGACTATGATTACCGTCAGTACATGGCTCCATACAAACTACACTGGGAAGTGATTAAAAAGTTACAATGGGCATCTTTGCAGAAGTCTGCAAAGATGCCCATTGTAGGATACGATCTTTGGGGGATTGATTCCAAGAAATGGCCGGGGGTAACTCGTTTCAAATTTGGCTGGGGCGGCAAAGTTGTTGAATATCCCGGCTCTTTTGACTTGCCGATTTCTAAATTTTGGTTTTTGGCTTATAAAGTAGCGAGAAGATTAGAACCTTGACATTTTGTTTATTTTAGATTAGGATTGTTTAAGTTGTTTTAAATTTTGTAAGTTGAGGAGAAAATATGTTACAAGATCTTCAGCAAAGAGTTACTGAACTAGAAAAACATCTTGAAGGAATGACGTCAAATTGGAATCTTTCAATGTCGAGCCATACTGTTACCCAAGGTAGGTTGCGAGCAAAGGAAGAGCAGTTTGAACTTCTTTCTAAAGAGCTGGAGAGAGTTAACTATCATGCGGCAGAGTTAAGAGGCCAACTGAATTTAGCAAACAAAAGAGAAGAAGATTTAAAACAAGAAATCAGGGAACTTAAGAATAGATATGACGAGCTGGTTGATAAATTGTTGGACAGGGTGAATGTTGCCGGGTAAGAATTGTGTTATAAAGTGCGCTTTGACTGGACGCACTTTTTATTTTGCGCAAATTGTTCTAAGCTTTGACTGATGTTCAGAGAAAATAAAGTGTTGGAAAAATTACTTAATTTTGGTCGAAGGATTATTCCAAAGAAATTTTTTAAAGCCGGACAGCCGGTTTATCATTGGGGACTGGCTTGGGCGGGGGCTTTAATTTACGGTTTCCCTTCGCGCTCAATGAAGGTTGTCGGAGTAACGGGGACTAAGGGCAAATCAACGACAGTTTTTTTGATTGCTAAAATTTTTGAAGAAGCGGGATTGCCGGTGGCTATGATTGGCTCGTTGGGATACAAAATCAAAGAAAAAGAGTGGCCCAATACTTTGAAGATGACTATGCCCGGCAGACTCAAGATTCAGCAGTTTTTATATCGGGCAAAAAATGCCGGTTGTAAATATGTGGTCTTGGAGATTACCTCCGAGGGCATAAAACAAAAAAGACATCTGGGAATTAAATTTGATTCGGCGGTCTTGACCAATATCTACAAAGAACACATTGAAAACCACGGTTCTTTTGAGAACTATGTCAGGGCCAAGGAACGGCTTTTTAAAAAAACAAAACTCACTCACATTCTTAATGAAGATGAACCATTACTTGAAAGGTTTAAAAAGTTCAAGTCAAACAAAAAAATTTTGTATGGCTGGCATGACTGGGAGAAGTTGGGCTTGTCCACCGAGTTGAAGGGGGATTTTAACAAATACAATATTCTGGCGGCGATAGCAGTGGCTGAAAACTATGGAATCAGTCTGGATGTTATAAAAAAAGCTTTGGCAAAAGTTCACTTAATTCCCGGAAGGATGGAGTTTGTGGATGCCGGCCAGCCTTTCAAAGTCGTGGTTGACTACGCTCATACGCCTGATAGTTTAGATATGGTTTATGATACTTTGAAAAAAGACTTGTCGCCAAACGGCAGATTGATTTGCGTGCTCGGGGCGGCGGGTGGCGGCAGGGACAAATGGAAGAGGCCGGAGTTTGGCAGAATTGCGGCAAAGTATTGCGATGAAATTGTTTTAACTAATGAAGACCCTTATGATGAAAATCCGCTTGAAATTGTAAAACAAATTGAAAGCGGATTTTCAAAAAATCCAAATGACCCGCCTACGCCGAGGCTTCAGCGGGCAGGCAAAATCCAAATGACAAAATATGAAAAAATTTTGGATCGAAAAGAGGCGATTAAAAAAGCCTTGACTTCAGCCAAAGAAGGTGATACCGTCGTGATAACGGGCAAGGGGTCAGAAACCTCCATGGCGGTTGCCGGAGGCCAAAAGATTTCTTGGTCCGATAAGGAAGTGGTGGAAGAACTTTTAAAATAAAAAAGGAGAAAAAAGATGGAAGGTTTTTTGGTGTTTCTTTTATTTTTGGGACTATTTGTGAACTTTGTGATTTTAGTGAAGGCGGCTGTCGGGGACGATGATGTTTATAATTTAGTTTTTTCGTTTTTAGGCATTATTTTTTTAGCCATCGTTTTGGTCAAAGCTCCTTTCAGTGGAGAGCCGTCTAAGGAGATACACAACGGCGTTTACGAGGTTTCTTTTATTCAGGAAAGAGGCCCAGACGTGGTTTTGGGTCTTGAGGGTAAGGAAAACAAAACAGAAAGAAATTTAAGAGTTTATATTTTCCCCAAAGACGCATTTTCCGGGGAGATAAAAAAAGAATCAAAACAACTGAGAGTTTCCGAGACCGGCGATTTCAGAAAACTAGTTTTGGAGTAAGCGGGCTAAAAACCCGCCTTTTGTTTGCAAAATTTTTTCAATCTGTTAACTTATTTTCATTAAGTCGGACCTTAAAAAACTAGGAGCGGCTGTTTGGAGACAGAGACAATTCCGGTTTTTGTTTTTTTGGATGAGAATATTGCGAATATGGATGAAAAAATTCTGGAATTTTTTCAAGAAGAAACCGATGAAAAGTTTGATTTTTTCACCTTGTTTTTCCCGCCCTTTCCGATAAAGACAAAGCCCAGCGGTAAGAAAAAGGGCAATAAGGACTATCAGGTAATGCAACTTGCCAGACAAAGCCTCTTTTCCAACAAGCATATCTTGAAATGTTTGTTTCAGGATGCTAAACCAAGATTTGTGTTTTTAACAAGAGACCGTGATTTTTTAGAAGATGTTATGAAAGAGAAAAAAGAAGACAACCAGCAAATTGGCGGGATAATCATGCCCGCAGAAAATAAAGTTTTATTTATTGAAAAAGAATTATCCATCCCGCTTTCTATTGTTTGGGTTAAACACGGGCAAAACGTTGGAAGCAGGGCAATGTCGACGGCCGTATCGCAAACGCTAAAAAACTTTCTAGTCAAACATTCTTAATCCCGCCATTTTCGGGATTTTGTTTTTTGTGTAAATTTAGTATTATTTATCAAGAGGATTACCCGCACAAATAACCGGATACCATGCCATCAATAAAACAAAAGTTATTGGACAGATCGGAAAACCTTGAACCCAAGGGGTTGTCTTGGATTTTGGTTGTTTTGCTTTTAATCTTACTGTCGGTCGCAATTACCTATTTTGGCGCCAGCAGCCCGGACTCTTTTTCATCATCAGCCAGTCCCGGAGTTTCCAGCCGGCCGCCCCGCAGTTACTCCGTGTTTTACAGCGGGGGGGTTTTTAGTCCTACCAACCTAAGGATTCACCAAGGCGATTCTGTTCAGTTTCAAAACAAAAGCTTTTTTCCGATAAAAGTGGCATCGCAGGACTCTTCCAGAAGTTCTGAAAACTTGGGTTTTCAAACGAGCAAAGAAATTCTTCCCAACCAGGAGTTTTCATATATTTTTCAGTCTGCCGGTATTTTCAATTACTACAACGAAAGAAATCCGAATGAGGCGGGTACAATCATAATTAAGTAGTAAACCAACTATGAAAAACCCCTTAACTCTCAAAGTGGAGTCATCGCTGGGCATAGTTCTTTTAGCTTGCCTCGCGTTGTTTTTTATCTCCTTCTTTTTTATTGTCATGAAAAATTTTAACTTGGATGTGGATGCGGAGATTTTACAGGCTAGCAACATAAAAAGAATTAAAGTAGTTTCCGGGCCGGAGAGGGAACTCATAGACGGTTGGTTGAAAGGTAACACCTCGGTGATTATTTTACCTGAAAGTGAAAGTAAATACCGGTATATTTTGCACAAATATCCCGATAAACCTTGGGCTAAATGATTCTAAAGGGTTTAATTTTATTTGCATCAGCGCAGATTTTGGGGCTTTTAACGGCCCAGCGTTATTTGTCTGCTTTGCAGTCTGCCAATTTGTCTCTTCCCGGTTTGAAGTTTTCTTTCTGGGATATTTTTGTTTCTTCCGCGATACTTTTGATTTTTATTTTTTTTGTTTTCAGGCAAGGCAGGCCAAGCCGGATTTTTTTTAAAATTTTTCTTTGGCTGGTTATTTTTAGCGGTTCGCAGATAGTTTTTTCTGTTTTTCTTTCACCGACAGTTGCCTTGATTGTGTTTGTTTTGTTTTTGATCTTAGTTTTAGCGATACCTAGAGTTGCGATTCAAAATTTGGCTGTGATTTTAGGCATTACTGGCATTAGTTCTATGCTGGGCCTTAGCCTCACACCCATGACGGCGGTTATACTTTTAGCTTTGTTTTCCGTTTATGACATTATTGCCGTGTATTTTACCGGACATATGATAAAAATGGCCGAGAATATGATCCAGTCAAAGGCAATTTTTGGGCTAATCATTCCAAACAAGTTTTCAGATTTTAAAGAAAAAACTGGGAAGATGAGGCTGGGAGAACAATTCATGATCTTGGGAAGCGGGGATGTGGCCCTGCCTTTAATTTTAGTTTCCTCACTTGTCAGGGTTTCTTTGTCGCAGGCTTGGCTAGTGGCGGGTTTTGCTGTTGTTGGTTTTGTCGTTACCCATCTTTTATTTGCAAATCAAAAAGAAAGAAGGCCGATGGCCGCTTTGCCGCCCATTGCGGCAATGTCAATTTTAGGATATTTGATTACCAACTTTTTTATATGGTGACTTACCAAAGCACAGCAGATACAGTCTTTGAGGTCGCTGTGAGCCTGCGGTTTGCTTGGTTGGCTGGAGTATAATTATTCTGTAACTCCAGCCAAAACCCAGACGAACAGCGAGTGAGTCTGCCGCTGGAGCAGACGAAGGTACCGAAAAGACTGTATCCGCGAAGCTTTGCTGGGACAGCTTTTATGAAAATAACTTTTTTTGGCGGGGCAATGTCGGTGACGGGAGCAAATTATTTGCTTGATTTCGGCTCCAAAAAAATTTTAGTTGACTGCGGGCTTTTTCAAGGTTCAAAATACGCGGAAGAGTTGAACTACTCTGATTTTAAATACGATCCCAAGACGATTGACTTTGTTTTTTTGACCCACAGCCACACTGACCACATCGGCAGACTTCCCAAACTTTACAGGGAGGGTTTTAGGGGCAAGGTTTTTACCACCAAACCGACAAAAGATTTGATGGCAAGGGCTTTTCCTGATAATTGGAGGCTGGTGGCCGAAGAAGCTAAAAAAGACAACCATGAACCTCTTTACGAAATTGAAGATATTGAGGCGGTAATGGAACTGGTCGAGGGCGTTGATTATTACCAGAGGATTAAGATATCAGAAGATGTTGCCGTTACTTTTTTAAACGCCGGCCACATTCTTGGTTCGGCAATAATTTGTTTTGATTATAAAGAAAGCGGCGAAACCGAGAAGATTTATTTTAGCGGTGACTTGGGCAATTCGCCTTCACTTCTTTTGCCGGATAAAGATTTTGTCAAAGATGCCGGCTATGTAGTGACCGAGTCGGCTTACGGAAGCAGAGTCCACGAAGATGTTGACCAAAGAAGTAAAGTTTTCAGAGAGGTTGTTGAGCATGTTATTCATAGCGGCGGCACTCTGATGATTCCGTCATTTGCCATTGAAAGGACGCAGGAGATGCTTTTTGAAATAAACAAACTTTTGAATACCGGTGTTATTCCCCAACTGCCGGTTTTTATTGACAGTCCTTTGGCGGCTAAAATGACCGAAGTTTACGCTCAATACCCGGATTATTTAAAAAAAGAAGCGCACCAGTTCGGAAAAAATATTTTTAACTTTCCGAGTCTGCGCTACACCGAAACTACAGCGGATTCAAAAAACATAAACGACGTGCCGTCGCCAAAAATTATCATTGCCGGTTCGGGGATGTCAAACGGCGGCCGAATTTTGCATCATGAACGAAGATATCTTTCCGACCCGAACAGCGCTATTGTTTTTGTCGGCTACCAAGTTGAAGGCAGTTTGGGCCGGAAAATTTTGGACAGTTCGACGGGCTCACTACGAGTCGGCCAGACGGAAGTCAAAATTTTCGGAGAAAATATCCCGGTCCGCTGTTTGGTCAAGGGTATTGGCGGTTACTCCGCTCATGCCGACCAATTGGCGCTGACCGAATGGGTTCGCAGGGCCAATCAGGCAAAGAAACTCAAGAAAGTTTTTGTAGTTCAAGGCGAAGAAAGCTCGGCTAAAGCGCTGACAGAAATTATCAAAAGCCGAGTTCATGTTGACACGATTGTGCCTATACCCGAAGAAGAGTTTGAATTATAAACTAAACTGTGTTATTGTTCTAATCGCATACTCGTTAAGTTAAAAAGGGGAAACTTTTGAATAAGTTTAGAGAAGTTTTTTTTAGTGGTTTGTTTGTGGCCGTTGTGTTGGTGACCATCTGGTTTCTTGGGCCAGGAAGCACGAGAATTAACTTTCGTTACGGGTATTATATAAGAGGGCTTAAAGAAAAAACTGTGGTTGTTCTTGCTTATAACCCGGAATTAGTCAGCTCATTTAGTTTTCATTATTCGACGACTGACGACATGGTATCTCCTGAAATCTTGTTTATTTTCAAAGATAAAGAAACTTTTACTCAAGCCGGGCTTATGTTACAAACAGCAGTTAATGACATAGAAAAAGTAACCTCGTCTTCTCGGTCTTCTCGTTAATTCCCCTGTGGGGAATTTTTATTGTTTGATTTTTAAAAAGTTGTTATTATTGTCTTAATACTTAATACTTAATACTTAATACTTAACATATGCTTTATAAATTCGTAGTGTCAGGTTCGGCGGATATCGGGGAATGCGCGGTCGGAGGAAAAGACTGTGGTATTTGCTCGCCGGACGTCCAAATAAAAAGTGAGGAAATAGGCCGTGAGATAGTCCGGCAGGGCGGTATTTTGATTACCGGCGCCACTACCGGCGCGCCATATGCGGCGGCAAAAGGCGCCAAAGAAGAAGGCGGCGTCAGTGTCGGCATTTCACCGGCGGCGACTTATGCCGAACATGTCAAATCATACCGTCTGCCGACCGACTATTTTGATTTTATAATTTATACCGGTTTCAATTACTCCGGGCGCAACTTGATTCTTACCAAATCAGCCGATGCGGTCATCATATCCTGCGGCGGATTCGGCACGCTTAATGAATTTACCATTGCTTTGGAGGATAACAAACCAATCGGCATTTTAGTTGGCAGCGGCGGCGCTACCGATGAAATCGCCCGTCTCTTGGAAAATATCAAAGACCCGCACAAACATGGCAAGGGCAGGGTTGTTTTCAGCGAAAGCCCGAAAGAACTTGTTTCAAAACTCGTAGAGTTGATAGAAAAAGAGTACAAAATTTCAAAAGCGCCAAAACATACAGGAGAGTGACCGTCCTGAGGACAGTCCTCCGGATTACTTCTTCTAATTACGTTTCCGATTATCAGGCTTCGTTGACTGCCCAACCTCGGTTTTCAATTTCGGCAGCCAAGAGACCCATGGATTTCTACGAGTTACGTTAGCACTCTTGACACGAGAGTGCTAATTGTTAAAATAGAACCATTATGATTTCAAACAATAACTTTTCCAACAGCGAACTGCCTTTGATGGCTTTAAAAAATGTGGCTCTGTTTCCTCGCATTGCCATGCCTCTTGTGGTGCAAAGGTCTAAATCGGTTGCCGCTTTGGAGCAGGCTTTGTCTGCTAATAACGGCCAGGTTATTTTTGTTGCCCAAAGAAATCTGCAAGATAACGCCGGTCCCAAAGACTTGTTTAAAATCGGCACGATTGGCCGCATTATTTCAGCTAACCGTTTATCTGACGGTTCCTTTAAAATTGAAGCGGAGGGCATAAGAAGAGTCAAAATTTTGCAGTTTATACAGGAAGAGCCCTTTTTTAAAGCTAAGACAGAGCCAGTTGAGTTGAAGTATCAAGAAAGTGTTGAAAGCGAAGCTTTGATTAGGACAATTATTGAGCAGTTTAGAAAAGTTACTGAAGCCAAAATATTTTCTTCGGTTTTGCCGTCTTTCCTGTTTACTCTTGGACAGATAAAAGAACCGGAGCAACTAGTCAACCTCATAGCCGTTAATTTGAATTTGGACTTGGTAGATCAGCAGTACATTTTAGAAACGCCGGATCTAAACGAGGCTCTGAAAAGAATAAGTTTTTTTCTGACCAGAGAATTGGAGATTTTAGAAGCGGAAAAAAAGGTTGCCAAAGAGACCAAGAAGCAGCTTGGCAAAATGCAAAAAGAAATCTTTTTGCGCGAACAACTGAAAAGCATAGAAAAAGAATTGGGTATGGAAGGAGAAAAAGGCGAATATGAACAGCTTAGAGCCAAGATAAAGAAGTCGGGAATGCCCAAAGAAGTTGAAAAGAAGGCCAACAAAGAATTGAATCGTCTGGAAAAAATGCCCATGTTTAGTCCGGAGATTTCTTATCTGCGCACTTATCTTGATTGGCTGGTTGAGTTGCCCTGGTCGGTGAGCACCAGGAAGTCACTGGTTCTAAAGCAGGCTGAAAAAGTTTTGAATAGAGACCATTACGGATTGGATAAAGTCAAGGAAAGAATTTTAGAGTATCTGGCTGTGCAAAAACAGGTCGGTAAAGTTAAGGGTCCGATTCTTTGTTTTATCGGTCCGCCCGGAACGGGAAAAACTTCAATCGGGCGTTCCATTGCCAACGCTTTGGGTCGGAAGTTTGTCAGAGTGTCTTTGGGCGGACTTCATGACGAAGCTGAATTAAGAGGCCACCGCAGGACTTATGTCGGTGCTTTGCCGGGCAGAATCATACAAGGCATACATACGGCGGGAGCCAAAGACCCCGTTTTTATGCTGGATGAAATAGATAAGATAGGCCAGGATTTCAGGGGCGATCCGGCGGCGGCTCTGCTTGAGGCTCTTGATCCGGAACAAAATTTTTCCTTTTCAGATAACTATTTGGAGGTGCTTTTTGACTTGTCTGATGTTATTTTCATAACTACAGCCAACAGACTGGACACAATTCCGCCGGCTCTTAGAGATCGACTGGAGATAATTGAATTTCCCGGTTACACCGAAGATGAAAAACTTTACATAGCCAAAAAGTTTCTTATTCCAAAGCTTTTCGGTCAGCATGGTCTTAAAACAACCACCTTTTCCATGAGTGATGAGATTATTTTGGACATTGTAAGAAAGCATACCAGTGAGGCTGGTGTCAGGGAACTGGAAAGGAAACTGGCTACTGTTTTCAGAAAAGTCACAAGACGGGTTGTGGAGAGTGGTCCAAAAGACAGACTTGTTGTAAATGACAAAACTCTGCATCAGTTTCTGGGGCCCGCCAGATACACTCACCAACAGGGAGAAAAAAAGGATGAGATTGGTGTGGCAACCGGACTCGCTTGGACGCCTGTTGGCGGGGAGGTTTTGTCGGTTGAAGCGACAAAAATGCCCGGCAAGGGCAGATTGATATTGACCGGACATTTGGGAGAGGTTATGAAAGAGTCGGTCAGCGCCGCTTTGAGTTATGTGCGGTCCAGCGCTGAAAAGTTGAAAATTAAAAACGACTTTTACAAAGAAGATATACATATCCATATTCCTTCAGGGGCCATTCCCAAAGACGGGCCGTCGGCTGGCGTAGCTATGATTACAGCTATTGTTTCTATGCTTACCAAAAAACCGGTTCGCAAGGATGTCGGAATGACGGGGGAAATAACTTTGCGTGGCAAGGTTTTGGAAATAGGGGGAATAAAAGAAAAAGTCTTGGCGGCGCACAGAGCCGGCCTAAAAATTATTATTGTTCCGGAAGAAAACAAAAAGGACTTGGAAGATATCCCAGCCAAGATAAGAAAAGCTCTTAAATTTGTTTTTGCCCAAAGCGTTGATGACGTCTTGAAAGAAGCTTTAAAGTGAGAGATAATAGTAATGTCCAAATAACTTAAGCATTACTATGCTGGAATTTCCGGAAACATTTTTTAGAATATTACTGGCAACAGCTTTTGGGGCGGCTATTGGTTTTGAAAGAGAAAGATCCCACAAATCTGCCGGTTTGAGAACCAACGCCTTGGTTGCAATGGGCGCTTCTTTAATTACCGTGATTTCTCTTTCTGCTTTTTCCGATAATCCGCTTATTGATCCGACCCGTATTATTTCAAACATCATAGTCGGCATAGGTTTTATCGGCGGCGGAGCGATTATTCAACAAGGCCAGAAGATCAGGGGAATCACCACGGCTGCTACTTTGTGGGTGGTGGCGGCAATCGGTATAACTATAGGGATGGGTTTTTATCGGGAGGCCGTTTTTTCCGTATTGGTAGTTTACTTTATTTTGACTTTTTTGTGGCTCGTTGAGAAGAAAACCGGAAACAAAATTCTTTACCAAGGCCTGAAAGAAGACGAATTTGAAAAGTAACTTAAGATATTTTGCAAAATGCCCGATAAAAAATTTTATTCGGCGGTGTCTGTTTTGGTGGGTGGCATAGTGGGAGTGGGAATTTTCGGGGTGCCGTTTGTTTTTGCCAAAGCCGGTTTTTTAACCGGCTTTCTGTTTTTGGCGGGCTTGAGCGCGGTAACTCTGGTTTTTAATCTGGCTTATGGCGAAATAATTTTGCGCACCGACAAAGCCCACCAACTTGTAGGTTATGCCGGCACTTATTTGGGCGGTTTTTTTAAAAAACTGACTTTTTTTACTTTTGTTCTTGGAATTTATTCCGCGCTTTTGGCTTATATTATTGTCGGCGGAGAGTTTTTGGCCAACATTTTGTCTTTTAATTTTTTTGTTTCAGCCGATTCTTTAAGCATTTTCTTCTTCTTTTTTGTGGCATTTGTTTTGTTGGGCGGCCTTAAAACTGTTTCGGCTGTCGATCTTTTCATGGCGGTTTTATATTTGGCGTCAGTATTTTTAATTGTTTTTTGGGGAGCGGGCCGTGTTGATTTTCAGAATTTTACTCTTTGGAATAAAGACTTCTGGTTTTTGCCTTATGGCGTTATACTTTTTGCTTTGAGTGGTATGTCTTCAGTTGTTTTGCAGAGAGAGGTTTTGGATGGTCAGGAGTTTAAACTTAAAAAAGCTATTATTTGGGGTAGCTTGCTTCCGCCGATTATTTATTTGATTTTTGCTTTTTTGGTGGCGGGTGTGTCAGGAGAGGTAACTTCTCCCGAAGCATTTGCCGGTTTGTCTTCCTTTCTTGGCTCAAAAGTTGTTTTGGCCGGCTCTATCTTTGGTGTTCTGGCAATCTTTACTTCTTTTTTGAATTTAGGCCGGGTATTGCAGGAGTCTTTTCAGTTTGATTTTCGTTTAAATAAATTCACAGCTTGGTTTTTGGCTCTTTGGCCTCCGTTTTTCTTATTTATTTTCGGCATCAGAAACTTTATTAATGTGATAGGACTTGCCGGTTCCGTGGCTATCGGGTTGCAGTCTATAGTTTTTGTTCTTATTTACGGCAAAGTGAAAAGAATGGGCCATCGCATTCCGGAATACTCTCTGAATATGCCGAAGTGGTTTTGGTATCTGGCTATTGCCATTTTTATTTCGGGCGTTTTACTTGCTTTTATAACCTAATGCGCAAAATTGAAAAAATAGTTTTTTATCTTTTCATTTTCTGCATACCTTTCCAAACCAGAGTTATTTTGTGGAAGCTTTCGCCTAAGGGTGATTTTAACGAATGGACCTCGGTTTTTATTTATGGCACAGATTTACTTATATTACTATTATTTTTGTTCTGGTCTTTAAAAAAATTTCCTTCTTTGGTAAAACCTGATTTTGCAGATTTTTCTTTGATTTTTTTTGTTGCAATTTCCGGATTTTCTGTTTTGGCTGCCGGTAATAAGAGCTTAAGCTTATATAACTTTTTAAAGATTTTGGAATTTTTGTTTCTTTTTTATTATTTTCGTTTTGCTTTAAAAAGTTTATTAAAACCGGCTCATGTTTTAATTTTAGTCATAGCTTCCGGACTTTTTCAGTCTGTTTTGGCCATTGCCCAATCTTTTTTTCAGCACAGCCTTGGCTTAAAAATGTTAGGCGAATCTATTTTAAAGACTAATTTTAACGGTGTGGCTGTGGTGCTTTTTGGGGACGAGAAGTTTTTAAGGGCTTACGGCACACTGCCCCACCCCAATATTCTTGCGGCTTGGCTGTTTGTGGCTATTTTTGCTTTTTATTTTTGGTATTTATACGAAAAAAAAGACCGTCCGTTATGGACAGTGTTTTTAATCTATGTCTCCACTCTTTTGGCCTTTCTTTTGACTTTTTCCAGAGTAATTATCGGCTTATGGGTTGTCGGCTTGGCCATAAAGCTGGCCTTCGTTTCTTTAAAAAGAAAAAGTTATCCCATCAGTTCTATTTTTAAAAAGCGCGTGTTTTTTTTAGCCGCGGTTTCCTGTCTGGTTGTTCTGGTGTTTTCTTTTTTGCTTTGGCCTCAAGTGAGTTCAAGAATAAGTTTATCGGAGAAAGATCTGGCGGTATCGGAAAGGATTTTCTATAATAAGCTGGCTGGCGCTGAAGCTGTCTCAAAACCGATTTTGGGCTTGGGGACAGGCCAGTTTGTCCGGCATATGCTGGCTAGCTTTAACTTTGACAAGAACTATCTTTACCAGCCGGTGCACAACATATATCTTTTAATTGCCGCTGAAACAGGATTTTTTGGCCTTGCCGCTTTTTTGGCTTTTGTTTTCTTTTTGATACGGCACTATACCAAGAAGACTAAACTTAAAATGCTCTATCAGCTTTCTTTTCTAATTTTTTTTTCCTCAATTCTGGTTATAGGGTTGTTTGACCATTTTCTTTGGACAATTCAGCAAGGCCAGATCATGCTTTGGCTGGCTCTGGGTCTAATGGCAGAAACGGGAAAAGATTGGCATAAAACAAGCTGATCAAAATTATGGAAAGTTTTCTAATTTTTATACAAGACAACGCCCCTTATCTGATTTCTTATAAATATCTCTTTTTGTTTTTGGGCGGGCTTATTGAAGGGATGAATGTTCTTGTCTTGGCTGGTTTTATCGCTTCAAGCGGACAGGTCAATCTCTGGGTTATTTTGCCTATTTTAATTTTTGCCCATTTTTTAAACGGCTGCGGCTGGTATCTTGTCGGGTATTTTGGCGGAGCGAAAGCTTTGGACAAGTGGGGCCACAAAAATAAATTAGGCCATCAGATTATTAACAGGATCGAAGAGTACTTTGAAAAATATAGCGGTCGTGCGATTATGTTTGCTAAGTTTACTTTCAGTTTGGAAATTGCGACTATGATTTTATCCGGTTCATTAAAATACAACTTAAAAAAGTTTTTTAAATATAACCTTTACGGTTCGGTGGGATGGGTGTTTGTTACCGTTTTTATTGGTTATTTTTTTGCTGAAAGTTTCAAGATTTTCTTTTCTTTTGTTAAAGACTTTACCCTTTTCCTTATTTTTCTTGCTCTGGCAATCGTCTTAATTTATGTAATAAAAATTTTGCTTAAAAGATACTTTGTCCGCTATCTTATTGTTCAGCAAAAAATTAGGGAATGGACTGAAAAGTTACGCGACGGCCTGAACGGCATTTTGACGGAAGAAGATGAGTAGGCAAGGGCTTTCTGATTGTGGATAACTACTAGAATTTTTGGTGAGTTCTGGTATAATAAACTTAAAGTTATGAAAAGTCTCAAAAGCCTTTGTTTTTATGGTTTTTTGGCACTAGCTCTATTAGCGCCTTCTTCTGTTGGCGCGGTAGAGGGTGGCCGCTACTTGGTAAAGTCTAACAGCCAGTTTTGGAAAAATGCCTTTAATGCAAGGCATGAATTTAAAGACGGTTTTACGGCTGATTTGAATGACTGGCAAATTCGTTTTGGCAAGCTTTTGGGGGTGTCGGTTGAGCCTGTGCCGGTTTTGCAAATTTTACCCGAGGAGGTCACTCGTATTGTCCCCAGTGATCAGACTCCATGGGGTGTGGAGTATGTCTACAAAGACCCTCTCATATTGAAAACCTCCGGAGGGGAAGGTGTCAAGGTTGCCGTTTTAGATACTGGCGTTACAGTCGGACACCCTGATCTTAAAAATAGAATTGTTGGATGTAAGGATTTTACGAATATGCGTTTTCCGGTAGTTGACGGCAAGTGTGAAGATAAGAACGGCCATGGCACTCACGTGGCGGGAATTGTTGCGGCTGACGGAGGAGTTGATGGTTTGGGTATCTTTGGTGTGGCTCCACAGTCGTCTCTTTATGTGTTTAAAGTTTGCGGTTTGAACGGTTCTTGCTATGCCGATGATATTGCTTCGGCTATTAACACCGCGGCTGATAGTGGAGCCAACATAATCAACTTGAGTCTAGGTTCGGATAAAGAGTCCTCGCTTATAAGTGAGTCTATAAATTACGCAACCTCAAAAGGTGTTTTAACCGTCGCTGCTGGCGGCAATGACGGACCCTATTTTGCAAGTATTGATTATCCGGCGGCTAAGAAAGAAATTCTAGGAGTTGGGGCTTTTGGTGTGAATTTGGCGATTCCGGATTGGAGTTCAAGGGGTATTAACTCCCAGACCCTGTCTTATGTGGTTGAAGAAAAAGATATGGAATTTGCCGCGCCAGGCGTCAACATTGAATCCACTTGGAAGAATGGCGGCTATGCCATTCTTTCCGGTACATCTATGGCCTCGCCTTTTGTTGCCGGTTTAGCGGCAAAATACTGGCCGCTCTTTGCTTTAGAAACTAGTCCGGCAGATTCTCTGCGTAATTTTTTGCATCTTAACTCGCTTGACTTAGACGGACTTGGAGACGACGACTCTACCGGTTTTGGTTTTCCAAGAGTGCAATAGTCAACAATAATAAAATTAGAGGTAGTGTCTCTGAGGGCAGTAAAAGTTGCGAGGGGCATGGTTTGTCAACGACCCCTCCCCAGTTTTTCAAAGTAAAACTGGGGAGGGGCTCTTGACAAGACGAGCAACTTTTTCTGATGAAGAATCCTCGCTGGGGATTCTGAAGTCCCGAAGAGATGCTACCTCTAATTTTATTAAAGTGATTCGGAATATGGTAAACAGAGTTATCAAAAAATTAGTTTTATCTGATTTTTTATTGAACTCCGCCTTTGGCCTTTTAGCGCCGATTTTTGCTATTTTTATTTTGAGAAATATAGAAGGCAGTACTTTGAGAGTAGTCGGTCTGGCCACGACTTTTTACTGGATTGCCAGAACCTTAACGACTGTTCCATTGTCAAGGTTTATGGACAGAACCGATGGCGAGCGCGATGAATTTTATTTTATTGTTGTCGGCTCGTTTATGATGTCCTCTATCCCGCTGTTCTTTTTACTGGCAAAAGTTCCTTGGCATATTTATCTCATACAATTTATCTCCGGGTTGTCGGCCTCAATGGCTGTGCCTTCCTGGCGTATTTTATTTACGGACCATCTGGACAAAGGGTCTACCGGCTACGAATGGTCTCTGGAAGATATAGCCATCGGAGTTTCGGTGGGCATCAGCGCTTATCTGGGGTCTTTGCTGGCGGATAAGTTCGGCTTTCATACAGTTTTTATATTTGTTTCTATGTTGGGTTATTTAGGCACGATGATTTTAATTCCCATCTCTCGTGATGCTAAAAATCTGGCTCAAATAAAAAAAGAACATCGTCTGGGGGCCATAAGGCTTAAACGAAAAAAAATATTGCCCCGCAAAGTTGATGGCATAAAATAAACTGTAGGACAATATGCGAAGTAAGATTATAATCGCACTGCTTCTTGTTGGGGTTTCTTTTTTGGTAATGTTAAACTTGCCGGAAATATTAGAACAAATAAGCTTTAATTTTAATCTAGGTAAAGCGGAAGATTTAGAAATTGTTGGTACTGTGCAAGACTTAGGAAAATGGGTTGATGCAAGGCAGCAGGGATCTTATTACGCTAACTATAACTCTTTAATTAGAGACGATTCTGGAAGGATGCACTTAACTTATTGTTCTTCAGGAGAGCTATTTAATCCTTTATATGCACCTGATTGGAGACCGACAACGACGTATGCAACAGACAAAGTGCGATATCAATATTCTGACGATAACGGCAAAACATGGTCGGGTGCGCAGATAATCATTCAACCGTTCAGGGAAAATAATAAAGATAACCTGTATCAGGGGGCGTGCACTAGCAGTTTAATTTATTATAAAGGATTTTATTATTTATATTTTGAATCTTCCAGTCCTCCTTCTGGGATTCTTGCTGTTCATGTAGCGCGCTCTTCAAATCCTGCCGGTCCTTACGAAGTCCTAACTTATGATGGTTGGAAACAGATTCCAACTAATTCAATTTGGAAACCTGTGCTTAACCCGGCAATACGAAGTGTACCCGGGGCAGAGGAATGGCTAAGAACCCACGAGAACAATGGCGTTTGGAGCAACTATTGGGGTGCTGGGATTCCAAGGGTAACACAGAAAGATGGAAAACTATATCTTTTTTTTGTGGATACAACCAATTGGATTATCTGGGCAGATTCCAGTGGAATACATGAATACGGCAGAGCTCCAAAGGACATGATTCCTTATACTCTGGTTGCAGTCAGCGAGGACCCAACTCGTTTTGAAAATATTTATGATAATAGATTAGTCAATGCAAGCGGAAATGAAATCTGGAACACGATAAATCCAAAATATTTCCCTGATGAAAATAAGTTTTATAATTTCTATTTGAAAAATGTAGATGGGCAGAATAAAATTGCATACAGAACTTCTGTCAATGGAATTGTTTGGAGCGCTGAAATTGCCAAAACAGACGCAATTTCCGGGAACCTTAACCCAAATGAAGGAGATCCATCGCAAGCAGATAATATAATCCAATTATTCCACCACTTGGTTTTGCTTTCAGACAAAGAAGGAAAAGGAAAACTTTCAGACTTATATATGACATACCAAAAAGACCATCTTTTTGATAATGGTCCTGTTGGTTGGCAGGATACCCCTGACTATAAATGGTACTATGGGGGTGTGGATATTTATGGACTTAAAATGAATTTACAAGTTAGCTCAACTTCAATTTTAATTGTTACGACCACTTTGTCTCCTCCGACTACCACAACAATCACTACAACTGTTGCGCCAACAACTATCACCACGGCCGTTCCTACAACTGCAACAATTCTGTCTACGACCACAACTACGACTATTGTTCCAACCACTACTACAACTTTGATTTCTACAACCATCACAACACAAACGCCGTCAACTACCATAACGACCAAGTCTCCGACCACAACTATCACGACAATCTTACCGGTATCTCCCACTCTTATTCGCGCCTCTGGCGACACAAAAGTCTATAAAATTATTTCCAACAAAAAACTCTGGATACCAACGGCCGAGTCTTTTGTTTCTCAAGGATTAAAATGGCAGGATATTCAAAATTCAAGCAAAATGTTAGTTACAAGCTATGTTCGACTTAAACTCGCCAGAGCAGTGGGAGACGTTAAGAGATATTATTTGACGGAATCTGGATTGAAACGTTATATTCCCAATGATGAAGTGTTTTTGTCTTATGGTAATAGGAATGAGGATATTGTTGAAATAACACAGCAAGAGCTTAACTCGTATCCAAACAACGACTTAATAAAAACAGAAGGAGATGAAAAAGTCTACAAACTGGAAAATGGACAAAAAAGATGGATAAAAACAGCCGGAGCTTTTAATAGACTTGGATTTGACTGGTCTAAAATTGCCCCGGTTAACCAAACAGAAATTAACAGTTACCTAACCGGAAGTGTTATAGAATGATTTTTTTACACCATGAACTCTGATCTCTCTAAAATTTTAAATGAGCTGGCGGTTCTGCTGGATATTAAGGGTGTGGAATTTAAACCTCGGGCTTACGAGAAAGTCGCCTATATTATTGAGTCTTTAGCCGAAGAAGTTGACGAGATTTACAAAAAAGGCGGACTTAAGGCTCTGGAGGAAATTCCCGGAGTAGGCAGGGGTATTGCCGAAAAAATTGAGGAGTTTATAAAAACAGGAAAAATTCACGAACTGGAAAAACTAAAAACCGAGTTTCCTGTTGACATAAACGGCCTTAAAAAAGTGGAAGGGCTTGGCCCTAAGACAATCAAAAGACTTTACAACGAACTGGGCATTAAAGATTTAGGCTCCTTAAAAAAGGCGGCCGAAGCCGGCAAGCTTAAAAAATTGGAAGGCTTGGGCGAAAAGTCAGAGCAAAAAATTTTGAAAAGCATCAGTTTTTTGGAGCAATTCCGTGGCCGTTTTTCAATTGCCGCTGCCTTACCGCTTTCCCGAAGAATCGTGGAAAGATTGCGTTCTTTGCCGGAAGTTAAAAAAGCCGAGTTCGCCGGCTCAATTGCAAGAATGCAGGAAACTGTCGGCGACTTGGATATTTTAGTGATTTCAGACAAGCCATCAAAAGTGATGGATTTTTTTGTGAAAATGCCGGAAGTGCAAGAGGTAACCGCTAAAGGCGACACCAAAACTTCAGTGCGTTTGAAAGTTGGCATGGATGCTGATTTGCGGGTTGTGGCGCCGGAATCTTTCGGCGCCGCTCTGCAGTATTTTATCGGCGATAAATACCACAATATAGCTGTCCGTGAGATTGCCGTTAAGAAAGGCTACAAACTTAACGAGTATGGCTTATTTGAAGAATCAGGAATTAAGAATCATGAATTAAGGGTGGCGGGCGAGACAGAAGAAGAAATCTACAAAACCCTCGGAATGCAATGGATGCCGTCGGAGATGAGAACTGACCACGGCGAAATTGAGGCGGCCCTTCAAAATAAATTGCCAGACTTGGTCGGTTATGAAGATTTGAAAGGCGACCTTCAAGTTCAGACCGACTGGACTGACGGCGACAACTCAATAAGAGAGATGGCAGAAGCGGCAAAAAAGCAGGGACTGGAATATATCTGTATTACGGACCATACCGCCGCTTTGGCTATGACCGGTGGCAATGATGAAAAGAGACTCTTAAAACAAATGGCCGAGATTGATAAAGTTCAAAAAGAAGTTTCCGGAATTAAGATATTGAAAGGAGCTGAAGTTGATATTCACAAAGACGGCACTTTAGATATTGACGATGAAACTTTGGCAAAACTGGATGTGGTCGGCATTTCTGTCCACTCAAGATTTAAAATGACCGAAAAAGAGATGACCAAAAGAATTGTCAGAGCCATGGAAAATCCCAATGCAGATATCTTGTTTCATCCGACTGGCCGTCTGGTGCAAAAAAGAGAAGCTTATAAAATTGATATGGCGGAAATTATTAAAACCGCCAAAAAAACCGGAACCATACTTGAGGCCAATGCCTATCCGGAACGTCTGGACTTGAAAGACGAGTATATTAGGCAGGCGTTAGAATCAGGTGTTAAAATTTCTATTGACTCCGATGCTCACTCAACAAGCCATTTTCAATTTTTAGAGTACGGCATCGGCCAAGCCCGCCGCGGCTGGGCAGAGAAGAAAGATGTGATAAATACAAGAAACTGGGAAGAGATGCTGGGGTTATTGAAATAAAAAAGCCGTAAGCGGTGACTGCTTACGGACGGGAAAAAACTGTCTTATTTACCCAGTTCTTCAAAATTTACCCAGTAGCCAGAGATTACTGAACTGGGATATTGTTTGGCTATTGTTATTGCGGTTACTTTCAAGAAAGGATGTTCTTTCTTAAATTTTGCGAGAACTTTTCCGAAGTAATGTTCATCAACAATTTCAACAGTGAAGAAATACACGTTTGAACCAAAATTTGTCGGTTCAACGTATTCCACCGTTTTTTTGACTGATTACGGTACTGGTACTGGCGACCAGGCTAACCAGATCAACGAGAAGAGCGAAATACTTACGGCCAGACACAGCAGGAACTCTAAAAGACCTATTCCTTTTTCTTTCATTTAACTCTCTTTTTATTTCAATTTACTAAAAACCATTATAATTCATTAAAAATCTTTTGTCAACAAGGACCAAATTTCAGGAGAAAATATATAAAGTCGTTTCTAAAATTCCAAAAGGGGAGACCTTAACATACAAACAAGTTGCGGAATTAGCCGGACACCCAAAAGCTTATCGAGCAGTCGGTAACATTTTAAATAAAAACCCGGATTTAGAAAAAATCCCTTGCCATAGAGTTGTTCGTTCTGACGGCAAAACGGGTGGCTATATACTAGGAGAAAAGAAAAAGTTAGAATTATTAAGAGGAGAATTGTTATAGGTTGTAAGTTATAAGTTTTAAGCAAGAAATTACAAAAGAAAGTTATTACTTATAACCTGTAACTTATAACTTATGACAAAGATTTTGCTTGTCGGCGGAGGTTCTGGCGGTCATGTATATCCTTTGATTGCTGTTGCCGAAGCTCTGCAAAAAAAAATTAAAGATAGTGATACGGAGATAATATTGCTTGGTGAAGGCAAGTTTTTTGACGAAGCAGTCAAAGACAGCGATTTTAAATATAAAAAAATAATTGCCGGCAAACTGCGGAGATATTTAAGTTTAGAAAGTTTTTTGGATCTGTTCAAAATGATAGCCGGTTTTTTCCAATCCTTTTGGTATATTTTCTGGCTTATGCCCGATGTGGTTTTTGCCAAAGGCGGCTATGCTTCTTTTTTTCCAGCCTTGTGGGCCAAGTTTTTTTTAATCCCTATCTATGTTCACGATTCTGACTCGGTTCCGGGAATGACTAACCGCCTTATCGGCAAGCTAGCCAAAAAAGTTTTTGTTTCTTTTGAGTCGGCTAAAAATTACTTTTCTCCGGGGAAGGTTGAGTTAGTCGGCAACCCTATTCGTTCAGGACTTCTGAACGGCAATAAAGAAGAGGCGTTTACTTTTTTTAATCTTTCATCTTTGTTGCCGACCGTTGTAATTTTGGGCGGCAGTCAGGGCGCTAAAAAAATAAATGAGGCTGTTTTGGCGGCAATTTTCCAACTTACCCGGGATTTTCAAGTTGTCCATCAGTGCGGGGATATTAATTTTAAAGAAGTTAGCGGTTTGGTTGGAGAGATTAATTCAGAGCAGGTAAAAAACAGATACAGGCTTTATCCATTTTTTAAGGACAAAGAACTTGCTTTGGCCTATGCTCTGGGTGATGTCTTTGTCTCTCGCGCCAGCGCCGGCGGTATTTTTGAAATTTCGGCTTTGGGTAAGCCGGCGATTTTTGTGCCGATCAAAAACTCTGCCCAAAATCACCAGCATTTGAATGCTCTTGAGATTGTTAAACACGGCGGAATTCTGATAGAGGAAGAAAACTTAATTCCCAGCGTCTTTATAAACGAAATTAAAGAGGCTTACCAGAAAAGAGAAGAACTGGGGGTAAAAATAAAATCTTTTGCCAGACTTGATGCGGCAGAAAAAATCGCGGAGGGAATACTGTTATTTTAACAGGAGAACCGAGATGTAGTTGAAGCTTTTTAACTATAAAATAGTAAAGTTATTTCTTCTCTAACCCCAATATTTCTAAGAAAATTTCTATCATGAGAAATAACTATCAGAGCTCCTTGAAAGTTTAATAAAGCGCTCTCTATTTGTTCAATACTATCTAGATCTAAATTATTTGTCGGTTCATCCAAGATAAGTAATTGCGGGGGTTTATCTCCAGCCAAAATACAGGCAAGTGCGGCGCGCATTCTTTCACCGCCACTTAACACTTCTACTTTTTTAAAAACGTCCTCATTTCTAAATAAAAACCTTGCTAACCATTTTCTCGCAATATTATCATCAAGATTTGAAATATGTTTTAAGTTATCAATTAAGGTTTTATCTTTTTGCAAGACAGCAACGTCCTGGTCAAGATAGGCAAATTTATCTACTCCCAAGGAAACCTCGCCGTTTAATGGCTCAAGTTCTTTTAGAAAAAGTTTAATAAGTGTTGTTTTGCCAGAACCATTTGGTCCATTAAGAGCAAGGCGAATTGGGCCGTGAAGTGAAATTGTAAAATTCTGAAATAATGGCTTGTTGTCTTCATAAGAAAAATTTAAATCCTTAGTTTCTACTATCAGTTTTCCAGTCGGAACTTTGGTGCCGGAAAGATCAACATTAATTTGGTTTTCCGGCGAAATTTTTGCTTTTGCTTCGTCTAAATTACTTACTGCGCCTTCAATTCTTTTTTCATGCAACTTCTGAAGTCTTGATGAAGTGGTCTCGCTCGTTTCTTTCATTTTGCCCAGGATAATTTTGGGCATACCAATTTTATCTCTCAACTTTTTACCCTGGCTTGATCTTTTTTGTTGCTTTTCCTTTGTTCTTTGTGCTTGTTTTTTTATTTTCTTTAGCTCTTGTTCTGCGCCCACCAACTGTCTTTTGACAGCTTGTTCTTCAAGTCCTTTTTGCTCTTTATAGTTATCATAATTGCCGCCATAGATTTTTAGTTTTCCATTGGAAAGTTCTAGAATTTGGTCTAATAAATTTAGCAAATTTCTATCGTGGCTAACTACCAATAAACCATGTTGCCAATTTTTTATAAGTTCGTAAATAATTTCACGCGATTCTCGGTCTAGATTATTTGTCGGCTCGTCAAGAATTATAAACTCCGGCTTGGAAATCAATAACTTGGCAATGACGACTTTTGTTCTTTCGCCGCCGCTAAGACTACTCAATACGCGGTTTAGATTTAGCCCCTCAATTTTCAATCGCTTAAATATTTCTGATATTCTACTTTGGATATCCCAATCTTTTCCAACTACTTCAAGTAGCTCTGAACTTTTGTTCCCGCTTTCAACCTTGTTCAGTGCTTCCAATTTTTCTTTCACGCCAAGTGTCTCGGATACGGTTTGTTGAAGATTTAACTGGTAATCCTGCGGCAAATAAACTATATGTCCCGCTCTTTGAATTTTTCCACTTGTAGGTTCTAATTCCCCAAAAAGCAAACGCAGGAGGGTTGTTTTCCCGCTTCCATTTTTGCCAACTAATCCGGTTTTTTCACCATTGAAACTAACTGATAAATTTCTAAAAATCGAAACTCCGCTCCTTACTTCAAAGGAAATATCATTGGTAACAATTATTGAATCGTGATGTTTTTGCCGATTCATGAAGTGAATTTATAAGCGAATTCTAACAAAGATTTTACAATTTAAAAACCCAGCCTAGTAGCTGGGTTCATCGCTTGCTTCTTCTTTAAGCTTCTTAATCTCGGAAAGATATTCAGTTTCTGTTTTCAAAAATTGGTTGAACAGGCCATTGCTTTGTACAAGCTCTTGATGCGAGCCTGATTCAACTATTTTCCCGTTATCCAGAACGATTATCTGGTCTGCTTGCCTTATCGTGCTTAAACGGTGGGCAATAATGAAAATGGTTGCCAATCTTTTTTGCATCAAGTTATCAATTGTTTTTTGAACTTCTGCTTGGGATTCGGCGTCAAGCGAACTGGTTGCCTCGTCTAAAATCAAAATCTTTGGATTCCTAACGAGCGCTCGTGCGATTGCCAATCTTTGCCGTTGTCCGCCAGAAAGTTGAACTCCGTCCTCACCGATTAAGGTTTCCAGGCCTTTTGTCGTTTTTTCAACAAACTCCCAAGCATCTGCTTTTTTAAGAGCATCTACAACTTCGTCTGTGGTTGCTGAAGGCTTGGCTTTGCGGACATTTTCTGCAATCGTGCCGTCAAAAAGATCAATTTTTTGGGAAACAATTGCTATCTCTTTGCGGTAACGATTATAATCCAACTCTTTCAAATCAATACCGTCAATTAAAATTTTTCCTTCGGTGGGGTCGTATTCTCTGATAAGCAAGGAGGCAAGAGTTGTTTTGCCGCTACCGGTTCGTCCGACAAAAGCCACACAGTGAAACGGCCGGACAGAGCAGTTGATTTTTTTAAGTATCGGGGTTTCAACACCGGGATATTTCATATTTACATTTCTCAATTCTACTTTTCCACGCATTCCTGATTCCGGCCACTTGGGTTCTTTCGGCTGTATCACTGAAGGAATAATATCCAGCATGGCGCAGATTTCTCTGCCGGCTTCTTTGCCTTCATTCAGATGGCGTTCTAAGTTGTAGAAGCGGTAAAGATTGGAAAATATTCTTTCCATCCAGGCGGTTGCAAGAATGATTGAACCCCATTGGGCCGGGTCTGAAAATTTGAATATAGCGCCATACATTATCGCTCTGAATAAAGAAATGATGTCTTCTTTGCGATTGTAGTTTTTTCTAAAAATTTCAAACCTCGGCCTTTCTTTTTCGCAAAAATCCATCAAGAGTTTATCGTTTTCTCGGTAAGATTCTTCTTCAATTCCGAGCTGTTTTAGAATTCGCCAGTTTTTAACCAGCTCTGCGCCGTGCCTTTCTATTTTTTTCATTTGCTCGCGGAATTGTTTGCGCAAGGGCTCCATAATTTTTTCAGTTTTAATCAGAGAAATTGTAAAAGCAGCGATTGTTACCAGAGCAATTGCGCCAAAATGCAGTCCTAACCACCAGATTCCCATGGCGGTAAAAATTATCCTCAAAGTGATTGGCGCGGTATTAAAGAGAAATTCGTCAGCTAAATTTTCAACTTTTGTTACATTTTTAGCGACAATAGACTCTTTCTCTCCGGTGGAATGCTGAATATGCCAATCAGTCCCCAGTTTTTGCTGGCGGTATTGGCAGTAGTTCCATAAAGTCGCCCAGGTCAGCCAAAAGAAATGATTTCTGGGTTTATCCATTTTGTAGTGGATACGTGTGCCAAAGAGATAAACAACAAAGATAAGAATGCAGATACTTGCCATTGTTGTTATGGGCCACTTTTGGTTAAAGCCGTCAAAGAACCACTTGACCGGATAAGGCTCTAATACCATTACAAGTTCAGCAACAAGGGTCCATAAAACGAATTTTTTACCGAGGGTTTTTAATTCGGAAATTTTGCTTTCCAATACCGGGTCTCGAATAGTCTTTTTTAGGACCCGGAACATTTGTTTATATGTCATTCCTTGGCCTATTTTTTCTTCCACAGTTATCCCCGCTAGTGTAAAAGTGCGATATAATACTATATAGTATACTTATATTTATGTCAAGTTTTTAGGATATTTCAATCTGTTGAAGTTAAACTTCAACAGATTACGGGGTGTGGATAAGTTTTGTTAGCAATTTGAGAGTTATTGTGGATATAATTAAAACTAGGGTCGTAACTTCTTAAAAAGTTTATCAAGTAAAAATTAGTTCTAAGTTTGTAAAGTTCGTCAAGTTATAAAGTTTAAAGAATAAGAAGATTATTCAATCAACTTTATGAACTTTATGAACCTGATGAACTTCTTAACTTAATATTATGTGGACCTGGATTTTAGTTGTAGTAGTCGTTGTTGCCGTTTTGGTATGGTGGATGAAAAAGAAAGGAAAGAAATCGGACGGCGGGATGTCGGGAATGTCCGGTGGCAATATGCCTATGGGCGGAGGCCAAATGGGCGGCGGCAATATGTAGTTTTGCGAAGTTTTTACTTTACTCAAAACTCCGTTTGAAAACGGGGTTTTGTTTTGCTATCATTGAGTTATGTCTTGGCAAACCTTGGGTTTTCAGAAAAACAAGGAATTTTTTGAAAAAATTGTCCGAAATGGTGAGCTTGGCCACGCTTATTTATTTACAGGTCAAGAGATGATAGGCAAGAAAAGATTTGCTCTGGATCTGGCGGGTCTGGTCAATAGTTCTGGAATTGACTTTGAGAATGACCCAAATCTTTTGATTCTGGGTGGTGAAAATGGAATCTCCATTGACCAAGTTAGAGATCTTAAAAAGTTTTTAAGTTTTAAGCCTTATAGCGGTAGTTACAAAATTGCTGTCATAAACGATTGCCATCTTATGTCCCAAGAGGCGGCTAATGCCCTTTTGAAGGTTTTGGAAGAGCCGGCTTCTCATTCTTTAATTATTCTAGTTACTTCAAATCCAAATTCTTTACTGCCGACAATTTATTCCCGTTGCGAAGAGATAAAGTTTGAGCCCCATATCCGCAGTCAACTACTTGGTCATTTAAAAGACATGGGACTAAGCCAGACTCAAGCTGAATTTTTGGCCGATTTTTCCAATGGCCGTCCGGGACTAGCTTTCAGGTTAAAAGAAAAAAACAGCTTTAAAGAAATAAAAACAAAACTGGAGCAGTTTAATAAACTTTTAAAATCAGATATAAATGAACGCTTTAATTTTGCGGAGAAAGCCTTACAGGAAAAAGAAGACCAAAACTTAAGCACGCTACTTTTGTACTGGATGTTTTATTTAAGGTCAGATTTGTCTAAGAGCTTGAAAATAAACCGAGGTAAAGTTTTAAAAAGCCTGCTGGAAGTGAATTATATTTTGTCCAAACCGCAATATAACCATAGGTTGGCTTTTGAAAATTTTTTATTGAGCTTGTAGTTGGCATATTGATTCTTCAGTATGCTCACTCCGCCAGCGTCTCCGTTCGCTCGCGACGTCGGCAAATTTGAAATGAAGTTAGGAAAAATTATACTTCATTTCAACCATGCAATTTGCCTCCTCAGCGACTTCAGAACCAATATGCCAACTACAAGCTAAGTCTGGTGACAGCGAGTTTTCGCTAGAAGAAAACGAGTATCCGTAAAAAACAACAATTACAAAGCAAAAACCATGGACTTAAATCAGCACAAAAAAGAGTTTGAAAAAATTTTGGAACACTTTAGGGTGGAGGCGGCTTCGATTCGCACCGGACGAGCGGCCTCTTCTTTGGTTGACGAAATTATCGTGGAAAATTATGGCGCCAGATATAAGTTGAAAGAATTGGCGACTATTACTATTCCGGAACCAAAGACGATTTTAATACAACCGTGGGACAAAAGCGCCATCAGCGCCATTGAGAAGGCTATCAAATCAAGCAATCTCGGTCTTAATCCAGTTTCCGACGCTCAAGGTATAAGGCTAATTCTGCCGTCTCTGACAGAAGAAAGAAGAAAAGAGTTTATTAAGCTATTGGGGCAAAAAACTGAAGAAGCCAGACAGAAAATACGGCATGTTAGGGGCAAAATTTGGGAAGATGTCCAAGAAAAAGAAAAAGCCCGTCAGATAGGTGAAAACGAAAAATTTAGAACAAAAGAAGACCTGCAAAAACTAGTTGACGAGTACAATCAAAAAATTGAAAAAGTTGAAAAAAAGAAGGAAGAGGAGTTGATGAGTTAGATTGTTGAGGGGTAGCACTTCTGAGGACGCTCAAAGTTGCGAGCAGCACGGTTTGTCAACGACCAGGCACTTTCTTAAAATCTTAGAAAGCGCCTGGCTCTTGACAAGGCGAGCAACTTTGCGCGATGAGAAAAACTCGCTGGGTTTTTCGAAGGTCCGAAGAGGTGCTACCCCGATACAACCAGAAGAAATGTTTACGGTAATTATTTTCATAATTGTTCTCGGTATTTTGGTGCTGGTCCACGAGTTGGGCCATTTTGTGATGGCTAAAAGAGCGGGGATGAAGGTGGAGGAATTTGGCTTTGGCTTTCCGCCCAGAATTTTTGGTTTCAAAAAAGGGGAGACTGTTTATTCCCTGAATCTAATTCCTTTTGGTGGCTTTGTGAAAATTTTTGGCGAAGATGGATCAGAAGAAGCATTGAGAAGTTCAAGAAGTTTTTCTTCCAAAAAGGCGGGCGTTAAGGCCGGAGTAATTGTTGCCGGTGTTACCATGAATTTAATTCTGGCTTTTGTTTTGTTGTCCTTTGGTAATTTCTTGGGTTTAAGAGTTGGTTTGGCGGAAGGGAATACCAAGGCGTCAGATTTGAAAATTCAAATCGTCCAAGTTGTTGCCAATAGTCCGGCTAAAGAAGCGGGATTGGAAATGCTGGATGAAATTGTTGGCTTGAGATTTGGCCAGAATATTTTAGAAATAAAAAATATTGACGAGGTTCAGAACTTTATAAACCAGAATAAGGGCAATAAAGTTTTCATTAAAATTAAGAGAGGCGGCGAGGTTTTAGAAAAAGAAGTTACTCCGCGCCTTGAGCCGCCACCCGAAGAAGGTGCTTTGGGAATCTCTATGGCTTTGACGGGAGTTATTAAATATCCTTGGTACGAGGCTGTCTACAGGGGCGGACAGCAGACTGGAATTTTGCTTATTAACACTGTTTACGGCTATGCCGGCATAATTAAAAATGTTTTTATAACCGGTTCACCGGGGGCTGAATTGTCCGGGCCCATAGGCATTGCTAAATTTACCGGCCAAGCGGCAAGAATCGGTTTTGCCTATCTGATCCAACTTACGGCAATCTTGTCAATCAACCTAGCGATCTTAAATATTATCCCATTCCCGGCTTTAGATGGCGGAAGGTTGCTTTTTATAATCATAGAAAAACTAAAAGGCTCGCCTATTTCCAGAAAAGTGGAAACCTTGGTCAATTCTGTCGGCTTTGCCCTTTTGATATTACTCATGATTTATGTTACAACAAAGGATGTAATAAGGTTTTTCTAAGTACTCGTTAAGTTCAAAAGCTTCGCAGATACAGCCTTTTCGGTACTTTCGCTGACTCCAGCGATCAGCTCACTCGCTGTTCGCCTGGGTTTTGTCTGGAGTTACAGAATAATTATACTCCAGCCAACCAAGCAAACCGCAGGCTCACAGCGACCTCAAAGGCTGTATCTGCTGCGCTTTTTATATAAATGCGTTTATCACAATTATTCACCCGCACCGAAAAAGAGGCGCCAAAAGATGAGGCAAGCGTAAATGCTCAACTTTTGGAAAGAGCCGGTTTTGTTTACAAAAATAATTCTGGAATTTACACCTATCTGCCTTTGGGTTGGCGGGTGATAAATAAAATCACGGCGATTATAAGAGAAGAAATGAACGCGATCGGCGGACAGGAGATGTTTATGCCGGCTTTAGTAGACAAAAGGTATATGGACTCCACTGGCCGCTGGGATGTGGAGGTGGCTTTTGAAGCCAAGGGCAAAAAAGAAAACGAAGCAAGGTTTACTCTCGGCTGGACTCACGAGGAGGTTATCACAGAAATTGCCTCTAAGTATATCAGCTCATACAAAGACTTGCCGTTCTCTTCTTATCAGATACAAACTAAATTCCGCAACGAGCCCCGAGCGAAATCCGGCCTTTTACGGGGCAGAGAATTTTTAATGAAAGACTTGTATAGTTTTCATGCCTCGGAAGAAGATTTTTTGAGATATTACGAAAAAGTCCGCGGCGCTTATCACAAAATTTTTGAAAGATGCGGCTTGAAATCTTTCTACACTTTAGCGGCAGGCGGAGACTTTACGGCAAGCAATACTCATGAGTTTCAGGTTTTGGCGCCGGTGGGTGAGGATACTATTTTTATCTGCTCTAAATGCGAGTATGCCGAAAATAAAGAGATTTCTTCTCTAGCTAACGGTGGTTTGTGCTTAAAATGCGGCGGCAAAGTCAGGGAAGAAAAGTCCGTTGAAGTCGGCAACATTTTTCCTTTAGGCACTAAATACACCGAAGCTTTAAATTTACAATTTACGGATGAACGGGGGAATAAAGAATTTGTGGTCATGGGTTCATATGGCATTGGTCTGGGCAGACTGATGGGAACTGTTGCCGAAATTTATCATGACAAAAACGGATTAATCTGGCCGGAGTCAATTGCGCCTTATAAATTTATTTTAATAACTCTAGACCACACCAAAGAAGAAGGGGATAAGTTATATCAAAAACTTTTGGAACAAGGGGCTGAAGTTTTATACGACGACAGAGAAGACAAAACCGCTGGCGAGAAATTTGCCGATGCCGATTTGCTGGGCATACCGATCAGGCTTGTAATTAGCCCCAAAACGTTAAAAGAAAAAAGCGTAGAGATGAAGATGAGAGGAAAAAAGGTGACAGAATTAACCAAACTCAAAGAAGTTGAAGAAAAACTGGACTTAAGCTAGTTACCAATTGGGCTATTGACACCATGGCATCAAGTTTGCTATACTGATAAAGCTCACCCAAAGAAGGGTGAGGGGCCAAAGGAGGGGCCCTGAAAACAAAAAACCCTCTCAACATAACCAACCACTCTTGTTGAAAAACAACGGAGGTGAGATTATGACTTGAAACCAAGCGCTTAGGCGCACGGTCTAAAAACCGCGGAACTTATAGTACCCAGGCGGGGAGCTGGTAAAATAAGGCTAAAAACCAGCTCCCACCCATTAAATAGTCCCGCTCTTTTGTTCTTTATATATTTTATTTAAAGAGCGGGGCTGCTTAATGGGTAATCCAAGGTTTACCCTTGGAAACATATCCTTGGAAACGCTTGACAGGGGTAGGGCGGTTGTGATATACTTAGAGTATAAGGTTGAAAACTAGTAAAAAGCCTTGCAAAATACTACTTTCTTTATGTAGAAATATGTAAAGGAAGTCGGATTTTGCGAGACTGAAGAATGTGGGAGAGCCACAAGGCAAGGGCCAACCAGCCTAATAAATCTCCCAAAAAAACTTAAGTCTCGCTCGATTTTCTGTCTCCAGCACAGTACTAGGGAGACAGAAACTGTGATGCGGCACAGTACCAAGACGGAGAGTAGCCGCTTCTACTCTCCACAGTTATAGCGAGGACCTGCTGAAGCTCGAAGTAGAACTTCCCTTGTGGGTGGTTCCGGGCGGGTTGAAGTTTCAAAACCCCAGCAGGTTCCTCGTTACTTTTAAAAAATAACGGCTCTGAAAAATAGCTTAAAAGATCTCACTTATTAAAATTTTCTAGACAATCTGTCTAAGACTGAATTACTGATTTTTGAGGCTATTTTGCGGAGCTGGCGTCCCGCTCCCGATGTTGCGCGCCTTCTTGGCAAGCAGTACCAGACGCAGTACCAGACCAGAAGGACATGAATAGAAGTACAACATCGGGGGTAACGAAGAAGCACCAAACCCCAGGGATGCCCGCTCCGCTCGCTCTTTATATTTATTTTTTATTGCTACTAGCTATAGCTATTTTCTATTGCTAGTCCCTACACCGAATGGTGTAGGGCTTCGCAAGATATTTCTATCGGAAATCAGAAATGGTGGAAGATGGAAGTATCTTGCGGAGGAGCAACAACCATCAGCAAGGGGTGCGGGGGAGCCATTAAGGAGGCGACCCCTCATACCCTTGCCTCTTCCGCAGTTTAGTAAAGCTGTTTGTTTCACCGAGTGGGCTGGCTTGTAAGTTGTATTGCAAGCAAAGATGCTGTGCCAGCCCACTCACCTTTTTTAAAATAAAGTCTTTCAGAAATAGTTCACAAAAATTTGCGAGTTATTTCTGTGAGACTGGTAATCGTCTAAAGGATAGGGCACCTCTTTCTGACTGAGCGGTCTTTGGGGGAAAAACCTGTTCGATTCAGGTAGCCAGTCTCACACTTCGCAAAATGTTTCTAAGTTATTGGAAATATTTTGCGGAGTGGGACGGCGACGTACTACAGGCGAAGGCGCATCACCCAAGGCCCTGTCGTAAGCAAACGCCTCCCCGCTCCGCAGTTAGTATTATTACGGCCCTATTGGAAACCCCGATAGGGCTTTTTTCTTTTGCATAATTTCGGGATTTTGTTTAGAGTAACAAAAAAGCCCAAATGACAAATGAACAAATGACAAATCAAATCCAAAGCTCAAATGTCAAAAAATACGATTTGGAAGAAAGAACAGCAGTTTTGGGGCAAAACATAATCGATTTTGTAAGAACTTTATCTAAAAACTCAATTACTAATCCGCTTATTAGTCAAGTAGTTAGAGCTGGAACAAGCATCGGAGCAAACTACATGGAAGCAGACGCATCCGAATCAAAAAAAGATTTTCTACACAAAATTGGTATCTGCAAAAAAGAAAGCAAAGAAACGATGCACTGGCTAAGGATGATAGCGCATGCTATGCCTGAAAAACAAAACCAATGCAGGCAACTGTGGAAAGAAGCGCATGAACTTTTATTGATATTTTCCAGTATTGCTAAAAGAAAGTATTAGTTTGGATTTTGACATTGATTTGTCATTTGGATTTTGTCATTTGTCATTAAAATTTTATGTTAAACAAACTCTTCGGATTTTTCTCAAAAGACATTGGCATAGACTTGGGTACGGCTAATACCTTAGTTTATGTGCGGGGCAAGGGCATAGTTATTAATGAGCCGTCAATTGTAGCCATAAACAACAAAACCGGGACAATTTTAGAAATTGGCCAGGAGGCCAGAAAAATGGTTGGCCGGACACCGGGTTACATTGTGGTTGCCAGGCCTTTGGTTGCCGGTGTGGTTTCCGATTTTGAAGTAACCGAGCAGATGCTCAAATATTTTATTGACAAAGTTCATCAGGAAAGTTTCTCTCTTTTGCCACGGCCCAGAGTGGTGATCGGCGTGCCCTCCGGAGTGACTGAAGTTGAAAAAAGGGCGGTGGAAGACGCGGCTTACAATGCCGGCGCCAGAGAAGTTTATTTAATTGAAGAACCGATGGCGGCGGCAATCGGCGCCAGACTGCCGGTGCAGGAAGCGGCGGCCAATGTGATTATTGACATCGGCGGCGGCTCTACGGAAGTTGCCGTTATTTCTATGGGGGGCGTGGTTGCTTCCCGTTCTTTACGCATCGCCGGCAATAAATTTAACGAGGATATAATCCGCTATCTGCGCGAGGAGAGAAACATGCTGATAGGCGAGGCGACTGCCGAAAATATAAAAATTCGTTTAGGTTCGGCCTACCCTTTGGACGAGGAGTTGAGCGGAGAAATCAGAGGCCGGGATTTGGTCAGCGGTTTGCCTCGTGAGATTGTCATTACTTCCGAAGAAATACGCAAAGCAATTTCACGGTCTGTCAAAAGCATTTTAACTGACATCAAGGCTACCATAGAAGAAACTCCGCCGGAATTAATCGCTGACTTGTTGAGTCGAAATGTTTACCTTTCGGGCGGAGGCAGTCTTTTGCGGGGCATGGATGAGATAGTTTCTCACGAAATTAAACTGCCGGTCAAAGTTGTTGATGACCCGCTGACTTCTGTCGCCAGAGGCTGTGGTTTTGTTTTGGAGAACATAGATAAACTCAAAGAAGTTTTAGTGGAAACCTCTAAAGAGGCTTATCTATAAAAAATGCAAAAGAGTTTTTTGAAAAAAATTTTGCTGGCACTGGCAATCTTAGTCTTGCTGGTTTTTTTAAATAACTACGCAACTAACCAATTTTTCAAAAGTTTTTTGGTTCAAGCTCTCAAGCCTTTTTTAATCAAGACATATGCGAGCCTGAACAGTTTTCAATTCAGGCTGGTTTCTTGGTTTAGAATAGACAATATAATTTTAGAAAATCAGTTTTTAAGCCAGCAAAACCGCCAGTTATTTTCCAAGACTTTAAAAATGGAAGAACTGGAAAAAGAAAACGAGTTTCTTAGGAAAGAACTTGGCGTGTCTCAAAGAAGAAAGTGGCAGATTGAGATTGCCAGTATTTTCCAGCTTAACACTAGCGGAGCATTTCGTACGGCTTTTGTGGACAAAGGAAGCAACCAAGGGATTAAATCAGGCATGGCTGTCGTTTTTGGGGGTGAAATACTGGTTGGCGTTATCAAAGAAGTTTTTCCGGACAGTTCCATGATATTGCTGGTTACCGACCCCAGGCTTACCGTCAGCGTCAAATCAAAAGAAGCTGAAGTTTCAGCGAGAGCAGTCGGAAGTTTAGACCAAGGTTTGTTTCTGGAACTGGTTGCTAATCAAGAAAACGTTAAAACAGGCGACCTTTTTTTAACCAGCGGTTTGGACAGTTTGTCAAGCGCTTTAGTCGTCGGCCGGGTGGCCAGTATAAAATCCGACGACAGAGGGTTGTTCAAAACCGTACGGCTTGAACCGGAATTTCAGAATATCTTGCCGGAAAGCGTATTTATCATAAAATGAACAGCAAAAACTTTTTGATTATTGCTTTAGCTATTTTTCTGGTGAAAGTTGTGTTTTTACCTGCCGGCAAGGTTTGGCTTAACGCGGATCTTTTTGCTTGCCTAGTTTTGACCGCCGTCATAATTGACAAAAATTTTTCAGAAAAAGTTTTTTTAATTTTAGTTTTTTCTTTGATTTTTGACGCTTTTTCCGGCAACACTTTCGGTTCGGCTTCTTTAGCGCTTTTCTTTTCAACACTGGTTATTTTTTGGTCCAAAAAATTCATACTCCTGTCTGACAAAAGTTTTTTTGTCAACTTTTTATGGCTTTTATTTTTTTATTTCTTGTATCTTTTTTTTCTTTCAGGCGCAGAAAGTTTATTCTACTTTTATCTCTATGATCAAGCAGTCTTGGCTTTTAGCAATATTTTTAAAGTAAATTTTACTTCATCAAATCTTGTTCAAACTTTTTTACTATTTACGGTTTTTATATTTTTAATCAACCGCTATGTGGGGGAAAAAAAGATATCAAATTTCAAATTTTGAGGAAGATACGGTTTCACCGGAAGAAACTTTGATTGACTCTTTGAACAGCCGATCAAAAATTGAGCTGCCGATTTCGCAATCCATTATTCAAGTTTTTTATTTTCTGGTTGGCCTAGTGCTGTTTCTTTACCTTTTTTTCAGTTTCAAGCTTGGGGTTCTGGAGGGGAAAGACTTCCGAAGCTTGGCTTTAAGCAACCGCTCTACGGTTTACGATATTCCGTCTATGCGCGGGGCTATATTAGACAGTGACGGTGAGGTTTTGGCTGGCAACACTCCGGTTTTTGACCTGATAGCCATATCAGCCGACCTGCCCAAAAAAGAAGAAGAACTAAGATTTTGGTCTGAAAATCTGGCCGGAATTTTAAATGACAAGCCCGAAAACATATTTTCTATTCTGCAGGAAAAAGAGCGCCAAGCGGTATTTTTTGTAAAAAAAGATGTGGCAAAAGAAAAAGTCATACAGATACAAAACCGCTACCAAAAAGGGGTTTTTGTCGTTAGCGGAGCTCAACGGTCTTATTCGGAAAGTGTTAAATTTTCCAGTATTTTGGGCTACACGGGAAAGGTAAATCAGGATGATCTAAAGGATGAGTATTACATTATCAATGACCGTAAGGGCCGGTCTGGTTTGGAAGAAAAATTTGAAGACGTTTTGAGAGGCAAGCATGGGCAGATTTTTTTTGACAGAGCAAATAAAAGATATGTGGTTAAGCCGGCCAGTCCCGGCGGCGGTTTGGTTTTAAATATTGATTCCGATGTTCAGAAAGCGCTTTATGATTCCGTAGAAACTGTTTTGCGTTCTGTCGGCTTGAAAGCCGGTTCGGCAGTTGCCCAAAATCCGAAAACAGGTGAAATTTTGGGCATGGTCAGTTTCCCTTCTTTTGATAATAGTCTTTTTTCTTCCGAATTGAGCGAAGAGCTGTTTAAAAAATATTTTGAAAACAAAAACAGGCCGATATTTAACCGGGCAGTGAGCGGGAAATATAACCCGGGTTCCACAATCAAGCCCTTGTTAGCGTTGGCCGGTCTGAAAGAAAATGTCATTTCTCCGGAAACTACGATTGTTGATCTTAATGGCTATATTACCGTAAAAAGCATCTACGATCCCAGTGTTGTTTACAAATTTAGAGACTGGAAAGTGCAGGGCACTTTGAATTTAAAAAAGGCCATTGCTCAATCGTCCGATATTTACTTTTATTCTGTCGGCGGCGGTTACGGCATCATAAAAGGACTTGGTTTTGAAAAGTTGGAAAAATATTTCAGGACTTTTTTGATAGATCAAGTTTTGGGCATAGATATTTCCGGCGAAGCGGCTGGCTTTGTGCCTAACGAAGAGTGGAAGCTGGAAAAGACCGGCCAACCTTGGTTTACGGGCGATACTTACAATGTTTCTATTGGACAAGGCGACCTTCTGGCTACTCCTTTGTGGCTTAGCTCTTATGTTTCGGCCATAGCCAATGGCGGCACTTTTTACAAACCGTTTCTGGTGAAAAAAATTATTGATGGAGAACAAAAAGCGGTGCAGATTTTCAAAAGCGAGGAGTTGGCCAAACTGCCTTTTGATGTCCGGACTTTGGATATAGTCAGAGAAGCTATGAAAGAAGTGGTTGTTTCCGGTACGGCCAAAATGTTGAACTCCTTGCCTGTCAAAATTGCCGCCAAAACCGGTACGGCCGAAGTGGGTGTCAAAGGTTCGGGCCTTAACTCGGTTTTCATCGCTTATGCTCCTTTTGATGATCCGGAGATTGCTGTTTCTATAGTTATTGAAAACATAGGACAGAAACAGGGTTTGGCTGTCTTGGCCGCAAAGCAATTTTTTGAAAAATATTTTGAGGACTTGATTCCTTCTTCAAATTAAGTTAAAATTCTTTTCTATATTTTACGTTAAAAGTTAGAGCATATTTTTAAACAACATTTATGATAAACAAAGGACAATATTTCAGTCCGGAAGGGTTGGAAAAAATGAAGAAAGAACTTGAAGAACGCAAGTATGTTTTGCGCAAAGAAATTGCCGCTAAAATTCTTGAAGCCAAAGACTTGGGCGACTTGGCCGAGAACGCCGAATTTACCGAGGCCAAAGAAATGCAGGCCTTTAACGAGGGACGGATTGAAGAGCTTGAAAGCATTGTCAAAAACGCGATGCTGATTTCAAGCGGTAAACAAAACGGAATCATTTCCGTCGGCTCTTCCGTTAAGGTTAAATCTTCCGTGGGCGAGTACACTTTTACCATTGTCGGCGCTTCGGAATCAAATCCGACTCAAGGCTTTATCTCTAATGAATCTCCTTTGGGCAAGGCTTTTTTGGGACAAAAAAAGGGGACTGAAGTAGAAGTTCAGACCCCCAAAGGAGTCGCTAAGTATAAAATTTTAGAGGTTCTCTAATTGAACCATTTCTTTGTGAAGTTCTGCTATGTTGGGCGGGAAAATCCAGGGATAGTTTTTTACAAAGTCCGGTAACTTGTCGTAACAAAAACTTTGTGCCCCACTGTCCCACAACTCTTCTTGCAGGCGGTAGAAAGTCAACAGTTTTTTTGACTCCGGATTTTGCTCTATAAAAACTTGCCAATGAGAAGATTTTCCTAGCAGTTTGTCATTATGCCATAACCTACGTTCACCATTACTATCTCTGACATAACTACATTTTGCCCAAAGGTATTCTTTTAGATAGTAGTCATCAGTCCAAGAATTACATGCTTGGTTTCTGGCCTTGTTATTTTTTTGATAAATAACGTCAACAATAAATCCATTTACGGTTCTTACATCGTCTGCCGTGATTCGGCGAGAGTTGGACTCCAACATGCACATAATGTAAGAATAAGCAATCATTATTTTTTCCAGAATTTTAATGTGACGATCCCTGATTTCGTTATCGGCTTTAATTCTGGCCACTAATTTTTCAAACGAAGTGCTTTTGACTAAGGCTAGTTCGGCTTGTTGATTCATTTGACTCATTCCGACACCTCCTTTTCCGCATTATCCAAGGGGACCCCTTGGATAGATAAATTTTCCAAAAGAGTTTGCCAGGCGTTTATGTCTATCTGGTCCGAGTGTTTTTCTTCTTCAACCTTAAATTCGTAAGAGTTGTGAAGAACATGACCGTACTCACCTTGAAGCTGAATTGAAATCCTTGATATTGAGACAATTTGGATATTAGGGTCAGCTACACTCTTTTGATTGAAGCCGCCGTAATGTTTTTGCAGATGCTCTTTGTTTTCGGACTCAATTCCTAAAAGCTGTTCAATAAAGAATTTGCTGTTCTTTACTTCGTGGCTGTGATGGACTCTTATTTTCAGTTCCAGAGTAACGGGGTCGCCGTTACATCGGCAGTCTTCAAACTTTTGGACTGCCAGAACTGACCAGCCTGAAAAAGAATCGAGAACGGCTTTAAGCATGGGTTCCGGTTCAAATTTACTGCAGTAAGAAACCAGGTCGGCCAACATCGGACTGTATGAAGGCAGATTTAAGGCTTTATCAAAGTAAACTTTTGAAACCAGAAGGGGACTTGAGTTAAGGACCGGCAACACAACCGCTTGGGCTTGCAGAGCAATAGCATATGCCTTAAGCGCCAAACAAGATTGTCCGAATGAGGCAATTTGTCCGACTATATTTTTAATCCGGGTTACGGCTTCAAACGGGTCAACAGTGTTTGTTTGATAATCTCCGTTTGCAAGATTTGGAGGCCCGGCAGCAATCGGAAATTTTAACCCCGTATTTGAAACTTTTTTTGCTTTTTTTTCTACCGCCCAAAGCGGAAGTTCAAAATTTGTCCAGTTAATTTTAATTGCCATCTTTTTCCTCCTTTTCTTTTAGAGCTTCATCCAAAAGTTCTTGAGTATTGGGCGGAAGTTCCCTGTCGTATCTTTTGGCATATTGAGCCAGTTTTTCGGGACAAATTATCTGATTTTCCGGATCCCAGAGGTTGTCCTGAAAATCTGTCTTGCCAATCTGAAAGAATCCGTTACGTCTTTTTCCCTTTTTATCTATTTCTTTAATTAAACAATTTATATCATCCCAGTTTGTTGGTATCCATTCCATGTCGAGTTTTTGTCTCATGTAGTTGTAGGCGAACATGATGTCTTTTAGATAAGTAAAGCAAGTGTCTCTGACGGAGTTTCTTTTGCTGATTCTGTTGCATAATTCTTCAAACGGCGTCGGTTTTACCAGGTTTAGTTTGGTTGGTTCTATAGATACCGGGTCCTCTGTTTCTATGAAATTTTCGTCAAATCCGTGAGCCATAAAAACCTCCACTTTTTAACCTTTGTTTTTAATGTTCTAACTTGACAAATACTCTAACAAAACCTTGACAAAATGTCAATCTAGGTTAGCAACAGTACAAGGTGGAACCTTGTACTGTTGAAAAATAAAAACCCCCGTACTAGTTTGGGGGATTTTTCTGCCGAACTGGCAGTCAATTGCAAAGGAGTAACTTCTTCAAATTCGCCTTCAAGAATCATTTCCTGATTTTTGTTTCGCACCGTTGTTCGCAGACTTTCCAGTTTACCAGCGATTCTCAACCTGGCTTGCTCTATCCTGTTTAGAGTCTCTACTGAAGTTATTCTGTTTTTTTCGGCTTCATTAAAACTATTTAGCACTTCTTCAAAAACCTCAGAAGAACTTTCTATGGTCAACAAAACAGCATCTTTGGCTACAACTGCCGAAGCATTTAAACTCGCCAAGTTTCCAGCAACGTCACGTAAAACTATCGCCGGTCTGACGATATTCGCGAACGAATGATACGCCAAATTAGCGTAGTTTACAGCCTTAACGCAGGCGGAAACTCCTTCGTGATAAAGTCGTTTCAGCGCTTCTGAATTTACGACATCTGCTTTGAGCGAAGAAATAATTTCTTGTCTGTGAACTTCTCGGTCTTCCGGAGTCAGAAGGTCAAATTCCTCCCTAAAAACTTCTGAAATCTCTCTTTGAATGGGAATATTGTTTCTTACGGCCACGTATTCCTGGAGTCTCCGAGCGTCCCACTCTTCTCTTTCTGCTGTTTCAATATCTGTTCTTAGTTTTTCCAACTTTGCTTTTTCCGTTTTTATGTCTGCAATCATTACTGCTGCAGAACCTTGAGTGGTGTTTATGTTTAGACGAAAAAGAGAATCTAACTTTTGCAGCGGATCAAGTTTTTCTACTAAAAGCTGTGTCCAGCCTTCCGGCATCACGAACTGTAAGCTTTGAGGCAGAATCATTTTAATAAGTCTAGCGAGTTTGTATTTTGCCTGTGCTTTTTTGGACGGGTCAATAACGTCCCTGATCAGACTTTGAGTTTCCTGAATTTTTGTTTTGCTGCGCTTTAAATTTTCAAGATTTTGCTTAAAAGCTTCGCTCATGCCAAGTCCAGCCGTCTGGACCTCAAGAGAGCTATCTCTATATTTTACCAGACTGCTCATTAGACACCCTCCTCTGTTCTGATTTTTGATTCTTCAAGCTTTCTCTCAAGCTGGACTTCCGCCAGTTCTAAAGCCATTTTCTTGGCTTTGTCCTCCGGCCAGCCTTCCTGCAGATAGCGCTCGTAAGTGGCCATCAAAACATTTCCCATGTCTAGCTTAAGGGCTTCCTTAGCCTCTCCAATAGCTTCCCGCGCTTTTGCCGCGCCAATAGTAGCGGCGCCTTTTAACAAATCCACAAAAGTCTGTGTTTTGTTCATGTCCGTGTTTACTCCTTTCTTTTTAAGAACTCGAACCGAACCGGTCCGTTGATAAGCATGCTAGCACTTACTTGACTACTTGTCAACAGAGTGCTATCTTACTTTAAGTATTTCAGGGTTGTTTAACAAAGGACTAAAAAAATGGAACAGGCATTGGTTAAGACAGGGACGCTGAATTTGATTAAACCGGAATGTCCGACGACACAGTTGCTTCAGAAGATTTCGGAAATGAGGCAGAAAAATTTAACAGCGGAACAGCAGCAAAGTTTAGAAACTTTAGCAGGAAGATTTGGGGCAGCATTTGGAAGCTTAACCCGGGATTATTTAGGTTTGAATGTTGAGCAAATTTTGAGTTTATCCAGTTAGGAAAAGCAAGCTTTATTTTTTGTAGTTTGCAGTAGAGCCAAAAAAAATTATCCTTTTTATGTTGCATTGGCTGTCGGAGTGCCTGTCATTGGCTGGTTTATGTTTACAGACAGTAAAACAATAGTGCTTGTTAACTCTTTGCGTAAAATTAAGAAAATGACCGGAAATAACTTTGATCCAGTAGAATTACTGTCAAAAAGTTTAGCCGGCTGGTGGCCTTGCTAGTATGCAGTCCGGCCCACTCTTCTAATTAAGAACCCCATTACGATGGGGTTTTGTTTTTTTGGTTTACTTTTGTTATCATTTTCTTATGCCGCAATTGTCTAAGAAAACAGCCCAAGAGTTTCAGGACGGGCTATTCAAAAAGATGTCTGCGTGGAAAAAAATCAGCTTGGCAAGCCAGTTTTACTGTTGGTCAAGAACGTTGCAAGCATTAAACAGCAACCATGGAACAAGAAAAACTTCTCTTAAAGCTGGGAAAAATACTCGGCAAACTTAAAATCCCTTATCTTATATCAGGGGGCATAGCGGTTGTTGTTTGGGGCAGGCCGAGGTTTACGGCTGACATTGACATAGTAGTAGAAATTTCGCCGGAGAAATTGGATGCTTTAGCCACTGAACTTTTGGCCATAGACAAAGATGTTTATGTTGACAGGGAAACAATGGAAGAGGCTCTAAAAAAAGCCGGCGAATTTAATTTTATCCATCCCGCAAGCGGGCTTAAGGTTGATTTTTGGATATTTAAAAATGACGATTTTGATAAAGAAAGAATGAAGAGAAGAATTAAAAAGCAAATTGCCGGCCAGAAATTATATTTTTCTTCTCCGGAAGATTTGATTTTAATCAAACTTTTGTGGTTCAAAGACAGTCAGTCTACCAGACAACTTGAAGATATCTCTTCTATTCTTAGAATTCAGGATAAACTTAACATCAGCTACATAAAAAAATGGGCAAAAAGACAAAGAACTTTGGATGTTTTTGAAAATTTACTCAAAACATAACCAGACAAAAAGATGACAGCTTACTTGACTACTTGTCAATAAACTGCTACCTTGTGTTTAGTATCCCATTAGTTCATTAAAAAGAGGTAAAAAGTGAAAAGCACCGAAGTAATTGAGTATGAATACCCAAAAACGCCTTATTGGTTTGTCGCGAAAAAAGACTTAAATTCTCAACCTCAACAGACATTAGAGTTAGTTAAGCATACTCCGAAGGAACAACTTCTTGGCAGGGTTGAACATATGCAGAAAAATAATTTAACAGCAGTGCAAATTAACAGAATAAAAGATTTAAAATTCAAAACTATGTACTACTTCAAAGAATTAACGGAACGTTATTTCGGACTAAGCAGAGAACAAATTTTACAATTGCCTGACAAAGAGCTTGAGGTCTTATTTGCCTTGGTTTATAAACGAGCTCGGAGGGCTTCTGTCTATACAAAAATACAGTTGCTTCTTATACCAATTTTTGGCTGGATATTCTTAGCCTTTACCTATTACGAAGGAGAAAGAAGTTTCCCAGCAATACGTTTTATCAGTTCTTTGTGTAAAATTAAGAAAATAATGGGACATGAATTTAATCCAGTTGAAGCAATGCGCAACGACAAATTTTTAAATCTTTCCATTTAAATTATTATGCCCTCTTTGAGGGTTTTGTTTTTCGGCGCTCTTCAGGTCCTGTCAGTCCTGTCAGGATGACCCTGACAGGATGACTTTGGCCTTGGCAACTGCTAAGGCTTTTTGTTTTTTTGGTTTACTTTTGTTATTATTTCCTTATGTCTTTGGAAGATATAAAACAGGTAAAACTGGAAAAGTTGGAACTGCTTAAGAAAGCTGGGGTTGACCCTTACCCGGCCAAGTCTTGGCGCACGCATGAAATTAAGCAGGCTCTGGAAAATTTTGAAAAACTTTCTGAAGAGAAAGAAAGGATAGTTTTGGTCGGTCGGGTTATGGCTAAGCGAGAACATGGAGCATCTGTGTTTTTGGATATTCAAGATACCAGTGCCCAAACTCAAGTTTATTTTAAAAAAGATGTCATTGGCGACTATGACTATGAGCTTTTTTCCAAAACCGTTGATATCGGAGATTTTATTGAGGTTTCCGGTTTTTTATTTAAAACAAAAAAAGAAGAAAAAACTTTGGAAGTTGAGAAGTATCGGATGCTGGCAAAGTCTTTTTTGCCTTTGCCGGAAAAATGGCACGGACTGCAAGATATTGAGGAGCGTTTCCGCAAAAGATATTTGGATTTGATTTTTAATCCCGAAGTCAAGGAAAAGTTTGAGATGCGCAGTAAGATAGTCCAAACTTTGCGGGATTTCATGGTTGGGAACGAATTTATGGAAGTGGTGACGCCGACACTACAGCCTCTCTATGGCGGGGCTTCGGCTCGGCCGTTTAAAACACATATGCACGACTTGGATATAGATCTGTATTTACGTATTGCGCCGGAGCTTTATCTCAAAAGGCTTTTGGTTGGCGGTTTTGAAAAAGTTTTTGAATTTACGACTAACTTTCGAAATGAGGGCATGGACCGGGACCACAATCCTGAATTTTCTGTGTTGGAATTTTATGCCGCTTACAAAGATTTGGATTGGCTGATGAATTTTACCGAAGAAATTTTTGAAAATTTGCTGGTTCAGGTTTTCGGCCAGGTGAAAATAAAATATGAAGACAAAGAGATTGATTTTGCTCGGCCTTTTAAAAGAGCTAGATTCAATGATTTGCTTAAGAAATATTGCGATCTTGATTACGAAACAAACAGCGAAGATGAATTTTGGAACAAAGCCGAGAAATTAAATGTTAAAATAGAAAAAAAAGTCGCTAAGCCGGGTTTGGCTGACGAACTGTTTAAAAAAGTTGTCAGGCCAAAATTGCTAGAGCCGATTTTTGTGACTGATTGGCCGGCTGATGTTCTGCCTTTGGCTAAGAAAATATACAATTCTGATTTCGTAAACGCTTTTCAATTTTTTGCGGGCGGGAACGAACTTATAAAAGCGTTTCAGGAGTTGAATGATCCTTTGGATCAGCGCGCAAGATTTGAAGTCCAAGAAAACAGACGGGCAAAGGGCGAAGAAGAAGCCCAAAGAATGGATGAAGACTTTATTGAAGCCCTAGAATATGGCATGCCGCCGGCGGCCGGCTGGGGCTTGGGAATTGACCGTTTGATAGCCATGCTCACCGATTCCCATTCGGTCAGAGAAGTGATATTGTTTCCACTGATGAAACCAAGATAAGTTATAAAGTTTATCAAGTTATAAAGTTCATAAAGTAAGAACAGAATATAAAACTTTAAGAACTTTCAACTTTACAAACTTGATGAACTTGCGCAAAGCGCATGCTTGACATCAAATTCATTCGTCAAAATCCGGAGTTAGTTAAAGAAGCGTCTCGGAAAAAGGGAGTCAAAGTTGATATTGACCAGCTTTTGGCTGTGGATGAGAGGCGCAGGCATGTTTTGCGGGAATTGGAACAAAAAAGAAGCGAACAGAACAAGGGCTCTACGGGTGGACCGAAATTGCCGGTTGAGTTAGAGAAATTAAAAAAACTGAAAGAAGAAATTAAAATTCTTGAAGAGGGGATCGGTCATATTGAAAAAGAATTTGACGAACTGATGCTTCAAGTGCCGCAAGTTCCCGATGTTTCAGTTCCGGAGGGCAGGAGCGATGCTGACAACAAAGAAATCAGAAATTGGGGCAAGATTCCTAAATTTGATTTTAAGGCAAAAGACTATGTAGAACTTATGGCGGATTTAAATTTGATTGACACAGAAAGGGGGGCCAAGGTTTCCGGTTTCCGAGGTTATTTTCTAAAAAACGAAGCCGTCTTGCTTTCTCAAGCCTTATGGAGTTTGGCTTTAGAGAAAATTATTAAAAAAGGTTTTACGCCTCTTGTCGCTCCGGCTATCGCTAAAGGTTTTAATTTTGTCGGCACCGGCTGGCTGCCGCAGGGTAAAGACGAGGTTTATAAAATTGGTGAGGATGACTTTTTAATTGGCACCTCTGAAGTTTCGGTTATGGGTTATCACGCCAATGAGGTTTTGTCGGAAAAGAATTTGCCTAAAAAATATATTGCTTTTTCTCCTTGTTTTCGTTCCGAGGCCGGTTCTTATGGCAAGGACACAAAAGGAATTTTCCGGGTGCATGAATTTTATAAAATTGAGCAGGTAGTTATTTGTAAAAATGACCACGAAGAATCAGTAAGGTGGCACGAGGAAATTACCAAGAATTCCGAAGAATTAATGCAAGCCCTGAAACTGCCGTACAGAGTTGTGGTAAATTGCGCCGGTGACTTAGGTTTGGGACAAGTGAAGAAATATGATATTGAGACTTGGTTGCCTTCTCAAGAGAGATACAGAGAAACTCATTCGGCTTCTTACTTTCACGATTTTCAGACCAGAAGATTGGGCATAAGATACAAAGACAAACACAGTAAAATACAATTTGCCTACTCGCTTAATAATACCGCCGTTGCCACGCCCAGAATTTTGGCGAATATTGTGGAAAATTATCAGACCAAGAAGGGGACGGTAAAAATTCCGAAGGTTTTGCAGAAGTATATGTTTGGGGTTAAAGAAATAAAATGACTAGATAAGCTTCGCGGATACAACCTTTTCGGTACTTTCGTCTGCTCCAGCGGCAGATTCACTCGCTGTTCGCCTGGGTTTCAGGAGAAGTTAAAGATAAATTATACTTCTCCTGACCAAGCAAACCGCAGGCTCACAGCGACCTCAAAGGTTGTGTCCGCTACGCTTTTATGATTTTTTATGTAAATGAATACTCAAAACCAAAAAACTTGGGTAGAAATTTCAAAAGATGCTCTCAAGTACAATGTAGAAACTATAAAAAGGCTGGCTCAAGGAAAGATTGTGATGGGAGTGGTGAAATCTAACGCTTACGGGCACGGCTTGGTGGAAACTGCCAAGCTCTTTTTAAAATACGGCGTTGATTGGCTGGGCGTAGATAATGTTGATGAAGCTGTTCTGCTTCGCAAAGCCAAAGTAAGCTCCCTCATTTTGGTTTTAGGCTACACGCCAGTAGCTTTCTTTTCTCTGGCGGCAAAGTACAAAATAAAACTGACTTTGTATGGCGAAGAAGTTTTTAAGCAATCGTCAAAATTCAAAAAACAAATTGATTTTCATCTGAAAGTTGACACCGGTATGTCTCGCCAAGGTGTCACCTTGGACGATTTGCCCGGATACCTAGCGTCCTTAAAAAATTTTTCGGATGTAAAACTTGAGGGCGTTTTTACTCATTTTGCCAATGCTGACAATCTCTCTGACCCCAGTTATCCCAGACGGCAGTTGGCTAATTTCCGCCAAGCTTTGGAGATAATCAAAAATTTTGGTTTAACGCCAAAAATGGTTCACGCCGCCGCTACCACCGGGCTTTTTGCTTTACCCGAAGCTTTATTTGATATGGTCAGAATCGGGGTTGCGTTTTACGGCTTATGGCCGTCGCAGGAGTTTAAAAATCGTTTCTCTAGTTTTAATTTGAAGCCGGTTTTGAATTGGAAAACCAGAATTATACAAATTAAAAAAATCTCTAGGGGCACTCCGGTCGGCTATGGTATCACCGAAAAAGTTAAGAAGGATTCGCTGATAGCTTTACTGCCCATCGGCTACTACGATGGTTATTTCAGAGCTCTTTCTTCGATTGGCGAAGTTTTAATTTCTGGCTCACGCTGTAAAATTCTAGGCAGAATTTCTATGAATTTATCGGTAGTTGATATCAGTGCAATTAACGGCGCTAAAGTCGGCGATGAAGCGGTTTTGATCGGCCAAATGGGCGGAGAACAGATAACGGCTGAAGAAATTGCAAAAAGACTCGGCACGATAAGCTACGAGGTGGTTTCTAGAATCAATCCTTTACTTCCCAGGATTTACATCTAAAAACAATGAAAACCGTCAGCGATGTCTATCAAGCCAAATATTTGGCCAAAAAAAGAAAAAGAATATTTTTGCGTTTGTTTCTTTGGTTTATCTTTGGCTTGGCTATTATTGTTGGGCTTGTTTATCTTTTATTTTTCTCAAAACTTTTCTATGTTAAAGAGGTTTCTATCGCCAACCAAAGCTTTATTTCCAACCAAGAAATCGGGCAGGCGGTTGATGAATTTCTTGCTCAAAAAAGATTTTTTGTTTCAGGCTTCAGTAATTTGATTTTTGTTGAAAGCGATAAGATCCAATCCTTGGTTATTAATAATTTTCCTCAAGCTGAAAATGTGACTGTGGAAAAAGAGTACCCTCATACCGTCAAAATTTCTTTGGACGGCAAAACGGCTCTGGGAGTCTGGTGCTTTAGTATGAGCGATCAGAATAAGTGTTTTTACTTTGATAAAAACGGTGTAGCTTTTGAAACTTCAGCCGATTCTGACGGCCCGCTTCTTTTGAGGATTGAGGATGAGAAAGGCCGGTTTGAAAAGTTGGGTCAAGCGGTTGCCGACAAAGAATTGCTATCTTTTATTTTGTCAATAAGACCGGAACTGGAAAAAATTAAGATTGATATTAAAAAAATAACAATACCGGCAGTTGAATATTTTAGAATAGACGCTGAAACTTCTGAAGGCTGGAAAGTTTACTTTAGTACCAGAGATGATCTAAAAAACCAAGTCAACTCACTTAATGTTTTTTTAAGCCAAAAAATATCCCCTGAAAAAAGAAGCCAGCTGCAGTATATTGATGTCAGAATCCCAAATAGGGTGTATTATAAGTGAGTTTCAACTAACCCTTGACTTGTTCTAAGTTTTCTGTTACACTTGTTTTTGGTTGTAGTAAATTAAAAACCAACAAGGCAGTTATGCCTGGGCTCAATGTCCGAAAATAGCAAGGAGAAAAGGAATGAAAAGATTGACTTTGAATGTTTTTCTGTTAATTACAGCCATTTTTCTTGTTGGCTGTAACGCATCCCCGGATGCGGGACATGAAGCCGTTTTAGTAATGAAACCTTTGATTTTTGGACATGGCGGAGTAGATTCCGAACCTATAAAAACAGGTTTGACTTTTATCGCTCCGACGACGACTGCATTGGTGGTAAACATGCAGCCGCAACAGTTCCAAGTCCATTTTGATGACCTTATGTCGTCTGATGGCGTTCCACTAGATTTTGACGCGGTAATCCGTGTTAAAATAGTGGATTCGGTTTCATTGATAAAAAACTTCGGACCTCAATGGTATGAAAATAACATTGAAAAAGAATTTGCCAATAGAGTTCGGCAGGCTGTGCGTAAACACGGTATGAACGAGACGGCAATCAGTACTGTTGCCATAGATGCCATTGACCAAGAGGTTTCAGATGCAATGGAAAAATACATTTCTGGTGCTGGATTGCCTCTTAAACTAGTCCAGATAACGGTCGGAAAAGCAAATCCGCCTGACTCAATTAAGAGCCAGCGAATTGCCACGGCGGCCGAACAACAGCGCCAGCTTACTGAACAGCAACGCAAGTTGGCGGAAGACCAAAGAATGTCAGCTGAAAATAGCCGCGCTAAGGCAGACAATGCCTATAGAGAGTCGATGCAATTATCTCCCAGCCAATTTCTGCAGCTGGAGCAAATTAAAATGATGCATGATGTTTGTGGAAAAGGCGGCTGTACTTTTCTTGTTGGCAGTGGCGGAGTTACGCCGGTGCTGGACGTCAAGAAGTAACTGACTTTGCAAAAATTAAATTTGCTAACTACCACATTTCGTGGTAGTTTTTTTTGTGGCTCTTTGAAAGATTATAAGCAGAGAAGAAAGTATGATAAATCCCAAAACAGAGCTGGTTTTTCATTTTTTCAGGCACGGGCAGTCGGAAGCAAACGTCAAATCTGAGTTTATCAGCGGAGACGAGGATTCGCCAATCACTCATCTCGGCATAAAGCAGGCGAAAGCTTTGGGACAAAGACTGAAAAAAGAAAACTTAACTTTTTTCCGAGTTTTTTGTTCTCCGCTCCAAAGGGTTGTTTTAACCGCCAAAATCGTCTGTTCGGTTACAGAGCATGATTTCAAAAAGGCGATTATGGTTTCCGGCTCTTAGAGAGCGTGAACAGGGGGTTTTGGTTGGTGTCCACAGAGACGAAATATACAGAGGAGATAATGGCCGATTTATAACTTACCAAGGACCTTGGTTCAGGCCGTCTGGCGGAGAATCCCAGAAAATGGTCCAGAGGAGAGTTTCCGCATGGCTTGAGGAAGAAATTTTGTTGAACGAATCTTTCTTGCAGTCGGAACGGACTTTGCATTTTGCAATTTTCGGCAGCGGGATGAATTTCAAATGCCTTTTTATGGATATCGCGGGATTTGACTCAAGTTTATTGTGGAAAATAGAGGTGAACAACTGCTCAATTTCCCGTTTTAGGTTCACTATCCGCGGTTGGTTTGTTGAATGCATCAACGACACCGGGCACTTGCTAGGACTAATTTAATACCTACTCTACAGTAACCGACTTTGCTAAGTTGCGGGGTTTATCTACGTCGTAGCCGAGCAAAGTTCCAAAATGATAAGCAAAAAGCTGGAGCGGGACTATGTTGAGAAGCGGTTCAAGAGGCTCCAAAGTTTTTGGCACAAAAATTACATCGTCGGCTAGTCCGGCGATTTTTTTATCGCCCGAAGTGGCAATCGCAATTATTTTTCCTTTACGCGCTTTTATTTCCTGCAAATTAGAAAGCATTTTTTCGTAAACACTATTTTTATTTACCAAAGCGACGGTCGGAAAATTTGGTTCAATCAAAGCAATGGGACCGTGCTTTAACTCGCCCGCCGTTTTGCCTTCGGCGTGTACATAACTTATTTCTTTTAACTTTAAAGCGCCCTCAATAGCGGTGGGGTAGTTATATTTTCTGCCTATAAACATAAAATTTTTGAATTTCAGGTATTTTTTGGCCAAAGACTTAATTTGCCGGTTTTGTTTCAAAATTAGCTCTATTTTTTTTGGAATCAAAGCCAGTTCTTCAGAGAGTTTTCTTTTCAGACTTTTATTTTCACTTAAGTACAAGGCGATTAGATTTAAGATTGTTACCTGTGAAATAAAAGCCTTTGTGGACGCCACGCCAATCTCAAGTCCGGCGTGGTTATAAACTCCGGCTTTAGTTTCTCTGGCGATCGTTGAGCCTACGACATTTACCAAACCCAAAGTTATTCCTTTTTGCCGGTTGGCTTTCCATAAAGCGGCTATCGTATCGGCAGTCTCGCCGGATTGGGAAATAAAGAGGTGAGCCGTGTTGGGTGTGATAGCGTTTTGGCGATAACGGTACTCCGAAGCTTCAATTGTCTTTGTTGAGATGCCGGCGACCTCTTCAAAAAGAAGTTCTCCAAGCAGGCCAGCATGATAAGAAGTGCCGCAGGCAATAATTTCTATTTTTTCTATTTTTTTTAATTTTTGAGCAACACTCTCCAGCCCGCCGAGTTTTACCAGGTCTTTTTTTGGGAACAGTCTGCCGCGCATGGCGGTTCTAATTGCTTCCGGTTCTTCAAAAATTTCTTTTAGCATAAAATGTGGGAAATTTCCTTTTTGGGCTTGTTCTGCAGTCAAATTCAGGTTTTCTATTTTAGATTTTACCGGATTTAATTTAAAGTCGGTTCCGGAAATCCATCCCGCCTGGCCGTCTTTTAAGTAGATTACCTTCTTAACCTTTCCCGCCAGTTCTGCCGGATCAGAGGCCAGATAAAATTCTTCAATGCCCAGGCCGAGCACTAATGGGCTACCCAGTCTAGCGAAATATATTTTGTCCGGCTCTTTTGTATAGACGATAGCAAAAGCATAAGCGCCAACTATCTCCCGCAGAGACTTTTTTAATGTTTTGTCAAAATTTTTTATTTTTTTTAAATTTTCTTCCAACAAATGGACAACAACTTCCGTATCAGTCTGTGACCTGAATTTGTGGCCGAGTTTTGTGAGTTTATCTTTTAGTTCTTGGTGATTTTCGATAATACCGTTGTGAACTAAAAATATTTCTTTTTTGCAGTCATGGTGAGGATGGGCATTGATTTCATCCGGCATGCCATGAGTTGCCCATCGGGTGTGGCCGATCGTCCCAGTGCCGATGTTGATACCTTGCGTTGAGCCCTTTCCCTTTGTCACGGTTCCTCTTAAGACCCTTTCAAGGTTTGCCAATTTACCCTGCCTTTTAACCAATACAGGTTTTCCGTTTTGGAAAAACAAAACTCCGGCCGAGTCGTAGCCTCGGTATTCCACCCTTTTCAAGCCTTCTAAAACAGTTTCCAAACCCTCTTTTTTGCCAATATATCCGGCTATTCCACACATATATGGTGAAATTTTTTGCGCTTATTAAGTACGGGACACATACCCACAACCTACAACTTATATTTTGTAATTTCAACCAGAATGTTTTATGATCTTGCGAAACTTGAAAGATGGGTGATAGATGGCATTAGAGCACTTTTTCGGCACTTTAACACTGGTATTCGGGATATTGCTGGTAACAGTTGGCTTAACGGCGCAGGTTGTAAAAAATTATCGTGAAAAAAGATGCGGCAATCCGATTTTACTGCTGATCTTGGTTGCTTTTGCCAATATGTCCAGAATAGGTTATGCCGTAACGCTTGGCTCTTGGTATCTGTTGATTCCGGATGTTCTTGGCAGTATCCTTCTGGTTATAAATCTTTATCAGTTCTTTTGTTATAGAAAAACTAAAATCACCGACTAATGTCGGTTTTTGTTTTTAGACTGTTGGACTAAGACTCGCTTGCTTGCTTGACAGGAAACTGTATATCTTCTAAGATAAAGCGGTTTTTGAAACTTTAAAATAGGGAGTTGCATGAAAGAGGGACGTTTTACAGCAAAAGCAGGTTTTGTCTCACTAGTTTTTTCGAGTTTTTTACTGGTAACTGCTTATTTGTTTGTAATGGGCGTTATTATATATTTTTTCTTTTGGCCTGGTTTGCCGGCTAGTTTAGAAAAAACAGCTTTTGGTTCAGTTTATGGCCGTGGGAAAATATTCACTTTTGATTCTTTAGATGAAGATACTGGTTCTATCGTCTTTAAGGATGTCTACGTCCAAGGTCTGTCAGATAGAAAAACCAGCCTGTATTTAAAAGTCAGGCCGGAACATCTTAGTCGGGTTAGGGTTAAAACAGACATTTACCTTGAGGGTACGGCCATTTCAACCAATATCCCATTCTTCAAAAGAATACATTCTCACAAAGGCAGAAATATTTTCGTCGAGGTTGAAGAGGTAACAATCTGGGTCCAAAATCAGACAGAAAAAGATGAATGGAACAACTGGCTGGCTAATTTAGAAAAAGACCGTGACGATTTTTTAAGGTTTAGATTAGAAAAAGAATTGACAGCTAAACACCTTCGAAAAGTGAAACCCTCCTAATTTTTTAGGAGGGTTTTTTATTCCTACTGATAAGTACTGAGAAGTTGAACTGAGAAGTTGAACTTCTCAGTAGGTTAACCTATAAACAAAGATTGAGTTGCCGATAGCGGTAACGGGGGTGTGGTTTTGGAGCCAGATGTAATTTACTGACTTGTATTGGTCCGGCGGGCCTTGCGATGACTGCAAAAAAGAAGCGGAGACGGCAAGCCAGCCGTCTGTTTGATTTCTGGCGGCAAAATCTTCGGCGTTAAGATATTTGGTTCCATTGAGAGCTTCGTACTTGATTCCCAGGTAATAATAAGGATCAGCCCAGCCGAAGTAATCAAATTCAATTTTGGGAATGTTGTTTTCTTTAACCCAATCAGAAAAACGTTTTAAATCTTGGCCCCAGTCAAGATTTGAGTCCACAACATAGCGGTAACCGCCTGACGGTCCGCCGACTGTTTGGTTGAAGTAGGTTAAATAGTAAGGACTGACAGAAAGATTTTCAAAAATATACCAACCCAACAATGTTATAAGTAATAGGTTATGGGTTATAAGTAATTTTTTAAACTTGTAACTTGTAACCTGTAACTTGTAACTAATTCTTTCCAATTGACCGGAAACTAAAATAATTGCAAAAGGGTAAGTCGGCAACAAGTGCCGGACACCGATATTTAAAGTGCTGTTAATGCTCAAAGCCCAGTAAAAAACCAGCCACAAAATCATGGCTGTTTCCGTAAAATTATTTTTTACCCAATTTTTAAAATTTAAAAATTGAAAATTGAAAATTGAAAATTGAACTATTGCGCTAATGAGCGCAATAGTTAGGAGCCCCCACCAAGCCAAAGGTTCTTTTATAAGGTAAACGATTGGGAAATAGTGCCGCCAGCCGAAACGCGAGACCTCCCCCAAAAAGTAGGTCGTGTTGCCGCCGACTGAACGCTGGGTCACCATCAGCAAACCCAAACCGTATTGGGCGGCTATCCTTAAGACAGGCTTGTCGGACGCCCAAACTATCGGGTCAGCCAACAACCTATTGCCGAAAGTTTCTAAAGTTTGATTTGTGTCGCTGTATTGGCGCTCCGGCAGATAGTTCCAAGTATGAAAAGCATAGACGGGCATTACAACAATAACGAAAGCTGTTACTGCTAGAAGTATGCTATGAGCGGGGAGCTTTAAGTGATTCTTTTGGGAGATAAACGCATAAATTAAAGCCAGGCCAAAAAAGAAAGGGATTAGCATAAATGTGGAGAATTTGGTCAAAAGAGCTATCCCTAAAAAAATGCTTGCCAGCCAAAAATTTTTGGCAGTTTGATTTTTTAAGTAGCGAAAGAAAAAGTATGTGGCATACAATATGCCGAAAAGAGCCGGGATGTCGGTGGTGACGAAACGGGAATGGGCTAAAACCGTCGGCGAAAAAGAAAATAAGATTAAGGCTGTTAGTCCGGCTTTATTGCCGTACAGTTTCTTTGTCCAACGAAAAATTAAAATTGCCGATAAGATAAAAAATAAAAGCATCGGCTGTTTTACTAAATGGGTGATTTGATTGGCGTTGTTGCCGGAATTGAATATCAGTTTTCGGCCAAATTCCCATTGGCCGTTAAGGTCGTTTTGCCAAGATTTTGTATCAAAAACGTCTTGTTTAAGTTTTAAAAAGAGCAAGGGAATGGCCGCCAAGTCTTTGACCAAAGGCGGATGTTCCGGATTGAGGCGCATATCTTGCTTAACTAAATATGAGTAACCCGCTCCGATATGCGGTATTTCATCAACAATCAAAGAGTCGTTCCAACTGCTGGTTACCGCCAGAATTACGGCGACAGAAATAATTAGGCCGGCAAGAAGTTTTGTTTTGTGGTCTGATTTCATTTAAATAACACCGATTTTTGTGTATGCCTCTTTTTTGCGTCGGACTGTCGCCGCCGAACTGCAAAAGAGGCATACACATCAAATCGGTTAAGATTAAAACCCGAAGTAACTTCTAAACTCCAGCAGAGTTAGTCCGGCCAAGAATAGAGTTACGGCTAAAGAAGAGACCAGCGAAGCTTCGTGAGGATGTTTGTCGTAAACTCCATACCAGCTTTTAAGCCAAGAAAAGAACCACCAGCAACCTTCGGCAGACAAAATTAAGATAACCGGCAGAGCGAAAATTGCTTCTTCGGAAAACAACCCCAAAAAGAACCAGGATAAAATTACCGTTTGAGCCGCCGAAAAGTGGCCGTGATATTTAAAGCTTTTGACAAGCTTAGAGAAGCTTCTAAACAAGCCCGCTGCCAGCAAAATTACCATAGGCAGAGAAAGAGCGTAAGGCGATATCGTTTCTCTTGTTTGGCCGAAAGACCAGTCAAAAACACTCCAAAAACGCAAAACAATAAAAACTGCCAGAGATAAAACCACAAGCCATGTGAAACCCTTGAACAAAAAATTACGGCTGTGAAGATACTGCTCGTGGCCGAAATCTTTTTTAAGCAGGTGAAAGTAAACGAGAATAGCAAGCAGAACTATTGCCAACGGCACGTAAAAAGGCGAGCTTAGATAAAGGCTCAAGCCGAGAAAAAGTCCGCTGAAAATAAAATTGCATCTGTGATATCCTCTCATGCCTTTCCATAAAAAATACAATGCAAGCACAAAAAAGTTTAAAATCCAACTGGCCCATAAAGTTTCTCTTGAGATGGCAACATGCCAAGCGGATATCCCCATAAAAAAAGCGGCTATAGAGCCGATCTGCCAGCTAAACAGTTCTCTGGCTAGCAGATAAACAAAAGCTACGCCCAGAATACCGCCGCTTGCGATGACTGCTCCCAGCAGCCAAGAATTACCCAGAGAGGAGAGATTTATTTGGAAGATTCTAAAGAAGATAACTATCGCGGTAATTGCAAAAAAAATAATCTTCTTGCCGGATTTTTGATCTAGGGTATGAGGCATAAATCAGCGTCTTTTCATTATATCACAATAATTTATGCGTTTATCACTTATCCACAGCTCTGTTGTCGTAAAAGTCGGTAGATGTTAAAATTTATCTATGTTCGGAAAAAAAGAAATTATAGTGGAAACTCCTAAAAATATAGAAAAAAGTGCTGAAACCGGAGACCAGAAAAGTCTGGAGGTTTCTTATTTGCAAAAACAGATTGCCGCCTTTGATGTTTATAAAGAGATGATCGGTTCTGAAAAAGGCACGGAAGATTACAAGCGTTTGAAAGAAGATTGGATAGAAAAAAGAGCAGAGATTACAAAGCACGAAGAATCAATGCCGGCAGAACTGCTTGAAGAATATGCTAGCAAATACAACTCAAGCGAGAAAAAAGTTAGGCAAAGGCTGGCAGAACTAGGAAATGTTGAAACCAACCCAGACCAGAAAGAGCCAGCAGAAAAAACAGGAGAAGATGTTTTGGGGTCAAAAGACATTTGGAAACCACTGGCTGGAAAAGACGATCCGGAGAAGATGACTTTGCCGGAAAAGAAAAAAAGACTGGACATGGTCAGAGGGGCGGCTGGTCCGTTGACCGTGGCTTATTGGGAAAATGCGGTGGCTAACCATCAAGAACAGGAAGTCCGTGAAGAAGCGGAAGAGCACAGAGACGAAATAGCGGATTTGGAGGCAGAAAACGAGGAACTGGAGAAACAATTGAGATCTGAAAGAAAAAGAGAGGTTGAGGTCTTTGAGGAACCCAACGATGCGGAAATTAGCCGTTTAGAGAGAGAATCAGAAGATAAGCAAGAGGAATTGAAAGAAAAAAAACAAGGCTGGGGCGAAAAGTTTAAGAAAGGAGTAAAAAAGTTTTTTGATAAATTTAAAAAGGAAAATAAAAAAGAAGACAAAAAAACAGAGGAAGCGAAAGAAGAAAAGACTTCGGAATCAACAGATACAAGAACACCGGAAGAGAAAATTGTCAGCGGCGAGGAGTATCTTGATGAATCCGGTTTTATTCATAATCAAAAAGAGGGCAAGGGTTACAAAAAAGTCAGCGGTTTCTTGGCCGAGAGAGCCAAAGGTTTTGTCGGCGGATTTGGCTGGTGGGAATCTCACCAGGCGGAAAAATTCAGATTAGGCACAAAAGAAGCCGGTATTGACTCTAAGGCGCAGTCTCAACTTATTGAACAAGAAGAGGGTCTACTGGATTTTGATGATGCTTGGGAAGAAGCGCATGAGATTGAAGAAAAGAGAGCAAGAGAAGAGGAGGTATTCGAAAAAGAGTATGGCGCCGGTGAAGAAGGGGCCAGATACGCGGCTATTATGTGGTTGAGTAATAAAATCTCGCAAAGAAAAAAAGAATATAATCAAAAGGTTGAAGATAAAATTGTTACTTTAACTTTAGAAAAACTAGAGCAGAAAATTGGCGGGAAAGAGTGGTTTGAAGCATACAAAGCGGCTAATGGCGGCAGAGCCCTAACTCCGGAAAAAGCGACAGAACTGGAAAAAAAAGTCAGGGAAAAAATTGGCGAATTGAGAAGAGGCCAATCCAAAAAGGATCTGGTTGATTTTATAAAACTCTCAAGACAATCTTTAGACAAAAATTGGTGGCACAGATATATCTATACAGTCGTGGATGCTGTTTTTGCTGGGTTTATGTTTAAATGGGTGGTTGGGAAGTATCTTGGCGGAAAGGCGGTTGAAGTTGCGGCTGGAAAGGGTGGAGCCGGAAAAGCTTTAGAGTGGGGAATGAAAGACCATGTTTGGGGAGAAACAAAAAGATTTTTAATACAAAAAGGCGTTGACCCGACTGACTCCAACATTCTTAAATATGCCAAAATGGTGGCCCAACCGGGCGGATACTTATTAAAATTTACACGCGTAGCCGCTGAATTGGCTAAGCTAGGTTTTTAAGACTTACAAGGGTCACCCTTGTAAGGGAAAAAAGTGTGGTATAATATTGTAAAATAATGAATGCAAAAATAGAAAAAGGAATACAGGAAAGACTGGCCAAATTACTGGCTGATTCGCCGTTGGCGGAAAACATAAAAAAAGCTTTGCTTGATAATATGGACAAAATCCCGGATTACCATGTTTTTGATTTAATTGACGCATTGGAGAAAGAAAAAGTAGAGTTGCAAAGAATCGCTTTAGATATCAAACTTTATCTTGAACAGCAGGATAAAGACTGGAAAGATTTAGAAGCCAAACAAGAGGCAGTAGCTGATGAAATTGTGGACCAGGAGATTCAAAAAATTGAGGATGAGTTCAAATTGCAACAAGCAAAAGACAGCCTCACTCCTGCCACTCCTTAGCGAACCTCATACATATGGGTGTATTTTTAGCGCTGCTGACATTGGTTTTTTGGGGTTTCGGTGACTTTTTAATTCAAAAAAGCGCCCGCAGATTCGGCGACAGCATCGCCCTTTTTTATATTACATTTGCCGGCATGGTCGGTTTCTTTCCCTGGGCAATCAAAGATTTAAAGTTGATAATAGCTTCTCCTCTTAATTTGTTCCTTTTGCTGGCCGCCGGCGTGGTTATATTCTTTGCGGCAATGTTTGATTTTGAGGGTTTGCGCAAAGGCAAAATGTCCGTCATAGAGCCGGTGCTGGCTCTGGAGGTAATTGTTACGACTGTTTTGGCAAGTTTAGTTTTGAAAGAGTTTCTTACTGCTTGGCAAATACTCTGGTTAGCTCTAGGAATTTTGGGGATACTTTTGGTTTCGTTAAAGTCTCTAGCTCATCTTAAAAAAATTAATCTGGAAAAGGGCGTCATCTATGCTCTCTTTGGCGCCCTTGCCATGGGTTTTTCCAACTTTCTTTTTGGCTGGGGTTCAAGGCAGATCAATCCGATCGTGGTCAACTGGTTTACCGACGCTTTTGTTGTTTTGGTTTTGGCCGTACACTTAACCCGCACAGAGCGCTGGAAAGAAGTCTGGCAAGACTGGCGCAAATCCAAGAAACTTATTTTAGGCGTCAGTATTTTAGACAATATGGCTTGGCTTACTTTTTCATACAGTATGCTTCTGATTCCGATTGCCATCGCTACCGGGATTAGTGAGAGCTACATTGCTTTGGCGGCAGCTCTGGGCTTGATTTTCAACAAGGAGAAGTTAAAAAAGCACCAGTGGTGGGGTTTGGTTCTGGCGATTGTCTCGGTTGTCCTAATTGCTTTCACAGTTTCAAGCTGATTAAATTGCACAAAGTCAGAAGCGTACTATAATCTTGAAAAACTTATTACTTAATGTTTTTGAAGGCTCTGCAGGCTGTGGATTGCTCGCGAGCCGCTTTTTCAGCCCATTCAGCAGAATAAGATGAAAAAGCGGCGAGCTGGACGGAAAGAGTATAATACTTCTGTACTCTTTCCGAATCCACAGACTGCAAAGAGCGAGCTTTCTCGCAGGAAGAAAGCGAGCGTCCGGAAAAAGCAGTAAGTAATAAGTTTTTTATTTACTTTAAATTTTATGCTATAATTAGTCCATGGAAACACCCACTAGTTTAGAGCAGGAGATTGCTGACATTGAGAGACGGCTGGCTGAAAAAAAGGCCCTTCGGCAAGTTCAGGGCGAACGGCCTGTTGTCCAAGAAGAAAAAGGCATGTTACATGAAGTCGTAAGCGAGAAAGCTCAAGAGTCTGCGCCAAGCTATCAGCCTTCTGCACCTCTACCACAATCTTCGCTTCCGGCCATAGACAATGTCTTGCCTCCGCCAGTAAGCGAGCCGCCTTCGTATTTGTCAGATGAGCTCAAAACCAAAGTCCAGGATTTGGTTAATATCGCTTTTACCAAAGGTCTGACTGAAGCAGTTAAAGAAGTTTCTAAAATGAATAATCCGGCTATCTTAGACGCTTTCCACGATGTTCTAGTAGACCAGCTTTATGACGTTTTGGTTGAAAGAGGGAAATTAGAAAAAATATGAAATTTTTGAATCAAGAATTATGAATTATGAATCAAGGAAAACTTTAGAAAAAGCCGAGAAAGAAGTTGGCCCGGAAACAGAACCGGAGATTGAAAAATTAGATTCCCACACTTTGGCTTTTATAAAATCAGGGCATATTGATATACCAGATATGGCTGATTTTGACCCCGCAAGGTCTTTGGCGGAAATCAAAGAATTTACCAGACATCTTTCAAAAGAAAACTCTTCTTCGGCAAGAGCCGCTTTGGTAAGAGAATTTCGGGAGAAGTTTAAAATTTTCAGAGAAAACTTAGTAAAGGCACAGTTATCAATGGAGGGTCTGTTGGTGGAAGATCCGGACGAAAGTCCTGAAAAGTTAAAGCAAGCAGTCGGAAACATTATTAAAAACTACAAAATGGGCTCTTTGGCTAAAGAATTTTACTCTGCCCTGAAAAACTTTTTGAAAGCTCGTAAAGTAATTAAAGATTTGACCTTAACGTATGCTGAAAAGTATGGGGAAAGAAAGCAGGAAATGCTTTTTAAAAAACTTTTCGGTAAAGCGCCTCAAGGCAAAATCGAAACTTTTACCATGCCCATTAACCTGCTTTTTAGAGTGCACGATCCCGAAGATTATCTTTCGGCTATTTTGGGTCGTGATAAAAATAGATTTAGCAAAGATGCTCAAGAAACTTTAAAAACTTCAGGCGGGTTACTGCTCAATAGGGATATGCCGATAAAAAATCTAAAAGGCAAAATTATGGTTGAAAATTCATCGGTGGAAAAAAACGAAAATTATTGGGAAACAAAGGCAATTCATGAAGAAGAACACTCTATTCACCACTTAATTTACCCGACACGGACTATGATTAGAAAAGAGAGCGAATCAATAAGACTGCATTTGACAAAAGAAACACAGACAATTAAATTTGAAGATTTTTTGAAATCAGTAGCCGAAACCTTTATTATTAAATGGGAAGGTGGAGCCAAAAGCGAAATTCTTGCTTACTGGAAAACGCAGGGACATTCTTCTGAAACGATTTCTCGTATTCTTTTAGATTTGGATATGTACAACTTTTTAAAAGAAGGTGATGAGGATTCTTTCGCAAACTTAATAGTCAATATCGTTCAAAAAACAGATACGGTGATAAAAAGTCCGGAAGGAAGAATTTTGAGTCTTGATGAGATCCGGCAGATTGCGCTTAGAGTTATAAACGAATTTTGGGAATTGTATAAAAAAAGGGTTGCTAGAGCTTTAAATGAAGTTTATGAACTGGAACAAAAATATGGCGATAATGCTGAAGCCAAATTAAAGATTCTTAGATTGCTAAGTCAAGAGCCTTTACATCGCTGGAACAGATTGAGCAGGCTTATGACCCAATAAATTAAAGTCAACATCGGACGTTGACAGAATTTCTTTAACTTATTTTTATGGTTTTTCTAATTTCCTCATTCATCGCTTTGGGCATAATCTTTATTGCCGGTCTTGTTGTCTTGGGCAGTTTTAAGACAAAAGGCAGGATGCAGAGGGCTTTGAATATGAGCCTCTTTTTGGTCAGAGTTCCCAGAGAAGTAAGTCCGCCAGCCGGCGGAGGCGGACAAAGGCCGGAGAAAGAACTTATTTCAATTGCCGAACAAATGCTCTCCGGTTTTTCTAACATGCATTCCAAGGGTTGGAACAAGTTTTTGTACGGCGAACCTTATGTTTCTTTGGAGCTTGCCGTTCACCATGTTGGGGAGGAAACACATTTTTACATTGCCGTCCCAAAAAAGAACGAAGACACGATTGAAAAGCAAATTTACAGCTTTTATCCCACAGCAGAAGTTACCAAAACAAACGACTACAATATTTTTAATCCGCAAGGCGCCAATGCCGGCACTTACCTTACCTACACCCAAAATGAAGTTCTTCCGGTGAAAACTTACCAGAAACTTGAAAGCGACCCGATTGGCGCAATTCTGACTTCAATGTCAAAGCTTGAAGCCGAAGGCGAGGGGGCTGCTTTACAAATTCTGGTCAGGCCGACCCATTCTTCAAACCTTAAATCACTGGGGGTAAAAATCGCGCGCGGTATGCAATCAGGGCAGACTTTTAAAGAGTCTTTGAACAAAACGCAAGAGTCTCAAGGACTAAGCAATTTGATAAAAACATTCGGCCCTTCTAAAAAAGAAGAACCGAAGCCGCAAGAACCGGAAAAGCCAAAAGTGGTAACTCCTGCAGACGAAGAAGTTATTAAATCTATCACAGCTAAATCAAGCAAGCAGAATTTTGACGTCAATATCCGCCTGGTAACCTCTGCTGTATCACAGGCAAGGGCGGAACAGATCCTACAGGAATTCCAAGGTTCTCTTGCGCAGTTTTCTGCTCCCGACCTCAATGCTCTCAAAGCGGTAAAACTCTCCGGCGGATCTTTGCAAAAGCTTTTGTATAATTTTTCTTTCCGGCTTTTTGACGATAAGCAGAAAATGGTTATGTCAACGGAAGAAATTATCAGTTTATACCATTTTCCGATTCACAGCACCGCCGCGCCGAAAGTCAGATTTCTTAAATCAAAACTGGCGGAACCGCCGACTAATTTGCCCCAGCAGGGGATAGTAGTCGGCAAAAGTTCTTACCGCGGGCAGGAGGTTTTGGTGCGAATGAGTGACGAAGACCGCCGCCGGCATATGTATGTCATCGGACAGACTGGCACCGGTAAGACGACTATTATGAAAGCTATGGTCAGACAGGATATTGAAAACGGCAAAGGCGTCTGTGTGATTGACCCCCACGGTGATTTTGCTGAATTTGCCCTTTCGGTTGTGCCTAAAGAACGGGCGGAAGATGTGATTTACTTTGACCCGGCCGATTTGGAGAGGCCTTTGGGTTTGAACATGCTGGAAATTGACCCGAGCCATCCGGAACAAAAAACTATGGTCATTGACGAACTTTTTGGTATTTTTGACAAACTTTATGACCTGAAAACTACCGGTGGACCGATGTTTGAAAAATACTTTAAAAATTCAGCTCTTTTGCTTTTGGACGACTATGCCAATCAAATTCCGGTGCTGGCGGACATTTCCAGAGTTTTGGTTGACGACGAATTCAGAACAGGCAAGCTTAGCCGTGAAACCAATCCTTTAGTCAAAGAATTCTGGGAAAAGGAAGCCGAAAAAGCGGCGGGCGAATCTTCGCTTGCCAATATGGCGCCTTACATTTCTTCCAAGATTACGTCTTTTATCTTTAATGAATTTTTGCGGCCGATTATCAATCAGCCAAAAAGCTCTTTTAACTTCAGGGAAGCGATGGACAAGAAAAAAATCTTGGTCATCAATTTGTCTAAAGGGCGAATTGGTGAAATTAACGCCAGTCTTTTGGGTTTGATTATTGTCGGCAAGCTTTTGATGGCCGCTTTGTCTCGGGTTGATATGGACGAAAATCTGCGCAGCGACTTTTATCTCTATATGGATGAGTTTCATAATTTTACTACGCAAAGTATAGCCACTATTTTATCAGAAGCGCGCAAATACCGCCTGGATTTAATTTTAGCCCACCAATTTATTAAACAGCTTAAAGAGGAGATCCGAGACGCAGTGTTCGGCAACGTCGGCTCAATGGCGGTTTTTCGCATCAGCCCGGATGACGCAGAATTTATGAAAAATAAATTTGAGCCGGTGTTTTCGCCTCAAGACTTGATGAACATAGACAACCTGCACGCTTATGTTAACCTTTTGATTAACGGTCAGACAGCCAGACCGTTTAACATCAAAATTGAAACCGAAAAAGTTTTCGGCGCGGGTTCTCCGGAGGTGGCAAAAGCAATCAAAGAAATTTCTCGCTTAAAGTACGGCCGGCCCAGAGAAGAAGTGGAGAAGGAAATCAGATCTAAATATGGCCAGAGCTAGATAATTTAAAAAATGAAATTTTCTAAAAAAGATTTAGTTTACGCGGTTATCACCGGTTTAATGACCGGTCTGGTTGTCTGGCGGCTTTTGAAGTTTTGGAACATTGCCAGAATAGCCAACTTTGAAAGTCCTTCATATTTTTGGCTGGTCTTTTTTGTCCCCATTCTCTGGATCGCCGGCGTTTGGCTTGGCTATTTTTTAGGCCGATGGTTTGCTTTTTTCAACCAATTCGGAAAATATGTAGCCATCGGTTTCACCAACGCCGCCATTGATTTCGGGGTTTTTAATCTTTTGATCGCGCTTACCGGCAAAGCTCTTGGCTTGGCATTTCCGGTTTTCAAGGGCATATCTTTTTTGGTGGCCGTAACCAACAGCTTTTTTTGGAATAAATACTGGGCTTTTGAAGCCGGAGAAAGCCATGGCGGCAAGTCGGAGGCGGTTAAGTTTTTTGCCGTCAATCTTGTCACAATAGCAATAAATGTAGGTATCGCTTCTTTTGTTGCCAACGGTGTTGACCCTTTCTTCAATCTTTCCGATAAAGCATGGGCTAATGTGGCCGCTGTATTTGGAGCCGCTGTTGCTTTAATGTTCAGCTTTATCGGTTTCCGGCTTATTGTTTTTAAAAAAAATGGTTCTCTATCGTAAATATCGTCCCAAAAACTTTTCTCAAGTTGTCGGGCAGGAGCATGTAACTCAAACTCTTCAAGGCGCTCTTAAGACCGGTTCTGTGGCCCACGCTTACTTATTTACCGGTCCCAGAGGAACCGGTAAAACTACTATCGCCCGACTTTTGGCGAAAGCAGTTAATTGCGACCGAGCGGAGAGCGAGGGAGTACTGAGGCCAGAAGGCCGAATGTATGATGCCTGCGGTGTCTGCAGTTTTTGCAAAGAAGTTGAAGAAGGTAAGGCTTTTGATTTAGTTGAAATAGATGCCGCTTCCAACAGGGGGATTGAAGAAATCAGAGCTTTGCGCGAAGGAGCCAGATTTGCTTCGGCCAGAGGCAAACACAAAATCTATATCATAGACGAATGCCATCAACTAACTAAAGAAGCCTCAAACGCTTTGCTCAAAACTCTTGAAGAGCCGCCGGTCAAAACCATATTCATCTTAGCCACAACTGAAGCTTCCAAAGTCCTGCCGACCATCGCTTCCAGAACCCAAAGATTTGATTTTAAGAAACTTAACTCCGAACAAATTGTCGCGAAACTCCAGAACATCAGCTTTACGGAAAAAATAGATATAGATAAAAATATCTTGCTTCTCATTGCCGAACAATCCGAAGGCTCTTTGCGCGACGCTGAAAGCAGTCTTTCAAAACTAGTTGCTTTCAGAGGCAACAAAATTGACGAGGAAGCGGTTAAAGAAATTCTCGGTTTTATACCCGAAAATATATTTTTTGATTTTTTTCAGATGGTTAAAGACAAAAAAAAGTCAGAGGCCGTTTCTTTGATTAACAACTTGTACGAGTCAGGTTTGGATTTAGATAATTTTGTCAAAGGTTTGCTTGGTTATATCAGAAAAATTTTAATTGCCCGCGCCTCCGGTTCTAATTTAAACAGGGCAAATCCAAACGAAAGAATACAGGCTTTAGCTGCCAGTTTTGATAGCAAGTATATTTTCCGTCTTTTTGGGTCTTTTATGCGTGCCCAGCAGGAAATGAAAATTTCTCCCATTCCGCAATTACCTCTAGAGATAGCGGTAGTGGAGTTAACCGAAGATTAGTATGTCTAACATAATTCTTCTTGGCCTAACTTCTCTTTTTGCCGATTTTTCTTCGGAAATTATTATTCCTTTACTGCCGCTGTTTATAAATTCTCTGGGCGGCGCCGGTTTGGCGATAGGTTTGATTTCCGGAGTCGGCGATGCCGTAGCCGCAATTTTAAAAGTAACTTCCGGACGCTGGGCGGACAAAACTAAAACTTACAAAAAATTTGTCATTTGGGGCTATGGTTTTTCTTCTTTAGCCAAATTTGTTTTTCCTCTGGCGGCGAGCTGGCAGCACGTTTTAGGAGCGAGAGCCGTGGAAAGAATCGGTAAAGGCTTCCGCGACGCTCCAAGAGACGCCATTGTTTCCGAATCCTTGCCTCAAGAGAAAAGAGGCAGCGGTTTCGGTCTTCAGCGGGCGATGGACAGTTTGGGAGCCATTCTCGGTTCTTTGACCGTTTTGTTTTTGGTTTGGAAATTTGACTTGAGTTTTAAACTGATTTTTCTTCTGGCGGCTTTTATCGGCTTGCTGTCGGTGGTTCCCGTCTTTTTCGTGAAAGAACCGAAAACTTTAAAAAGCCGCCAGCTTAAAAACCACCATAGTTTTTTTAAAATCAAACTCCCCAAAACTCTCAAGAGGTTTGTGATTATTTCAACTATTTTTTCTCTGGGAAATTTCAGTTTTATGTTCTTAATCTTGAGAACGCAGAACTTTTTGGGCAGTTCCAACTTTAAGGCCGGCTTAATCCTGACGCTCCTGCTTTATATATTTTTTAACATTTTTGATACTGTTTTTTCCCAGCCAGCGGGCAAACTGTCAGACAAAATAGGCCGGAAAAAAGTTATTCTTGGCGCTTACATTTTTCTGTCTTTAACTTTTGCCGGTTTCCTTCTGGCAAAGTCTTTTTGGGTTTTTCTTTTTCTCTTTCCGATTTACGGCTTATTCAAAGCTTGCATAGACGCTTCTCAAAAATCTTTTGTTTCAGACCTGTCGCCAACTGAAATACGGGCAACGGCCCTAGGGCTGTTTGAGGCTTCCACTGGCTTGGCTTTAATCCCCGGAGGCATAATTGCCGGTTTGCTTTGGAACGCCAACCCGAATTTTCTTTTCGCTTACGGTTTGACAATAAGCCTTTTGTCTTTCTTTTTACTCAAAAATATGGTAAAAATTAAGGTTTAGTTTGCCGGGTGGTGAAGCGGTATCACGCCTGCCTTTGAAGCAGGAATCCTAGGTCCGACCCCTAGCCCGGCAGCAATGAAATTCCCAAAAGATTTTATAAATAAGATTGTCTGCGGTGATGTTTTAGATGTGATGAGGCAGATCCCGGACGGCTCTATTGATTTAGTAATTACTTCACCGCCGTATAATCTCAAGAACTCTACCGGCAATGGCATGAAAGACGGGCGCGGCGGTAAATGGGCGAACGCCGCATTACAAAAAGGTTATTCTCATCATAACGATAATATGCCTCACGAAGAATATGTTAAGTGGCAAAAGGATTGTCTTACAGAAATGATGCGGATTATTCCGGACCACGGCGCAATCTTTTATAACCACAAGAGACGCGTTCAGGACGGCATATTACAGGATCGCCAAGATATAGTGAGTGGTTTTCCGGTACGCCAAATTATAATTTGGAAGCGTAAGGGTGGGTTCAACTTTAATCCCGGTTATTTTCTTCCCATTCACGAAGTTATTTATCTTATCGCAAAGCCAAAGTTTCAACTTGTCCCTAAAGCCAATGCCCATGGTGATGTCTGGGAATTTACGCAAGAAATGAAAAATAAACATCCGGCTGCTTTTCCGGTTGATTTAATTGACCGGATTGTTTCATCTACTAATGCCCAAACTATTTTAGACCCCTTCATTGGCTCCGGTACTACGGCAATCTCCGCTATCAATTATAAAAGAAATTATATTGGGATTGAGATTTCTCCCGAATACTGTAAAATGGCACAACAAAGGATTAAAGGCCATAAATCTCAAGACCCCTTTTTATTACAATGAAAAAAGAACCAGTTATTTATACAAAACCGGCGCTTATAAAAAAGCTCAAAGAAATTGCCGCTCTGGGTTGGATTAAGAATGCTCGTCATGGCAATCAGGGCGGTGTTGGAAATACTTTAGAAGATTTGCTTGGTATAGAGGAAAACAATTTACCGATTCCCAACGCGGCCGAATGGGAGCTAAAGACACAAAGATTAAATTCCGGCTCTTTGTGTACTCTTTTTCATATGGAGCCATCGCCAAGGGCTATTGGATTTGTTCCAAAAGTCCTTTTGCCTAAATATGGCTGGGCTCATCAGGAGGACGGTAAAAAATATGCTAAAGGAGAGCTAAGTTTCCGATTGACTATCCACGGTCTTTCTAGGAGCGATCGCGGATTCATGGTTAAGATAGACCGGGCGGAAAAAAGGGTATTAATCTCCTTTAATTCTAAAAGTGTAGATGTGCGGCACAAGAAATGGCTTAAATCAGTTGAGAAGCGTATAGGGTTAGGCGAATTAAACCCGCAACCCTATTGGGGGTTTGACGATTTAGAGCATAAAGCCGGCACTAAACTACTAAATGCTTTTTATGTTCAGGCCGAAGTTAAAAAGATACGAGGCAAAGAATATTACAAATATAGTAAGGTTATGATGTTGCAGAAGTTTAGTTTTGAGGGATTTTTGAGGGCCATCGAGGAAGCGCGAATTCTTGTAGATTTTGATGCCCGCACCGGCCATAATCACGGGACGAAATTTAGGGTAAGGGAAGATAGTTTGCCGATGTTATATCAGAAAATAACTACCATATTATGAAAAACATAAAAGAATCCAAACCCTGGAAAGTTGGTAAAAAGGTGAACGACTTCTTACTTCACTGGATTGGTTTTGATTTAATCATCTTCTTCATTTTGGTTGTATTGAGTGCTATCTTTATTTATTTTGATCCTCGGTCTGATTTTAATAAACTCGCCGTTTCTTTAATTCTTTTGACAACGGCATTATCACTTATTCAATATACCAAAGAGACACACAGGCTTAGGCTTTCAAATAAATGGCTCCTCGATAGCAACGATAAATCAAACAGTATAGCAGTAAGGCCGATACTTGCACCACGTTTTTTAGAGACAAATTACGGTACTTCTAATTATATTTCGATTAATCTAAAGAATGTAGGAGGAGGGGTTGCGAAGAATATCCACTGGAGTATTAAATCAAATAAAGATTCAGATGTTCTGGCCGATAAAGATTTGTTTTGGAGGGATTTGAACAAAGACTTATTACCTAAACTTTGGCCTAACTTTGGGTATAGACTAACAATGTTCAAGAAAATGAATTATGACAATCTGTGGAAATCCATTCTTGTCGTTAAGTATGATTGGGAATTTGGGAACAACGAAACTGAAACTTTTCCGTTAGACCTAGATTATTACACATCCTCTGACTTATCCGGAAATGTCTTGGAAATGTTGGACGATGTCTGGGTTCATGGAAAAATTAGAGAAATTGCAATTCAGCGCATTGAATCACAGTCAAAGGAATAAGGTAAGTTTATCTTTTATAAGACATGTATATATTTAAATTTGTCTATTCTAATCTAGGTCTTATCCTAAACACACTAGGTAGTATTTTAGTAGTTGTATCTATTGGTAAATTTCCAGATGGTTTTGGTGGATCAACGACAAGTAATAAAGGTAGAGAATATCACTTTGCCTATGTAACTAGACCAACGGGTTTGAGAGCAGGTCTCTTGTTAATAATTCTAGGGTTTATCCTACAGATATTAGAGAAATATTAATGTTGTATTAAATAGTTTCTAATGTCAGTCAGTGCCCGGCAGCCATCCTTCGCCAAGGCTTCGGAATGGCTTTGGCAAAACTTATGAAAGCTACGAACGAGCTGACCACGACGGGTCAAGAATGAATACGCCACCCGGGTGGCGTATTGAGGAGAACGGTATTTGCATTGCCCTTCCGAAATCCGCCAAATGGCAGAAGAAGGAGGGACACCTTTTCCGGACCAAAGGTCGAAGTCAGATTTACGCAGGGTGTTTTAATTGATATACTAGGTCTATGCAAAAAATAGCTACAAAAATTTTCGTCTGGGCGTCCGTCGCTTTCGCCATCATCGGAATGCTGATGGTTTTAACCACCTCTCCCACAAGTAACGGTCCGAACGTTATTTTGTTAAAATTTCTGTTCGCGGCTATTATCGTTATTTTGACCTCATTTGCCTTAAGCATTGCCGGCAAGTATCTAAACGGTAAGTTTTAGTTCTAATGTGGCCAAGGAAATTAAATTTGTATAATAAGTTATGCGCATAAACAAATTTTACAAACTAGTTATTTCAGTTGCGTTGGTCACCGGCGAGAGGCGCGGCATATTTTTCATAGAACAATATGTAAGAATATCATGATAAAAGCATTGATTTTTGATGTTGGAGGCGTCTTATTTTTAGCTAAAAGCAGAAAAGAAAAAAACCTTTTGTCTTCGTTTAATGAAGCGTGTTTATTGCTGGAGAATTTTGGGATAGATGTGACAAGCTCTAAAGAAAAACTTACTGGTATTTATAAGAAATCTTCTGGGGGCGATATAACTAGAGAAGAAACACTAGCTCTTATGTCCACAGAGCTGGGAGTAACGCAAACGCAGCTAGAAGAATATTTTAGAAGAGTTTATTCAGATAACTCAATAGAGAACAAAGAACTCTATGGCCATATATTAAAATTTAAAAAAGATGGACTTAAGATTGGAATTTTATCTACTCAGTTTCATCTATCCAAAGATGTTTTGGTTCCAGCCAAATACTACGAAAACTTTGATGCTTTGGTAATATCATGTGACGATAAATTGAAAAAACCCGAAGAGAAATCTTTTATATTAATACTCCGGAGGTTGGGCGTAAAACCAGAAGAGACTATTTTTATAGACGATAAGCAAGAAAATTTGGATATCGCTGAAAAATTAGGAATGAAATCCGTCCTATTTAAAAACAACAAGCAATTTTTCTCTAAGCTAAAAAAGTTTGATATTGAATAATTAGGAAAGAAAAGGCACAGTGTAAAATATGATAATTTGCGCTTATGGTGCATAGTTTAAGTTATTTAATGGAAGCAGAAAAAATCCAAGATGGCGACTTGGAGGGTTTAGGTATTGAAATTAAAGATAGAACAGCTGACGGCGATCGTATGCTTGTTATACCCGATGACCGGTTGCCCCAATACATTGAACTTGTAAAGGATAAACTAACCAATGGCTTTTGGAACGAAATAGTGGGCGAAAAGGACATAATTTTCATTTTCAAGTTTCAAGATGGGCATATTGAAGAATATAAGCTGTCTCCAGAAAACGAGAGGGAAATAGATAAGCTGTGCGCCGAGTTTAATAATGAACCACCAGATAAAACGACAAATGTTTATAAATACATATCAGATAATAAGTTTTATCACGATTTTATGATGGAGCATTACAAAGATATGATTGAGAGAAAGCTATGAAGACCATTTTTATAGGCATTGTTGGTCCATCTGGTTCTGGCAAGACAACTCTTTGCAAAAAGCTGAAGTTGTCTAACAAAAATCACGAACACATAAGATTAGATAACTATTTTAAGAACCCTCAGACTTTTCCACTAAAGAACGGCTTCCGAAACTGGGAAAAACCATCTAACCTTAAATTTGATGTTTTATTGAAGCATTTGAAAGCATTACAAAACGGCAAAGAAGTTCATACAAAATCGTTTCCCAAGAGAGCAGGAGCTAAACCAACTCCAATAACACTAAAACCTAAACCGATTATCCTTATTGAGGGCTTTATGCTTTTTAAGGACAAGAGGGTGCGAGATATGCTTGATGTTAAGATTTACCTGGAAATACATCCCGAACTGATGCTTAAACGCCGAGCTATTAGATTCGGAGAAGCTCATATAACCGACTATGATACTAAAGTTGCCATTCCAGAATTTTTGAAACACGGCACTACCCAAAAGAAATATGCCGATTATGTGGTTGATGCCACAAGGTCACAACCCCAAGTAATTAAAGAGGTTCAAAAAATAATTAACCAAAACCTTACCAACTTCTAACAAATCCAAACGGCAGGTACAATTCTATACCTGCCAGTCGGGCACCGAATGGTACCCGATGATGAAGGGCCGGTTATGCCCATAATTGAGGTTCTAATATCGTCCAAGAAACGCAGCAGTCCCGTGACAGGCTTTGCCCGTCCATAGCCCCTTGACGAAGGAGGGTTCTTGCGACCACGACCTGTCAAAAACGAATACGCCACCCGGGTGGCGTATTGAGGAGAACGGTATTTGCATTGCCCTTCCGAAATCCGCCAAATGGCAGAAGAAGGAGGGATGTTTTTCAATTCAACGATGGGGGATGGGGGCAACCGGCCCAGCAACAAGAACGGCGTTTTCCGGACCGTAGCATAAAGCGGGCCTGTGGATAATCGTTGACTTTAATTGTTTAGGTATGATAGTATATGAGTGTGCTTGTGGGCGAAAGCCCCGTTCAGCTAAGGAACACCTAAGCTGAAGGCAGGCACAACAAAAACACCGCTTTAAGCGGTATTTTTGTTACTCATCTTCAATTCCTTCAGTAAAAAGCTTCTGGCCATTTTTAAGCTTAGAGTATGGCATTACACTCCAAAATATAATATTGCCATCACCAACCCTTCTCAATACTGTTCTTATCTTAATTTGATTTTCTCCGACTATAGCCACAAATCCCCAGTAGGCAATGTTCTTTGTTTTTGAAAAACCGTCCCTTCCCTTCTTTCCAATTTCTACTAAACCTCTCCTAAACTCCTGCAATGTTCCGGCGTTTTTAATAATCTGAATAGCCAACGGTAATAAACTAAATTTCAGTAGCTGTTCCTTTTTGTCTCTTTCTCTTCGTGCTGAGAACTGGAGATGGTGAAATCCATCAGAATTGAAGATAACCTGACTTTTAAGATAAGGATTGGAAATGCTCTTTTGCTTGTTATATATTGTTCTTGCCTTTTCTTTTCGTTGATTGAAATATTCAACATCATCCATATCTAAGGATATTAGCTTATTTTATCTAAAACACAACCAATCGTACCACTAAAGAAAGAATATTCTTGACTTGAAAAAGAAGGTTTTTGGTTTCGGCTTAATTTTTGTTAGAATAGACGCGTCCCACATGAATGAAAACAAAAACTACTGGTGGAAAGATGCCATAATCTACGAAGTTTATGTAGATAAATTTGCGGATAATTTCAGGGGGCTGACTGAAAAATTAAATTATCTGTCGGATTTGGGTATTAACTGCATCTGGCTTTTGCCGCATTTTCCGTCGCCGATGGTAGACGACGGATATGATGTTTCCGATTATTATAATGTAAGAAACAGCCTTGGAAGTCTTGATGATTTTGAGGTTTTTATAAAAGCGGCGCATGCCAGGGGAATAAGAGTTATAATTGACTTAGTCTTGAATCATTTTTCAACAGAGCATCCTTGGTTTAAGGAAGCAAGGCATTCCGTTGATAACTCTAAAAGAAATTACTTTATCTGGAGTAAAAACGCAGAAGGACTTCGCGGTTCTTTTAATCCTTTCTTCCACTTGACACCGGGCAATTGGATATATAATCCCAAGACGGACGACTATTATTACGCTTCATTTTTTGCGGAGCAGGCGGATTTGAATTGGGATAACCCGGATGTTTTTGGGGAGGTTATAAAAATTATAAATTTTTGGGCCGGACTTGGCGTTGACGGTTTCCGTCTTGATGCTGTAGCTCACCTGATCAAAAGGGAAGGAACGTTTTCCCTGCACCAACCAAGGGTTCATGACATTCTGAAAGATATTAGAAAATACATGGATAACAACTATCCGGGCGTGATTATGCTGGCTGAAGCCGGCGGGAAGATTGAACAAATCATACAATATTTCGGCAAGGGCGATGAGTGCCACATGGCTTTTAACTTTCCACTGATGTCTAATATTTATTTGGCCGTTAAGAGGAATGACACAAAACTTCTCGAGGGACTTGTGAAGAATTCTTCAGGTATTCCAGACAACTGTCAATGGGCTACTTTTGTAAGCAACCACGACGAAATTACTCTGGCTTCACTGGAAGAAACGATACGAGATGAAGTCACCGCTTGGCTTGATCCGAAGGGAGAATTTTCGTTCAGAGGCGGGCGGGGCGTTTCTATGCGTTTGGCTTCGATTTTTAAGAACAATCCTGATTTGATTGTTTTTATTTTGAGCTTGTTATTCAGTCTGCCCGGCGCGCCGGTAATTTATTACGGTTCGGAGATAGGTATGAAAAATCTTGCGCTGGAGAATGAGTTTGTTGACAGCCGCCGTTATGTAAGAGGACAATTTGACTGGCTTCAGGCTGAAGAACAGATGCGCGACTCTAATTCGTTGTTAAACAAAGTTAAAGAGATTATTCGACAACGCAAAGAGAGACAAACCGGAGTGAAAAGTTCTTAAACTATTATTCGCCAGAGATACTACTTTGATGTTTGTTGATTGCCGAGTGGCATAATTTAACGTAATCTTTGGCAGATTTTTTCCAGGAGAAATCCTGCGACATCACTCTTTTTATAAGACTACTCCATTCTTTTTTATTTCTATACGCTTGCCAGGCCCGAACAATAGCTATAAGAAAAGCGTAAGAGTTGTATTTCTCAAAAACAAATCCGGTACCATGATCAATGCCCGGGTAATAGTCGGTGACAGTATCAGCCAATCCGCCGGTTTTTCTGACGATCGGGATGGCGCCGTAACGCATTGCCTCCATCTGCACCAAACCGGATGGCTCAAAGCGCGAAGGTATCAAGACCGCGTCCGCTCCGGAGAAGACCAGTTTGGGTAGCTTCTCGTCGAAAAACGGATGGACGGCCACGCGCGCGGGATATTTTTCTTGCAATTCTTTGAAAGCGGTCCGATACTTGGTATCGCCGGTTCCCACTATGACCAGTTGGAAATCCAGGTTGTCAAAAAGAGACGGCGCTATCTCTTGGAGCAAATCAACGCCTTTTTGTTCAGTAAGTCTGTTGACAAAACCCATGACGAAAATTTTGTCGTCTTCCGGCAGTCCAAAACTTTTCTGCAAGGCAACTTTGTTGTGGTAACGTCCGGCCAGCGCGCTTCGGCTGTAGTGCGCCGGGATATCCGGGTCCGTTTCAGGATTAAACCCTTCATTGTCTATGCCGTTTAAAGTTCCAAAAAGCGCGTCGCGTTTCTCCCGTAAAATTTCTTCCAGTTTTTCTCCAAACTCCGGCGTGAGAATTTCTTTGGCGTAAGTCGGCGAGACGGTATTTATAATGTCAGCGTACAGGATGCCCCGGCGCGCGCCATTAAGTTTCAAAATATGCGGGTCGTTAAAATCCGGTATCGGTCCTTGCCCGGAGTCGGCTTCCAGTTCTGGCACAAAATGCGGGTCAAACATGCCTTGGAATTTTAAATTATGGATCACAAATATGGTCGCGATTTTGGATAGGACAGGGTCATCCTTAAACTCCGTTTTAATTAAGTTGGGGATGAACCCGGTTTGCCAGTCGCTGGCGATGATAACATCCGGTTTCCAGTCCGATCTTCTGATGAACTCTAATGCTCCTTTCGAGAGCAGAACCCAGCGGATCGTGTCGTCGCCGTAACTGTAAGTGTTGGCTCTTTTTTCGTAGTATTCCATATTTTCCAGGAAATAGGCGGTGATGCCGGACTCTTTGTCCAGATGTTTCAAAACGTTTGACACCAGCAGTCCGTGCGGGTCTTTTTCGTTGGGCGCAATATCCAATTCGCCGATCTCCAGTTCCATGGGGAATTTATCCGCCTCAATTTTTGCGTATTTGGGGATAAACAGCCGGGCGTCATGACCCAACTCTTTCATTGCTCTGGGCAAAGAACGCATAACTTCTCCCAGTCCGCCGACTTTGATAAACGGGGCGGCTTCAGCGGCGACGAAAAGAATCTTTAGTTTTTTTATTTTTGTCAGATTGTTCATGATTATAATCATAGCATAAGTTAAGCGGATTAGCCATAAAATTTGGTGTTTTTTTATTCTCTGATAAAATAAGAGGCATAGACAAACACATGAACAACAATTTGGTGAGAGATTTGGCGCTTATAATCTTTAGCATTTTTATTGCCGTTATTCTTGCTAAAACCGGCATCCTTAAGGATCTAATTACTTCAACTCAAGAAGTGAGGTTTGTCGGCAGTTTTGTCGCCGGCATTTTATTCGTCTCTGTTTTTACCGCTGCTCCCGCCACCGTAGCTCTTGGAGAAATAGCTCAATCAAATTCTGTCATTACGGTAGCTATTATTGGCGGATTGGGCGCTTTAATCGGAGACCTCCTAATTTTTAGGTTTGTAAGAGACAGAGTTTACCAAGATTTTACTTATCTGGTTAAGGTATCGAAGTCGGAAAGACTCGTTTCCATTTTTAAATTAAAACTTTTTAGATTGCTCATTCCTTTTATCGGGGCTTTGATAGTCGCTTCTCCCTTGCCGGATGAGGTGGGGTTGGCGATGCTAGGATTATCAAGAATAAAAACCTCCGTGTTTATCCCGCTGTCTTTTTTGCTTAACTCTGCCGGGATTTTAATTATTGGTTTAATTGCTAAGACACTATGATTCAGAAAACTGCAGTGGAACAACCCCATTGCCTTTTAGTTAGCTTCTGGGGGTTGCGCTGGTCGCCCTGATAAACATTATAGCGGTTGAGTTTGGAAAAAGAATTTTCCGAAGCAAAAGATCATTGAAACAGACTTAAGTTTGCAAAAAATAAACTTTCTGGTATAATTAAAAATAGTATGTCAGAAGAAAATCTTACTAAAAAAGAAATATATGATCTCAAGAAAAGCGAAGCAGATAGAGAACATGCTAACGCCTCAAAGACCCGTAAAGCAAAAAGGGTCTTAATGTGGGTTGGGGTTCTTATTTTGCTTATCGGAGCGGTATGGGGGATGGTGAAACTTTCAGACAAGCCTTCTGATACCGGCCAAGCAATGGTTCTTAGCTCTGTTTTATCAGATGACTGGATAAAGGGAGACAAAGAGACAAAAGTGATTCTTATTGAATATGGGGATTTTCAATGTCCCGCTTGCGCCGCTTACCATCCTTTGGTGGAAAAACTTATTGCTGAACATGGCAAGGACTTTCAATTCGTGTACAGACACTTTCCTCTACAGCAACACGCAAATGCCAAGCCAGCCGCTTACGCGTCTGAAGCCGCCGGCAAACAGGGAAAGTTCTGGGAAATGTACAACTTAATCTATCCCCGCCAGAATGACTGGTCTGAAAAGAAAAACGCCGATGATATATTTTTGGAATACGCCGGTTCTTTGGGTTTAAATCTTGACCAGTTTAAAAAAGACAGAGACTCTCAAGAAGCAAAAGATAAAGTTAAGAAAGATTATGATTCCGGCATTGCAAACAAAGTAAATGCTACCCCGACATTCTTCCTGAATGGCAAAAAAATCCAGCCTCAAAGTTACGAAGAATTTGCAAATTTTATTAAACAAGCGCAACCGGCTGAAAATACAACCCCTACTCAATGAGCAGAACATCCAAATGGCTTCTGGCCGGTTTTGCTGTTTTCAGCTTAATCGGTTTTCTTGATGCTGTCTATTTAACCGTTCAACACTATAATAACGGCATTTTGCCATGCCTTATTTTTTCAGGCTGTGACAAAGTAACTTCCAGTAGTTACGCCAAAGTTGCCGGTATTCCGGTTTCTCTTTTGGGAGCAGGTTATTATTTTATAGTCCTCGTTTCTACAATTTTATATTTTGATACGGGCAACAAAAAGGTTTTGGAAATATTAAAGAATCTGCCAATTGCCGGTTTTGCGGCTACGCTCTGGTTTTTGTTTCTTCAATTTTTTATTATAAAAGCCATTTGTTTTTACTGTGTTGTTTCGGCAATCATCTCAACAGCGCTTTTTGTTCTGGCGATACTTATAAGAAAAACTGGCCGAGTTGCTTACAATGATTAAAAAGATATTATTAATTTTTGCCAGCGCGTTTCTGCTTAATTTAGTTTGGGAAAATCTGCACTCTTTACTTTACCTCCATTATAAAAGCGGAGCAATCAGCGAGTTGATTTTGTTAAGAGCCACTCTTTTTGACGCTGTTTTTATTTCTATTCTTGGAATTTTATTTCTAAAATTTTCATACCTTAAGAACAGGCTTTGGCTTTCTTTGCCGTTTGGTTTTGCGATAGCAATAGTTATTGAATTGTACGCTTTAAAAACCGGCCGCTGGGCTTACGGTGAGCTTATGCCGGTTGTTCCTTTCATAAACACGGGAGTTACACCGACAATACAACTTGGACTTCTTTCCTATTTAATTTTTAAATGGTTTGTAAAGAAGGCCTAAGGTATAACAGTTATCAATTTTAATACCGATATTGCACGTCCCCGTGCCGAAGTTGACACTTCGTTGAGACGAAGTCCCAAGACGGGACTTGCAGTCAAAGACCAAGTCAATATCGGGAACGGGACGGTCAATATCGGCATTGGGACGTGAAAATATCAGTTAAAATAAAAACCGGTTCTAAAAAAGAAGAAATCAAAAAGGTTGGCAACGACAGTTTTGAAATCAAGACCAAAGCTCTGCCAATTGAGGGCAAAGCTAACTCGGCGGTAACTAAAATTCTGGCTGACTATTTTGATATTCCCAAATCAAGAGTTAAAATCTTAAAAGGACAAAAATCAAAGTTAAAAATACTGGAAATTTCTTGAAATGGAAAAAAGTTTTTTCAAAGAACTAAACTCCCAAGAACTGTCCATATTCCGCAAACTTTCAACGCCTAAAAAAATTCAGGATTTTTTGGAAAAATTACCTATAAATTTTGAAGAAAAAGGGGATACCTGCATGTCGCCAAGAAGGGTGTTAAGAGAAAAAAAGGCACACTGTATGGAAGGGGCGTTATTTGCGGCAACAGCATTGTGGTTCCATGGACAAAAACCTATACTTTTAGACATAACATCAGTAGACCATGATTTTGATCATGTAGTGGCCTTGTTTAAAAATCCGCCAGCCGGCGGAGGGAAGTGGGGAGCAATCAGCAAGACAAACCATGCGGTGCTACGCTACAGAGAACCGGTTTATCGTGATGTCAGAGAGCTGGCCATGTCCTTTTTTCATGAATACTTTACTGACGACGGTAGGAAAACCATGAGGAGTTTCTCCAAGCCTTTTAATCTACAAAAGTTTGGCTATAATTGGATTACATCTGAAAAAGATTTGTGGGATATAGCTGACGCCCTTGATGCGTCCAAACACTATCCGATTCTTACAAAAAAAACATTGGCCGGCTTGCGTCATGCCGACCCCGTTGAAGTTAAAACGGGAAAAATAACACAATGGAAAAAGACAAAAAAAGAAGTAACCAATGATAAAAATACCTGAAAACTATTATACCAGTCGGCTTGAAAAAATCAGGTCTCTTTTTGGTAAACACAACCTTGATTGTCTCTTGATTTACAATGCTGAAAAAGAAGATCCGGCTTTTTTGCCTTGGATTCTTGGTGAAAACATTTTTGATTCCACTTATCTGCTGATTACCAAAAAAGGCGCTTTTATTTTCATTCCGCAATGGTTTATAGAGGAAGCAAAAAATTTATTTAAAAATATACCGGCTGAATTTATAGGTACCCCGGAAAAGGCAACCATGATGCTGACCATTAAATCTTACCTCCAAAACTTTGAAATAATCGGCTATGCGGGTAACGCACCTTACAAAGAGCTGGTTTTATTAGCTGAAAAAAAGTTGGTGAACATGGAAGAAGACATCAGAAAGATATATGAAATAAAAGATGAAGTTGAAATAAAACTTTTGGGAGAAGTTTGTAATTATACCCGCAACTATTTAGAAAACTTGAAAATAAAACAGTTCATAGGTAAAACTGAACAGGAGATCGCAAAACAGATACAACAGGAAACCGAGAGCGACGGCTATAATCTTGGACACCTAAGCATCGTCTCCGGTCAGCGTCTCCAAAAAACTACGGCCGGCTTTCCCTCTGATTACAAAATACAAAAAAATGACCTCGTTTGCGTTGACCTTGGCTTAGAAAAACAGACTTACTTTTCTGATATTACAAGATGTTATTTTCTCGGCGACGCCGAGAAAAAATACAGGCTAAACTACGACTTGTTAAAAAGTGTCGTTTCAAACACTTCTCAAATAATTACTCGAGGGATCCAGTCAAAAGACATCTTGGGCATAATTAGAAACGAATTTATCAAGACTGGATTGACGGAAGACTCTTTCGTACCAGCAGATTTAGGTCACGGCATAGGTACTGGCAGACACGAATATCCTGAAATCGGATTTGACGAAAGTATTTTAGAAAAGGGCATGGTTTTCACATTGGAACCTGAAGCTAAGTTGTCGGATGGCATGCTTGTGAGATACGAGGACGTTTTTTACATAAACCAAGAAGAAAAAACCTTGATTATATAATCAAGGTTAATCTATCTAGAAAGCGCCCTTACGTAAAACTCTCCACAAAACATAAGGCACCTTCTCATAAAGCTGGGCAAAAGGCCCGCTTTGAAGAAAAAATAAGTAATTATCGTTAGCATACAATTTTGTCAAAAGAGCTAATGGCGCAAGATGGCTAACCATATCTTTAATCAAGGCATCTTTTACTTTAGGGTGGGGATTAACTGGGTCAACAAAAACTCCGCATTGTTTTTTATATAACACAGCTTCCATTTTTAGCGTGTTTGAGAAATGCTTTTTTGTTTCAGAAGATTTGAGCTGGCTAAGATAAAGTTTCTCTTGCGCGGCCTGTTCACGCAGGTATTCGTCTTCCGGGAAAACTTTTAGAAGCGGTTTAACTTCGCCGCTTATGCTTCTTGAAGCTAAATCTTGCGCCACCAGCTCGCACTGTTTTTGGACGTAAGACATAAACTTTTCTTTAGACCAAGAGCCTTGCATTGCAACGTAGGCTCCGCCCTCAAGGTCTAACCATTCTATATCCGCTACCCAAATAAGTAACTTGGGGTTAAGGTTGAGTTCTTTCAGAAAAGACAGAAAATGGTTTAGTTCCGGCGACATCATTTCATAACAGATGCCTTTGGAGTTTTCTTCCAAACCGCAAAAGTTATAGCCATTTTCGTCGTAAGTCCAAGCGGGACAAAGTGGAATTATTATCTGTAAACTTTTTCCGGAAAGACCGCGCCATAAACAGTTAAGAATCCTTTCAACCTGCAAGTCAGATTCTATCAAGATTCTCTTCTCTAAAATCAAATCTATAAGTCTGGTTCCGGTTAAAATTGTACTCTCAACGCCAACAGGATATGGAGTGCTTTGAGCCGTTTTGATTATTCTATAAGTAAGACGCTTGTCTTTTTTTACTCTTAAAGCGTTTTTTATAATTTTTACTTCGCCGTCCGTAAAATTAGGTGAAGGACGGGGGGTGAAGTTTAAGTTTAAACTTTCCGAAGATAACCCTAAACGTTTTTCTAGCCACTCACAGTAAAGATTAAATCTTTTTTCGCTTACCGGTTTTGGGCCCCAGGGAGCAACTTTAGCAAGTTCAACATTTTCTAAGTTGTTCACTATTTTCAGCCATTCTTTGACCATACCGTTTAGGTTTGTATCTTTAAAATCTTGGGCGACGGCAATTAACATCTGACAAGAAGACGCCCACTCTGGACTGTATTCCATTAACCTATGGGAGGCTGTCCTTGAGGCATGGCCCCGTTTAATCAGCTTGGGTTCTGGAGAAGTAAATACTGCCACCAAAATCTCCTGTGCTTCCGGCTGCAACTTGATGTTTTGGATACTTTTTTCAAAAACAGACACTTCTTGACCTGATTTCTCAAGAACTCCCAAAGCCTGACAAGCGTTTTTGTCATTTTTATCAGCTACAAATCTAATCCTCATTTTTTCTCCTTTCAAAGAACAAATAAAAATCAGCCCCCTCTTTAGGGGCTGATTTAAGGTCTTTTTGATGACTTCGCTTTAAGCGGCGGCTGAAACATCAGTTGCAACAGAACTTAAACAAGCCTCTAAGGAGGTCTGCTTTATGTCGCAATAATGCCACATTCCTGAAGTTTTAACTTTAAATGTCATTTTATATAACTAAGTATATACATAACCGTTTGCTTGTCAAATTAATTGGTAGTATAATTTAGATTATGATTATGAAGTTTTTGCCGTATCTTTTAATTGCAGGTCTTTTATCGGTATTTTTACTCGGCAGTTCGGCCGTTAATTTCGGTTCCGACCACGGCCACGGAAATAACACCAGAGGGTGTATCATTTCCGCAATTCAAGGCACGGCTTGTCCTGAAGAAAGCAACGCATTTTCTTCGGCCATTTTCCATATAAACATTCTTAAAAACACGATAATGGCGTTTTTAGGACAAAACCCGGAATTAAACTTGTTTAGTTTAGTCTCTGTTTTGTCTCTTCTGTTTTTTGCAACAGCGTCTTTTTTAACTTTACCGGCCACAAGTCTGAACGGAAAATTATTCAACTTTTTATCTTTAGCAAAATATAGGATTCCGTCTGCGCGCCAGCAAAGATATTCGGCATGGCTGTCTCTATACGAAAAGAGGGACCCTGCTTTGTCATTTTAGATTTCCGCTTTTCAGCAACTTGTTTTAAGTTTTGCGGAAATCTTTGGTTGATAAAGCAGTTTTTATTTATAAAGATTATGAACAAAAACACAATTATCGGACTTATCATCATTACTGTCGGTCTGTTCACTCTGATTATGTTTCTTAAGCCGCAATCAACTCTTGACAACGGCGCTTCCATCAGTAATCCGACAAATAGCGGACAGATAAAAGCAGAGGAAACGTTTTTTGATTTCGGAACAATTTCAATGGCTGCGGGAAAAGTCAGCCATATGTTTAAAATTAAAAATTCCGGCTCCGGAAATGCCGAGATCAGTAAAATTTATACTTCCTGCATGTGCACTTCGGCCAGTTTAGTCAGAGATAGCGGCCGCAAAGGGCCCTTTGGCATGCCGGGGCATGGTTTTATTCCTAAGATTAACGAATCGCTTAATCTTAATGAAGAGGCGACCATAGAGGTTGTTTTTGATCCGGCGGCGCACGGTCCGGCTGGTGTCGGTAAAATAGAGAGGTTGATTACGGTCGAAGTTGAAAATGGTTCTCCTGTAGAGCTTACGTTTTCCGCTTTTGTAACGCCATGAAAAAACTTTACATTTTAATTGCAGTCGCAATAGCAATATTCGGCATAGTCGGATTTTTACAGAGCGGCAACTTTGGCACAACAACGCTTTGGAAAATTAGCAATGAAGGCAAATGGCTTCTGCCGCTGGTAAGTATCGCCGCCCTGATTGACAGCATCAATCCCTGCGCTTTCTCAATTCTGCTTTTAACTATCGCCTTCCTGTTCAGTCTCGGAAAAATGCGTTCAGGAATTCTCAAAATAGGTTTTTTCTACATTTCAGGCCTGTTTACGGTCTATGTTTTAATCGGGCTTGGCATATTGCAGGCTCTCCACATATTCAACACGCCTCATTTTATGGCAAAATTGGGAGCTATTCTGCTGATACTTTTTGGGTTAATCAATCTTATCGGCCATTATTTCCCCAAATTTCCGGTTAAACTAAAAATACCGGACGCAGTCCATAATAAAATCGCCGGATTGATGGAGGCCAGCTCTCTGCCCACAGCCTTTTTTCTGGGAATTCTCGTCGGACTTTGCGAGTTTCCTTGCACCGGAGGGCCTTACTTGCTTGTTTTGGGACTTCTGCACGACCAGGCGACTTATCTGAAAGGGCTTGGGTATCTTTTGATCTACAACTTAATTTTTATCCTGCCTTTAGCGTTAATTCTTTTGATAGCCAGTGAACAAAGCCTGCTGGACAAAGTCCAAAAATGGCGCAAAGAGAACATTGGCAGTATGAAATTGTGGAGTTCGCTTGCTATGATTGGTTTGGGAATAACAATATTATTCTTTTAGAAATATGGAAAATAAAAAATTTGAAGAGTTAATCAAAAAAATCCAGAAAGCAAAACAAAGCGGCGGCTTGGATTTGTCATTGGAAGAAGATTTGAGCATAGCTATTATGAACTTGGTCAGCCTGGAAGAACACTTCTTTTTCACAGCCTCTAAAACGGAAAAGCCGGAATATTTTGATTTGTTAAACGAAGTCAGAAGCATCCGCAAGGCTCTTCTTGGAAGAATGATTAAAAATTCGGAAGGCGAAGTCTGGTGTATTTCTAAGCATCTTCTGGCCGGAACCATGAGGCTTGCGGAAGTAGGCACAAAGTACTTGTCAGAAGGAAAAAAGAAAGATGCCGAAGAAGTTTTTGGACAGGCCTACAAACTTTACTCGCTGTTTTGGGCGGTTCGTTTGAAATTGACAGACATCTCCGGGTTGAAAAAGACTGACGACCCTAAAAAGCCATGGTCATTTGAGGATATAGTAAATAAACTTGTTGACTGTTGTGAAGAAAGATAAACAACTAACATATGTTCAATATAAAAAAAATAAAAATTGAAGATAAATATATTTTACCCTTAAGTATTTTGGTTTCAGCAGTAGTTATTTCCGGCGCTTGGGTCTACATATCAAGGCTTAGTCTTGATGAAAAAAGAGGAGATTTGAGTGCTTCCGCGCTTAAAAAAATTGAAGAAAAAATTCTGCCGAAAAAAGGTTTCGTTCTGCCTGTTAAGTGGGGAGACCTTGGAATAAGATTAACAGAAGCCGGAGTAATTGATGCGGAAAAGTTTGAATCGCTTTATAATGAAAGAAGCAGACTTGACCCGGAAAGCAAACAACTGCTCTCCGGGGCGGAAAACGACTCGCTGAAGATTACTCCCGACAATTCGCAGGTTCTGCTTAATCTTTTATGGGCCTTGGGCTTGGGCAACAAGAACGACATTTTAGAGAAAGGGGAGATGGTTGATGAAAGATATGGCGGAGCGGACAAATTTGCTTCCACCGGTGGCTGGACGTTGGCAAAAGGCAATTCTATGGATCATTATTCAAAACATGGCTTTGTGGTTTTGACGCCCGAACAGCAAGCGTTGGTTGAAAGCGTCTCAAAAAATATATACCGTCCGTGTTGCGGCAATTCCACTCACTTTCCTGATTGTAACCATGGCATGGCTATGCTTGGATTGCTTGAATTGATGGCTTCGCAGGGTATATCCGAAAAAGATATGTACAAATATGCTTTGCAGGTCAATTCTCTCTGGTTCCCCGACACCTATCTGAATATCGCCAAGTACCTGAAAATAAAAAAGATTGACTGGAATAAAGTTGAACCAAAAGAACTTCTCGGAGCCAACTTCTCCAGCGCTTCCGGTTACCGTCAAGTTTTGTCGCAAATCCAGCCGGAAACCAAACAAGGCGGGGGAGGTTGCGGAATTTAACATCAATAAATTTATGGAAAATATTAAACAAACTTATACCTGTCCGATGCATCCGGAAGTTATCAGAAATGAACCGGGGCTTTGTCCCGGTTGCGGCATGGCGCTGATACCGAAAACGTCTGCGGCCAAAGAAGACAAACCGGATGGCTACGATATTTCAGAGCTAAGCCACAAGAACCACGAAGCGGCGATGCCTGCCCGCCATAGCCTTGGCGACGGAGGGACCAACCCGCAAATGGCCAAGAAAATGGAGCAGGATATGCGCCGCCGGTTTTGGGTTTCTTTTTTGCTTTCAATTCCGATTTTTCTTTATTCGCCGGTAGGTGAAAAGGTGCTTGGTTTGGTTCTGTTTTCGCCGATATCAATCAACTGGTTGCTCTTGATTCTGACTACGCCGATTGTTTTTTGGACCGGTTCAATTTTCATAACCGGCACTTATTATTCACTCAAAGCCCGCAAGCTTAATATGTCGGTGCTTATCGCCACCGGCGTTCTGGCGGCGTATCTTTTCAGTGTTCTGCTGACTTTATTGCGTCCGGAGTCAGAAACATTTTACGAAGCGGCAGCTCTTTTGGTGACTTTTGTTTTGTTCGGCCATTGGATGGAAATGAAATCCCGCCGCGGCACGTCCGATGCCTTGCGCGCTCTTTTTGATTTGGTTCCGCCGCAAGCTAGAGTTGTAAGAGATGGCAGAGAAGTTTCTGTTCCCAGCTCTGAAATTATTCATAACGATATTGTGGTTCTCCGGCCCGGCGACAAGGTGCCGGTTGACGGCATAGTCACAGAAGGAGAAAGCGCGATTGACGAATCGCTGGTTACCGGCGAGTCAATTCCGGTTTCAAAAAAGAACGGCGATAAAGTTATCGGTGGTTCGGTAAATCAAACCGGCACGGTTAAATTTAAAGCCACTCAAGTCGGTTCGGAAACGGTTCTGGCTCATATTATTAAGCTTGTGGAAACGGCGCAAAATTCCAAAGCGCCGGGACAGCGCATTGCCGACACAGCGGCCGGTTGGCTGGTGGTTGTTGCCGTCGGTTCGGGATTGGCGGCATTTTTTGGCTGGTATTTCGGCGCCGGCGCCGGACTTCTTACAGCTCTTACTTTTGCGATTTCAACGGTAGTAATCGCTTGTCCTGACGCTCTCGGCCTTGCCACGCCGACAGCCGTCGCTGTCGGCACCGGCATCGGCGCCAAACACAATATTCTTATCAAAGATGCGGCGACTCTTGAGAACACTTCCCGGATTAACGCCATCATTTTGGACAAAACCGGCACGCTCACGGAAGGAAGACCGAAAGTCACAGACGTTGTGGCGCTTAACGGTTTCAACGAACACGATGTTTTGCGCTACGAAGCCAGTTTGGAAGCCGGTTCCAATCATCCTCTATCCAAATCTATTTTTGAAGAGACCGTAAAACGTAACGCCTTGCCGCTTGAACCGATAGAAAACTTTGAGTCAATCGCCGGTTACGGACTTAAGGCGCGAATTGCCGGTAAAATTGTTTTTGCCGGAAAAGAGAAACTGCTTCAGAACAACGGTATCGCCACCGAGCCGATGAGAAACGTTCTTGACCAACTTGCCGGAGAAGGGAAGACTTTAAGCTTATTAGCTGTTGATGGAATTTTTGCGGGTGTTGTTGCCGCTGCAGATCCGCCGCGGCCCAATTCTAAAAAAACCGTAGCGGCGCTCAAAAAACTCGGCATGGAAGTGGTGATGATTACGGGAGACCACGCAAAAGTGGCGGAAGGCGTCGGAAAGGAGCTGGGCATTGACCGGGTTTTTGCCGAAGTTTTGCCTGAAGACAAAGCAAAGTATGTTAAAAAATTGCAAAGTGAAGGCAAATTTACGGCGATGGTCGGCGACGGCATCAATGATGCGCCGGCACTAGCGCAAGCGGATATCGGCATAGCCATCGGCGCCGGTACTGATGTCGCCATTGAAACCGGCAACATTGTGCTGATGAAATCCGACCCTTACGATATTGTTGCCGCTTTGCGTTTGAGCAAAGCTACGGTTACCAAAATGAAACAGAATCTTTTTTGGGCGGCGATTTACAACTTGCTGGCTATTCCCGTTGCCGCCGGAGTGTTTTATAATTCTCTTGGTTGGTCTTTGCGTCCGGAAATTTCCGCTCTGCTGATGTCGGCCTCTTCAATAATTGTTGCAACTAACGCCGTGCTGTTGAAAAGAGTAGAGCCTGGGCTTAAAAAATGATATAATGTTTAAGTTATGGACTTTTCTTTTTTAACTTACAAACCTGTTTTGATCGGTCTGCATCTGGGTTTTGCCATTCTGGGAATTGATGCTTTTTTGTGGCTGACAGGTGAATTTTTAGCAAACACTTTTGGAAAATTAAGAGTTAAAATTGCGGCTGTAATCGGCGTTGCCGGTTTTGCTTTAAGCTGGCTAGCCGGCGGTTATTATTATGTGGTTTATTACGGCAAATTGGTAAAACCGGTGATAAAAGAAGGTGTTGCGCCTTGGGCTCATGCGATTTTTATGGAAACAAAAGAGCATATTTTCCTTTTTGTAATCCCACTGGCGGTTACGGCTTTGCTTCTGGCATTTCTCAAAAGAGAGGAGATAAAGGAATATAATTTGTCCCGTTTGGCGACTGTTTTAGTGGTATTAATTGCTTTACTGGGACTTTTAATCGGAGCGATGGGTTACATTATTTCAGCCGCCGCCCGTTGGGGCTAAGTAAAAAAATTTTTTTAAATTTTATTTTTTAAGTATTGTATGAAATCTCTTAAACTAATTTACTCTTCGGCGGTTGCCGCGATTGTTTCCGTAATTTTTACGGTTGCCATTACGGTTTTGGGCGAACTCTCCGTTCCGCTCAAAAACTGGCTGACCGATTTTTCCGGACACCATTGGACCAGTAAAAGCATATTTTCCGTTTTGATTTATTTTGTTGTCTGGGGTTTGGCCTATTTCTACTCCGGCGCGGTTTCAGCCAAAACTGTCCGCAGAGCTTTGATCAATCTGATTATTTTTTCCGTGGCTGGAATTTTAGCAGTGTTTTTATTTTTTACCGCTCACTATTTAAATTTTTTTTAATTAAAACTTTATGACAAAATTTCAAAAAATATTTTTGTTTTTACTTCGTCTGGCTATGGGCTGGCTGATGTTTTATGCGGGCATAACAAAAATTATTAACCCCAGCTGGTCAGCGGAAGGTTACTTAAAAAGCGCCAAAACTTTTGCCGGATTGTTTAACTGGTTCGCTTCACCGGAAATTCTGCCGGTTACCAACTGGCTTAACGAATGGGGCTTGACGATTCTGGGAATTTCTTTGATTTTGGGAATTTTTGTAAGGCTGACTTCAATTTACGGCGTTGTTTTGATGCTTCTTTATTATTTTCCAGTTCTGGATTTTCCGTATGCTGGCGAACATTCTTTCATAATTGATGAGCATATAATCTATGCGTTAGTTTTGCTGTTCTTTGCCGCTATCCGCGCCGGCCGCGTTTGGGGTTTGGAAAACCGGTGCGCAAGACTGCCCATTTGCTCAAAGTTTCCGAGATTAAGAAACTGGCTCGGCTGATATAGTTATCAGGTAACGGTATCAGTATAAAAAAACCGAGCTAGGCTCGGTAGTTACACTTTAACTAATCTTGGATTGGGACGAAAACGACGTCCGGCTTTAGCGCAAAGTTCGCCGTCCACTAAAACAATATCGGCGCTGAAACCTCCAGATTATTCATCTTAATTCTCCTTTCTTTTTCTGTTTTGCTTTTGAACCTGCCGCATCATTTCTTGATGAGTCGGCCAACCGATTTCGGGCGGGTTTTTAATGTCAAACCAGTTTACTTCTTTATTTTCCTGCGGGTCGTTATTCCTAATTTTGCCTTTAGCTGTTGCGTAATAGAAAAATACGAGATGCCCCGGGCTTCGCGGGTCTTCATTTGATTCGGTAAAATTGATAAATCTGGCTTTTATGACAACAAGCCCCGTTTCCTGCTCCACCTCTCTCTTGAGAGCGGCTTCCGGATGTTCTCGATACTCCACAAAACCTGCCGGAAAATTCCAAGTATTCTTATATGGGTCTCGATTGCGCTTCACCAAAAGAATCTTGTTTCTCCTGATTATCAAGCCAACCGAAGCCAAGCCGACGGTCGGGTAATGAGTCCAGCAGTTGCAGTAAGTACAGACCTTTCTTGGCGTTCCGTCCGTTGTCCAGACAGAAAGCCGGCTGGCGCAATACGGGCAGTATTCGTAATCGGATAATGTAATTGGCATAATTTTTTCCTGTTTTTTTAAAGTGCAAGCCGTTTTTAAAATAGCACAAGAGTTACTATAATGTCAAGGAAAACGTCACTAACGGGGAAGTTTTGTGTAAGTAAAAAGCCGGCAACCAGCCAGCTTTAAAAAGATACACCTCAAACATCAGTAATTTTTCTGGCTCTGATTTGAGCCAAAAATACATCGGTATTTTCAATAAGTCCCCTTTGCAAAATTCCTTGGATAATATCCTTAACGTTCGGGGGGAGGAGTTGTCTGGAAGAACACTCGAGTAATCCGACTTCGGTCATGAAGTCAATTGTCGCTTGTGAAGCGCTCGGTATAAAGTCGTCAACTGCTTGATTTAGAGACTTTACATCAACATTTTGACCGCCCGCAAATCTGAATGAGGCGAGAACAATTGCCTCTATATCTGCTCCGGAAAAACCGTCAGTTTTCTTTGCAAAAGGCACAAAGTCCTTAATATCAGTCGGGATGCCATACCTCTTAAACATCACCCTGAAAATATCCGGCAATTCTTCGGTTGAGGGCATTGGAATCAAAATTCTCTGATCTCCGCGGCCGCTGCGCTTCAGCGCTGCATCAATACGGTCGGGCCTGTTAGTGCAAGATATTACTACTATCTGGCCTCTGATTCTCGGATCAGACAAGAATTCCATCCACATCTTCATTAAGTGTTCTGTAACATTAGAGTCTCCTTTGGGGGTATCTCGTTGGGCGTCGGCCAGATCAGCTTCGTCATTCATGACAACAACCGGTGTCAGCGACCGCAAAGCATAAATAAATTTTTGCATGCGGGCTTCAGATTCGCCAACCCACATTGAACGTATATTTTTGGTTTTAATGAAGTTGAACGATGCTTCTTTTGCCAGAGCTTCTACCAATGCTGTTTTTCCGGTTCCGGGCGGACCCATCAAATAAACACCCATCGGCACAAGGCGATACTCTGCCTTTTTAATGGCGTCAAGAACTGATTGAAAATAACTTTTTACATAAGACAGCCCGCCGATGTCTTCAAAGCCGCGTTGGGCATCGACAATTTCCATTAATTCGCCGTATTCAGTGTTCAGAATAGTCTTTTTTCGATCCTTTACGAAATCTAAGCTTAATGGCTCACCGGTTTTTAGCGCTTGCAGAAAAATTTCGTAGATTTGTTTAAAGCTCATGCCTTGTGTGGCATGGCCGAAAACAGCAGTATCAAAGTCGTCCGGCAGTACAATCACGGAATCTGAATCTGCCATCTGTTCGCGTAATTGCTTTGCTTTATATTCTAACTGCGATTTTTTACTACCCCTAGCATTTTTAACCTGTTTTTCTACTTTAGCCAAATCTGTTGCCAATTCGGCTTTTTCTCTAGCCTTCAACGTGGCGTTGGAAATAAAATCAATTCTTTCCGGTTTTGTCGGCTTGGGAATAAAAACCTGATAAAAACCAGATCCATTCCCTCTCAGTTCAACAGAGATTTTACTTATATCGTCTGTCAGCAAGAGAATAAGGTTGTTGCTTTTCCTGTACCAAGTGCTCTTGCTCCAATTAATCAGCATTTGGATATTGACTCTGTCATTTTGCGGAAGCAGCGCATTTGCGCCGGGATTCGGGGCAACGAAGTGCGCTGATCGGATAATTACCGCGACATTTTCGCATTTACCCAGTACTTTACTAATTAGTGGCAGACAGGCATTTGGATCTTGGGGCAAGCCTCGTTTTGCAGCAAGGCCAGCCTTTGCCGCGGCGATTGGATCCGCGCTTGTGTCGTCTTCTGATTCCAGTCCGCAGACTTTTTTGAAATCCTTTTCCATTTTCGGATTCAGAAATTTCATGCCGGCAGCAAGATCATAGATAATAACGATTCGTCTCTCGTCAAAAATACTTTTGAGGAACTCCAGGAAAGTAATGTAAGCGCGACCGGGTTCGTCCTCGCAATTTGGATTTAGAACCAAACCGTCGGTGTCACCATGGAAAATAAATGCATGAGCCAAGCCGGACCTGAATGGCAGTAGGAATTCTTTTTTCAGCCATTCCGGCGCTTTATACTCTAAAGCTTTTACATCTTCGGTTTTGTCGGTTTTCATGTTAAGACCTCACATGTAAAAAATGCTGGTGTTCCACATTTTGTGGAATCGGTTGTCCTGATTCGTGTTCTTCTGATAAGGCGATTTTAACACCAAACTTTTTAGCCAAAGTTAAAAACTTTGACCGCTCTTCTTTCAATGAAGAGGCCGAGTCAAAATGTTCAAAAGCTAAGACTCCCTCGCCCGTAGTTCCAACGGAAACTTTTAAGTATCTATGGACGTTCGCGTCCTCATTTTTCTCACCCTCAAGGATTATTGTCTTTTGACCGTCGATTGTTTTTTCAGAAACTACAATCGTATAATCCAATAACTGGGCAATTACTCCGGTAACTTCTATCTGAAATCTTTCGGAAACCTTTTTGGCTATGGCCTCAATTTTTCTTTTTTCTACAGCTTCGGTGTATTTAGATTTGATTTCCAATTCTCCGTTGCGAATAAGAAACTCAACTTTCCCAATTTTATCTACGGCTTCTAACGCGCGCTCGAGAGCCGTATTTAACAGAGGATTAATGTCCAAGTCAGATGCCCACTCTAAGAAAACAACATCAGTTACTCCCATATTTTCCAATAAGTCTTTGGTTATTTTGGGGGCTTTTGATCTTTCTTTAAATTCGTTGACAATCTTGGGTTCTACACGGATTGTAGTAATATTTTTGTATCCGATATCACAAGGCATAAGTTACTCCTTATTTTAAAAGTGCTTGAAAGCAATATCGTATTAGCACACTTTTATTATTTTGGCAAGTAAAAAACGCTCTTTGGAGCGTTGTGTTTTTGCGGTTAAACCTTGAGACCGCCGCCTTTTTTAGAAGTATTCTTTTGGGATTGCGCTGGATTTACTGGTCCATCTTTTTTCTTTTGAACATTTTTTTCTTTCAACATTGTCTCAAGGGGTTTAAGCGCCTCTGTTACTTGGTTAATTCTTTCTTGTGTTTGCGGCTTATATTTCTTTCCGCCCATTTCCAATGGCCGGTTTTTCATGTCCTCAACATAACCCGAGAGTGTTCTCTTGCCTGACACCAAAGCTAAAATTCCCAAAGTCAAGTCGGCAATTGCCGTATCGTCTGGTAATTTAATAACATAATTTTTACCGAGAACTTTTTCCCATTGGGCTACAATTTCAGAATCCAAACCATAGTTATTATAATATCTGTGCAATAAGAAAACATTATCCATGAATTTGGCTTTTAGCTCAGCAAAGATGACGCTGGTATTTATGTTTTCATGCTGTCCGCCAAAACGCTTTTTTAATTCACTCCCGAGCAATTGCTCTCTAAATCCTTCATCGCCGGTAAAGAGTAGAATCGGCAGTTGAGCATTTGGCATGTCGCAACAGCGTGCATAGAAATAAGCCATGAATTCATAAGATTCAAAATGCTGTCCGCCGCCGCCACCCTCTATCCAGATCTTTTGTAACCAAGGGTCTAAGCTTTTGATTACGGAGAAATCGCAAACCTGCAGTGGTCCGCGATCTGAAGTGACATCGCCAACGGCCGCTAAGCTCACATCCGGGTCTTCAAGATATTTTTGTTCAACAATTTGTCCCGCGATCATGGGCATTTTGTCGTAGATTAATTTGGGCAAGGTACCCATAGAACCCGTTACATCGTAAACGTAAACCAGGGGATTTCTATGCGCTGAAACAAGTTTTCGTTCAAAAGGCAATAAATCATTGGATAATACCGACCGTGACATCTGCTCTTGAGCAAAAGTTGATACACCCGAACTTAGTTTACTAACCACAGAAACATCTCTGTCATAATAAGCGCCGCTACTGCCCATAAAGTTTCCTTTTTTGTTTTTAAATAACAGCAAATACTTTATACCAATTACACTCTTCTCTGTCAAGCACAACGCAACGGCGCCAATAAAAAATCCAGCATAGTTGGATTAAACTTTGAGACCGCCGCCTTTTTTATCTTTCTTCGGCTCTTTATCTTTAGCTTTCGTAACGAACGATGTTACAGTATCGCCTTTTTTGTCTTTATTTATTCCGTAAAGTTTAACAAAAGCATTTTGGGAAATCTCTAAGTACTCTTTGCCGACGCCTTTCTTTTTGAGGTTCTCAACCGCTTCTTGAGGGCTGACCTTGCCTTCGCAAACACCGACGATTGTCCCGATGAGTTCGCAGATCTGGCTTGTTTTTTCCATACCCATTACAAACTCTTCACCGAGTAGTCCTCTCCACGTGCTCCAGATTTCCGGATCGCGACCATTATTGGTTTCGCGAGGAATGATGTAGATAACGACATATTTTTTATTTGCTTCCTCAATGATTTTTTTCAACGGAATATTTTCATCCGGTCCGAAACCGCCCATTAAATCTTTGATTTCCGAAGCCCGGACATTATTGTAAGGCAGTTCATCGCCGAACATAATAAAGTAGCCTTTTTTACCGCGCTTTTCAAAACAATCGATTTGAGTGTGCCGCGCCATATAATAAAGCGCGTTTTGATATGACTCAGTGTTTTGTCCGCCGCCGCCGCCTTCCAGGTAAACTCTCTGGAAGAAATTCATCAGTTCTTGAGCGCCGGATTCAAATTGTCCGACTTGGAACGGAACCCGATCACAAGTTGAATCGCCGACAGCGCTGAACATGACGGCAACATCGGGCAAGTAATTTTTCTCAAGAAGATAGCCCATAAGATCTTTCAGATTGGGTTCCAATTCCTTGGGGACATTTAACAGCGATCCGGTAACATCAAACCAAAGAGCTAAAGCGTTGGATTGGGGATGGGCATCGCTATCGCGAGACTCCCTGTTCCGTCGAAATTCTTCTGCGATTGAAAGTTTTTCGTGGCATACTGCGCTAGTACGTCCTTGTCGTATGTCTGCGGTTCTGGCAAAAGTGTCTTTTCCACTGTCTTTAATAGTTTTTTTTGTCTTCAATAAATCTTCATCGCTATAAGTTCTATAGCCCATGTCTCCTCCTTATTTTAAAAGGTCAGTATCGCGAATTACGATACTGACCCAAGATACAGCTATATTAAAATTTTGTCAAATGGCATTGCCAAGTCATAATATCTATGGTATTGTTTTGGCAATCTTTGACAATTGAATAGAGGCGCCGAATGTTTACAAGAATGCCGCCACCGATGGATTTACTTCTTTTAAGCGGTTCTGTTTTAGACTCGCCTTGGCCTAAAAGAATCAGAGATAATCTAGGCATAATACAAAAAGCTGAAATGAGAAGAAAACTATATACCGATTTTCAGGGAATTTTTAAAAGGATTCCGGAAGTAAAAATGGATATTAGTGAAGCCATTGGTTCTGGCTTGATAGACCAAACCAATGTTGCCAGAATCTATGACAATTTAACAGAATTTCTTTTAAGCGACATTGATCACGCACGATTAATTCTGTATTTGCCTTTTGAACTTTTACCAAACAGAAAATTGAGTATTTTTTGTTCCGGTCCGTTAAGTTTGGCATCTGATAAATTTATTGAGGCGTATATTCTAAGTTGGAGAGAACTGCTCAACGAAAGTGACTTTCGGGCTGATTATGTTGACGGGGATATATTAGAATACGAGTTGGATGAAGTTGTATTGCCTCATGTGAGAAAGGCAGCCCATCTAATCCCGCAAATGATTAAAAAAAATCTTGTTTCAGTAGCCGATGTTCTGGAAATATTAGAAAAAACAAATGACGAGGTTTTGGTTTATAGTATTCTTGATACTTTTCCAACACTTACTGATTTGGGTTTAGTTTCTGAAACCGAATGGCGCAGACTTTTCAATTCTGACAATCCCATATTTGATAAAACCGTTTTGGCTCAATACCAAAATCTAAAATCAAATCCGCCGCGCTCGGAAGCGGAAATCGCAAATGCGGTATTTGGCGGGAAGATTAGTTCAGAACAAATGAAGACTTTGACGGAAAGTTTGCGAGTTGACTTATCAAGGATTTCCCTTGATTGCATAAGGGGAGAAATTAAAACAGCGCCAAAATCTAGAATTGATTGGTTGAGAAAAGAAAGACAGTCCAAGTGTCTTGAAGAGTACGGCATCCTTTTGGCCGAATCGTTGCTAAACAATAAAATTAAGGCAAAAGATATTACCGTTTTATTGAAGAAAGAAAACAGCGAAGAACTGCGGATTGCCTGTATTACAGCTGTGCGTATTGCGACCGAAAGATTGACCAAATGTAACAAGGAAAGGGCGGAGACTATCAAGACTTATTTTGAGCCTTATTTTCTTGCTCTATGGCAAAAAGGTTCAACAAAAATTAAGGACCAGTTATTTATCTTGTGGTCCCATTGGCTAGCAATTGATTTTATTGATTATCAGTACATTGAGGAAAAGTCGGGTCTAAAAATGCCGCAACTAGATTCCTTTGCGACAGAACAGTTTCTTATCAGTCAAGATCTAGATGAACTTGGGCCCGTGTTAGAGGATTTTTATTCTCAACCGGAAGCCGGCGCTTTATTTTATCCGGTATTCATATTTTTTGGTTCACGATTAAAAGGATATTCATTGAACTTTGATTCTGATTTGGACTTAGCCGTATTTATCAGACCCGATACCCCACAAAGCGAAGAATCAAAAATAAGATCTTTGTTGGAAAAAGTCGGCTCACATCCCAAAATAAGGGGAAGAGTTACAGAATTTTGGCTGGATAAGATCGGCGGACACTTGGAAATAAAAAGTTCGCCAATGACGGACGCTTTAATAAAAGACGCGAGGGTGGATAATTCCTGGGCGCATTTATTGCTTTGCGGCATGTGGTGCGGCCAGCCGGAGTCAATAAGAGAATTATACGAAAAATTGCTGCCAAATTTTTTATTTTCCGCCGGTCAGAGCATTAAAGGCCACAGAGCTAAAAAAATATGGTTGAGAATGATAGAATCGGAAGTTCTCCAGTATCGGCTGATGCATAAAGGTTATCAGCGATTTTATCCTCGCGAAGATTGGCGTATAACAGAACATTCCTGGCCAATGGATCCGCACAGCACTTTCTGGGACCCGGGTTATAGAAGAGTTGCAAGCAAATTATTCGTGGCCAGAGTTTTCTTGCCGGAATTAAAATAAAAGTCCTGACAGAGGGACTTTTTTATTACCAAACTTGACATTTTTGTAATAATAATGTATTTATAAATAAAAAGAACCTTAATAATCAGGAGTGAAAATGCTCATAGGAACCTTGCCGACTTTGACCAGCGATTCTTCCTTATCCTTAGCCGAGAAAATGGTTTCTCATCCGCTGATTTCCGCAGTCCGTTACAACACGGGCGGGGACAGTCCATTCAAGCCGATTGACATACTAACACGAGTTAAACAATTAACCGATAAATACGGGAAGGTGTTATATATTGATTTAGAAGGAAGACAATTGCGCGTTGCGCATTGGACTCCGTTTGAGGCCGGAAGCATAACGCTAAACCGAGATTTCGAGATTGTACCTCCCGCCAGAGTTCACATAAGAAATGCCGGTTGGTTTAATTTGGTTGCGGCAGATTCCGCTAAAAGAAAAATATATGTTGAAAACGGCCCCAAGTTTGGTCCAGGTCAATACTATTTTGGCGAAAGCCAAAGCGTGCATATTGTCGGCGACAGCTTCAACGTTCGGGGTTATCTTGGGGGTTTAGACAGCGAATACATAAAAGCTTCAATCAAACTCGGTCTTAATCATTTCATGCTTTCTTTCGTAGAATGCGCGAATGATATTAATGAGTTTTACAGGTTTTTTTCCGGAAGACGCGGTTTTAATCAGTTGGTAGTCTTGAAAATAGAATCCCGGGAAGGCCTTAAATTCATTCAAAAGAAAACACTAGGCTCAAATGAAAAATTAATGGCCGCCAGAGACGATTTGCTTATCAGTTTTGGCGATAATCCGACCGGAATTTTCAAAGCTCTGCAGATGATTATTAATGCCGATTCGGATGCCATTTTGGCTTCCAGAATTATGCACGGCATTCAAGATTCCGGCGAGATTGCCATGGGTGATATTTCGGATTTGATTCTGATGTCGCAGATTGGCTATAAGAATTTTATGTTTTCTGACGGCCTAGCAAAGCATTTTGGTCAAGCCATAAAATCATGGCAGGAAATTCTGCCTCTTTTGAGAAAAGAGGGTTGATATGCCGAAACGGATGGCAATTATTGTCGGCGGCGGTCTTTTTGGAGACGAGGGCAAGGGCAGTACGGTAGATTATTTAGTCCGAAGATATGACGCCCATACGGTATTCCGCTACAACGGAGGTTCACAGGCGGCGCATAATGTAGTCACACCCGAAGGACTGCATCATTGTTTTGCGCAATTTGGTTCGGGTACTCTTGTGCCGGGAATTTTCACATATCTTAGTCAGTTTATGGTTATCGATCCTCTTCGGTTAGTGTCTGAATATGAAACACTTTCCAGTAAAGGAATTAAAGATGTCATTGAACGGCTGGTTATAAGCAAGAAATGTCCTGTTATAACCCCTTTTCACAAATTTGCCGGTCAAATGAGAGAGTTGGCTCGCGGAGCAAATAGATTCGGAAGCTGCGGCATGGGTGTTGGAGAAGCGATTAACGATTTCACGGAATCGCCAGGAGATAGTTTAACCATAGGAGATTTAGCAAGACCTAACGTTCTGCAAAGAAAATTAAAAAAATTGCAAATTAGCAAAATTGTAGTTGGTAAAAAACTATTGGAACCCGAAAGTAACGACAAACTTCAAAAATGTTTTGACGAAATCCAATCTCAAAATCTTCTTGAAAGATGTATTGAATCGTATTCTGTTTTTTCTAGTTTTCCAATAAATTTTGATGACGGCACAACACTTAAAAGAATTTTAAATCGTCCGGGAACCGTTGTCTTTGAAGGAGCGCAGGGCGCTCTGCTAGACAAAAGCCGGGGCTTTAAACCTTTTATAACCAAATCCGATTGTTCTTTCGGAAATGCCGAAAGATTACTGGCCGGTTTTGAAGGAAAAACAATAAAACTAGCTGTTGCACGCGCATATGCGACAAGGCATGGCAGAGGTCCGTTTGTAACAGAGGATCCGAAACTTACCAAAAAATTGCCCGACACGCATAATGTGACAAATGACTGGCAGGGAAAATTTAGAGTTGGGTGGTTTGACCTAATTGCATTAAATTATGGTTTGGAAATTTTAGGAAAACCAGACGGTATTGTCTTAACAAATATTGACAGGATTGCAAATTTCGATTCAATAAAAATCTGTGATGGCTATAGGACAAAGTCGGGAGAAATTTTCCCAAACTATCTTTACTTCAAAGAAACCGATAAACTCCTTAAATTTTTGAAAGAAAAATTATCTTTACCCATACTCATTATTTCTCATGGTTCGACATATAAGGATAAGTTAGAAACATAAAAAAAATCCGCGAGCTTGTGCTCGCGGTTATTTATTTTGCCGTTAGACTATCGTCAGCGCAATATCTATGGCGTCCGGACCCAGTTGTTCGTGGACATAACAGCAGGCGTTAAATCCACCAAAGGGCTGTTGGTAAATTTCAATCAAATCCGGGTCAATTTTTATTCCTTCTTGCTCCAGAATTTCCAGAGCTCTGGCTTTCATTACAAAACCAAGAAATTTATCCGGCAAAACAAGAATTTTTCTGTCCGGAAAATTTTTAACGGCGTAAGCGATTATTTTGTCAGTATTTCTGGAGGTGGAAATAAAATCACTCACCGCTTTCAAGCGGACATCGCTGTTAATGTAAGTTACCAGCAGACCGTCCGGGTTTTGTTTTTTCCAATTTTCAACCCAAGAGTGGTCTGTGCCGGAAACTAATGTAGCAAGTTTAAATCTTTTTGGGAAGTCCGGGTTAAGTTTTCTTTAAGTTAAATTTTTGTTAAAGTAGTTTTTAATGGCAACCGCGGAATTTCTAAAAAAAGTTTGGGATTTTATCCGGAAAAATTACCCCTCAATTATCGTATTCGGGGGTATTTATTTTATCTTTTTTTACTTTTTCAGGCCGGCTTTGCTTTTTTCTACGGCAACACCAACGGGAGGCGATATGGGCTCGCACTTTTATACCGCTTCTTACGCCAGCGAATTTTTATTGAAGAGTCCCTCTGTTTTTAACTGGGACTTTGGCTGGTTTGCCGGTTATCCGCCTTTTATATTCTATTTTCCGCTGGCCTTTTTTGCCATGGGTCTTTTGGATTTTTTTATGCCTCTTCAGGTTGCTTTCAAACTTGTCGCTATTTCCGGCACATTTCTGCTTCCGGCGGCGGTTTACTATTTAGTCAGGTCTTTCAGATTGAGAAGCCCCTATCCGCAGTTAGGCGCTCTTTTGTCTCTGCTTTTTTTATTTAACAACAATGTGGGAAGCAGCGCCCAAATCTGGGGCGGCACAATAATGAGCATGCTGGCCGGGGAATTTTCTCACAGTTTAAGCATTGCGTTAGGCATATTTTTTCTCGGCGCTTTTTACCGCTCGCTGAACGCAAATAAAAAAGTTATCTTGCCGGCCGTACTTTTGTCTCTAACTCTTTTGGCCCACGCGCTTACTTTTACTTGGGTTGCGGTAGTTTCGCTTGGCTTGATATTGCCCAATTTTTCTAAAGAAAAGTTGTGGTATTGCATAAAAGTGATGGCGCTTGCGGCGCTGATTGATTCTTTTTGGCTGATACCGACTCTGGTTTACAAACCGTATTTTCTTAATCTGGCCAACAACTGGCCGGCAAATTTTAAAGACATACTTCCCGCAAGTTTGATTTTCTGGCCGGCTTTTATGCTGCCGGCTCTGATCTTGCGCAAAAAGAAACTTCTGAATTTCGCCGTTTTTATCGGAATCGGCATCGGAGCTTCGCTTGTTTTGTCTCTTTTTGCTCTCAAGATGGGAATTTATGCCGTCAGATACTACCCCTACTTTCAGTTAACTTTTGTAATCAGCGGTATTTTTGCCGCCGCAGTCATACGCAAAAAAGCTGCCGTAATTTTTTCGTTTATCTTTTTACTGGGCATTTCTTACTTCATATTGACCCAGCGCCAGGAACCGGTCATTGGCTGGCTGAAATGGAACTTTGAAGGAACAGAGGCCAAATTAAATTTTCAAAACTTAAAAATGGCAAATGAATTTCTTAGAGGCACAATAGCAGATCCGAGAGTGATTACAGAGTTTAATCAGGAAAACAACGACACGGGCACAGTCAGAAACAACGAGTTGGTGCCCTTGCTTTCCGGACGCCAGACGCTTGAAGGAGTTTACTTGTTTTCCAGCATAACCAACCCGTTCATTTTTAAAATCCAGTCGGAAATTTCAGTCAACAAAAGCTGTCAGACGGATGTTATCGGTCTGCCCTGCGGCGATGTGGACTATGACCTCGGCGCAGAGCATCTTAAAATGTTCAATGTCAGCCATCTGATTGTCCGCAGTCAGAAAATAAAAGAAATACTTCAAACAAGAAGTGACTTTGTGAAATTAGCCGATTTTCCTCCTTTTGAGGTCTGGCAGTTCCTTTCAAACAGCAATAGTTATGTTTCCGTTCCAAAATTTCAGCCGGCTGCTTACGTCGGAAGCGGGGATTGGAAAAAAGTCTCTTTTGACTGGTTTAATAAAAAAGAACAACTGGATACACCGTTAATTTTTAACGCCTCTAAAAAAGACTTAAAATCCGGCATCATAACGACATCACTTGCTGATTTAAATGGCGGATTGCAGAAAATAGAAACGGCAAAGAACTGCCAAGTAACGGAAAAAATTAGCCACAACAAGATACAATTTAAAACTAACTGCATTGGTTCGCCTCATTTAATCAAAATTTCTTATTTCCCCGCTTGGGGGGTAAAAGGCGCTTCAAAAGTTTTCTTTGCCAGCCCATCTTTTATGCTGGTCTATCCGGAAAAAGAAGAAGTGGAATTAAAATTCGGAAGCGGGGGAGTCGCAAAATTGCTAAATCAACTCCCGTTAATTTCTCTGCTGACGCTCTTCGGAATATTTTTCTATAAACATAAAAAAGGTAAACCAGTTGTATAACGGGGGCTTACTCTATAACTTGACACTTAAGCAAAATTAGAGCTAGGATTAAACAGCAACTTGACAATCAGAGGAGAATAATGAAAACAATCTTAAAAGTCGGCGTAATCGGCGGCGGGGCAATGGGTCAAGGAATCGCCAGCCTTGTGGCGCAATCGGGGATTCCGGTGGTTATAAAGGAAATCAACGAAGAACTTGCCCGAAAAGCGCTGGATAATATTTTCTCCAAAATTGATAAAGCGGCCGAACAAGGCAAGATTATGTCTGACAAAGCAGAAATGGCTAAGTCTTTAATTTCCGCTTCTTCGGATGAGATATTTTTGACCAACGTTGATTTGGTTATTGAAGCGGTATTTGAAGACATGGAAGTCAAAAAGAAAGTTTTTCACTCACTGGATTTTGTTGTTCCAAAGCGGGCAATTTTTGCGACAAACTCTTCTTCTCTTTCTATTACCGAAATGGCTCTGGCAACTGAAAGGCCGAAACAGGTTGTCGGCATGCACTTTTTCAACCCGGCAATTACCATGCCTTTAGTTGAAATTATTTCCGGCAAAGAAACCGACGTAGAAACAGCAGAAACAGTTGAGCAGTTTGCGAGAGATCTGGGTAAAACCACGATCAGAGTTAAAGAGTGTCCGGGATTTCTGGTAAACCGTTTGCTGATGCCCTACCTCAACGAAGCTGTTCTTCTTCTTTCCGAGACAACTTTAAAACCCGAAGAAATAGACAGACGGGCGGTTGAGTTTGGCTGGCCGATGGGGCCGTTTATGCTCCTTGATTATCTGGGGATAGATATTGCCGTTCATGTGGCAAGAATATTGTTTCAAGGTTTTGGCGAACGCGCCAAACCGGCGCCGCTTATGGAAATTTTGGCAAACGAGAAACGCTACGGCATAAAAACCGGCGCCGGTTTTTATATATACCGGCCGGATGCCGGTTTTGAGGATATCATGAAAGTAGTTGAAAAGAATTTTCCTCAAAGACAGCTCCTTGGTCCGGAAGAAGGATTTATGAGAATGATGCGCGGCATGGCAAGCGAAGCCCTCTTGTGTCTTGAAGAGGGAATTTCTACGGCTGAAGATATTGAAACCGGCTGTCGTTTGGGAATAGGTTTTCCCTTCACCAAGCTTGGGCCTCTGCATTGGGCAGAGAAAGAAATGGGTAAAAAAATCTTTACCGAAGAAGAAAAATGGTGAAAAACTTCCGTAGCTAACGCTGCGGATTTTTGTTGACAAAAAAGCTAATCGCTGTATGCTATTACCGGCTTTTTGAAAATCAAGTGAGGAAAAAATAATGACAAAGAAAGTCATTGAAGTCCAAAAAAGAGACAATTTAACGGTAATTTTTATAGATAATCCGCCTTACAACTTTCTTTCAGCTCAAGTTTTTGCAGAACTTAAAGAGGCCTTGTTGGAAGCGCAATCGGATCCGAATACGGAGACTGTGGTTATTACCGGCCGGGGCATATTTTCAGCAGGCGCGGATGTAAAAGAAATATGGAAGATTATTGAAAGCGGAGACAAAGAAAAAGCTCTGGCCTTGGTTAGAGAGGCAAATTCCGTCACTAACTTGATAGAGAATTTGGATAAACTGACTGTGGCCGCCATTGAAGGCCCGTGCTATGGAGGCGGAAATGAAATCGCAATGGCTTGCGCCTTGAGAGTTGCTTCAGAAGACGCAAAGTTTGCCCAACCGGAGATAAACCTGGGGATTATGCCCGGCATGGGCGGAACCCAACGTTTGCCGAGACTGGTCGGCATTCACCGGGCTCTTTCTATGCTTTTGTCTGGCAACGCCATTTCAGCCAAAGAAGCAAAAGAATTAGACTTGGTTGATTCGGTCGCACCCAGAGGAAAACTTATAAGCCAAACAAAGAGCGCTATTGAAGAATTTTTATCGGGCCGACTTTGGTTACATCGAGCCGGAAAATATTTTCTAGAGGAAAGAGAATCCGATTTTGTCAAAAAAATGATGAGCACCAAGTCGTTTGAGGCGGTTCTGGCAATAGAAAAAGCCGCTAAGGAAGGGCTGGGAATGACTTTAATTGAAGGCTTAGAATTAGAGCAAGAGCTTTTCGCTAATTTGATTTTTACGGAAAACGCCAGAAAAGGCGTAGCCAAGCTTTTGAAAATTAAGCGTCCCAGTGCCGATGTTGCCTTTCCTAAAACCTTCGCGCCCGATGTTGTCAACGGTCCCGGTAAAAACTCCGCGGAAGAGCTGAAAATGCTTAGAGAAACTGTTAGGTCATTTGCGGAAGAAGTAATAAAACCAAAAGTCGCTGAAATGGAAAAAAATGAGCAGATTCCGATGGAGTTGGTCAAAAAAATTGCCGAATTTGGACTTTTAGGAGTTTCTTTTGAAGAAAAATACGGCGGATTCGGTCTTGGTAAAACGGGGTACTGTGTAGTGGCAGAAGAACTTTCAAGAGTGCATCCATCCACAGCCTTGCTTTACGGGGCGCATACGAGTCTGGCTTGCGGCGCAATCAACATTGCCGGCAATGAAGAACAAAAAGAAAAATATTTGAAACCGGCCATTACTGGCGATATGATCGGCGCTTTTGCCCTGACTGAACCAAACGCCGGTTCCGATGCCGCAAACATTGACACCACAGCGGAAGAGAAGGACGGATTCTGGATTCTTAACGGAAGAAAACAATTCATCACAAATGGTGATTTTGCTGATTTCGTGGTTGTGATCGCCCAAACGGACAAGTCGCTTGGTAAAAAAGGCTTGACCGCTTTTATTGTAGAAACAAAGTGGCCCGGTTTTTCCGTTGGCAAACATGAAGATAAAACCGGCCTAAGAGCTTCGCACACGGTACAGCTTTTTCTTGACAATGTGAAAGTGCCCAAAGAAAATATGCTTGGAAAAGTCAGGGAAGGTTTTAAGGTTGCCATGAAAACTCTCAACGGCGGCAGACTGGGACTTGGCGCCGGCTGTATCGGCATTTCCAAGGCGTGTTACGAACTGGCTTTTAAGTATGCCGGGGAAAGAAAACAGTTTGGTCAGACAATCAACATGTTTCAAGCCAACCAATTTGCTTTGGCGATGATGGCGACGAAAATAAAATTTATGGAATATGCAGTTTACCAAGTGGCTCAAAAAACCGATGCCGGCAAAGACATGCGCCTTGAATCAGCAATGGTTAAATTAATGTGTTCTGAAATGTGTTGGGAAATTGCGGACAGCGCAATACAGGTTTTTGGCGGCTACGGATTGATAAAAGATTATGTCATTGAAATGTTTTGGCGCGACTGCCGTTATAACAGAGTTTTTGAGGGTACCAACCAAATCCAGCAGTTGTTTATTATCAGTGAACTTTTTAACTCTTGGGGCGTTCTGGAGAATTATGAATTTTAAGTTTTAAAGGCCGAGTTTTCTCGGCTTTTTGATTTTTTACATATCTTTTAAAGTTTGCTAGGATACAAAATATGGAAAATACAACGACAACAAAAACAACTCCCAAAGATTTTTTTATGCATCTTTTGGGTTTCGCCGCTCTCTATGCCAGTTTGGTCAGTTTTTTGGCCCTGATTTTCGCTTATGTAGACGTTCTTTTCCCCGATCCTCTAAGTTTCTATTATTCCGGTTCCTTAAGCCAGATCCGCCTCTCCTCTTCCGTTCTGCTTATTATTTTCCCTGTTTTTATTTTGATTTCATGGCTGATAGCCAGAGACTTCGCCCAAGAGCCGGAAAAAAGAAATATAAAATTCAGAAAATGGCTGATTTACTTTACACTTTTTGTAGCGGCAATCACTGTAATTGTTGATTTGATAACACTTATCTTTAATTTTTACAGCGGAGAATTAACGACAAGATTTCTCTTGAAAACTTTATCAGTTTTGATTGTCGCTCTGGCTGTTTTCAGTTATTACTTCAGGGAAGTCAAGCAGATTTCAGATCAAAAATCTAAAGTTACGGCTTGGCTGACATCAACGGTTGTTTTGGTTGTCATAATCGCCGGTTTTTTTCTAGTCGGCACGCCGGCCCAGCAAAGAGAGAGAAGATTTGACGAGCAAAGAGTTAGCGACCTGCAATCCCTTCAATATCAGATAGTCAGTTATTGGCAAAATAAAGGAAAACTGCCGGTAAATTTGGATTTGCTGACAGACAGCATTTCAGGTTTTGTCCCGCCGACTGATCCGCAAACACAAAGTTCTTATGGTTATGCGGCTAAGGAAAGTTTGAAATTTGAACTTTGCGCCGATTTTAAAACCGACAGCGGTAAAACGCCGAGCGGAAAATATATATTGAAAGATATGGCACCGCTGATTAGAAACTACCCTTACCAAGAAAATTGGGAACATGGCATAGGTGAAACATGCTTTAAGAGAAGTATTGATCCGGAACTTTACCCAAAAGTTGAACGCATAAAACCTCCAATCTATTAGATGGTTTGGTCAATTTTTAGGAAAATGAGAGAGGGCATACACCGCAAGGTCATAAATAAAGAACCGGGTCTTTATATTTCTCTGGTTTTTCCTATTGCTTTTGCTTTTTTGGTTACCTTCACCGTTTCCCGCATCTTCAGCCATTTTTTTCCTCAATTCTATATCCAATGGGCTCCGGGATTAAGAGTGCATCATTACGCTTACGGTTTTTTTGTTTTAGCCGCCGCCGGTTATCTCGCCCTAGTCTTCAACGGACCGGGAGCAAAATACGGCGCCGCCCTGCTTTTTGGTCTGGGTCTCGGCTTGGCCTTTGACGAGTTTGGCATGTGGCTTAAGTTGAGAGACGACGAACCAACCCGCTGGAGTTATGACGGGTTTAACATAGTCATCGGTTTTTTCTTTTTATTGCTATCGGCAAAGCAGGGAATGAGACTTTTGCTAAAATTGGGCCTTTTCAAACGCAACTAAGCCTGTTGAAAATTTAGGGGATATAGTTTACCATAGCCTCAACTCTTATAAAATGCGGGGATTTGTATATGCCAAATGATAATGAAGAGGTTGTGGAGTTATTTTACAATTATAAAAAATATGCGGTTAAAAAGTCTGACATTGACAACAAGCATAACAAAATTATTATTCTCCCAGATGGAACCGCTCTTGATCTTACACAAATGTATATAGATGCAACCGATAGACACGGAAATAAATTAGAGCGTCCCTGTTTTCGCGGCAGCAACCCTGAATATGAAGTGTGGGGACGACTACCTGTTGTAGGTGTCATAGAGGCAAAAGAGACCATATCTGAGCATAAACTCAAATTGCCACCCAAGGACATCAACCCAAACGAAAATATATTCTGCGATTACGGTGATGACGACTAAACACCCACACAAGAAACTGAAACCAAATTAACCAAAACCGACTAAGGTCGGTTTATTTCTTTATTACTTCCACATGCTCAAAAGGTTAATTGCATTGACTTGGCGGTAGCCAGGTAGGAGAAGGCTCTGAGTTTAACGGTACAAATTTCTGAATTAAGTTGCTTAAGTTGGCGCCGAGATCGCTTTTTTGATTTGTTGATTGAAGCTCTTCTAGTGTTTTCCTGGCATTGCTGACAGCAATATTGGCTTTTTTAATTTTTTCGTCTTTGCTTGCTGTGCTTTTGTCCGACAGTAAAGCGTCAAGACCCTCAAGGCTGTTTTTTAATTCCCCGATTAATCTTTTTTCTTTAACCGCCGGATTTATGGTTTCAATGACGCTCTGCTTGAAATTCTCCACCTTTTCGCGGTTGAGAACGACCAAAACGGCCGCTATTAAAAGTGTAAAACCAATAAATTTAGCCATAGAGCTATTATAGCATATTAAGTTTTGCAAACACCGCCAGACACGCTACCTTTTATTTCGTTATCTTGACAAAAAACAATAGTGTGATAACATGTTTACAGACTTAAAGGAGGGAAAAAATGCACATTAAAAAAGGCTTGGCAATGCATGTGCACCACGAAAAACTCGTGGAGTGGTGCTTTAATTATGATGAACGCGCGGAATTTATCCGCACAGAAAAACCACCAGAAGAGCGGGAAACCCGCCTTCGCCTTTTCAAGCTATTCAAAGGGGAACTGCCTCCTGAACTAGTTGAAGCAGGCCGGGTTTTTGAGGAAGCACAACGGGTTTATGTTGAAGCAGGCCGGGTTTATGATGAAGCAGGCCGGGTTCGTGTTGAAGCAGGCCGGGTTTATGATGAAGCATTCCGGGTTTATGATGAAGCACGCCGGGTTTATAATAAAGCAGGCCAGGTTTATGATGAATCAGTCTGGGTTCATATTAAAGCAAACCGGGTTTATGTTGAAGCAGAACGGGTTTATGATGGACCACGCCAGGTTCGTGTTGAAGCAGGCCTGGTTTATGATATAGCAGGCCGGGTTTATGACGAAGCAGGCCGGGTTTTTAATGAAGCACACCGGGCTTATGATAAAGTACTTAATAAAAACATGCCCGCAATTGAGGCTCTGCATAGGATAGAGTGTCCAAATTGTCCATGGAATGGACACACGATTTTTCCTAAAACCTAAGAAATTGAGAAATTGAACTTCTCGGTGGAGTAAGACAAGACAGATTGCGCAATCTGTCTTTTTATTTTTCAAATGCCAAAAAGAAAGCAAAAGACCCGTTGGGGATAAAACTTGTTGAGTTTTATCTGAAAGTGTCAGATAATTCAGCTATGCGTAAAATCATAATAAGTTTTATTGTTGTAGTCATTTTTGTAGTCCTTTTGTTTGTTTTGGGCAGTCAGACGGGAAAGGCTCCGACAAATTCTCCGGCCATCTCTCCAAGCCCGACACCTAACGCGCAAAAAGCTCCCAATACTTTTTTGGTGCAAATCACCAGTCAAGGACTTTCAGTCAGCGAACTTAACATAAAAGTCGGCGATATGGTTACTTTCAAAAATGTTGACTCCGCTCGGCATTGGCCCGCCGCAGGCCCTCATCCAACCCATCAAATTTGTTCGGGTTTTGACGCCTTAAAAGGTTTATCCCAAAACGAAAGCTACTCATACAAGTTTACCGAAGCTAAAACTTGCCCCTTTCACGATCACTTAAACATTACCGACAGATATTTCGGTAAAATAACCGTCAGTGAGTAAAAAGAACGCCATTTTAACAGCTAGCATCCTAGCGGGTTTGGTAATTTTAGCCAACCCGCTTTTTACAAGCGCCTCCGTACAGGAAGATATTGAGATAAAAAACAAACAAATCGAAGAATTGAGAAAGCAAATTGAAGAATTCCAGCAACAGATAGACGAAAAAAGCAAAAACGCCCAAAGCTTGTCAAATGAAATATCTATAATCAACAGCAAGATCAGCCAGATCCAGACGGAAATCAAAAGTCTAGCTTTATCAATTGAAAAAACGTCTTCTGAAATTGACCAGACATTAGAACAGATAAAAGAAGCAGAGGATAAAATTGCAAAGCATCGTTCGGCATTGTCTGCTTCCTTGCGTTTGCTGGATCAGACAGAGCAGGAAAACTTGATTGAAATGATTTTAAAAAATGAAAACTTTTCAAGTTTTTTTAACAATCTAAACAACCTGCAAGTGACTCAAGAAAACTTGAGAATGACTATAGAAAATATTAGAACATTAAAAAAAGAACTTGAGGAAAAAGAAGAAAGCCTTAGCGAGAGAAAGGGAGAACTTGAAAATCTTAGACAAATCCAGCAGATAGAAAAAAGATCCGTGGAGCAGGTCCGCTCGGAAAAAAACAATATTTTGAAAGTAACAAAAGGGGAAGAAGCGCGTTTTCAGAGCCTTGTTAAAAAATCTCAAGCCGACATAGAAAAAATCAGAGCCCAAGTATTTTATTTACAGCAAAATGGAGTATCCGCCGAGGAAGCCGTGAAATACGCCCAATTAGCGGCAATCGGCGTCGGCATCAGACCGGCATTTCTGTTGGGAATTCTTGAAATTGAGTCCGGTTTGGGCAAGAACGTAGGCACCGGCAATTGGCTGAAAGATATGTACCAGTGTTATCTTAAATTAAAAAAACCCGAACGAGCCGAACAGGAAAAAAACGCTTTTTTCGCCATAGTTACCAAGCTGGGGTTGAATCCTGACACAGTTAAAGTATCGCGCGAACCGAATTACGGCTGTGGCGGAGCCTTGGGTCCGGCCCAATTTATACCCACGACTTGGTTGGGGTATGAAGCTGACGTTGCCCGCCTAACCGGACACAACCCGCCCAATCCATGGAACGTGGAAGACGCTTTTACCGCCAGCGCCATAAAGCTTGGCCGAGCCGGCGCCACGGCCAAAACCCGCACATCTGAAATTGCCGCCGCCAAAGCTTACATCAGCGGCAAGCCTGGTTGTTCAACAAGCACCTGTAACTACTATGCCAATTCTGTCTTGAGAAAAGCGGCAGAAATTGAAAAAAATTTATAGCCTGTTAAAGTTGTTAAAGCTTCTTAATAAAAAGGTAACGGTAAAATAGTATGAAAATCAATAAGGTTAAAGCTTTGCTATTCTTTCTTCTTGCCGGTTTAGCCGGAATCGCTGTTGTTTTTGGTAAACAAGACCCGGTAGTTATCGGCGAAACGACCAACAGGGACTTACAGCCGGTAATACAACCGGACACTACTTCACAGCAAGTAAATTTTCTGACCATCGAAAAAATAATGGAAGGGCAAGAGAGGTTAAAAAAATCTCCGCCCCTCAAGTTTGTTGAAAAAACAACAAAGAAAAGATTAAGAAGCGGAAAAACAACCACAATTACAGAGTTTGTGAAAAAAGAGATAGAGTTGTCTGTTTTGGATACTAAAACCGGCGAAGTTTTTGAAAAAAGATACTGGCTTGACGAAAAAGAAGTTGAGAAAGCAAATACAATCAGAAAAAAATATCTGGAGAACAAAGAAAACCTGCCGAGTTTTACACCGGAAAATCCGGCAGAAACTTTTCAGATTATAACCAATTGGTGGAATAATTTCAATTCTGATTTAAGCATTGCTGAAGTTGCCGGACCGGAAGAAGAAAAAAATCGCTATGCCGTAATCGGCAATAAGTTTTTGCTGGGTAATGATAATTTCGCTTACTTCAGCGAACAGACGGGGGATAATTATTCCGATATGATTTATGCACCGTATTCACGCATATTGCACCAACCTGAATTTGTGGAAATAGGCAAAAACATTTTAAACGAGTGGGTTGCTACAGCTTTTCAGAAACTGCGTGAACTCAAAGTTATGTCAAAAGCTTTTCCTGAAAAATTGGTTGTGGATACTATTCAGGAGGAATTCGTCAAAAATATATTGCTTACCGAGCAAACTGACCCAAGCATGCTTTTACTTGCTGACAACAAAGAAAAGCAGAAAATTATTGAAAGAGTGCTGGTTCGGATTGCCCTTAACGGAGAAAGAGCATATCGTTACACATTTTCCAAAACAGAAGCTTCGGGACTGGGACAAATTATGCCCAAAACTTACAGCTATGTTGACCCTAAAACAAAAAAAAGGAAGGGTACCATTCAAATATATCCGGAAGCCAAACTGATCAAAGACGTCAATATCGGCAGAATTGACGTAGTAAATGGGATTATGGCTTCGGGTTTGGTTTTTGACAGCCATCTTGGGGATGCTTTTAGAAACATGACAAAAAAAGAAAAAGCTAAGCTAGATAAAAAATTAATTTCCGAACCGGATTTTATAAACGAGGTGAGGGCCGCGGTCTATAACGGCGGCGCCAGCAAATATATGCCTGCCACGGCAACTATTTTTGCAGGCATCAAAGAAACCGTGCTTTTCGTCAAAAAATACAAAATGATAAGAGACTTGAAACTGTTTGCTCCGTAAAAAACTGTTCCGATAGGAACAGTTTTTAAAACCGGCAATTCTCCCAAAATCCGCCACAGTCATTACACCAGGACACATCTTGGTCCAGACAATCGTCGTGCGGAGATGTATGCAGATTTGGATGAGGACACTGCATTTGCAGAAATGCTAATTCTTGTTTCGCTTCTAACAAACTTTCTTCTAAAACTGCAACTTTGCTTTGAATCTCTACTCTAAGCGACACGACTTCACTTCTATTTGTTATCACAACCAACCTCCCGCTTTTAAATTTAAGAATTGACTAATTATTATCAAAAAACGATTGGCAGTCAAGACATCATACCTTCGTTTTTTTGACTTTATAATGTGGTTGTGTTATCATCATTTCAAAGTTATTTGACAAGTAAAAAAGGGTAATTATGACAATACTTTGGACGGTTGTAGCTGTAATTTTTACTCTGTATGTTTTAACGACAACAACGCTACTGCTGACTGCGAAATTCAAGAAAAACGAAAAAGGTAACCCGGTTTTGGATCCTGACTCTTGGCATTTTAAGCTTTGCCACCCGATTCTTACCAGGAAACATAATTCGCATACAATCATAGAACACCAAAACGGCTTCAATCTTAGCCTCAGTATTTGCTCTTATTCCGCAGATTTTTTTCTTATGCTTTGGGTTAGCTGGCCAGTATTGATACTTTGGTCCATCACTAGGACTATTGTCTATGCGCCTTTTATGACTTTGTTTGGCTACTTTCCTATTGCGGACATAGACTCTATGGTTTGGAGAGATTTTCCGTTTGCAGTAAATGTGGGCGAAATACCCCTTCCAGAAATAAAAGGGCACAAAATTTTTCCTGTTTACGTTGTTTCACCAATAATTTACTCCGCGGGCTGGCTTTATTTTACTGAAGTTACAAAGATGGTTAGTATATGGTCGTTTGGTGTTGCCATAGCAATTGCGGTAATGATTGTCTCGACCAAGTTAACTAAGACAAACCAAAAAGAAGTTTCCTTGGTCAGAGAATGGTTATTAGCCAAGAAAAGCAAAGTTTGTTTGAAGCTAGAGTTAGCTTCAGCGCAAGAAAATACGAACAAAAACTAAATTGGGTTGAAAAACCCAATTTTTTGTTGTAAAAAATAATATGATTTCTAAATCTAAGAAAGTCTATGTAGCCATGTCAGGCGGAGTAGATTCTTCGGTAGCCGCGGCTCTTTTGAAGAAGGGATGGTTCCTGCCTGCCGGCCCGCCTGCCGGACGGACAGGCAGGCAGGTTAATGTTGTCGGGGTATTTTTTAAACCATGGCAACCCTCACTTTCTGACACCCGATGTCAGAAAGTTTGTGATTGGGAAAAAGACCGCCAAGATGCTCTAGCGGTAGCTTCAGTTTTGGGTATTCCCTTTAAAACTTGGGATTTTTCAGAAGAGTATAAAAACAAGGTAGGCAATTATATGATAGAAACATACCGCCAGGGACTTACACCCAATCCCGATGTAATGTGCAACAAAGAGATAAAGTTTGGTTTGTTTTTAAAAAAAGCTTTAGCTGAAGGAGCGGACTATATTGCAACGGGACACTATGCGCGCAAAGCGCGAGTTGGAAGTTTATCAAGTTATAAAGTTGTAAAGTCAAATTCTAAACTTGATGAACCTGACGAACTTTACAAACTTTTAACTGGTGTCGATAAAAATAAGGATCAAAGCTACTTTTTATGGACGCTGACACAAAAACAACTTAAGTATTGCCTGTTTCCGATTGGAGACTATGCAAAACCGGAAGTCAGAAAATTAGCTAAAAAATTCAAACTGCCGACACACAACAAAAAAGATAGCCAAGGAGTCTGCTTTATCGGCCAGCTGGATATGGCTGAATTTTTAAAAAATTATATCAAACCCAAAACTGGCGAAATTCGTCTTATGTCAACATCCGATGTTGACGAAAAAATTGTCGGCAGACACGAAGGAGCCGCCTACTACACCATAGGCCAGCGGCATGGCTTAAATATAACTGATGGACACGGGCCGTATTTTGTAGTTTCTAAAGATATTAAAAAAAATATTGTATATGTCGGCAAGGAAAAAGACTTGGAGACAAAAAAAACAAAGATAACCAGCTTTAGCTGGATAAACAGGCAAGGCCTGTTAAAGTTTCCGCTGGAAGTGGAGGTTAAGGTGCGATATAGGACAAAAAAACAAAAAGCCGTTTTATATAAAAACGGAGAGTTAAAATTCAAAAATCCGGTCAGAGCAGTTACCTCTGGCCAATCAGCGGTTTTTTACAAAGGAGAAGAGATGCTGGGAGGAGGGGTAATAGTAACCCACTGAGAAGTTGAACTTCTCAGTGGGTTACTAAATTCTGAAGTAAGCTTTTCCCGTCCATTTCCGGCGGCACCGGCAAGTCCATAATTTCTAAAATAGTAGGCGCAACATCGGGCAGAACGCCGGAAACTTCCTGAACCGGCAAAAAACGCCCCTTAAATTCTTCAGCAACGAGATAAAAGGGGACAGGATTGGTGTTATGTTTTGTTTCTTTTTCTCCGCTGAACGTGTAAACCAAAGATTCAGCATTGCCATGATCTGAAGTGACAATCAAAGTTCCTTTTTGCTTTTTTACTTCTTCAAATATCAGCCCGACTGCTTCATCAACTTTTTCAACGCCCTTAACAACCAAATCCGTATTACCCAGATGAGAAAGCATATCGGCGTTGGCAAAATTTACCAAGAAAAAGTCGTAATGGTTTCTCTTCATTTCCTCCACAACTTTATTGGCTATGTCCAAACTCCTCATTTCCGGAAAGTCTTCCAGGTTACGAGGCGATTCCAGAAAAAGATCAGTTTCTCCGTCATAAACTTTGTTTTCAAGGCCGTTAAAGAAAATGGTCACATGGGCATATTTTTCACTCTCGGCTATGTGGAGCTGTTTTTTATCATTTACGCTTAGCCACTCGGCTAAATTATTTTTCATCTGCAGAAGTTCAAAAACGTAATGCAGGTTCGGATTGTCCAAATACTTTGTAAAAGCCGCCACAAACAAGTTGGCAATTTCCTCTCTCGGGAAAAACGAAAAATCTTTTTCAACAAAAGCCCTGGCCAGCTGCCTGATGCTGTCTTCTCTGAAATTAAAAAAAATCAAAGAGTCGTTTTCAGAAACCAAAGGTGAGGTTAATTCTTCCGAGACTGTGGGAGGAATTGACTCGTCAGTGATATTTTCCTGATGATATTTTTTTAAAGATTCTAAGATATTTTTTGATTTATTGCCCGTGCCGTAAACAACCAATTCGTAGGCTTCCCGTGTTTGGAGCCAATCGTTATTGCGATTCATAGCCATGTCTCGGCCCATGATTGTCGCCACTTTAATATTTTCAAAACCTTCTGTGTCCTTCAGAATTTCGCTTAAAAGATTGGCGCTTTCGTGAGTGCCGGAATCTTTTCCGTCAGTAAAAAGATGAAGATAAATTTTAGAAATGCCTGATTTTTTTACCAAGTCCAACAAAGCTGACAAATGTTTGAAGCTGGAATGCACCGAACCGGAAGTTAACAGGCCCAGAATGTGCAGTTTGGAGTTATTTTTTTGAGTATGAGCAATAGCTTCTTGCAGAACTTTGTTAGAAAAAAAAGATTTGTCGGCAATGGAGCGGTTGATCGTCGGCAGATAGTGTCTAAAAGATCTGCCCGATCCCAAAGAAAGATGGCCGACTTCGGAATTGCCGGCTTCTCCCCATTCTAAACCAACCGCATTGCCGGAAGCTTGAAGCAAAGTATGCGGATAATTTTTCTCAAAAAAATCCAAATTGGGTTTTTTGGCGGCGAAAACAGCATTGCCTATTTTCTGGCTGCTAAAACCCAAACCGTCAACGACAATTAAAACCAATGGCGGTTTAACCATAAAATCATAATAACACAAAAAACTTTTTCCTCCCACATAGTCTTTTTTGACTGTTTTTCGGTTTTCTGATATGATTATCTTAAATAATTAAAGTGTTAAACATGGCAACAAAATCATCAGCTTAATTCAACTTATGACTTTATTGCTCCAAAAAATTTATGGAACTTTCAACAACCACAATCATTTTGGCTATTTTAGCCTTAGCAGCAGGAATGGGCTTAGGCTATCTTATAAGACGCCTTATCGCCGACAGCCGGATACGTTCGGCCGAATCTAAAGCCCAAAACATTCTCAACGAAGCTAAGTCTAAATCTCAAGACTTGCTTCTGGAAGTAAAAAACAAATCTCTCAAAATTTTGGAGGAATCTAAACAGGAAGGACAGGAAAGAAATGCCCAGCTTTTGCGTATAGAAAAAATGCTTTCCAAAAAGGAAGCGGAGCTGGAAACGCAGACCAAATACCTGGAAAAAGACAGGCAAAATTTGAAAGAAAAGACGGAGAGCATTACCAAAAACCAGCTGGAAATAGAAGAAGTCAGAAAAAAACAGATAGCTGAACTGGAAAAAATATCCGGCCTTGAAAAAGAAGAGGCGCTTAAAGAAATGTACGCAAAAGTGGAAATAGAATACAAGGACGATCTTTATCAAAAAGTTAAAAAGTTGGAAGACAACAATCGCGAATCTCTGGACAAAAAAGCCAAAGAGATTATGACTACCGCCATACAGCGCTATGCCGGCTCCCATATTTCCGATGTTACAACTACTGTCGTAAGCCTGCCGTCAGATGAGCTTAAAGGCAAAATCATAGGCAAAGAAGGGAGAAACATTAAAACTATTGAAAGAATGACGGGAGTTGACGTAATAATTGACGACACGCCGGAGACGCTAATTTTATCCAGCTTTGACCCAATACGCCGACATACGGCTAAATTAGTTTTGGAAAAGCTGATTGCTGACGGCCGTATCCATCCGGCTAAAATTGAAGAGTTTGTAGAAAAGGCCAAGATAGAAATAAATGAAAAAATAAGAGAAGCGGGGGAGGCCGCCCTGTATGAAACGGGTGTTGGGCCGGTTGACCCTAAACTGACTTTTTTGCTCGGCAGATTGGCCTTTAGAACAAGCTTCGGCCAGAACGTTCTCATACACTCAATAGAAATGTCACACGTAGCCGGCCTGCTGGCTCAAGAGCTGGGAGCGGATGTCTCTGTCACCAAAAAAGGCGCGTTGTTCCACGACATAGGCAAAGCCGTGGATCACGAAGTCCAAGGCACACATGTTGAAATTGGCAGAAAAATCCTTCAAAAATTTAACGTTGACGAAAGAGTTGTCCTGGCAATGCAGTCGCACCACGACGAATATCCATACCTGACACTGGAATCCAGAATAGTCCAGGCGGCTGACGCTATCTCCGCCGCCCGTCCCGGAGCCAGAAGAGACACGGTTGAAATTTATCTTAAAAGATTAGAAGATTTGGAAAGGATCGCCAGCTCTTTTGACGGTGTGGAAAAATCTTACGCCATACAAGCCGGCAGAGAATTAAGAATTTTTGTCACTCCAACCAAAATTGACGACTTGACCGCTATGAAAATGGCCAAAGATATCGCCAAAAGAATTGAAGAGGAAATGAAATATCCGGGCGAGATCAGGGTCAACGTTATCAGAGAAACCAGAGCCATAGAGTACGCCAAATAGAAGCTGTGCATATTTTATTTGTATTATTGGACAAATAATGCAATAATTGCAAAGAAATTGAAATCCGATAGATGGTCGACAATCGGAAATGTAATAGTTAAAAGTTTATCAAGTTTATCAAGTTCATAAAGTTGAAAGATAATAATCTTATTCAATCTTACTTTATAACTTTACAAACTTTATAACTTAGAACTTAACTTATGGTTAAGAAAAATCAATTAGCTCAAAAATTGGCTGAAAAATTCAGTCTTTCCAAGAAGCAGGGAATGGAGATGTTGGATTATTTATTTGACGAAATCACCAACGTGATCAAAGGCGGAGACAAGGTGAACATTGCCGGTTTTGGCATCTTCAGAGTAGCCGACAGAAAAGCGCGCGAAGGACGCAATCCCAAGACCGGAGAAACCGTCCATATCAAAGCTTCCAAAGCTCCCAAATTCAGAGCCAGCAAAGTTCTGAAAGAAGCGGTGCAATAAATAAAGATATTTTGGATCCAGAATATCTTAGTTAAAAACCCCTGAGGACAGTCCTCAGGGGTTTTGGTTTTGACTTTTTGTCGTTAGAGTAGCATATTGAAACCAGATACTTGAAAACTAAAGAGAAACCCATGCCAAACCATAAAATAGGCTTTGTTCTTATCGGAGGAGTTAAAAGACTGGCGGCTCACGTCGGAGCTTTATATAGGTACAAACTGGAAGAAGATGTTGGCAAAATAATGCGGCCAACTTTTGTCATCGGTTCTTCGAGCGGATCAATTCCAACTGCTACATGTTTCGCTCCATGGCACCACAAAAATATTGAGTTCGTTGGCAATATCGTAAGAAAGCTTACCAGAAATCAAATCTTGAGTTATCATTTTTGGATGGAAAGCGCCGGCGTGCTCACTATTATTGAAGACTTTATCCTGCCTCTTTTGCCGGAAGGATCAACCAAAACAAAAAGAATGATTTTTAAAGCGGGCAAAAGCGGACTGTCGCTGAGCACAAAGGCTCTTCTTGTATATGAACTTCTTGAAAAACCCTCCCTTTTTTCCAATAAACCGCTTCAAAAATTACTTAAAGACAACATGAACAGAAACAAAGGATTTGAATTTTTTTGGAAATCCGGAGAAGAAGGACACAACCAGATAAAATTAGAAATTCCGGCCGTTGACTTGGTAACAGCCGGGGAGTGGATATTCACAAACTACTTGCCCGAACACCGTAGTTTAGCTGACCGAGACGAATTCTTGATTAAAGCGGTTCTGGCTTCAGCCAGCATTCCGGCTCTTTTTCCAACGCAAGAACTGGGCAATATGGTTTTAGACGATGCGGCCTTGAGAATCAACGCACCCCTTCACCGCGCAGTCGCCGCCGGTTGCGATGTCATATTTATATTTTTACATACCCCATTTCACGAAAAAGTAGCCCCGCCAAAAACGTGGATTGAAGAATTCACACGCGCTTTGGAGATAACCGTAAACGAAAGCACAAGAAAAACAGTTGAAGGCCATCAAGAAACAAATCAATGTCTTGAAGTTTCTGAAAATATTAAACGAATAGTCGCAAAGAGAAAAGACGCCGATTTAGACGCCGAAATAGAAAAAGAAACAAAAAAATATCCTTTTTACAACAGAAAAAAAACAATTTTAATACCTGTGGTGGCTGAAGAACGTTTGCCGGAGATATTTGTCGGCAAGTTTAAAAAAGAAAACATGGAACTCGGAATGGAAATAGGCTATCGGGCAATGGGCAAAGCGTTAGAAACTTTTTATAAAACAAAAACCGGATAAAACCGGTTTTTAAAATAATGGAGAGTGTTTTAGAAAGAGCTGCCAGACCAGAGCAAACGCTAAAATAGCCCACGGGACAATATAGTCCAACACAAAACTCAACTTCCTCTCATTTACCCTGAACCCCAACCTGCGAAGATAATAAGCGTTAAAGCCTTCTTTTCTTTCCGCGCCAAGTTCTTTAATTGTCAGCACACAGCCGCCGAAAATTAAAAGCTGCAGATAATAAACAAGGATGCCGGCGAAAATAATTTTCCATGAAAACAAAAATGGCGAAGAATACATTAAACAAATGACAAAAATATGCACCCAAAATATCAGCCCAAAATCTTTGTTTTTACTCATCTTAACCGCCTCGACAAAGTTTCATATCTTCATACTCGCAGACTTCAAAAACAGGATGTTCTTGGCCGATTGCTTCAATAATTTTTTTTGTGCTGTCCAGCCATCTCGGATCACAGGGGAGTAAATTGTCGTAAACAAGCAAGCAGTCCTTGGCTTCCACTTCATTAAAAAACAGCGCAATCACAAATGAAGTATTGCCAAGCCAGTATCTCGTGCTTACTCTCTCAACTTTTCTCTCGTAAGAAGTGAGGCCGCCGCCTTCGGGAATATAAAACTGCAGCCATTTGGCGATCGCCAGCATCGGACCGCTTAAAACTTTGCCTAATTTAATCTTGCTTTTACCCCTCAAAGCTATTTTTGTAGCTCGGGCCTGAATGTTCTTTTCGTCATATTCAACATGATAAACGGATGTTGCCGTCACGGCATAAAATTCTTTCAGCGCTGTCATTGCGTTTTCCTACTTTTTAAAAAACCTACTGACTTGGCACAATTTACGCCTTATCGGCTTTTGTGTCAACTAAAAAGCTCTCAAAGAATAGTTGTGATAGTATTTTCTAATTGCATTTGCGAATACAGCGACCTGCCGGAAAACGAGTAAAACAAAACGAAGCAAAAGCTTCGTTTTTAAATTTTTTGGGAAAGTCAGAAGTCAATTAAAAAGAGCAGGTTGCGCCTGCTCAAAGCTTACTTTACCCACAGACAAATTGTGGATACAAATGCCACAAAAACCATCAGCCCCGCCCCGCCTCCTGTTAAAATACCGAAGGAGTTAAAAAGATAAGAAAGAACAACTACTCCACCCCAAACAGCAACGGTGGCGACAGCTTTACCAAGATCCTTCATTGAAAATTCTCCTTTGAACTGGAACTTTGTAAAACGACACTAACAAATATAATAAGATACGTCAAGCCCCCGCAATTTGACACGGCAAGCATTACACATTATACTTGTCTTAATTAAAGACGACAGACCGAGGAAAAGAAAATGACTCCAAGATTTATTTCTCCTGCCGAATATGTTATTTTAAATTTTATTTTCCTAATGCAAAAGAAAGATATGCTTCCTGATTATTCTTGGGATGTTATGGAGATGGGAGACCCGATACCAACAGGCTTCGATCAGGCTTTTGGAGGAGACTGGAAAATTTTAAAACAAGAGTTTATTTTTCGGTGGAATATCTGTTCGTCACCCGATATTTCAAAACAGAGAACTGAATTAAATTTAACAATGAGAGGAGAGTACCCGCTGCTTAAAAGAGAACTAACAACAGAAGAACAAAGAAAAAGATGGTTTATTGAAAAAATGAAGATTGAGCGATGGACCGGTAGAGCAGTAGGCAACATTGAAGAAATTGCCGTGCTGGAAGCCATATCAAAAGATAACGTCTTCAAACTTGTTAGGGAATAATACAAGTTTATAATTCAGTCCACACCGATAGTGTGGATTTTATTTACCTTGTGGAGCGGGTAAGGGGAATCGAACCCCTATATCTTGCTTGGAAGGCAAGCGCACGACCATTATGCTATACCCGCAATTTTAATGATTCTATAACTTTTTGCTTATTTTTTCAAAGTTTTGGTATAATGAAAGCATTATGAAAAAACTTCGCATTGCAATTAACGGCTTTGGTCGAATCGGCAGGATATTTTTCAGGCAGGCTTTTGACCAATCTGACTTGGAAATAGTTGCGGTTAACGACTTAGGAACACCGGAAAATTTGGCTTATCTTCTGAAATACGACACGGTTTATGGAAATTATGAAAAAGAAGTGGAAATCAAAGACGGCAATCTTACAGTAGACGGCAAAGAAATAAAAGTTTTTCAAGAAAAAGAACCGGCTAAGTTGCCGTGGAAAGATTTAGATATTGATGTCGTAATTGAATCAACTGGTGTGTTTGACACATACGAACTGGCAAAAGTTCATCTGGAAGCCGGCGCAAAAAGAGTGGTCATCACAGCACCCGCAAAAGACGAGACCACACCTCACATCACACCCAATGTTGCAGAAAAAAATTATGAACTGGAAAAGATAACCTCAAACGCCTCTTGTACGACAAATGCTGTAAATCCAGTTATGGCAATAATGTCCGATAACCCCGGGGTTAAAAAGGCCTTGCTGACCACAGTACACGGCTATACCGCCACCCAAGGACTCGTTGACGGACCGGACAAAAAAAGTGATTTCCGCCGAGCCAGAGCCGCCGCACAAAATATAGTTCCCTCCACCACCGGCGCCGCCCAAGCCACAATTAAATCTTTGCCAGGTTTGGCCGGAAAATTTGACGGCTTAGCAATCCGGGTACCGGTATTATCCGGCTCTCTGATTGACATAACTTTTTTATCGGAAAAACCGACTTCAGTTGAGGAGATAAACAATATATTTAAAAAAGCCGCTACGCAAAAAGAGTGGCAGGGGATACTCACAATCACCGAAGATCCCATAGTTTCCAGCGACATATTGGGCAATCCTCACGGTTCCATAATTGATCTGGCTTTGACGCGAGTTGTTGATGGAGATTTGGTTAAAGTTTTTTCCTGGTATGACAACGAATGGGGATACGGCAGTATGCTTTTAAAGCATGTGGTTTCTCTGGCGCCGTTTATATAATTAAACAGTTGGTTCTTATGCAAAGAGTTCACTTTTTTAAAGCCCACACAAAGCTTGGGACAATAAATGCTCCACCACTCAAAGATTCCACCAACTGTGAATCAACCCCAGTCTAACTTGCTTCGCGCCGGGGAATGCTAAATCGTAGCTTTCCCGCTTGATTGGTCGGGCTGCCGAGAATCGAACTCGGTCTAACTGGTCCCAAACCAGTCGTACCACCATCATACGCCAGCCCGAGTAATGTTTAATTTAAAGTCAGTAAATTCTAACATATTTTTTCAATAAAAAAAGCCTGACTTCAGGCTTTTAAAAATTCTTCAACTTTGTCGGTAAAAACACCATCCACACCCCGTTCCTTGTATTTTTTAAAAGTTTTCAGGTCGTTTACCGTACAAACTCTCACCTTAAAACCCAGATTTTTGAAATACTCAACAGTTCTTTTTGTAGCACGAGCCACGCTAAGATGAACCGCTTCAAAACCATATTTTTCCAAAGATTCGTAAATAGCTGTCTTTGTCTCAAATTTACCTTGAGCACCCCAGTCCCTAAGCAGACCCGCCCCCACGTAAGGGTAGGAATTTTTAAATTCCACGAGTTCTTCAAGAACGAAAGAAGAAACAATTAGATTTTCCTTAAGAAATTCCGCAGACCAATTGCGTTCTGCAGTAAGTTTCCCCAAAATTTTACACAGAACCAAAGCACAACCCCGATCTTTTAGCTCAACATTTATTTTTATCGCCCCCGTAAAAACCCTCAAGACAAACTCCAAAGAAATCACAGCCCCCACTTTGGTGTGCAAATCCTTGAGAGTATTTTGCCAAATGTAAACCTTGGTCTTATCACTCAATGTAAAATATGGGTCGTGGTTTACAATAAGCTCCCAATCTTTAGTCAAACGACAATCTAACTCCAACATTTCACAGTTTAAGAACATGGCTCTGTTGAAAGCACCGATTGTGTTTTCTTCACTTTTGTTTTTGTGAATTCCGCGGTGAGCGATAATTTCCACAATTGACTCCTTTTCTGATATACTAAGACAATTGTAAAAACGACTGTTTTAAGTTATAATTCATTTTATATTTGTTGTCAAATTTTTCATCGTAAGGTTTTCAGACTTCAATAGTTTACTCCGCCCGTAGCTCAACCGGACAGAGCAGCTCCGTTCTAAGGAGAGGGTTGGGGGTTCGAGTCCCTCCGGGCGGACACTGCACCACGTGGGGTGGCAGTGCTATGCATTCAATGTGGTGCATAGCACTTTAGAACATTTGACATCAATGGCCAATTTCCTATACTTAACTTATGAAGAAAAAAGTTACTATTGATACTCTCGCTCGTATGACCCAAGATGAGTTTTCTCGAGTGGGTGAACGTTTTGATAAAATGGATGAACGTTTTGATAAAATGGATGAGCGTTTTGATAAAATGGATGAGCGTTTTGATAAAATGGATGAGCGTTTTGATAAAATGGATTCAACCCTAAAAACCGTCCTTGATGTGGTCTTAGAAATACCTTCTAAAAAAGAATTCGAGCGTTTAGACAATAAAGTTCAGATACTCGATGCTGAGTTAACATCGATCAAAAGGAGGATCAATAGATAGTCATTCATACTATGTTTGAAAAATTTGGCATGTCGCCAGTCAAAAAAGAACAGAAGGAAAAGTTTGAAAAACTACCCGATTTTCTCCACGAAGAAAACGGAAAAATAATGACTACAACAGAGGGCGATACAGACGTCAGAGGAGAATACGAAAACTTTTTAAAAGTCACTGGCAAAAGCGCCGAAAGCCTGCCGCCGTTTCTTTACAGAGCCGGCAGTTCTATCATTATAGGGTTGGAAAGCGGGGTTGATGTTACCAACAGCTGGCGCAATTGGGTCAAAACTCTCAAGTCAGCCAAAACAGAAGAAGGAAAATAACGACTTTGCCTTCAATTTCTTCAGAAACAAGTACTTGACAAAGTAACTTTTTAACGTTATCGTTGACAAAGTGCTGGGAGTTGAGCGGGGGTATGGAAATTGTTTTTTGAAATTCTAATTCCGACTTTGGTTTTTTTCTTGAGCCTTTACGTGAGTCTCCTAGTTTCGGTATCCGCACACGAATTCGGTCATGCATTTGCCGCACTAGTTTTAGGATATGAAGTAGAAGAAATAAATTTAGGAATCCAGTCTCGACCAATTTTTGATATATCTCTTAAGAGACATGTCAAAAAGATCCACATTTCCCTGTATCCTTTCTGTGGAGAAATGTGTCTCAGCCAAAATAAAAAAACAATGACTTCTTTTCAAAGATTTATTTTTCTTATAGCAGGGCCTTTGGGAAATATTTTAGTCGCAGGAGTATTATTTTTCATTTTTGTTAAGAAACCGACATCGCCTCTTTCAATTAGTTTCTGGGACTACACGTTATATTCTATACTGCTTTTAAATTTCCTAACCGGGTTGTTTAACCTGATTCCTGGAGATGAAAGCGACGGCAGTCGCGCATTGGAGGTTATAACCGGTAAATATGCAAAAAGAGTTGCTTTAAAAAATAAAAGTTAATTTGTTACAAGCACCGTTTCGCAAGAAGCGGTCTTTTTTTTATTTCTTACCATCTACGACGTTTTAGTTTATGTCATTTATTGGTAAAATAATTTATCTAGGCTTAACTTAAAAAATGGTAATCAAAAAACCAGAACAGCAAAAGTTAATAAAAAACATCCGCAGAGCTTTTGGCTTGGCTTGGCAGACCGACAAAAAACTGGTCATATGGTTTATATTTCTGACAGCAGTCGGAGCTTTACTGCCCATTGGCGTCAGTTATTCTTTTCAACTCTTGATAGACGAGCTCGTCGGCATACAAAGTGCGGCAGGTATTGTTACAGTCGCCCTGCTTTCTTTTTTCGCTTTCAGATATATTTTGGAGTTGATTGACGATAACGGCAAAATAGCCGAAGAAGGCAGCCACGAATTTCTCATGTCCCAAAAAGGCGTCTACGCCACCATGTTCAAAAAGCAGGCAGAAGGCTATGTTGAATAAAGTTGACAAGAGTCAAGAAAACTGCTAGAGTGACTGTGGCGGTATTTGAACATTAAAAATTAAAAAAGGTGAAAAAATGAAAAGAAGAGAGCATTTTTCTGTAGAGGACATCAAGTCCCATCTTGATGTTAAGTCAAAAATAGAAAGCGATATTTTACAAAAAATTATGTCGGAAGCTTTGGATCCGGTTATTCTGACCTTGTCTGGAGAACAATCGACAAGACCAGATAAAAGTAAATCAGTAGGTGCGGGTATGGTAGATCTATTGTTTGGAAATAATACAAATATAAATCTTCTTATTGCAAGGAAGTTGAAGCTTAATCAGAGGAATATTCCTCTATTGTCACAAGAAGACACGGACTCTTTAGCCGAAGAAGCCTCTCGAGCATTTGCTTCAAAAGGAGAACCCGGTTCAAAGAAAGAAGAGCTAAACAAAAAGATAAATCAACAAGTTTTCAAGAATTTGATAAATTTATTGATAGAACCTCAAAGTATGAAAGGCGACAAAGCTTACGAAAAACAATGGCAGGGAATTGACGCAATTCTTACAGTTGCCAGAGTAACCAAAACAAATTTTACCGAATTACCGAATATACCAGAAAAAAGAAAGCAGGTGCTAAGGCTTATCCACAAAAGCCGTAAGCAACACCGCACAAGTCTTTTAAAAGTTGTAAACAAACTGGCCGACCCGCAAAACATAAAGCAAGTGTTGTTAGTCCCCGTGCTAGAAATAGTTGCATCAACAGAAGGACTGACAGAAGAGTTGGCAACACTCATAAAAGAAGACTTCGCGGATAATTTTATGCCAAAAATCCTACAAAGCTGCTCTCAAGCAAAAGAAAATCTTTATCCGATAGTGGAAGAGGAGATCATTCGAGTTTGGAATTAGTCACAAAAATTGAAGCAGGCACAGCCTGTTTTTTTTCGCCTCAAAAATGTCTTGCCTTCAACCTATTTTAGTTGTAACATTTTTAATTATGGTGCCCATAGCTTAGCGGTCTAAAGCGCTACTCTGTGGCAGTAGAGATCGTGGGTCCAAATCCCACTGGGCACCCAGTTTTAAAAGTTTACCTAAAATTTACTTTTTGCCTTTTTAGTTTTAGGCTCCAAGCTATGTCAGAAAGGATTATCAAAAAAAGTCCGGTGGTAATCGTAAAGAATTTTTTAATCCTTCAGGCTTCTGCCGTGGCTGCCTACATTGCCGCCGCCTATCTCGGCCATTACGCTCAAATTTACCGCTCTTTTCCTCTGTCCAAAGTTGTTTCTTTCCAAATTGCCCAGGCTGTTTTTGTCTTCGGCCTTGAGACGCTGATTATTTTCTATATCTTTTTCCGCTGGTACAAAGAGTACTGGCAAATCCAACCATATCAAATTATGCATGGCAGGGGACTGCTGTTCAGAAAAAGAGAGACCATACCGCTAAATCAGATTATTTCCGTTTCATCCAGGCAAGGACCTCTGGGCAAACTTGTTAAATACGGCACTATTGAGATTAGAATAGGCCAGTCCCAAAAATGCTTTTTCTTTAAAGACCTGCCCGAACCACAAAATATCGTTGAACTAATCTTGCAATTTAAACAAGCTTCAGAATTTACAGCAGGACACCATAACTCCAGTCCGGATTTAGACCAACTCATAAAAGACGGCGAGAGAGAGAATTTAGAACTTAAAAGCACCTTCCGGTGGGACTTGCGAGCGCAAAAAGTAAATCGTCAGCTGGAAAAGTCGGTAATGAGAACTGTGGCCGCTTTTCTTAACACCCAAGGAGGACAAATTGTTCTGGGGATTGACGATAATAAAAAACCGCTGGGCCTGGAAGCTGACTACGCAACACTGGGCAAACCCAATCCTGACGGTTTTGAGAACCACTTTTCTCATATTTTTCATAACATGATCGGCTCTGAATTTCGCTCTCTCATAAAATTAAGTTGGTTGAAATTGGACAACAAAGACTGCTGTGTAATCAGTGTCTCGCCTTCTTTAAAACCGGCCATTTTGCGGACAGACGACAATGAGGAGTTTTGCATACGCACCGGCAACGGAACCACCGCTTTAAAATTTTCTGAAGCCTCAAGCTACATCAGCTCGCATTTTAAAAACAACTTGGTTTAAGGCCTGCCAAAATTTATGACGGAGGTATTGAAAAGACGTTGTAATAGGATTAAAATTGAAACATGAAAAGTGTCAGAGCTATTTTTATCGGGCCGATATTTCTAAGTATGGTTTTTTTTGCTCCTTTTGGCAGCTTGAAAAGTTTGTATAACGGCATAAAAGAAAGAGTCGAAAAACTATCAGTTAGCCTTAGCCAATCAATGGCATCGCCTACTACGGATACTTTTTATGTGGCTACAACCGGTAATGATATTAATCCGGGAACAGCGGACCAACCCTGGAAGACCATCCAAAAAGCAGCAAATACTGTGCAGGCCGGCGACACAGTAATGGTGAGGGAAGGAACCTATGACGAGCGAGTGAAATTTTCCGCTGGCCATTCCGGCAGTGACGGCAAGAAGATCACCTTCATCGCCTCGCCGCTCAAATCCGTGACCATGCAGGGCTTTGACACCACCAACGCCAACTACCTGCGCATCGAGGGCTTTAATATCACCGGTTCGCCGCCGTGGTGGCTGGGCGGCGGCGTGTGGGTGGCCAGCAACAACGTGGAGATTGTTGGGAATTATTTTTACGACCTGCACGGGCCGGGAGTGTTAACGAGTTGGGCGAAACCTTGGCCACAAAGGCCACAAAATATCTCTGTGTCCAACAACCGCATTTATAACTCTGGTGCCGGAATATTTGCTTCGGGCGACAACTGGCTCGTGGAAAACAATGAAGTGGAACGGCTGTATCGTTACTCGGACAGCCCGGACTCCGATTATGCGCGCTTTTTTGGCAGTAACATTACTTTCAAGAATAATTTTTTCCACGGTACCTTGCAGAGCGAGATCGGCGCCTCGCATGTTGACTGTTTCCAGACCTTTGATACCAATGACGAATATGCCCAGCACATCCTGGTAGAAAACAACACCTGCTACGACTATGCCCAAGGACTGATGGCGGAGGCCAAAAAAAACCGCAACAGCTTTGACCTTACTTTCCGCAATAACATTTTCGCTCATTCCTGGGCTTGGGGATTGTCAGTTGTTGCTGTCACTGATGTGAAGGTCTATAACAATGTGTTTGCGGACATGAAGTATCACGGAGTGGGATTCAGTGACGGTGCAACCGGAGAAGTAAAAAACAACATCTTTTACAATGCCGGCAGCAATTACTGGGCAGATGCCAAAACTAACGCGACGGTAACTGGCGGCTACAACATTCTCAATAAGGAGAGCTACCCCAAGTTCAAAACAGCAACGGATATTATCAATGACCCGCTCTTTGTGGATGCGGCGAACAATGACTTCCATCTCAAGAGCAACTCACCCGCCATTGATGCAGGCACGGCGATAAGCGGTTTCAATTACGACAAGGATGGCACCACCCGTCCCCAAGGTACTGCCTGGGACATCGGAGCGTACGAGACAGCCGGTTCTGTTACACCTCCTCCCACTCCCACACTCGTTCCTTCCTCCACTCCTACTCCTACCCCACCACCGCCTCCTGCCAACAACGTGTTTTACATCCGCGATGGCGGCACGTCGTCAAACTGCACTGACTGGACCAATGCCTGTGACAGTTTGCCCAGTACGCTGCAAAGAGGAGTAACGTACTACATCGCTGACGGCAGCTACCCAGGATATACCTTCGACGATCCGGTTTCAGGAACACAAACCATTACCATCAAGAAAGCTACTGCCGGAGATCACGGCACCAACACCGGATGGCAGAGCACGTACGGCGACGGGCAAGCAGAATTCACGAACCTCGTCTTTTTGAACGACTACTTCGTGTTTGATGGCCAGATTGGCGGCGGTCCTGGCGCGTGGGCTTCTGGGTATGGATTTAAAGTAGCCAGCGCCATCAGCAGCGGCTCCGGCCAGCTGGTAACGCTGGGCGCGGGGGCAGACAACATCACCATGAGTCACGTCGAGATTACCGCCCTGAACTTAAGTGACGGAAACAAACAGCAGGGCATCAAAGGAGTAGGCGGCAACAGCAATCTCACGTTTTCGTATCTGAACATCCACACTTTGTTCGGCGTGCCGTTCCATATTGGCAGTTGGAGCAACGTGGTTATTGAGTACAGCCGCGTGGCGCATAACCGGAACACCGCGGACTGGCACACAGAAGGCATTTCTTCCATTGGCACCAACAGCAACATAACTATCCGCTACAATATCTGGGACGACATCGATGGAACCGCGGTTATCGCCGGGGTAAATTCGGGCACGTCAAACGATTGGAAGATTTACGGCAACATCTTTGCCAGAAGCGTTACGCCAATTGCTTATTACAATGAGTCCGGCGGGACAAACCGCCAGACCATGAACAATCTGGAGTTCTACAACAATGTGGTCACTGGCACCAGTGCCTCCCAAGGCGGCGTCTATATTCAGTCAGGGACAAACAACAAGGTCTATAATAATATCTGGTATGACAACAACGTAAACGCACTCGCTATTTCCGGCACTAAAAACAGCAATTACTTTTCAAAAAATATAAGAACCGAGGGCTGCAACCCGGCGTGCGATAAGAACCCCGAAGGGGCTGCGGGCGACTCGAGTGCGCAAATCACTTCCATAAACCCGTTTGTAAATTGGAATACAAACATGGAGGCCGCTAGCGCCGACTTCAGGCTAGTTGGAGCTACCAATGCCGGAGTTTCCCTGGCTGCTCCCTTCAACCAAGACGCTCTCGGCACTATTCGCGGGGCTGACGGCGTGTGGGATAGAGGAGCGTATGAATATGCTGGTGGTGCTGTCACATTTACTCCTACTCCTTCATCTACACCAACACCTACACTTCTTCCCACAACCACCACTCCTGCCCCAACCCCTATTCCAGACACTACTCGTCCTACAATCAACTCCTGGGATGTTCAACCAAGAACAATTACAACATCGTCAACCAGTGGGACAACCACTGTTTCCTGGAATGTGTCTGATGCCGGAGGGTCGTTCTTGAGCAGGGTTGAGATTCAGAGAGCTCCATTTAATTCTTCAAACTGTAACGATTCAGTTAAAACAGATTGTCTCTGGACAA
>JACPNK010000001.1 GCA_016185525.1 Candidatus Yanofskyibacteriota bacterium
GATTAAAAAACCTCTTTCTAAAAACTTTTCTGCCGTTTCCCAGTTTGAAGTAAACGAATGCACCACACCTCTGACCGCCGAGCCGCTAAACAAAGTTGCCGCCGCATCCAGCATCTCCAACATATCCATGTAAGCGTCCCGGCAGTGCAAGATCAAGGGCTTATTTGTTTCTCTGGCCAATTCCAAAAATTTTATAAAACGGTCTTTTTGTTTGGCAATCATGTCTTCGCCCGTAGTTCTGTAATAGTCCAGTCCGATTTCACCAACTGCAACAACTTTTTTCTCTTTCAACAATTCGCGGTATTTTTCAATATCCGCCTCTTCGTGAAGATTGTCGTTAGGGTGCAACCCTACCGCCGCCCAGACACCTTCATACTTTTTTGCCAGTTCAACCGCTTTAGCCGACATCTCAAAATCAGTGCCGACAGCGACCATTTTAATCCCGCTATCAAGGGTTCTTTTTATCATTTCTTCGCGGCCCTGATCGTATTGAGGAAATTGTGGGTGAGAGTGCGAGTCAAAAAACATGTTTAAAAAAGTCCAAAGCTCAAATGACTAATGACAAATCAATGTCAAAATCCAAATTAAATTCTTCTTTTTGGGCTTTGTCATTTGTCATTGAATTGTCATTTGGATTTAGTCATTTGTCATTGTTTAGTCTGGGGAATAACACTTGGCTTTTCTGAATTACCAACTTTTGGTAACCTAGGTTCTCCAGCCCTTTTCCCAACGACCAGCCAAAAGATTTAAGAATTTTTTCTGCGGTCTCCGGCATAAATGGATAAATCAAAAAAGAAATGTTTAAAATCAAAAAAACAAGGTTGGTCATTACTTCTAAAAAGTGGTCTGGGTCGGATTTAGCCAACTCCCAAGGTTTGTGTTGATTAACATATCCGTTGGCGAAACTTACCAAACTAAAAACATCGGACAAGGACTCATGCAGTCTGAAGCTATTTATATTTTTTTCGTAAGATTCTTTTGTTTTTTTGATGAGTTCTACAATCTCTTTGTCTTCCAAATTTTTCCTATAGTTTATTTCCCCAAGCAAACCATTTTCTATCAAAGTCAAAACTCTTTGCACCAAATTGCCTAAACCATTGGCCAAGTCCGCTTGATATCTTTCTTCCAATTTTTTGTATGAAAAGTCGCCATCCTCCCCCGAAGGAATTTCCCTCAAGAGATAATACCTAACCGGGTCAACGCCGTATTTTTCTGCCAAAACAAAAGGATCAACAACATTGCCAATGGTCTTGGACATTTTCTGACCTTCAACGGTTATAAAACCATGCACAAAAATTGACTTTGGCAAAGACAAACCCGCCGACAAAAGCATTGCCGGCCAAATCATGGCGTGGAAACGCAAAATATCTTTGCCGATTAAATGCACATCCGCCGGCCAAAATTTTTTGAACTGCTCTGTTTCGTCAAAATAGCCGACAACGGAAATATAGTTGGTAAGGGCGTCACACCACACATATACCGTAGAAGTTTCGTCTCCCGGCACCGGAATCCCCCACTTTAAATCTTTGCTTGGTCTGGAGAAACTCACATCTTCAGCGTCATCAAGCAAGTTTAAAATTTCATTCTGCCGGTGTTCGGGCAGAATTTTCATTTCCTGATTTTTTATGGCTTCACTAATCTGCCTTTTGTACTTGGTCAGCCTAAAAAACCAATTCTCTTCCTCAACAACTTCCGGTTTTTGTTTATGCAAAACACATTCACCGTCTTTCAGTTCGCTAGGCTTCATAAAAGCTTCGTGACCCACGCAATAAAGGCCTTTGTATTTGGCTTTGTACAAGTCGCCGCTTTTTTCCAAAGCCCGCCACATTTTTTCAACCGCCGGCCAGTGGCGCTGGCGGTCGGTAGTTCTTATGAAGTCGTTGTTTGAAATGTTAAGTGTATCAGCCAATAACTGAAACTTCGCCGCAGTCTCGTCAACAAACTCCTGCTTATCTCTGCTTTCCGTTTCAGCAACTTTGGCAATTTTAGCGCCATGTTCGTCAGTGCCTGTTAAAAAATATGTCTCTTTGCCAAGCAAAAAATTATAGCGCGCCAAAACATCTGCCTGCAGCAACTCCAAAGCATATCCGACATGTGGCGAAGCATTAACATAGGCAATACTTGTTGTAATATAAAACTTGTCCTTCAGCATATCCCAAGAATACTCCAAAATTATACATAAATCTAGTAACAAAAAAGCCAGAAATTCTGGCTTAAACTTGCTGTTCTTCTTCGCTTAACACTTCTACCTCGTGAGGAGCCGGCGGCAAACATATCCTCTGCCTGATTTCTTCAATTTCTTTGCGAACTTCCGCTTGCTGCCTAAATTGCAAAAGTTTCTGACACCCGTTGTTTTGGACCATACCCAAGAGAGAATCGGACTTCAAGTCCTCGTGTTCCACTTTCAAAAGAAGCTGTCCTATCTGCCCGCCAATTGTAAAACCGGCTTTTGCTTCAACATCCGATGTCAGCGCGTAAAGCTGTCTCTTGGCTTCGGTAATCTGTGCAACGATTTTAACTGTCTCGGCCTTTGTCTTCAGGCTGTCAAACTCCATTTCCTTCAAGTCCAAGTTTTGGCGCAAGGCTTGAAGAATTCTCTGCTGGTCGCCAAGATGAGAGCCAAAACATTCTGCCCTTTTTCCTGCTTCAACCTTGGCAACAACGGCAACCGTCAAAGCTTCTTCGTCGCCAACCCGAGCGGCTTCTTCTGCTACTGAAGCATACTCGGAAGCAAGCAGAAATTGTTCTTGCTGGCGTCTTGTCGTTTGCGTCAAATTGGCGTCAACGGTAGCCACCGACTCTCTCAACAAACCCACCGCCCGAGCGTGTTCTTTAAGCAATCTGTCAATTTGTTCCGTAACATTTTCTTCTTTTTGCCTTAAAAGCCCGCGAACTACATTTGAACCCTTGTTCAAAAGAGACTTTGAAACCGGAAAACCATTCTTGTAGTCACCGTAAAAAAATAATCCTCCTCCAGCAAGCAGAATAAGTTCAAAAATCATTTTTCCCTCCTTTGTTTGTTTTCGTTGATTCTTTTCCTTAAAGAATTTATTTTTATCTGCCCTTGGGCAAGTTCGTCTGAAATGAGTCTTACCGACCCGCTTAACTTAAAATTGCCAAGAGTTTTTTCCACAACTTCCAAACCTTCTTCCTGTTTTATCTGCGTACTTCCGTCAATGTTAATTTCTTCAGACAAGTTAAGGCTCTCTTCGGGCAGAACAGCCGAGCCGTCAATTTCCGTCACAAAACATTTGAGTCCGGCAAACCCGCCGAATACTTCTGTTTTCTGCATTTCCACTCTCATCCTGACAACCCTTCCGCCAACTGAAATGTAAAATTCTCTGCTTAGTCTTTCCCTTGATTCTTCTTTTTTCCTTTGGATATTTTCTTCAAGCTCTGAAAAATCAGGAAGAACGGGCATGAAGAAATCAAAAAGAGAAAAGTTATTTTTAAACATCGACTCTATCCTTTAATCTTTTCTGGAGCCTTTCCAAGACAAGCCTGCTTTCTTTCGCTTCGGGAAAATCAAGTTTGAAAGAGCCTAAGCTCATGTTTTTCTTTGCAGACTCTTCTTTTGCTTTCCGTCTGTTCTGAAACTGTTGTTTCCAGAAATCCGGCGACAAAAACACAACAAGGCCTCTGACGGCAAAAACAGGTACAGCCCCAGGGATGGTCGCCGCAAAAAGCAGATAAAGCCAGCCGCTTTTCCAGTCAAAACGGTACCAAACCGTTTCTTCTACAAAACAAGAAATAAAAAAACTAATAGCGCCGCCAAACTGGGTAATAAGCAAAACTAAAGCCAGAAAATCAGCCAGTCCGAACTTAGCAAACTCAACTTCCGGCGGTTTATTTCCTTTTTCAAGAATGCCTCTTATCGCCATTGTGTCTAAAAACTCCACTTTCAGAAAGTTACGGCTTATCATCTCAAGTCTCGCCGGCAGTTTGAGAGCTTCTTTGTCGGTTTGTCCGAGGGGAGCGTTGTCAATTTTTCTTTCCGTCTTGATCTTGGCCACGACACTTGCTTTTGCAAACAACTCTTCAAACACAACTTTTTCCTGATACGCTTCTCTGATAATAGAACCGTCGGTCACTCCCAACAAAACCCCATTTCTGACGCTCTCACTTTTTTCATCATACAGCAAAGGCTTCAGCTGTTCCTGGGCATCAGCAACCGAAAAAAATAACGCTTTTTTATAAATTCTGACTTTGTTTGTGTCGTTTCCTATCACCAGAAATAAGAAGCTTATTACAAAAGAAATAATGCATCCCACAAACCAGCCCGCACTGCTATAATCTGCAAAATCTGACGCTTCCATTTTTGGAACATCGTTATTGTAATATTTCATTTTCCCCCTTTCTCAAGAAAAATATAAGATTTTTAAAAAACAGCCCACTCCTAAGGCTGTTGCAACAATATATTAAACTTTGGTTTTTGTCAATACACCAAAAAACCGTTATCGCGTGGTGGTATTTACGGCAATTGTTAACTCCCCTTTTGACAATTCTTCTCCGGCTTTTGACAAAATCTCCGAAGCTGTACCGCGGTAAATTGTCTCAAATTTTTTGGTTAATTCTCTGGCAACAACCAACTGTCGATTCTTCAATTCTTCATGCTCGGACATTTCTTTGAGAGTCTTGATAATTCTGTGGGGCGATTCGTAAAAAACGACGGTATGTTCGGAATCGGCAATTTTTTGAAAAAAAGTTTTTCTGCCTTTTTTGTGAGGAGAGAATCCTAAAAACAAAAACCTATCAGTCGGAAATCCGGAAATGCTTAAAGCGGCAACAGCCGCGTTGGGCCCAGGAATCGGAACGATCTCCACTTCCAGTTCCGGAGTTTTTAGCACTTCCTCAAGCAACTTGCCGCCCGGATCGGAAATGCCGGGTGTTCCGGCATCTGTTACCAAGGCAATGTCTTTACCTTCTTTCAGTAAATTCAAAACTTTCTCAACTTCTTTTTGAGAACTATGGTGATGGTAAGAAATGAGAGGCTTTTCTATCTGAAAATGAAAAAGGATTTTTTTTGTAACTCTGGTATCTTCGGCAACAATCAAGTCAACTTCCCGCAAAATTCTTAAAGCCCGTTGAGAAATATCCTCAAGATTGCCGATTGGGGTAGCGACTACAAATAATTTAGACATAAAAAAAGAAAAAAGCTTCGCGGACACAGCTCTTTCAGTACGTTCGTCTGCTCCTGCGACAGACTCACTCGCGCTGAAGTTGGGGTTTGCTCGCAGTTACAGAATAATTATACTGCTCGCAACCAAGCAACCCTCAACTTCAGAGCGACTTCAAGAGCTGTGTCCGCTGTGCTTTATCAATTCTCAACTTATAGACTTTGCTCTGCCCCTTCTTCTATATGAATGTGATTCCTGTTTTTACTGAACTCATCCAGAATCTCCACAATAATCGCCGCCAGAGGCACGGACAAAATCATGCCCAAAATTCCGGCAAGTTTAAAACCTATAAGCAAAGCCAAGATAACTACGACCGGATTTAGTCCGACCGTTCTGCCCAGAACAATCGGCACCAATACGTGGTTCTCCAGCTGTTGAATTATCAGGTAAGCCAATATTACCCAAAGCCCCAAAGTTGTTGACTGGGCAAAGGCCAAAATAACCGCCGGCACAGCCGCCAAAACCGGACCGACGTTAGGCACAAGTTCCAAAATCATGGCCAAAATTCCCAAAAGCAAAGCAAATTTTATTCCCAGAAGAGAGAGGGTGATATAAACGGCCAGTCCGACGACCAGAGCAAGAAGCAATTGGCCTTGAATCCAACGCCCCACTTTTATTTCTGATCTTTTCCAAACGCTCAAAATAGACGCCTCATATTCTTTCGGCACGACAGAACGGATGAAATTTTCTATCCCGCCCCGCATCACCGACAAATAGAAAGAAATAACCACAACCGCCAAGAAAGAAAATATTCCGCCGAAAACGCTGACCACAAAACCAAAAGCTGAACTGGATGACGCCTGCAAGTAGCTGGAAAAAGTATCCAGCAAGTTGAGCATTTCATTGAAAAAATCAACATAGCGGGACGAGCTTTCCTGCTGTGCTTTCTCCAGAGATACGGAAACCTTGTCTAAAAAAGTCGGCAAATCTTTAATCAGTTGATTTATTTCCCCGCTTACAAATGGCACCACCAAAGATAAAAGAAACAACGCTAAAACAAAAAGAGAGAGATACAGGAGCAAAACACCGAGCAGCCTGGGAAACTTCTTCTGGTCCAGCCAGTTGGCAAAAGGCGTTACACCCGAAGCGATAATGATAGCAAAGAGCAGAATGATGATAATGTCCTTCAAAAGATACAGAAAAACAAAAAATAGCAAAATCAAAACAACCTTAAAAATGGCAAAGGTCTCGATATCGTGAAAAACTGTTTTTGGTCTTTCGTTATTAGTCATCGTTAAAACGTAGCCAATGTTGCTTTTGTAGACGCTGTGGGCTGTGGATTGCATGGTTGCGAGCAGTATAATTTTTCACTGCGAGCAAATCCACAGACCACAACGAGCGCAGTGTTTGTCGCTGGACAAACACAAGCGTTCGGAAAAAGTAACATTGGCGAAGTTTTAAGCTACTTTTAAATTATATCACAATTTAAGCAAGTTGTAAATTTCAGGATCTTTTTCTTTAAATGGACCGATTACCGCCAGGTTTAATTTGTCAGTGCGGAATATGTCGTTTGCCACCTCAAAGATATCATCTACCGACACTTTGTTAAGTTTTTCAAACTTTTCTTCAGGAGTGAGCATCTCTTTTTGAAGTAACTCCTGTGAGGCGTAAAAAGAAGCTAAATCATCAGAGGACTCAAAACTGATTGCCATTCTTCCTTTGATAGAATCCTTGGCTTTTTTTAGTTCTTTTTCCGAAACTTTTTCTTCTTTAAGTTTCCTAAACTCTCCAAGAATAACTTCAATAGCCGGTTTTAGTTTTTCGCCTTCAAGTCCGGCAAAACTGCTGAAATCTCCGGTATCCATATAAAAATCGGCATCCGCGCCCACATAATACGCCAAACCTCTTTTCTCACGTACCTCTGTGAAAAGTCTTGAGCTCATACCGCCGCCTAAAATAACCGACATAATTTTTAAAGTTTCTCTTCTCGGGTCAAAAACATCATAACCTCTGACACCCAAGAAAACATGTGTCTGGTCTGTCTGTTTATTAAAAATTTTTAGCGCCGGTTCTTTTTGGTCAATAATTACCCGTACAGGTTTCAATGTTTCCCTCTGTCTCATATTATCAAAATATTTAACAACCTCCTGCTTAGCCTTTTCTGAAGAAACATTACCGGCAATAGCCACGACCGTGTTTTGAGCAAAGTAGTGAGAATCAAAATATTCTCTAAATTTTTCTACCGGCATTTTGAGGATATTTTCTTTTGGTCCGGCAATCGTCCAGCCCAGAGGCTGATCTCCATAAAGCAGTCCTTCGTGCACATCCATGATGTGCCTCATGGGGTTGTCAAAATTCATATTGATTTCCTGAATCACCACCCCTCTCTCTTTCTCAACTTCAGTTGGATCAAGCTTGGAGTTTAGAAAAATATCGGAAATTATTTCTAAAACAAAATCAAAATGCTCCATAGCGGCTTTGGCATAGTAGCCGGTATATTCTTTTGAAGTAAAGGCATTATATTCTGCTCCTATAGCATCCAGTTCCAGTGAAATGTCCAAAGCATTGGGTCTCTTATCCGTGCCTTTGAACATCATGTGTTCCAAAAAATGCGAGATGCCGTTTATCTCTTTGGATTCATAGCGAGAACCGGTTCCGACCATGACCAAAACCGTAATCGTCTTGGTATGCTCCATAGGCACGATAATCAGGCGCAGGCCATTGCCAAAAGTGTGAAAATCAAAATGATTAACCATTACTTTAATTATATTATTTTCCATAAAAAACAAAAGGACTGTCCTTAAATCTTTAAAAAGGGCAGTCCTTGAAAAAATTTCAGGAGATAAGAGGTTTACTCCCTCGGTGCTACTTCCCTCCAGAACGGCACCGGTTTTTTGACTGTGATGGTCTTGGTGTTGGAACAAGTATAGCCGTCTTTGTCTTCAGCGATTAGATTAACATTATAGTTGTTTAGAACGGAATAGGTATGTTTAGGATTTTGCTTATTTGAAGAACCGCCGTCGCCAAAGAGCCAAGACCAGTTTCTTGAGCCGCCGCCGCTGTCAGAAAAAGTGGTCTGGTCTGTAAACTGAACTGATTGGTTGACATTGGGAGATAAAGGACTCCATATGAAGTTAACTTGAGGGTAAGCGTGCTTGGGCGTTTTCCAAGAGTCAGACACGCCCCAAGATGAGACACTGTCGTTGCTGTCCCACACTTTCACTCGAGCTTTGTAAGTCACATTAAATTGCAAAACACCGGCACCGGTAGAATAACTATTGCCGGAAGAAAGAATTTTACCGGTATCAAGAACTGGACTGCCAAAAGAACTACCCTCTTCATCTATCTGAAATTGATAAGCCGACTGCGGGTCACCGTTGGGGTCGGAGTATTGCCAAATTGCGGTTGCGGTTACGCCGGAACAGTAATCTCCGGGAAAGATATTAAGAGAAACTTCTGGATCACCGTTAGTGGAAGTAACCGTCTTCCTGTCTTCTTTTGCTAAAGAGCCTCTTTCAACGATAACTTTGGCAGTATAAGTGCCGACCGGATATGAATGAGGCACTGAATTTTTTGGGTTATCATTTATACCGTCAAACTTGTTGCCATTAATGTTGCCCGCGACACCGTCAGGATCGCCGCACTGGGAAATTGCCGTAGCAACGCTTGTTCCCGTGTAAGCGCAGTTCCACCAGAAAGTGTAGTTGATAGTACCGGTGGCGGTACCGAAAACAGAGGCGGTCAGAGTTGATGTCAGAGGAGCAGGACCGGAAGAAGGATTGACTGAAAGAGCAACATCAAGAGTTGGGGCCAGAGTGGTTGTTGTTGTGCTGGTGGTAGTAGAAGTGGTAGTAGTACTAGTAGTAGTCGTGGTAGGAGGAGAACCGCAAGTAAAAGACGGACCAGCAACACCAGAACTATAACCGCTAGAGTTCTTGGAATGAATCCACCAAGTATATGGCGTGTTCGGATTAATGTCATGATTTTTGTAAGATTTATTTACTCCGCTCCCTCCGGTAGTCTCGGTCATCAGGTCAGTACTGTTAGAACAATACCAGCCGTCTACCATACCGGTGCATGTGTTGGTTGTGTCGTTGATTCTAAGAAGATAGGAAGTGGCGCCGGCAACTTGCTTCCAAAAGACAGAGACTTTTTTGTTATTAGAACTGCATTCGAAACTTAAATCTGTCGGGTTGGGAAGAGTACCAGGAGTGGTGGTGGTAGTTGTACTGGTAGTAGTAGTGCTATCACCAGTGACCAAAAAAGTCACATAATCTGAAACCGAGCCATCTTCATTTCTCGCCGTAGCGCTATAGGTATATGTTCCGGGCGCGTTGAAAGTAATGCTTTGAGATCCGGATATGCGTTCTCCGGGATAATAATAGAGCCAATGTTGAATAGTTGGGTCAAAGACCCGGCACCCGGCGAAATTCGGCTGGGGCCGAGAAACCACTGGCCAGGACTGTACGGTCCAGGAATCAAGGGTATTCAAGCCGCAGATGATCTGCCAGTTCAGGGTTTGGGCCACCCCGGTCCTTGCTTCAAGTTGTTTGCATGTGTAGTACCAGGTTCCGTCGGGGTATTGCGTATACTCAACAGATCCGCCCGAGCACGTTGAGCCAGGAACAAACGGCTCATTCCTGACCTGACCGGCTGCAGTGATCTCAATATCCGGAAGAGTTTGGGTATAGACCAAATTGGAATTGCTGTTGATAATAGCCGTTCTACTAAATATATATGTTCCTGGACGCGTATTGTCCGGGTAGATTACAGTATTAACTGTCATCGAAGTGCCGACATCAAAACTACAGCCGCCTTCAGAACCGCCATAGCTGGCAGTCCAATCAAAGGTTGCCAACGTATAAGAGGTCTGACTGCTTGGACTCACTGATTGCAGGATCGTCGAGCCGCCTTGTGCCAAACTTTGAGTCAAATACAACGCATCGTTGATATCTAAGCCGTCCAAGTAACCAGCAGGCGCCGAACATGTTCCTCCCCCTAAATCTTTGTAGTACCCTGCTTTTGCCGGTCTCACAAACACAAAAAGCATTCCTACCACAAGAGAACTGATTGCAAAAAATAAAAGCTTTCTTCGTATCATAAAACCGTTGTCATTGTTGTGCATCGACAGGCACAATCCGTGCATTGTATTCAATAAGCAAAGCAGTGCCTTCGCTTTTTGTAGTAAAACTAAAGGAAACGCGCGCGCCGCCCTTTACATAACTTGCGGCATTCTCGGATTTGTATTCACTAAACCAGTCCGCGCCTTTCATTGCAGCTTCAGTAGCACTCATCAATTGATTCACCGACTTCTTGCTTAAAAAGATTCTGACCAAACTGTCACCCTGGGTGGTTGTCCTGATGGCTGGCGGGCCTTCTGTGGCTTCGGCATCAACAAGTGCTTCCTTGGGAAAAGACTTTGATAGATCATCAATTATCTCCTGGCCCGGAAGCTGGCCGGTGTTGTTCTGCAAGCCGATCTGTTTTTTCGGCGAAACAATGACGATCCAGAGAAGAACGATTACACAAACACCGAGAAATATGGAGAGAGTTTTATAATTCATATAGGAGGATTATAACACGATAAAATAATATTTTTTAAAGCAAGTAATCCACATTTTGCATTTATACCGTTTTTGTGTTATAATTAGTGTATAGTAAAGCTCTTAAAAAAACAACACAAAAAGCCCTTAAGCGGGGCGGGAGAAAGAAAATGAGACTAAAATTAGTGACCTACGAGGTCATTATGCTTGTGATTTTGAGCTTACTGGCTCTGACGCCGGTAAGCGTGCACGGGGCTCGCCGCTCCAACATCTCGGTGTCTTTTCTGACTCCGGGATATGAGGATGGGGTTTACTTTGTGGAGCAGGGAGGGAGTTATGTCTCCCGAGTCACGGGTAAACTTCCTGACAATACTGTTTTCGGAGTCGTCGTCAGGTTTAACAACGGCCCGGAAATAGTTGTCCCCAACTGGCAGATTGGGGCTCAAAAAATAAATCTTGTGCCAAGCAACTGCCCGCTTGGAGATTATACTCTGACCGAAATTTTTACGGAACAGCCCGGGTACAGAGAAACCCTTTGGCTCGGCGCGATGACCATCAGAGTTGTAGCTATGGGAAGCATTCCCAACAGTGCCAGAGGCAACGGCAACTCTCTGATTATCCCCGACTTTGGTCCGGGACAAGCGCCGACAAATGTTGTCGGTCTGCGGTACCACGTCCGCGTGGATCAGAACCAGACTGAAGCAATGCAGATAATTTTTGCAGGGAATACTCTGTATAGTCCGGGCAATCCGAAAAGCTACAACCTTGAGTACAACATTTTCTCAAGTCGGATTGTCTATCAGGACAACATCTGCACAACTTATCCTCCAGTCGGCCAGGTTGTGGATGGAGAAGCAAGCCTTCGGCTTAACTTCTCTGACTACAATCTGGAAGGACGTTTTGGCGGCAAAACTTCTGACCCGAAAGTATTGCCCCGACAGAGAATCCTGATAGACGGAATTGCCAACCTGCAAGCGTTGGGGATGATTCCCCAAGCTAGCATGAATGGCAAGGATATTACCGTTGAGGTTACTCGAGGCAGTCTGGTAACCGACAAATCAGGCTGGAAGCTCTGTTCCGGGGAAAAGCTAGGCGACGAAGCCTATCGGATGTGGAATCTGAAAGCCGCATTTGAGAGGCAAAGCTACACCGCCACGTTCGCCCTGCCGGCGGACGGGACAGAGTATTTCCGCGACCTCTTCGGAATTTGGACAGAATTTTTGTCCAACCCAGGCTACTGGAGGGTCTTCTACTGGGCCCCGGAATTTATCCGGGAAGAAAGCTCTCTTTGGGAGCCCATAAATAACTGGCGGGTTATTTATAACTTCGGCGGTTCCAACAACACAAAAGGTTTTGGTTTCAGACTGGCATCCTACAAAGGCTGGTCGGCCATTGAAGTCAGTAATGACGAAACCGAAACCTACATGAAAGCCGGAGAAACTTTGATGCTGAATCAGTTAAGCGTCGCTGTTCTCCCCGGCAAAAAATAATTTGTTCCAACACAAAACCGCACAAACCTATCGGTTCAGGCAAGTGCGGTTTTTTTATTCCACCAATCCAAGGTTTACTCTTGGATGATTACACGGTATTTTCTTTTTTTGTCCAGAGGTTTTTTGACAGAAAAGAAGGTAAGTTGTCAATTGGAACTCTCTCCTGTTTCATTGTGTCTCTGTCCCGCACTGTAACTTTTTTGTCTTCAAGTGAGTCAAAATCAAAAGTTATACAGAAAGGCGTGCCTATTTCATCTTGGCTATAATATCTCTTGCCAATATTGCCCCTGTCGTCCCACGCCACACGAAAGTCTTTTTTTAATTCATCAAAAACTTCTCTGGCTTTTTTAACCAGCTCGGGTTTATTGGCCACTAAAGGAAAAACCGCCGCTTGGTATGGCGCGAGTTTGGGATGCAGTTTCAACACTACTCTATCTTCGTCTTCATAATAAGCGTCTAGAAGAAAGAACAAGGCTGCCCTGTCCACTCCGCCCGAAGTTTCAATTACCCAAGGAGTGTATTCTGTGTTGGTTTCCGGGTCTTTATATTTTAAGTTGTGCCGGCTCAAATCCCAGTCGCCCCGATGATGAATACCTTCAAATTCTTTCCAGCCGAAAGGCGAGTTGTATTCAATGTCTTCAGCCATGCGAGCATAATGCGCCAGTTCGTTGTCCGCATGTTTTCTAAATCTCAAATTCTCCGACTTAATGCCTAATTTTTTATACCAATCAAGTCTTTGGTTTTTCCAGTAGTCAAAAGTTTCTGCCGCTGACTTTTCGTCTGGTTTAACAAAATATTCTAACTCCATCTGCTCAAACTCCCGACTGCGAAAAGTAAAATTGCCCGGCGTAATTTCGTTGCGGAAGGCTTTGCCAATTTGAGCAACGCCAAAAGAAACCTTGACTCGGCTTGAAGAAACTACATTGGCAAAGTTTACGAAAACACCTTGAGTAATCTCGCCTCGCAGATAAGTTTTTTCTTTCGGTTCAGTAGCCCCCAAATAGACTTCGGTAAGCAGATTGAAAGTTTTGGGCTCGGTCCACTCCACTTTCTCTTTGTGTTCGCTCTCGTGTTCTTTGAGTTTATCCTCTTGGTCAGCCCGGACTCTTTTGTGGCAAGTTTTACACTCAACCAAAGGGTCAACCAAACTTTTTGTGTGGCCAGAAGCTTCCCAAGTTTGCGGATTCATAATTATCGCCGCATCCAGACCGACAACATCATCTCTTTGATAAACCATGTCCTGCCACCATATTTTTTTAATATTGTTTTTCAGTTCAACTCCCAGCGACCCATAATCCCAAAAACCGGCCAGCCCGCCGTAAATTTCAGAGCCCGGAAAGACAAAACCCCGCCTCTTGCAAAGCGAGACGACTTTTTCAAGCAAATTATCGTTGTTTTTTGTCATGACATTCTAAAAAGCGTAGCAGATACAGCCTTTGAGGTCACTGTGAGCTCGCGGTTGGCTAGGTTGGAAGGAGTATAATGTTTCTTTAACTCCTTCCACAACCCGAGCGAACAGTGAGTGAGTCTGCCGCCTGCCTGCCGGCAGGCAGGCTGGAATCAGCGAAAGTACCGAAAAGGCTGTATCTGCGAAGCTTGAATAATAATTACTCAACCACGCTTCCTTGCCCCGGAAAATCAGTCAAGTCATTGCTGGTTATATCGTTTACTTTAACTAAAATTGCCTGTCTGGTAAAGCTGTCCTCGCCCTCAAGAGAAATGTTCTTTAATAAAGAAATCGCTGATCCGACATTCAGTTGGGAAGGCGTAAAAGAAACTTGAAACCAAGCCTGATATTTAGGAAACTGTCCGCCCAGACCCGAAGGCAGTGAACCTATATCCCAAACAACTTCCTGCGAGTTTGATTTGAGGGCAGGCAAACTTTGCTGGCCGTTAACTCTGGTCTTGTTTTCCCAGTTAACGCCGACGGGCAAAAGTCCTTTAACCCTGACTTTGGAAAAATCGTTTGAAGAGTTGCTAATTTCCCAAACAATAGTGTAGAAAGTTTTGTTGCCTGCTTTGGGCGGCATTGGTCCGGTAGCCCCAAAATCCTGATCACGATACAAACCCGACTGAACCAAAACCGGGATAGAGCTGACTTTGGTTGTTGTTTCTGACTCGGCAACCAAGCGGTCTAAGTCAAAACCGGAAGGGACGGTACTTGTTTCAGTCCTGGAACTTACCTTTACAACAAAATTTTTCGCGCCCAGACTGCCGCCGGGAAAGCTGTCTTTCAGCTTCAACCTGAAATTGACGGCTCCCTCCTGTCCGGAAGACAGTCTGTTTAAAAGAGGTGAGACCGAAGCATTCCAGGTAATTGTTTTTGCGACGCCATCAAAAAATCCCTCGCTTTGCAAGCTGGAAAAATCAAACATTGAACCCTCCAGTTTTGCGGAAATAGTCAGCCCCAAAAGATTCTCGTCCGTATTATTTGAAAATTTAATCTGATAATTAAGTTCCTCGCCAATTTGGGCGGTATGCTCGGTTTTGCCGTTAATCAGAATTTTGGTGGCCAGCGGCGGCGTGGAAATCGTGGTCGTTGAGACGGCTTTTTCGTAATCAATAAAAATGCCGTCAACTTTTCTCTGCAAAATGACCGAGACTTGCTTACTCTCCCTTTCTGCGCCACGCAAAATACCGGAGATAGTGATTCTTTGGCCCTCATCGGGTTTTAACCTTTTTATTTCCCAGATGTCTTTAGCCAGAGAAGGAGCGGGCGACAAGCGTGTAACAGTAAAGCTGTCGGGATAAGAAAACTTCAGCTTAAGGTCGCTTAAATCCTCTTGCGACTCGTTACGGTAATCCAAGATATAACTTATCTCCTGTCCGGAAACTGTATTGGGCGGCGAAACTAAAGTCAAAGATACGGGAAGAGTAGCAATATTTGTCCCCCTCTCCGATTCTTTTTGGAAAGTTGATTGCACCCCTTCCGGAGAATAAACCAATGTGGCTTTAGCTTTTTTTACATCTCCACGACTGCCGACAACATAGGCAGAAAATTCCACGACAGCCTCCTGATTCGGACCAAGATCATCTAACCTTAAGTTTTCAGTTAAAAACTCCCTGCGTACCCCGTTTTTAATTACCACGGAATCGTCGGGATAGAAAAAAGCCAGTTTCAAATCTCTAAGCGATATCTCGTTGCGGTTGGCATATTTAACTTTATAAACAACTTCTTCACCGGAAGAAATCTCCGCCGGAGCTTCAATATCAAATTCAACTTTGCTCTCGCTAAAAGAAGAGCGGCCGAGAAAAAAGAAAATTGCCCCGACCACCACCAAAAAGACGGAGAAAAAAAACAGCCATTTAGCCCACCTTTTTTTGCTTTTAAACTTTTGGTTCATAACAGAACCGGACAAAGGAGTAACTTGAAAATTATCCATTGTATTATTTTAGCTTAAATACGCCGTTTAGGAAAACTGTAAAATTAACTCTGGAGATAAGAATTTTCTTGAACTAAGAGAATCTAAGAGACGATTTATGTCTTCCTCTTTAACTTCTTGCGAATAACCCAGCAGACTGATTAGTTCCTTTTGAATTTCAGCCAGAAAACCGCTGACTTCAGAAGAATTCAGAACACCTTCATTCAAACGATTTAACGAACTGTTGAAAAATCCCCACAAAGCCGGATCTTTTTCATGATCGTAAACCAAGTTGTTGAATACTTCCAAAGCAAACATAGCCACAGCAGATTTAGGAAAAGACGATTTAATGCCGGCAAAAGTTTCAACGCTCTGGGCGCTGGTGATAATCGGATAGTTTTTGCCAAAGACCAGCAAAAAATCAACGAGATTTAAAACGTCCAAATGCGCAGCCTGCCTGGAGTTTGGCTTCTTGATGCTCTTGGCCACTGCGGTTATCTTGCCAAAATCTTTGGTATATAAACTAACCAGCTGATTGTATTCTCCGTTATCAACTTTTTTTATAACAATTCCTTGATAAAGCATAGGAATACTAAATTTCTAATTGCTCTAATTGACCTAATTACCCTAATCAGATTCCAATTACCAAATCCTAATACCTAAAAACTTACGTTTTTTAACATTCGGTTATTGGTGCTTGGTTGTTGGTTAGACTAATTAGAAATTAGGTTAATTAGGTTAATTTTAGTTAAGTTACCTCCTAACTCCTAACCAGATCTTCTTTTGCGGCGCCAGTTCAAATTCTTTTTGAATATCAAAGTGTTTGCTTTCGTCATGCTGTCCCGGTGAAAATCCTTTGAGCAAAGCGTTGTTTTTTATAAAATCCCCCCAGCGTTCAACGGCTGACTTCAACTCCCGGTCTTCCGTATGCCACCGGGCTAAAACTTTGTCGTTAAAAGCATAGCCAGCTTCTTTCCGCATGTCCTGAATCTGCCTTATCAATTCTCTGGCCCAACCTTCGTAAATTAAGGCGTCGTCTAAATTCAGATCCAATTTGTCTGGACCCGTAACGACCTCTTTCACGTTAACTTCATCTTTAATCAAATTTATATATTCTAATTTAAGTCCGGCAACAACCGAAGAAGATAGTTGTTGCAGTGGCTGACGAACTTTGATCTTAGCCTCTTTTCTTAAGGCAAGCCCCGCAGTAACAGCTTGCCTTACTTTGTCCATTTCTTTTTCCAAATCCGGGTTAATAAGTTTTTTATTTGACTTGGGCCAGTCATGCAGATGGACACTGTCGGTACCAGCTTTCGAGCCGCGATGCAACTCTTTGTGCAAATATTCCGCAACAAAAGGCGTGAACGGCGCAATTAATTTTGACATTTCCAAAAGTAAAAATCTCAACAAAGATAAAGATTCTTTGAGAGACTCTTCTGACTCCGGTTTTTGGAATTTAGACCTTGACCTCCTTAACCACCATTTGGAAAAATCTTCCACAACAAAACTTTCAATAGAGCGCGTAGCTGTTGTCGGATCATAACTTTCCATAGCCAAAGTGGCCGTTTCAACAGTTTGATTTAGACGAGAAAGAATCCACTGGTCTAGTAAAGATTTGGGCTGATTTTTATGAAAATTAACCGGAAAATCTTTATTATCCAAATTATACAATTCAAAAAACCTGAAGGAGTTCCACAAAGTCATGACAAAACCCCTCAAACGCAAAGCCACCTCATCTAAAGAAAAAAGGTTGGACTCGCCCGGGTTGTTTACCGAGTAAAAATACCAGCGCACAGCATCAACGCCGAATTTGTCCATCACCATCCACGGGTCAACCACATTGCCTTTTGACTTTGACATCTTCTGCCCTTTTTCATCCAAAACGTGGCTATAAGATAAAACATTTTTGTAAGCCGGGCCTTTGTCAAGCAGGGTTGAAACAGCTAGTAAGGTGTAAAACCAGCCGCGGGTTTGGTCTATTCCTTCAGCAATAAAGTCGGCCGGAAAGTTTTTTTTAAAAACAGATTTATTTTCAAAAGGATAATGCCATTGGGCATAAGGCATAGCCCCCGAATCAAACCAGACGTCTGCCACTTCTTTAACTCTCTGCATTTTACTCTTGCACTTGGGACAACTTAAAAATATTTCATCAATATATGGGCGATGGGGGTTGATATAGCCGTTTTCGTCCCAAGGCAAATTTTTAAATTCCGCCTTGTAAAACTTTCCTTTTTTGGGATACAAGTCTCTTTGCTCACCATTGACCACCTTAAGCAGTTTTTCATCCGACCAGCCAAATAAACTGCCGTTAAGCATCGCCAGCGGGTCGCCATGGCTGACAATCAAAATGTTTTTGCCTTCGTGTTTTTTGTCAACTTCGGCAATAAAATCCAACATTCTTCTCCGGACTTCGTTCCAGCTTTCACCATCGCCAAATTTATAATCAAAACCGGTAACAGGTCTGGGGCGCTGTGCCAAGCAAAAGGATTCGCTCTTGCCCTCGCAAACCGTTCCATGGTTTATTTCCTTAAGCCTTTCGTCAAAGTATATTTTTGCGTCTGTCGCTTTGTTTATAATTTCCGCCGTTTCTTTGGCTCTCAAAAAGTAAGAGCTGTAAATAAAATCTATTTTTGCCTTCTTCAGTTTTTTTGCCTCCCGTTCGGTGTCTTTCCTTCCTTCATCGGTGAGGGGATATTTGTCGTTTTCCAGTCTGGTGTTTATTATTTTGTCGGCATTCTTAGTGCTAAAACCGTGGCGCATAAGAAAGTAGTTGTTTTTCTTGCGCCAGCGGTGTTTCTCTAAATCTTCAAAAGAGCCGACAACCAAAATGTTACCGCAACCTCCTTGACTTTTAACTTTGAACTTTGAACTTTGAACTTTGCCTATCTGGTTTTGGTCATAACAAAACCAGATAGGCAGTGGCGTGCCCCAGTATCTTTCTCTGGAAATCGCCCAGTCTTTAACCCCTCTCAACCACTCACCAAACCGGCCCTCTTTGAGATGTCCGGGGTGCCAATTTACTTTTTTGTTATTACTTGTCAGCTTCTTTTCCAATTTTGACATCCCGATAAACCACGAATCAGTGGCATAGTACAAAAGCGGCGTGCCGCATCTCCAGCAAAAAGGATAGTCGTGTTCAAAGTTTTCAGTTTTGAAAACCAAATTTTTAGCCTCCAACTCCTTGAGTATCAAGTCTTCAGTTGTTTTGTCTTTTACGTACTTGCCGTCAAGTTCTTTGCTAACTCCAACAAATTTACCCTGTTCATCAACTGTGTGGTTAGTCGGCAAACCAACTTCCTTGCCCAATTTATAGTCGTCCTCACCATACATCACCGCCGTATGAACTATGCCAGTACCGTCAGTGGTGGTAACAAAATCAGCCGGATAAATTTTGTACGATTTTTCTGATTTTAATTTCGGAATATCAAAGAGTGACTCATACTCCAGACCCAGAAGTCTGTCACCCTTAAAGATGCTTAAAGTTTTGACCGCATGTCCGGCAAAAACTTTTTCAACCAAGTCTGTAGCAACAATCAAAAGTTCATCTACACCATCAATTAATACGGCGCTATACGAAATACTCTTGTTTACAGCCAGAGCAACATTCCCAGCAAGCGTCCACGGTGTTGTCGTCCAAGCAAGCAGATAGGTTCTAGGTTCTAGGTTATAGGTTATAGGTTCCGAAATTTTTAACTTTGAACTCCTGCCCGTCCGGCAGGCGGGTTTAATTTTGAACTTAACAATAACGGACTTATCTGTTATTGTGCGGTATCCTTGAGCTACTTCGTGGCTGGACAAGGGCGTGCCACAGCGAGTGCAAAACGGCACAACTTTGTGTCCCTTGAAAAGCATTTTTTTATCCCAAACTTTTTTCAAAATCCACCAGAGGGTTTCTATATATTTTGGATCGTAAGTGATATAGGGATTTTTCAAATCCAGCCAAAAACCGATGCGCTTGGTAAAACGCTCCCACTCTTCTTTATACTTCCAGACGCTCTCTTTGGCCTGTCTGTTAAACTTGGCAATCCCATATTCTTCAATTTCTTTTTTTGATTTAAGGCTAAGAGACTTCTCAACCTCAATTTCCACCGGCAGGCCATGTGTGTCCCAGCCGGATTTTCTTTCAACATAAAAGCCCCGCATTGTTTTATAGCGGCAAAAAACATCTTTAAAAACACGGCCAATCAGATGATGTATTGCCGGTTTGGCATTGGCCGTCGGCGGACCTTCAAAGAAAATGAAACTCTTGGACTTTTTCCGCCGTTCTAGACTCTGTTCAAAAACTTTGTTCTTTTCCCAAAAGTCCATTACCTCTTCTTCTATTTTTTTAAAGTCAAAATTGTCTGACATTGTGTTTTACCTAAAAATTGTTAAAATAGCCGAATGCTGAAAAATCCCGGACTTTGGCTGTTGGTTTTCCTGCTCGTTGTTAACATAGTCTTTGGATTTGTGTTTGATTTCTATTTGAAATTCTGGTTTTTTGACTTCATCCTTCATTTCTCCGGAGGGTTGGGCGTTGCTCTGTTTGCCCGCTACTATTTCGCCAAAGACCTGAAAAACATTTCCAAATTCGGTTCTCTCATTTTTTTGGTAAGCTTCGGAGTCGCCGTGGGAGTATTCTGGGAATTTTTGGAATACGGTATTTCTATAATTTCAAAATGGACCGCCGGCTCTTTAAACGCTATTGATTTTTTCGGCGAAGTTGAAGACACGATAAGCGATTTAGCAATGGACACCTTGGGGGCTTTTGTCGTCGCCATACTACATCTTTTCGGGCAAAGAAATGCCGAGAAGAGTTAAGCCATTTCTTAGTACAATAGCCGATGCCTGAACCAGCGTCAACCTAAATTTTTCAAGCTCTTTTTCAGCGCCAATCACTTTTTGGGTTTCGTAAAAACGGTTTATTTTGCCTGCCAAATCCAAAATATAAGCCGTCAAATGGTGAATCTGATAGTTCTCCCCCGTTTCCGCCAAAATTTCCGGAAATTTTATAAGCTCTTTCACCAGTTCTTCCTCCTCCTCTTTCCAAGGGTAAACCTTGGAAAGTTTTTTTTCTGTCTTTATACCTATTCCTTTGGCTTTTCTCAAGATACTCTGCATCCTGACAAAAGCATACTGAATGTAATAAACCGGATTTTTGTTTGATTCTTCTTTTGCCAAGTCCAAGTCAAACTCAACATGGCTGTCCATTGATTTAGCCAAAAAGAAAAATTTGACCACGTCCGCCGGCACTTCTTTAACAAGTTCGTCCAAAGTAACAAACCGGCCGGCCCTTTTGGACATCCTCACTTGTTCCCCTTTTTCAACCAAAGTCACCAGCTGATAGAGCAGGAACCTAAATTTTTCTTCGGGCAGTTTCATGGCCCTTAAGCCCGATTTTATCCTTGCCACATCTGCGTGGTGATCGGCGCCAAGAATATATATCATCTTATCAAAACCTCTTTTTAATTTGTTCTTGGCATAAGCGAAGTCCGACAAAAGATAGGTGGTAAAGCCGTTTGATTTTTTAATAACCGCATCGCTGTCCAAGCCAAAATCAGAAGATTTAAACCACAGAGCTCCATCTTTCTCATAAGAAAGATTATTAATATTGAAATCGTGCAAAATCTTATCTATCTCGCCATGGTTTTCCAGCTCGCTCTCCGGAAACCAAACATCGTGCTTAACTCCGAAGCGCGCGAGAGAGTCTTTCAAAGAAGCGGTAATTTTTTCAACGGCATATTTTTGGGCCGACTTAATCAAACTCTCAAAGTCATCCAAAGAACCATGATAAGCGCCGTCTTCTTTAAATTTTTTGGCAATATCTAAAATATATTCTCCCTGATACATTTCTTCGGGATAATCCGTTTGCCGGCCGTTTAGCTCTAAAAATCTCCGAGCAACAGACTCACCCAGCAGAGCCACTTGTCTGCCAAGGTCGTTTAAAAAATATTCTTTGGTAACTTTGTGGCCAAGGAAGTTAAGCAGTCTTGCCAAACTTTCGCCGTAAGCCGCCGAACGGCCGTTGCCTAAAGTGAGAGGACCGGTGGGATTGGCTGAAACAAATTCTATGTTAATTTTTCTACCTTTGCCATTTTTCGCCGAACCGTACTTTTCTCCTTTTTTTAAAACTTCCTGCAGTTCTTCGCGCAAAACTTCGTCAGCCAAATAAAAATTGATAAACCCCGGCTTGGCCAGTTCAATTTTAGAAAAAAGCTTGCTGAATTTTTTGTCTTTTTTCAAATCCGACAAAATTTCCTCGCCCGCACTCATGGGGCTTGCCTGCTTCTCCCCCGCTAAAACAAGGGGCAGATTGCTTGAATAATCGCCAAATCCAACCGGCGCAAAAGACACCTCTCCGCCCAATTTCTTTTTTATTTCCAGCTTAACCATAACCTCAAAATCATATCATTTTGCTTTTAACTTTTAAACTGGTAAAATACTGGATAGTTTGTATTGTTTGACAAATCTTGCTTTTCTCCGAACGCTCGTTTTCCCCAGCGAGGAAAACTTCGCTCGTATCAGATTGTGGATTCTGGATAAGAATCCAGACCCCGCTCCTCGCCGCTAGAAACAAAGATGTTACCAAATTATACAAGAACCATCACAGGAATACCTGTGAGTGGGGGTAAAGATGCGTCTTCAAAAATCAAGATTTGCCAAACCATCACACAAATATGCAATCTGAAGAAAAACAAACAATTGAAATTGTAAAGAAGGTTACGCCGGCTGTGGTCAGCATTGGCGTCAGTAAAAGCTTGGCTCAAGTCAAAGAAATGGCGCTTGGCCCTTTTGGGCCCGGCTTAAGCCCTTTTTTGTTCGGCGGCCGCAATCCTGAAATTAAAAGCGACGAGGAAGAAAGCCAAAAAATAAAAATCGGCGGCGGTTCCGGATTTATAGTAGATTCTGACGGAATCATTTTAACAAACAAACATGTTGTGATTGATACGGAAGCTGAATATACAGTCGTCACAAACGACGAAAAGGAATACCCCGCTAAAATCTTGAGCCGGGACCCGGTCAACGACATAGCCATATTAAAAATAGACGCCAAAGAACTACCGACGGTAAAACTCTCAAACGCTAAGATTGAACCCGGTCAGACAGTATTGGCCATTGGCAACGCCTTGGGTCTTTTCTCTAACACGGTTTCCAAAGGAATAGTTTCCGGATTAGCCAGAAAAATTTCTGCCGCTATGGGCGGAGCTGAAAACGAAGGCCAGCCTCAAGTGGAAGAACTGCGCGGAGTGATCCAAACCGACGTTGCCATCAACCAAGGCAACTCCGGCGGACCGTTGATAAATACAGAGGGCGAGGTGGTGGGAATTAATACCGCCGTAATTTTCGGCGCCCAAAATATCGGCTTTTCCATCCCCGTAGAGTGGGCTAAAAGAGACTTAGACGACCTGCGTAAATTTGGCAGAATTATCCGGCCATATATCGGTCTCCGCTACATCATGCTTAACAAAGATATTCAAAGAAGATACAAGTTGCCGGTTGATTGCGGAGCTCTTATTGCCCAAGACCACATCCCCGGCAGCCACGCCATAGTCAAAAACTCTCCAGCCGACAAAGCCGGCCTGAAAGAAAACGATGTGATTTTAGAAATAAACGGCAAAAAACTGGATGAAAAAAATGACCTCGGCGACATGATACAGCTTTTGAAAGCCGGTGATGAAGTTAACCTTGCCTATTTCCGTAAAGACGAAACTCACAAGACAAAATTGACACTGGAGGAGAGAAAATAAAAAATCCCGCCACCAGCGGAATTTAACTTTAATCCTTACTCTCACTACGAGGCAAAAAAGATTTTAAAAAGTCTTTTTGTTCTTGAGTAAACCTACCGACCAAGATATTTTCGGCTTGCCCGATAAAACGCTCCCATGTTTTCCAAAAAACAACATGGCTCAACTCGTGAATAAGGGTTTCTGCTTCTTCGTCGCGGCTACAGTGGATGCTCTTAGAAGAATTAATAGTAATCTCTATACCGTGCCCACCCGGTCCAACCTGGGGTTGCATTAACCCCCGAATAACTCTCCTGTGCGGATTGTCCGGATCTAAAAGCCTCTTTTTTCTTTTAATAGCCAGGGTTTCTCTTCTTAGAAAAAAAACGAACTGCTTAAAAGTCCAATCAACCCAGTCGTCCCCGCTAAGAGGGACTTCGCGCAAGGAAATCATACGCCCCCCTTGTTTTTGCAAAAGAACTAAAACATTTATAATAAAAACAAATGTCTTTTGCAACTAACCCCAAAGCATACTTTGACTACAACGTCCTTGAAACTTTTGAGGCCGGCTTAGTTTTGTCCGGACAGGAGGTTAAATCAGTCAAAAATGGCAAGGTTTCAATCCGAGGCGCTTTCGTAAAAATTTTAAATGCGGAAGCTTGGCTTATTGGCGCCACAATTTCGCCATACCAACAAAATAACACTTCTCCCGACTACGACCCTCAAAGAACCAGAAAACTTTTACTAAAGAAAAAAGAGGTAAATTACCTCTTTGAAAAATCACAGGAAGCGGGACTGTCTATCGTGCCGCTTAAACTTTACGAAAAAAAGAACTTAATTAAACTGGAAATCGGCCTTGCCCGCGGAAAAAAGAAATACGACAAGCGGGAAAGCATAAAGAAAAAAGAAGAAGAAAGAAAAATAAGACGGGAGTTAAGTTAAAAGTTTGTCTAACTTTTTTATGTTCTCTTCAAAAGGCTTGTTTTCTACCAAAGTCGGCAATTTTTCCAAAAGATATTTCAAAACCGCAACGAACATCTCTTCAGATTTCCCGGCTTTGACCTCATCTCTCTCATGTCTTGTGCCAAGCGGACTTCTGCCACGGGGAATATCTACCAGTAAAGCTCCAAAAACTCTCTCAAGCAACAAAACATAGAAAGCTTTGCCAAAGACTTCTCTTGTCTTTTCGTTGCGGCATTTTTCCATAAAAGCCCGCCGCCAGTGTTCAACGTCAACCAGAATGTCCAGATGCCTCCTGTCATAGCTGTACATTAGGACATTCCAGACAAAATATGCGGCTCCGTAAAATTGCGGGAAAAAAGCTATATTAGGAGACGGCATATAAAATTTGTCGTCTTGTAACACAATATCCGTATTGCCGAAGTTTCTGAAAAAAAGCTCCATTTCCAAATAAGCAATTCTCTTGCCAATATCCGTTTCATAAAAAACAAAACTGAAGACCTCGTCGGCGACATTTCTAAAGATTTTTTGCTTTTGTTCATTTTTTCTGCCCCTGGAATCTCTACCTATCTCGATCCACCTGTCTAACCTTTCCCTGATAAAATACTCGAAACCATCGACTGCACGTTTTTCGCTTTTCACGTCAGAAAAAATCTTTACCGTGTTCCAGTACAACTCGGCAACTTTACGTTTTTCGGCCCACATAGAATAATCGCAAAAAAATAACGGTCTTGAACCCTCAACTCTTTCTCTAGCCACCCAAGACCGGTCACTGTAATTTCCCAGATCCCAGACTTGAGGAAGAGTAATACATGGTTGGGTCTTTTTTTCCACTAAAGCGTAATCTCCGGCCAACTTTAGAGCTTCCATACCTACCGCCCCTTTTGGCCCGACAGTAAGAGTTACCGGCCCTTTTTTAGTAAAGCCGTGGACAATTTTGCACCTGTAATCGTTCGGACCAAGTTTTGGCATCCAACCTTCACGGACGGGATCTTTTTTAAAACCAATTTCTTCTGCCACCTTCCTGTAAATTTTTTCCAGCTCTGATTTTGTCATACTTAAATAAGACCTCTTTTATTTTTTAAAAAACATTGACAACAATCTAACATAGAAGTATAATCAGGTCAATCTCGGGGATGTAAGTTTCGATGGAGATAAAGTTCATTTAGAGGCAGGGGAAGGACGATTGTTACCTTCTCAATCACCAATCAAATAAGAAGTGCCAATCAAAATTACGCACTCGCTTACGCTTAATATAGCTTGAGCCGTTTTGCCCTCAATTCTCGCTAGAGGGACAAGGCGTCATTAGCGAGATATATTGGCAGTCCACAGTCTTGAGGGCTGTCAATGAAATTAACCAAGACAATTGTCTGGTTATTTCGTTTGCTTCTACCCGGACAATTAGAAAAGCGAACTAACTCTGTAGTCTCTGACTGACTTAATTTCTAGACGGGGTTTCAATACCCCCATCTCCACACCACAAAACAAAACCGCCGTTATGGCGGTTTTGTGATTTAAAGCACTGTTAAGATGCCGGGAATTATGGCTCTCCGGCAAATCCTTTTTCTAACTGAACTTTTATCCCAAACCGGGACAGGACCCTGTTTAAAATTGATTCTTGAGTTACGCGAACCGGCAGAATCTCTATTTTAAAACCTATCGTCCGATTAACGTCCGCTCCGTCCGATAAAACAACGTCATAAAAACCGGGTTCAGTATTTGGATCTACATTCAGTTTAAACCGGACCCTGTTTCTCTGTCTGCCTAAATTAGTAACTCTTAAACTATTCTCAACCAAGTTGAGGTCGCCGCTGGAAACATTAACTTCTTTAATGGTTGACAAATTTTTACCCGCCACACTCAAACTTGCGACTCTGCCGGCTTTAAAGGAAAAAGGTGAGACAGATTCAATGGTCAAAGGATTTTCTTCTCCTTCTTGATAAATTGTCAGCCAATTGGAAGCGGGTTTTGATATCACACCGCCGTTGTTCTCAACCCCGACTCTGAACGCAAATGAGTTCTCTGCGAAAAAAAGATTTGAAAAACTTTCAATGCTAAATTCAATAATACTGCCGTTATCAGACTCCAAAGGGCCGGAATAATTTTCATCTAGCCAAACTTTATTTTCGTCCAGAGAAAAATTACTGCCCTTCAAAACTATGGTATCGCCAATTTTCCCGGCCAAAGGAGAGAAACTTTTGATCTTGGGCCTTTTGGTTACAATCGGCGCCTTAATGATAAAACCACCATCACACTCGGCCAGAACATTTTGATTAGAATCCACTATCTCGGTTTTATATGTTCCCACTTTGTACTCGTCCCTTCTGATTGTGGTCTGGTCATAGACGTCAAAACCGCCTTGAGCATTTACTGTTACCGGCGCTGATCTTGTTTCACTATTGTTAAGATTGGTGTTTTTGATAACAACTGTCTGGTTGGGCGAAAAACCTGAAAGCAAAATTCTTACATTGGAATGCTCTCCGATACGGCGGATACCGTCTCCGTCGTCAGTTTTTGGATCATTCCAGACCAAACCGCAAATTAGATCTTCTGAACCCCCAACCTCGCCACTTACCATTTGAACATAAAAATCCATCAAGCCATTGCTTACTGTAATTTCTTTGGTTTTAGTAATAAGACCCTCTGGGCCTTGGTATTCGTAACGGGCCGTAAGTCCGCCAGGAATACCCGAAACGTTGCCGAATAAAGTAACAACACGACGGCCGTTGCTTACCTCAACTTTATCATACCGCCTGACTCCCCCGTTGGCAAAAAACTCATCGTAACTGCCCGGAAAAACGTTTTTCAAAAAATCCACAAATTCTTGGTCAAAAATAACTTCTCCAGAATTGTTAGTCTCACCGATTTTGAGAGTGCCTTGGCCCTCGTTAATGGTATTGTCTTCGCTAGCGACACCCGCCACCCGATTGTTGTCAAAAATCTCCACGTTTACCAGCGGTATACCGCTAGAATCAGTTATCTTTCCTGACAAGGTTACTCGTGGAGCACCTGTAAAAACAGTGGTAGTTGTCTGGTTGGTCTGCTGGCTTCTAGCCAAACACTGAAAGTAAGTACTGCGGGCTGTCTCCCAGCTAACACCCTGGGCATTGGTGCTGGTATTGCGGACAGCATTTGGTTCCGGGTCTCCGGCATTAGGAGGACCGGTAAAATCTGCGGCACGCGGAGACACACATCCCCCACCACCGGACGACCTGCCAGCCACACACTGTAAATAGGAATTGCGGGCAGTTTCATACTGTCCTTGCTGGTTTTGGCTAGGAAAATAATTCCGTACAATCTCTTGAGCGGAAGGATCAATTTGACTATACGACCTGCCGCCATACATGCGGCGTGCCAGATCATCATAAGAAAGAATGAAGTCCGTTGGCCGCACACTTGTACAACTAGCAGCCGAACCTTTGTTAAAATCTACTACGCCAAACCACGAAAGAACGCTGTCAAAGATATTAGCCTCGCCATCAACAAAAACTGCCTGACTTGGTTCAAAGTCAGAATTAAAAACAGCAGTAACGGACAAAGCAACAAACAAAACTAAAACAATATACGGGATGTATTTCATTATTTTAATTTTAGCTTAGTGAAACCATACCGGCAAACCGAAGTTACCAACAGGTTAATTTTTGTGAAAAGACAAAACTGATATAATCAAGTTAATGAAACTAAAAGAACCTTTTTTACAGCTCCCCGCATCTTTTGCGGTTCTTACTCTCCCCTGCCAAGACAGCGCCAATTTGGGCGAGTGCGTTTCCGGAATTTATTCCTGGAGTTTAACTGTGGTAGGCATAGTTGCTTTTGTGCAGATAATTTACGCCGGCTGGATGTATTTGACTGCGGCCGGCAATACCTCCAAGACTGGTGATGCCATGAAAAAAATATCCAATGCCGTCTTGGGTATTGTCCTGCTTTTTTCTTCTTATCTAATCCTGAATACTATTAACCCGGACTTGGTAGGAGGAAACCTTGGCTTACCAAACCTAAAAGGAAATGATGTAACCAAGATAGACCACAAAGACAACGGCAGTTCTACCACCACTCTGCTCAATGAATCCAGCACAACAACTACGACAACAAAGACCAAAGACCCGAAAATTCCTGATTGGTCCAGTATTACTCCAAGCACACCATTAGTTGTCAGCTTCCGGGACTATCAACAGGCAGGAGAGATACTGGATCGCATCGGTCCCCAAACTGATGCTGAAATTTGTTTGGTTGGTTCCGGCTTTGCGCCGCCAAATATGGGAATGTACATAGGCGGACTCGGCACTTTTTCAATCACGCCTCACACCACCACCAAAGCAACACTTCGTCTTGACCCATCGCACCCCAGATTCTATCCGGCATGGCAAAACATAACACAAAGCGCCGGCGAAGCTGGCTACTTTGGCAGAGGGGAATATACGACCAACTTTATCTTTGTTTATCTGGATTTAGAAAATGGCTTAGGCACAGTACGTCCCCAAAGACCCTGCACGGATTGAAGTTAAATAAAAAATATGTCAGCATCTCAAAATGCATAAAGGATTCTGGACTAAAAAACCACAGCAAGAGAAAAAACCAAGAGCCAACCTTCAGATCAAAGCTCCGCAACTGCGGGTTATAGACGAAAAAGGCGAACAGCTCGGCATTTTAGATACCCCAGCAGCCTTAAAAATAGCTCACGAAAAAGACCTGGACCTGATAGAAATAAACCCGCAAACCAGCCCACCTATTGCCAAAATCATGGATTATGGTAAATATATGTATCAAAAAGAAAAAGGTGGTAAAGGTGTTAAAAGCAAGAAAACTGGTTCGCAGGAGACAAAAACAGTCAGAATCGGCCTAAAAACTGGAGAACACGATTTGAGGGTTAAATCCAGTCTGGCCGATAAATTTTTAGAAAAAAACAATAAAGTCAGGCTTGAGATTTTTCTCCGCGGAAGAGAAAAGGCTTTCCGGAGTATGGCGCGAGAAAAACTAAATTTTTTCCTAAGCTATATCACTCAACCACACATAATGGAAGAAGCTATCAAATCAACCCCAACCGGTTTTACCTTAATGATTCGTCCTGAGAAATGACAAATTCTATGAAACTAAAAACAAATAAATCAGCCCTGAAGAGATTCAAAATTGGTAAGAAAAAAATCATGCACAGAACAGTGCACCAAAACCATTTCAACGCCAGAGACACGGGAGAAGAAACTCGAAGCAAAAGGGGCTATAAACAGTTAACCGCAAATGATGAAAAAGACATAAGAACGATTCTTCCGTATTCTTAAGTCAGTCATTTTATTTTATGCCGCGAGTCAAAAGAGGAACAACCGCAAACAAAAGAAGAAAAAATCTGCTGAAACACGCAAAGGGTTTTATGTGGACCAGAAGCACCAAGTATCGCCAAGCCAAAGAAGCTTTGCTTCACGCTTGGTCGTTTCAGTTTGCCGACCGCAGGAAAAAGAAAAGCAATTTCCGCAGACTCTGGCAAATTAAAATAAACGCCGGAGCCAAAGAAAACGGCATATCATACAGCCAATTCATAAACCGCCTCACAAAATCCAAAATAGAACTAGACCGCAAAATCCTCGCTGACCTCGCCCAACACGAACCGGAAGTCTTCAAAAAAATAGTCGAGACCGCAAAATAAAATCCGCTGTCAAGCGGATTTTATTTTAGCAGTGCGAATCATGAACACCGCCCGCCTATTGGTCAAAATCCTATTGAGACTTCTTTAGTAAACCGCGAATCTTTTTAATTTCTCGAGCCATATCGTTGCGAAGCTGAACACGAGCTGGATCAACAGGTTCCTTTTCAATATTATCAGCGTCTTGTATAAGCCAATCCAGGACATCTCCGAGATAATTAGGGTCATTAAAACCGGCATCAACATAGAGCTTGGTTTTTTCAAAATTAACTCTTTCGTCATCAGAATCTTCTTGATCCTGCCACTTATAAAACAAGTTGTTTGCTTCAACAACCTCGGGATCATTCAAGTCTAAATCGTCGGGACTGGTAATCCCTCTTTCTACAAACTTTTTATAGGCATCTAAAACCTGGGCCTTAGATACTCTTTCAAGTGAGGAAATCAATTCTTTCATAATTAAAGATTATATAACCACTTATTATAAAACTTTCCCATTTGCAGGGCGAATCCTCTTTCGCTTCGAAGGAGGATTCGGACGGACACAGTAGAGAACATTGCAGTGCACTCCATAGCTTTACGCGAAGGAGGGGAAAACTTTATTAGGTAGAATCTATGGGTATTTTATACAAAATCCTACCTTAATACTAGATTTTAACGATATTTATTAAAACAAAAGGGATTACTTTCGTAATCCCATAATATCAAACAATTCGACCAGTAAGGTACCCCTCCCTGTTTTCGTCCCAGAAAATCTTCCGTGGTGTAGTCTTGGTAACACCAGCTTGTGTCACCACACTGTCAAGTCGCCCGTTGAAAAAAATCGGGACTCCTTCTCGCAAAGCAGAAGCGCTCACAGTGTCATTCGCTCTAACTCCATTTAGAAGTTGGCTGATGCCACGATTCACAAGATGGATTCCACCTTTTGCTACATACGCACCACCATAATTATCATGAACTAGATCTGGCTCAAGTACAGACTCGGGCATTAAATTCCCTCCAGTTATTATGAGGAAATCAGCATCTCTCGGTTGAATTTCTTCCTGATAAACGCCTGTGACCATAGGTCCAAATAGGAAATACTTTCTTCGTGAATAAGGAATATCCTTAGGATGACGAACTGCGGATCCGAATGCGATAACCGCAACAATGTCACCAAGCGGAACTAGAGTATGGTTGACCCTCCACCCCGTTACGAGCTTGTATAGATCGTCGAGACGAATGAAAAATGGGTCATTCTGACTGAGTTCGTAGTGTGTATAGCATCTCCCATTCGGAAAATAAAGTCTCCCAAGACGCTTTGTTTCAAAGTATTTCGTGAAATCATCCATGTGCAAAACGGTCTCAACTGCTGTGCTTTTCATCGACTTTCTCCCTTTGTAAAGTACAGTAAATAACGTTAGTAACTTATCATTAATAGTAATCTGTGTCAAGGGCAACAAAAACATCAGCATTTCTGCTGTTTTTTGATCAAAGTTTTCCATTCTCTTTGGGGGTCAAGGAATGCTGATTTCAGGAAAACATAAATAATTCAAATTCTAAGACAATCACTCATTTACTTGGCTCGCTTTTTATACTCGGCAGAGCGCATTGGACGACATTAGAACCCATTTAATACAATTAACTGGGTATTCTCCGTTCACCATAGTTAGGAGTTGGTAATTATTTTTATAGTTTTTTCCTTTTAACTTCCAACCAATCGGGCACAGGAACAAAAGTTATTGACTCCCAGCCATCAATTTCTTGTTCTGTAACATCATAATACTTTTGATAAGCGGTTTCTACGCTTCCATGCATCGCTTGAGACCAATCAAATCCCAAATCTTTTGCTATATCCGTTAACCCATTTTCTGTTGACGACTCTATCTCAACAAAAGTTGGTATCCAGGGCCAGGTATCAATAGTTATTTCTGAACCGTCCAGTTCCCACTTCTCACGCTTGGTTTCCTGATAGGCATCCTGCTTCAATCCTATCGCTAAAAGAAAATTGGTCATTGTGTCAAAATCAGCCACATCAAGAGTTATTTCTTTGGTGCCCTGTAAGGTTCTATCAACTAATCTTTTATAGCTAAGCGTTATTTTATTATCACCTTCGTCTCTTACACGAACCCAAGCACCCTCTTTTTCAAGCCGTTCATCTGGATAATCAAAAACATTACGCTTCATTAAGCGTTCTGGGTAAATAAGCTTAGCCCCTACTTCTTTTAACTTTTTCCTAAGGACTTCCTTATCAATATCAAGAAATTTTGCCTCAAGTTCAACTTCCATAGTTTAATTTAATTATCCAAAGAGTTCTAACGTCTCTTTAACATCACTTCAAAAAGTAGCATAAACATTGGCTTACTAAAAATGCAGGGACAATAGAGAACATTGGGAAACTTTGTTCAATGAAATCTATGATTATTTTATTAGAAATCCAGTAATTATGCCGATTTTTGAATATCAGCTATAAAATGATGGTAATACTGGCATGTTGGCAAATTTAATTTAACATGGTTTTTGCCAATTAAAAAGCGGATTTGATATAATCGCACCGCCACAGAACTTAGTTCTCCTCACAACATCAAGGAACATGAATCGTTGGGTCACCCCATAAACTGATACACACCGAGACAGTTTCTGCTTGTTCTATTCCTCTGTGTTTTGCATTAAATGTCAGTTGTGCGTACTCAGGGAAACTACAATCGGTCCTAAACTGTGCCGCAAACCTCACACGATCAACAACGGTAATTTGTTCATAACCTCGAAGTTGTAATTCTTGTATGGCAGTCAGCTTTTCTACCTGACCCTGAAGAATAAAACTAAAAATTGCAAAAATACCCACAACCAAGAGAAAACTCGAGAATTTCATTGTGTCTCCTTTGCTATTTTTAGGCATTGAGCCAGTGGCATAGCTGCCATTTTGGTTGTTTACGAACGTGCTTATATTATATCGTATCTTAAGGTAATAGCAAGCCCAACAAAAAACCGGCATTTCTGCTGTTTTTTGATCAAAGTTTTCCATTCTCTTTGGGGGTCAAGGAATGCTGATTTCAGGAAAACATAAATAATTCAAATTCTAAGACAATCACTCATCTACTTGGCTTGCTTTTTATACTCGGCAGGGCGCATTGGACGACATTAGAACCCATTTAATGCAGTTAAATGGGTATTCTCCGTTCGCCGTTGTTAGGAGTTGGTAAATCTACTACTCACTATTTCCATAAACCAACTCCCCTATTTTCCACTCTAATCCCTTCGCATTGCCGTGGCTTAATAACCCGAGATATGACTGAATGCTCTCATCCTTCTTTCTGTTTCTTTGAACACCACGGAGCATCCTCTTTTTTGTTGTTGTCCGCACAGACCTGTAGTCTGGGAAGTGCACCCAACCGAGAAAATCAACGCCCGAGGCTAAGGTTTTAATTGATACCTTGTCTGCGTGCAGTTTAAGGCCGAGTTTGCTCTGTAAAAACTCACTGATTTTTGGAAGTATCTTCTCAAGCCATTTTTTATCTTCAAACAATATCACAAAGTCATCAGCGTAACGAATATAGTACTTCGTTTTTATTTTATGCTTAACAAACTGGTCAAACTCATTCATATAGATATTAACTAGCAGCTGGGAGGTAAGATTGCCAAGCGGCAAACCGATGCCAAGCCGATTTGAACTAAAACTATCGATAACCCCATCAAGCAGCCATAGAATATCCTGGTTTTTAATGTATCGGCCTAAAATTGCTAAAAGTATCTCGTGATCGATATTATCAAAAAACTTTCTAATGTCGCATTTTAGTATCCAAGCTGTTTGGGTGTGGTTTTTAGAAACCTTATAGGCAAAACTCTGAAACCTATTTATGGATTTATGCGTTCCCTTGTTTAGCCTGCAAGAGTAGGAGTCGAATATAAAAGTTCTATCAAAAAATGGATATAGATTTCTATAAATGGCGTGGTGGAGCAACCTGTCCCTTAAAACTCCGAGAATTCAGGGTCTTATAGCTATGGCTGGATTCGCAAGTAATGCTATTAAGGTGCTATATCTTATACTTTAATTATACTCTTTTTATATAGATTTGTCAAATATCCGCAGGGTGCATTGGACGACGTTAGAACCCATTTAATGAGCTTAACTGGGTATTCTCCGTTCGCCATAGTTAGGAATTGGTAAAGTGGAATATAACTACAACAAGATATTACTAACAATATCATCTGCCAACTCTGTCCAATTCATTACTGTTGTATCAACCACTACGGTCTTTAATTTTGATTCCCGAGAGAGTTCAAGTAAATATCTTTGTTGGTTTGTATAGTACTCTATCTTTTCTTCTAGAGTTCCAGATTTTCCTTTAACCCACTGTTCTCCCCTAAGAATCCTAGCATGTTCTATCCTTTCTTGTATTTTACTCTCGTCCATTTTTAATAAAATGATAAAGGGTTGGTAGTGTTCTAGTAAATAACCTTCTATGCTTTTAAAATCATTAACAGAACTTTTTGTCCTAAAAGCGTGGGTGAAATGAAATCTGTCAATGATTACTACTGATGTTTTAATCTTTTTAACTCTTGAGTCAAGAAATTCTTTCAGAAACTTTAGAGCGGTTTTTTTTGAGATGTTATCTACCAATGGCATCAGAGTTTCACCCTCACCAATTATTTCAACAGAAGAATTCTCTTTGAGTTTATTCGTCAGCTCTTTTACGATAGTTGTTTTCCCAGAAGAAGCTATACCTTCAAATATTAATAACTTAGATTTATTCATTTAACTAATCTATATTCTAATACCCAAGACCCTGCTTAAAAAAGTGATTGTAAAATATGGTGAACTTCGTTGGCGGGGCCAATCGAGAACACTGGAAAACTTTGATGACCAGTATTTACGATTATTTTACACAAAATCCGTTATTAATACTGGATCTGGATACATCATTAACCTATTTTTCTAGCTAAAAGCTTAAACATTAAATTATGCAAGACCTCACCTTTGTCGCCACGAATTAAAAGTTTTGTATTTTTCTTACTAAATTTTACGATTTTCCAATCCGAATATAGCTCCTTTAATGTTTTCTCCGAGGGAAAATAAAATCTATGTTTTGCTAGTTTATAAAAATCTCCTTTGTTGCCAAAAATATAAAAAGAATTGATGCCTCCTGGTAAAGTTTTATTTTTAAGATCATCAATAAATTCTAAAAAATTACTGCCTAAAAACTGAAAAACGCCATAACTAACTATTATGTTATATTTACCTCCGATTTTAGATTTTGTTATATCCTTCGCTAGTCCTTTTAGCTTCAAACTATATTTTCCCGCTCGATCCAACATCTTTTTAATTACTGTTTTTGAAATATCTATACCCAGTGCATCATATCCTTTTTGAGCAAAGTAAAAGCAGTCATATCCTTCCCCCGAACCGATATCCAAAACTTTGCCATTTTTTACATATCCAGTAGCAAGTCGTGAATAAGTGTGGGCTTTTTGTTCCCAAAGTTTTCCCTCTGCTATTTTGTATTCTTTTTCCCAATCTACATCTTCTTTTCTAGTTTTCATAATTCTTTACTATGTCTATCAATAATCTTCTCTTTTGTCTTTTCTATAGCCGAACTTAGATCGACATTATAGTGATTTGCTATTGTGGTTATGGCAATCAAAACATCGCCAATTTCTCCTTCCAAATCCGCCTCCATTTCTTTTCTTTCTTTGTTGCCACTCAATTTTCTTATTGATTCTGCCACTTCTCCCAACTCTTCAAACAAATATATCAGCTGAAGATGAGGGTCTGGTTTTTCCTTAGAAAATTTGTCCCAGTCTTCTTTAACCCATTTTTGTAATTCTTTTAAATCCATATTTAAATATTTAATCACTGAAAAGTTATAGTGTCCACTATCTAACAGGCTTGCAGCGCCAAGGGGAGTCGAACCCCTCTTCTGTGATTGAAAATCACATGTCCTAACCGATAGACGATGGCGCCATAACTTTAGAATTTTACTTTAAAACCTCGCGAAAATCAAAGAATTCCTTCTTCCAAGAATTTGTTTAGATTTTCTCATTCCTTACCAAGTTTTTTAAACACATCTCCATATTCTTTAACTCCCCTCTTAACGATATCATCAATTTTTGTCTTGCTTTTTTCACCTATAGTAAGACCGAGTGCTTTCAATACTTCGTCTTTCGATACAACATAGTTTCTGCCAACTTTCTCGGCTTTAATCTCACCACTTTTAATCTTCTTAAAAACAGCAACCCTACTGATTCTAAGAATCTTTGCAACTTCTAATGTGGACAATAGTTTATTCATGTTTACAGGTTAGCATATGTTAACCTGTAAAGTCAAAAACTGGTAAAAATTGCTGAAAATGATATTCTCCTACAATGCTTATTCTTGGTATTGAGACATCTTGCGATGACACCGCGGTAGCGGTTTTAGAAGTTCACCCTGTCAAATCCCCCGATGGGGGAACCACAAAGTGGTTATTTGACAGGGTAAAAGTTAAAAGTAATGTTGTTTCCTCTCAAGTTAAACTCCATGCAAAATATGGGGGTGTTTTTCCGTCTTTGGCGGCGCGGGAACATGAAAAAAATTTACCCAAAGTTTTAAAGCTGGCGCTTAAAGAAGCCAAAATAAAAATTGAGGATATTGACTTAATTGCCGTTACCAAAGGACCGGGACTAGCGCCTTCTTTGTGGCGTGGAGTAAACTTTGCCAATGAGTTGGCAAAAAGATTTAAAAAACCAATTACTGGAGTAAACCATTTAGAGGGCCACATCTACTCCAACTGGTTGAGACCAACTGGAGAAAAATCCAAAACCCAAATGACAAATGACAAAATTTTTCCGGCATTAAACTTAATTGTTTCCGGAGGACACACGGAACTTGTTTTAATGAAGGGTCATGGGAGGTATAAAATAATTGGTGAAACTTTGGATGACGCTGTGGGCGAAGCCTTTGACAAAGTTGCCCGCATGTTAGGCCTGGGCTATCCTGGCGGACCGGCTGTTGCGCTACGCGCAACAAAGTTTAAAGTTGAAAGTTCGTCAAGTTATAAAATTAAATTTCCCAGACCAATGATAAACTCAAAAGACTTTAACTTTAGTTTTTCGGGTTTGAAGACCGCTGTTTTGTACAAGACGAGAGAGTTTACCCGCCTGCCGGACGGGCAGGAAAAACTAAGCCCGAAAATCGTAAACCAAATTTGTTATGAGTTTCAGGAAGCGGCAATAGATGTTTTAATTTCAAAAACGATTAAGGCTGGGGAAAAATACAAAGTAAAATCGGTAATGCTTTCCGGCGGAGTTTCGGCAAATAAGTCACTAAGAGAAAAACTTGAGAAAAAAATAAGCGCAGAACTCAACAATGTTAAATTTTTCAAACCAGACATGACTTATACTTCCGACAATGCTGCTATGATTGCTTTAGCAGGTTATATGAAAAAGAAAAACGCAAAACAGGGGTCGGTTAAAGTGGATGCTAACCTAAATTTGGGTTAAAATAAACAAATGGAAAGCCCTAAAGCTTACAACCCAAAAGATGTTGAGGATAAAATTTACAAACTCTGGCTGGAGTCGGGTTTTTTCAGTCCCTCCTCCGCTAAAGCTACGGCGGGCAAACCAGAAAAAAAGTTTGTAACCTGCATCGCTCCGCCAAATATCACCGGAGAACTGCATATGGGCCATGCCCTGGAACTTACTCTGCAGGATATAATTGTCCGCATGAAAAGAATGCAGGGCTACAGAACTCTCTGGCTGCCCGGCACCGATCATGCCGGTATCGCCGCCCAAAATGTCGTTGAAAAACAACTGGCAAAAGAAGGGCTTAACCGCCACGATTTAGGCAGAGAAAAATTTTTGGAAAGGATGTGGCAGTGGAAAGAAAAATACGGCAATGCCATTTTGGAACAGCTTAAAAAATTAGGTTTGTCTCTTGATTGGTCACGCACCAAATTCACTATGGACCCGGAATACCAAGAGGCCGTCAAGACAGCATTTTTGCACTACCATAAAAAGGGCTGGATTTATCAGGGAGAAAGAGTGATTAACTGGTGCGTAAGGTGTGCCACGGCAATCTCTGACTTGGAGGTAAACTATATTGCCGAGAAAAGCAAACTTTACTATATAAAATACGGTCCTTTCACTTTGGCTACGACCAGACCGGAGACAAAACTCGGAGACACCGCACTGGCTGTACATCCGGAAGACGGACGTTACAAAAATTACATCGGCAAAGAATTAGAGATTGAATCCGTAGACAACTTAATTCCCAACGACCAGCCGCCTCAAAAAAATAAAATCAAGATTTTGGTAGTGGCAGATGAGAGCGTAGATCCTAAATTCGGTACTGGCATAATTAAAGTTACGCCAGCTCACGATATTACTGACTTTGAGATCGGCCAGCGCCACAATTTGAAATCAATAAAAATTATAAACGAACAAGGAAGAATGAATGAAAATGCCGGCATCCGTTATCAGGGTTTAAAAACTTCGCAGGTTAGAGAAAAAATTGTTGAAGACCTGCAAGCGCTTGGTTTAATTGAAAAAGTTGAAGAATATGAACACAATGTCGGCCGTTGCGACCGATGCAACTCTGTTATTGAACCCCTGCCGTCTAAACAGTGGTTCCTGAAAATGAAAGATTTGGCGGAAATGGCCTTGAAAGCAGTCAGAGAGGGAAGAGTTAAAATACATCCCGAGCGATGGGCTGGTCCTTATGAAACCTGGCTTAAAAACATACGCGACTGGAACATTTCCCGCCAACTTTGGTGGGGGCATAAAATACCAATTGACGGCGAAGAAGATGTTTTGGACACATGGTTTTCTTCAGCGTTATGGCCTTTTGCCACACTCGGTTGGCCCGCCTCCGCTAAAGCTTCGGCAGGTAAACCTGATGATTTCCAAGAGTACTATCCCACTGATTTTATAACTTCAGACCGAGGCATACTTTTTTTGTGGCAAGTTAGAATGATTTTTTCGGGTCTGGAATTTACCGGTGAAGCGCCTTTCAAAGATGTTTACATTCACGCAACGGTCTTAACCAAAGACGGCAAAAGAATGTCTAAATCCCTTGGCACCGGCATTAACCCGCTTGAGCTTATAGAAAAATATGGCACCGATGCTCTTCGCTTTGGCCTGACTTCACAGGCAACCGGCCTGCAGGACCTGCGTTTTGGCGAAGACTTGCTGGTGATGGGCAAAAAGTTTGCCAATAAACTTTGGAATGTCGCCAGATACACCCTGATCAAACTTGGAGAAAACTACGAACAGCAAGAAAAAACTCCTGACAACGAGATTTCAAGAAAAATGCGGGAGATTGCCAAGCTTACGACTGAAAGTATCGAAAGTTATGATTTCGCTGAAGCCGCTAACCGGCTTTACCATTTTGTCTGGCATGAAATTGCCGATAAGTTTATTGAAGAAACTAAAAATAAAGACGATCAAGAAACCAAAGACACTCTGGCCTATCTGCTTTTAACTTCGCTCAAACTCCTCCACCCTTTTATGCCTTTCGTTACCGAAGAAATATATGGCCAACTGCCTTGGCTTAAAGAAAAACAACTGCTCCTAGTTGAGAAGTGGCCCATAGATAAGTTATAATAGATGTATATGTCTATTATAGGGGCGTTTTCCTTGACAGTACTCGGCATTTTGCCAAGCCTTGTTTGGCTAAGCATTTTCATTAAAAAGGATATCCATCCCGAGCCGAGATACTTAGTAACAAGAACTTTTTTGATGGGAATTATCGTAGCACCTATTGCTGTCGGTCTGCAATGGATTTTTGTAGGACTGGGTGAAAGCTTCCCCTCTCTTTCCAACGTCTTCTCTTTCCAGTCTACTCACTTCTTTTTGTGGGCCGCTTTTGTTGAAGAAATCGTTAAATTCTTGGCCGTAAAGTTTATAGTCTTAAACAACCCGGAGTTTGACGAACCAATTGATGCCATGATTTACATGATTACCGCCTCGCTAGGTTTTGCCGCCATAGAAAATATATTGATACTTTTCAGATCAATTCCGGAAGGACTGGAAGGTGCTTTGCAGCTTTGGATGTTGAGATCAGTTGGCGCGACACTGTTGCACGCCTTAGCCGGAGCTTTAACGGGTTACTTCCTGGCAATTTCCTGGTTTTACCGTGAACACCAAAAAAAACTTATCGCTATGGGCATTATTTTAGCCAGCATATTCCACTTCGTCTTTAATATTTTTCTCTTCTCTTACCAAAACGACCTTTGGGGAATTGTTTTATCTCTTTTATTGCTGGTCATATTCGCGGGCTTGATTCAAACTTTATTTCATAAAATAAGAAACCGAATGATTTCCTCGCCAATGCCGGCAGAGTTAAAAGTTGAGTATTAAAATCTCTTTGTTATAATAATCATATGTTCACGGAACTTGATGAAACCTTGGCCGAACTAACGGCTTCAAAAAACAAATCCGACAAAACCAAACCCGCCGACGAAGGCCAGCTAACCGTTGATGTCTATCAGAATGAAGATGAGATAATTATTCAGTCAACGATTGGCGGTATTGACGGCAAAGATATGGACATTTCCATAGCCAAAGACATGGTTACCATCAAAGGCTCAAGGACGAAAACAGAAAAAATAAAACAGTCAGACTATTTTCACCAAGAACTTTATTGGGGTTCTTTTTCAAGATCAATTATACTGCCGGTTGACATAGACGTAGATAAAGCGAGGGCCTCCATAAAAAACGGTCTCTTAACTATCCGCCTGCCAATTCTTAGAAGGTAGGCGGCAGAACCAGAACTTTTGTGCAGTATAAATTTTTAGTTCCCATAATCGCTGTTTCTTTTTTGATTGGACAGGTTTCTTTGATTACTTTCAAAAAAGTAACCGAGGAAGAACTAAAGAAAAATTACAACACCAAGACCAACGCAAATGATAAATTTGCCTCTATTATCAGCTCCTTAGAGTCAGAAGAGTTAATTTTGTCTTGGGAAGACCAACAAAGCACGCGCATCAACTTATCCGATTTAATAATCGGATATTATCGCAACTACCACGCAAAAGAAAGTTTGCGCCTCAACTTTGAAAAATTGAGTGATTCTATAAAAGCTCTTGCTCCGGCCATCAATCAAGCTCCCATAGATGCCAAACTGGAATTTTCGGAAAAAGAGGTCAGAATCAAAGAATTCTCTCTGCCTCAAAACGGCAGACAGTTAAACGTAGAAAAATCTGTGTCTCAAACAGCCAAAAGTTTGGCCGAAGGCAAACTGTCAGTATTTCTGGTGATTGATGAGATTCAACCGCAAATCACATCTGCCTCATTGGAAAGACTGGGCATAACAACTCTATTGGGCCGTGGGGAGTCAGACTTTAAAGGTTCTTCATCCAGCCGAATACACAACATTAAAACCGGATCGGCAAAATTCTATGGCCTCCTTTTAAAGCCGGGAGAAGAGTTTTCCTTTAACTCCGCTTTGGGAGAAGTGGACGGCAAAAATGGCTATCTCCCCGAACTGGTTGTAAAGAGCGGAAAGTTAAGACCGGAGTTCGGCGGAGGCATCTGCCAAGTGTCAACTACTTTATTTCGCGCGGTTATGGCCGCCGGTCTGCCAATTTTAGAAAGAAGAGGCCACTCCCTGCCCGTGAAATATTACAATCCGCAAGGATTTGATGCCACCATTTATCCCGGCGTAATAGACTTAAAATTCAAAAACGACACCCCAAACAACATTCTGATTCAAAACAAAATAGAGGAGACGAAATTGTCTTTTGAAATTTACGGATCAGAAAATGACAGAAAAGTTGAGATTGACGGCCCGAATATCTTAGAACAAAAGCCTGACGGTTCAATGAAAACCGTTTTAACCAGAAAAATAACTCTGCCGGACGGTTCAGTCAAAGAAGATATTTTCAGATCAACCTATAAATCCCCCTCTCTCTTTCCCCTTGAAAAAAATCCTTTGGAGTAGTCAATTCCGACAAAGTTACATTTGGTGCGGGCAGGAGGACTTGAACCCCCATGGACTTGCGTCCGCTAGCTCCTAAAGCTAGTGTGTTTGCCATTTCACCATGCCCGCATTAAACACACACAAAAGATAAACTTAATATACAACACTAAACCCCTCTTTTGAAGAGGGGTTTAGTGTTTTTTTTAAAGCTGGGGTTATGTTCTAAAACTGCCAAAGAATGTTCTGGTAACCACACCCGCCAATGTCTGAAGGATAACTCCGACAGCTAAAACAACCAAGGCGCCGATAATACCATTCCAGACGATTGTTTTCGCTTTGCCAACCGCCTCTTCGTTACTTCCAGCGGCAATCCATCTGATACCGCCGTAAACTATAAATATAACCGCGATAACAATTGAAATTATGATCAAAAATCTAGCGATACCGTTAATCAACTTCTCAATTTCAGTCAGCGTAATCGGCTGGCCACCCAAAACTGGAGAAGGGTTTGTCAAAGCAGCCAAAGCAATTACCGGAAGCAAAAAACCCAAAGCCGGAACAATATATTTCATAGAAGATTTCACTCTATTCATAGACACCCCCTTTCATAAGTTCATCAAGTTTATAAAGTCATAAAGTTCATAAAGTTCAGTTTTCTACTTTACGAACTTGACAAACTTTACAAACTTTCAACTTTATTAACACACTAGTGGGATAAATGAAAAATCTCTTATCCCCACTGCGTTAGCTACGGTAGCAATTATAACATAGACCCCGTAAATAACCAAAATGCCAAGCAAGACGGCTTTAAAGTTGTCCTTTGCGCTTTGGTATTTCTTGGGGTCACCTCCTGCTGTTACAAACTTCAATCCGGCCCAAATTACAAAAATCGCGGCCAATAGTGAAGCTGTCCTGGCCAGCCAGCAAGCCAAACCGATAACAATCTGGTTTACATCCTGAAAACTCAAATCTTCACCCGGAAAACCGCCTAAAGGGTTGTCCTCGTCAGCCTCGTTCGTTTTGGTTGTAGAACTTGAACCACCACGACAGATGCTTGTATTACTGTCACAAACACCGGAAACACACTGGTCGTTTGAAGCGCAAAGCTTGCCGACGCCGTTGCCGCCGGGAGATACGCAAACGCCGTCGTTGCACCTGCCGCCGTCCCGGTCATTACAAATCGTGGAATTGTAACACTCCACGCAAGTATTGCCGAAACACTGCAGTCCAGCTTGACAGCTTCCCTTCCCGGAACAAGATTCGCCGAATTTTGCCACAGCCAAAACATCACCGCTTCCAAATAAAAACCAGACACCAACAAAAGCAAGCAGAAGCAAAAACAGGTTTCTTTTTTTGGAGTTAGTCAACATGTTGTAACCTAATCTTCTTTTAAATTTCTAATTATTCTAATTTCTCTAATTAACCTAAATAATAACTAATATCTAAATACCTAAAAAATTTAATCGTTGGGTCATTGGGGTTTGTCTAGGTCAATTAGGTTAATTAAAAATTAGGTCAATTTTCTAGCTATTTTCCTAAATTAAGTATGCTCTCAATTAAGGCAATAAAGCCTTGGCCGATAAAAATGACTGCCAGACCGACTACCGCCCAAAGCAGAATCTTTTTTCCCTTGGTAACTTTGGCCGGATCGCCTCCGGAAAGAAGAATCTGAATGCCTGAATAGATAATCATGATAACAGCAATCGGTATAGAAAGCCAAAAAATCCAGGACAATAGGGCGTCAATAAGTTCTTTAAAATCTTCGGCCGCCAAAGGATTCTTAAATTCAATCAAAGTAGACTTTTCTTCTGATGCGCCTCCGCCGCCGCCCTTACCCGGAGATATCTCACCGGAAACCGCTAGATCGCCATTGGGGTCAGGCACTCTGGCTTTGAAAAGATAATTATTGTCGCTAGTCACCTTCCATCTTTTAATCACAGTAAAAGGCCCACTGCCTTGGGTTGGAAAAGTGGCATTTATAGTCGTCTCTATCCTGCTGAAAAGAGCCCTGCCTCCCCGCCAAAGTTCAAATGTAAAGTCTCGGCCTTTACATCCAAGAGTGCCGTCAACTGATATGTCCACATCTTCTCCCACCTTAACTGAAGTTGAGCTCCAGCTCGGATTGGACAAGTTGCACCTGCCACCAACCGTATCCTGGTCAAATCTTTCAGAACTAGTCCATTGTTTTGCCGTGCCGAGAGCTACTTCCGGCAAACTACTGCTCCAGCAAAAGAATACCGGCCAGTAAATATTTTTTTGGCCAGACGGTCCGGAATTAAACTCAAATTCTACGTCATCTCCCTCTCCCTTGGCCAGATATTCTCTCTGACTTAAGTCGCCGTTTTTGGCGTGAGCCATCGTGTGAAAAAGTTTGTAACCGCTTTGACAAAGATCCGCAGAACCAGAGAAACCGGCAGTCAAAAAAACTTTAACTTGCGGCTCTAGCCCTCCTTCGGGAACTTGTCCGGCAAGCGGACCCTCAAGATAAGAGGCATCCAAAGTTACTTCTTCCTCCGCATAAGAAGAGCTGCCAAATAAAAACAGGCTGACAATAAAAATTATATAAACAACTTTTTTAAACTTGAGGATAAGTTTCATTTTTTCTATTTCTTAACCAGCGAAACAAGGAGATTAAAATAATGACGGCTGCTAAACCAAGCAGATTCGTAAGTGAAAATATCCTGCCCAAAAGCGACGGCTGGGTTTTGGGGGTTTTGGTTGGCGCAACTTTGCAGTCACTTGGACAGTTTTGACTGCTTTCTCCGATATCGGCGTTACAGATTCCGTCTTCATTGCAAACGGAACTTTCAGATACCTGGATAGTCAATAACAATTCGCCTTTGTCATTATAAAAGTTAACTTTTTCCGCGTTGCTGAAATGCGGTCCCCTAACTGATATCTTGCCTTCGACAACCTCCGGTTCAAAATTAAAACCTCCAATGATACCACCCGACACACCGACAACTTCGCCCCTGTAAGGCGTGGCGGTATTTAACTGTGGCTGGACAAACTGGTCGGCAATAAGGTCATACTTAAATTCAAAATCTTTATCGGCAAGTAACCGGCCGTTGTCATAATAAAGATGAAAAAGATAAACGAAAGGAAACTCTTCCGCCGGCGGCAAAGAGTCAGCCCTTGAAAAAGAGCTTGGACTCATCAGCGCCAAAATTATCAGCATCGGTAAAATTACGTTTTTTAAATTTGCCAAATTCATATATTAGAATCCTAAATTATTTATACAATAATTTACATAGGTAGCCCCCTGTTTAGTTTGCCACAATCCTAGTTCCCCCAGCGGTAATCCCACATTGCAAACCGTATGTTCAGGATTGTCGTAAGGACACTCCCACTTCTTTTTGACTCCACCTCCACAACTCTGTTCATTTCCGCAGTCTCTACTTGGAGCACAGTTGCCGGCACCAGCATTGTAACCGGCGTATAGATTACGCGGTTCCGGTCCACAAGTACCAGCCGCCAGCGATCTTATATATGCGGCTCCAAGACAAATACTTTTGTCGGCATTGGCTGGGTTTGTCAGCCAGCTTCCAGTCACATTGCAACGGCCCACAGCTGAACTTGAACCCGACCAAGTACCGCCAGCCGCCGTACAAGACGCTTGCGCGCCCATACCGCAGTTTCTTGTAAAATCGCCTGCTGTTTCCGGCCGAAGCTGCATTAGTCCGTAAGAAGAAGTTGTACTCGCCTTAATATTACAATCCGACTCAATAACCAAAAAAGTTTTTAACACATCCACCGTGGCCGCTCCTCCGGCATACTTATTTATAGAAGAAAGATATTGAGCGCATGTTGAGTTGCCGCAACCCCCCGGTCTTCTCTGCTCACTGCAAAGATTGAAAGTACTGTAATTAACTCCGTGAAACATACAAGCCAAAGTTGCAGAAGTAGCCGTCGTTACAATGCTCAAACTCTTTGTTGCCGAAAGTTTGGGTGAGGATGAGTCTTCAACTCTGACGGTAAAAGTGGCGGTGCCGGCTGTGGTTGGTTTGCCGGAGATTACTCCGCCCGCAGACAGAGTCAGGCCGGCTGGCAGA